>DAIMGJ010000007.1:0-112734 GCA_036723975.1 Lachnospiraceae bacterium
GA
The DNA here is from genome assembly GCA_036723975.1 of Lachnospiraceae bacterium. Classification (GTDB taxonomy): domain Bacteria; phylum Bacillota; class Clostridia; order Lachnospirales; family Lachnospiraceae; genus JAILEN01. The sequence continues at coordinate 3 of DAIMGJ010000007.1, forward strand.
GATTACGACACGAAACACTTTATAATAACTGTGCGCTATATCTATATACTGTCGCTTTTAAACAGCGTCAGATATGAAATCTTCTCTTCAATTCCATGAGTCCCTCTCGCCCTCCGATAACAAGGGTCCCCACAAACATCATAATCGAAATTGCAATCGCGATTACAGATAAAAGCGGATGGGATATCTGTCCGTTCAAAATAAAAATAATCGGGACAACACCAAGAAAAATCACAAATAACTGCTGTACAATATAGCTTCTCCAATTTCTGCGATTGATAAATCGAAGCAACAAAAGTGCAGCATTTAAAAAGATAATTCCTGCCGGTAACACATAGTTTAACGACCAATAATGAAATCCCGTCACATAATCAATTAACACAATAAAAATCACACCAACGATAATTGCAAGAAAGATTCGCTTCATATAGCCATACTGTGGCTTTGTCATAAGCCAAAGCATGAACAAACCATAATATGTGGACGCAGCTACGACCACAACCGGAAGAATGAATCCGTGGACATAGTAGCTCGCAATTCCAAGGGCGCCAAAGGTAAGCACCCAGATGGTAAACAAAATCCGCATAAGAAGGGATGTTTTTTTAATTTTATCAACGATGTTCGGATAACTGTTCAGACCGGTTCCATCCCCCTCCACAACGCCGTCGCAGAGCGGACACTTTTCCGTTGCGTCAAGTATAAACACACCGCAATGATTGCATTTTTTAGTCATAATAAACCCCGTTTGTTTCGATTTGAACTTCTACTCCATCCTGCGCAATCTGCTGAAATACGCGTCGTTGCACTGTTGTATCTTCAAAGGAAGAAGTAAACGTATAGGCAAGAGTATCTTTGTAAGAAGTAATGGTTCCCTTTAATTCCTGTCCTTTTGAAAAAGAAAGGAAAGAATGGAACATCTTGATATACGGCTCGTATTCTTCTTTAACCGTAATATTTCCGATATTGGTAATCGTAGTTGTATTTGCAAGGGCTGCCTTTGTATAAACCACCTTAATACCAATGTTTTTTAAGAATAAAGGCACACTTCTGGCGGCAAAGTGCTGTTCATTGGAAACATTATAAGAAAAAATGGATTCCAAATGCTCTTTTGTCATTTGTGACTGTATACTTTCGTGAATAACCGCTACCACTTCATCAAAGGTGTACTCATCCTTCTTCGGAGAAAACTCCGCAGAAATCATAACAAAGAAATTCTTTGTTGTATTCGAATCAAAAAACGGTCTCATATTTACGGGAACCGCCACTCGAATCGGCTTTTCCTCTGATATAAATCTGCGATAGGTGCGATAAGTTGCAAAAACAAATGTTGAAATCAAGTATTCATTAATACTGACCCCATACTTGTTTCTACTTACCTCTTTTAACTGACTGACAGGCAAAAGTCCCTGAATTACACCAAATCCGTTATACGGCAATTTATCTCCCTTAATTAAAAAGGCTTTTTTCGACGCATATACACTTTTTGATGCTTTATTGTAATTAGAAATATAACTGTCTTCTCGATTCAAGGATGTTTCTTCACTTAAACGATCGGAAGCCCCATCAGAAAGATCAGGATGTTTTAAACGCAAATACTGATATGTAAGCTCACGTAAAAATCCGATTCCGCCCATACCATCGGTCAGTACATGAAATACCTCAAGATTAATCCTGTTTTTATAATAGGTAACGCGGAAAAGATAACTGTTATTCTTCTGTGCGTAAATTCTTCTGCAAGGATAATCCTGCTCTTCTTTAACAAGGGGCGCAGGCTTCCCATTTTCTTCCAAATAATACCAGAAAAATCCTGTTCGAAGTCGCAGATTAAACCCCGGGATTTTCGGTAGCACTATATCCAATGCCTGTTGTAAAACATCACAATCCACTTCTTCATTTAGAACCACACTGATGCGATAAGTATTTGTCATTTCATCCGTAGCAATGACCGGAAAGACTTTTGCGGTATTATCTAATTTTTCCCATTTTTTATATTTCTTAGACATATTAAAATCCCTTATATATTCGTTTTTTCAGTATATATAACAAAGATAGCAACTGTCAAATAACAAAAAATACAATATGTAAAAAAAGCCCGGCAAGGAACTCTTTCCAAGCCGAGCTTTCTTATCATAAGTAAATCTAAGAAATAAATCTTATAAGAAGATATATTTGCAAACAAAGATGACTGCAAGTACATACATAAGCGGTGTAATCTTCTTCTTCTCTTCGCATATTGCGTTGCAGATGATATTGATTAATACATAAGATACACATCCAACAGCAATACCTTCAGCGATAGAATACATCAAAGGCATGCAAATAATTGTAAGGTATGCAGGAATTGCTTCTCTTAAATCACTAAAGTCAATCTTAACAACTGCGGAAAGCATTAAGAATCCTACAAAGATAAGTGCAGGAGCTGTTGCAAATCCAGGAATTGCTGTAAAGATTGGTGCAAAGAAAATTGCAAGTAAGAATAACAAACCTGTTACAACAGAAGTTAATCCAGTACGTCCGCCTGCTCCGATTCCGGAAGTAGACTCAACATAGGTAGTTGTTGTAGATGTACCAAAGATTGCACCAACTGAAGTTGCAATCGCATCAGACAGAAGTGCCGGTTTGATACGTGGAAGTTTTTCATCCTTATCAAGGAATCCGGCCTTTTCAGAACATCCGATTAAGGTTCCGATGGTATCAAACATATCCACAAATAAGAAGGAAAGCAAAACTACGATAAAGTTTGCTACTCCAACTCCGGTAAAGTCTGCTTTAAAGCAAGCACCAAAGGTCTGACCAAATGTAGAAAAGTCAGTCATTGCAAATGTAGGATACAAAGAATAGAATCCGTTTTCAAAATCAGGAACATATACACCGATTGCCTGGCAGATCATACCAAGAATCCATGTTGCAAGAATACCGATTAAGATAGATCCCATAACACCCTTTACATAAAGGATGATGGTTATAACTAAACCAATCAAAGCAAGAACAGCACAAATGCCTTCTGTATGCCAGTTTGCTCTAAAAGCTGTATAAGTAACCAAAGTAGAATCACTTTTTACAACAAGATCTGCTCCCTGTAAACCAATGAATGCTACAAATAAACCGATACCGGCTGACACACCCTTCTTTAATGTAGAAGGAATTGCATTAAAGATTGCTTCACGAACGTTAGTAAGTGAAAGAACGATGAAAACAAGACCTTCAGCAAATACGGCCATTAAAGCCACTTTCCAGTCATATCCAAGGTTTCCACAAACAGTGAAAGCAAAATATGCATTTAAGCCCATTCCCGGTGCCAAAGCAAATGGGTAATTAGCCAAAAATGCCATAAGTAATGTACCAACGCATGATGCAAGACAAGTTGCAATCAAAATTGCGGTACTATCCATTCCGGAAGCGGAAAGGATGCTTGGGTTTACTGCCAAAATGTAAGCCATGGTCATAAAGGTAGTAAATCCGGCCAACTCCTCTGTTTTCACAGTTGTGTTGTTCTCACTTAGTTTGAAAAGTTTTTCTAACATTTCAATACTCCTCTCTCTCTTTTCGGCCCTTGAGGGGGTCATTTCACAACAAGAAGAGTATATAAAAATTCAACTTCAATTTCAATCATTTTCAATTGAATTTTTTTAAATTATTATAAGGAACAATTCAAAAAAATTGTGTAGTAGTCTTATTGAATTTTGGACATATAAATGATAACATTTTTATGTTTTTTAAATAATATGGAGGGAACACAATGAACATAGGTTTCGACAATGAAAAATACTTAAAAATGCAGTCCGAGCACATCAAGGAACGCATCTCTCATTTCGGTGACAAATTATACTTGGAATTTGGCGGAAAGCTTTTTGATGACTACCACGCATCAAGAGTTTTACCCGGATTTGAACCGGACTCAAAAATGAAGATGTTGTTACAGTTAAAAGATCAGGCCGAAGTGGTAATTGTTATTTCAGCAGGGGCAATTGCCTCTAATAAGATTCGTGGTGACTTGGGTATCACTTACGACCAGGATGTTCTTCGTCTCATCGATGTATTCCAGGGGCTTGGGCTTTATGTGGGAAGTGTTTGTGTAACTCAGTACACCGGGGAACCGGATGCCGATCGTTTCCGCGAGAAACTAAAAGGTTTAGGCATCGACTCCTATGTTCTATATAAAATTGAAGATTATCCGGGTAATGTGGACCATATCGTTTCCGAAGAAGGATTCGGCAAAAACGATTATATCAAAACCAGCCGTCCTTTGGTTGTAATCACTGCACCCGGACCGGGTTCCGGAAAAATGGCCACCTGTTTGTCTCAGCTTTATCACGAAAAACAGCATGGCGTAAATGCCGGATATGCAAAATTTGAAACCTTCCCGATTTGGAATCTTCCGTTAAAGCATCCGGTCAACTTGGCATATGAAGCTGCGACAGCTGACTTAAATGATGTAAATATGATTGACCCGTTCCACTTGGAAGCTTACGGAGAGACAACCGTTAACTATAATCGAGATATTGAAATCTTCCCTGTATTGCAGGCAATGTTCGAACACATCTACGGTGAATGTCCATACAAATCTCCTACGGACATGGGCGTAAATATGGCAGGAAAATGTATTTCCGATGACGCCGCTTGTCGCGAAGCCGCAAATCAGGAAATCATCCGTCGTTATTACAAAGAAGCTTGCGCATTAAAAACCGGTTCCGGTTCCAAGGAAGCTTTCCGAAAGCTTGAACTTCTTTTAAAACAGGCAGGTCTTTCCACCAGTGATCGAAAAGTTGTAAAGCATGCGTTGGTTCGTGAAGAATCCACCGGTCACACCGCTTCCGCTATCGAACTTCCAAACGGCGAAGTCATTACCGGAAAGTCTACGGATCTTATGAATTCCGCAGCTGCTGTATTATTAAATGCATTAAAAGAGTTGGCCGGTATCGACCACAAAGAACACTTAATCTCACCGGAAGCCCTGGCTCCCATTACCGAGTTAAAGAAACAGTACTTGCACTCTTTTGATTCAAGACTTCACTGTTTTGAAGTCTTAACCGCACTTTCTATTTCAAGTGCCTCAAACGAGAATGCCAAAAAAGCAATACTTCAGCTTGAGAAATTAAAAGGACTCGATATGCACTCCACTGTGATTCTTTCACAGTCAGATGTAAATATCCTTCGCAAGTTGCATATCAACTTGACCAACGAACCCAAATACGAATTCTCCAGAAGATTTCAATTATAAAAAAAATCGTAGAATACTTTTGTGTAGGGCGCTTCTTTGGCGCCCGGCAAAATGTATTCTACGATTTTTTTAATATTCTATGAATTAGTCTTCAAATCCATTCGGATTATTCTTCTGCCATCTCCAAGAGTCGGCACACATCTCTTTGATTCCGTACTTTGCAGTCCAGCCAAGTTCTTCTTTTGCCAAAGAAGCATCTGAATAGCAGACAGCAACATCACCGGCACGGCGAGGTTTGATCGTGTAAGGAATCTTAATTCCGTTTGCTTCTTCGAAGTTCTTTACAATATCAAGAACGCTGTATCCAACTCCGGTACCCAAGTTGTAAATCTTAAGTCCGGCATTTTCTTCAATCTTCTTTAAAGCTGCCACATGACCAAGTGCCAAGTCTACTACATGGATGTAATCTCTGACACCTGTACCGTCCGGAGTATCGTAATCATTTCCGAATACACCGAGTTCTTTCAACTTTCCGACTGCAACCTGTGTGATGTACGGCATAAGGTTGTTTGGAATACCGTTTGGATTTTCACCAATACGTCCTGAAGGATGTGCTCCAATAGGATTAAAGTAACGAAGTAATACTACATTCCATTCATTATCCGCTTTTTGAATATCGGACAAAATCTGCTCCAGCATGGACTTTGTCCATCCGTATGGATTGGTACACTGTCCTTTTGGACACTTTTCGGTAATCGGAATCTCTGCAGGATTTCCATATACGGTTGCGGAAGAAGAAAAGATAATATTCTTGCATCCGTTCTTTCTCATTTCATCTACCAATGTAAGAGTACCGGCAATATTGTTCTCGTAATATTCCCAAGGTTTTTCAACAGATTCTCCCACAGCCTTAAGACCCGCAAAGTGAATACAACTTTCAATCTTATTCTCTGCAAAAATCTTCTGTAAAATGTCGCGATCTAAAATATCACCCTTGTAGAATTTTAAATCCTTTCTGGTAAGTTCTTTCACTCTTTCTAAGGATTTTTCACTGGAGTTAGATAAATTATCCAAAACCACAACCTCATAACCGGCGTTCAAAAGCTCCACACAGGTATGTGATCCGATAAATCCTGCTCCTCCGGTAACTAAAATAGCCATATAAAAACCTCTCTTTCTTCTATCTTCCGTAATTATACAGAATTTGATTCATTAGATAGTATAAATTTGCTCTACCATCTGCTTTAAAGACAATAGAGATTAAATGCTCATTTCTTTCATTGACACTGTAGCAAACCAAACAGTAGCCGGCATCAAAGGTGGTACCGGTCTTTCCTCCGATTACCGTAATGCCTTCCGGTGCTTCCTTTGCTCCGGACAAATATCCACAGGTATTCTTCCAGGACTGCTGAACCGCAGCGCCTGTCTTGTCCTGATAGTAAACATCATAATTTACGGTCTGAATAATCTCAACAAACTCGTTATACTTTAACGCCTCATTGGTAATCAGATACATATCGTAAATCGTCGTATAGTGCTCCGGATCATGCAATCCGTTAGGTGTTACAAAATGGGAATGACTGGCACCAAGCTTTGCCGCCTCCTCATTCATAAGGTTAACAAAGGAATCCACATCGCCGGAAATGCCTTCCGCGATAGCAATCGCAGCATCATTTCCACTTCGAAGCAAAAGTCCGTATAAAAGCTGACGAAGGGTAAGAACATCTCCAGGATTCAAACCACAAACAGAAGAATCGGACGCCTGATTGCATGCATTTTCGGAAACAGTAATCTGCTGTTCCAAATCACCGTATTTAATTGCAATATAAGCTGTAAGAATTTTTGTTGTACTCGCCGGATAAAGTTTTTCAAGTACATTTTGAGAATATAAAACTTCTTTTGTATCAATATTAAACAATCCGGCTCCGGAAGCAACCTGTGACTCAACATTTTCCGTTCCTAAATTTTCTCCGTTTGTAACGCAAAGCGAAGAAGCCATAAGATTGGAACTGGATTCAGGTGCATTGGCAATCAACCCAAGGGAATAAGAATCTTCGTATACGGAATATGCATTTAAAACCTCTGTCTTTTTAGAACAAGCGGTCATCTGTGTCACTACCGCCACGGCAAGTAATACCGCTATTAATTTATTTGTACATTTCACGCCACTCAAGATCTCCTCGGTCTAATGACATAATTAACAATTCCGCAGTCGCAAGATTTGTTGCTAAGGGAATATTGTGTGCATCACACAAGCGAACGATATTATTTACATCCGGTTCCGTTGACTTAATGTGCAACGGATCTCTTAAGAAAATAACCAAATCTATCTGATTATGTTCAATCTGTGCTCCCAACTGCTGCGTACCGCCCAATCGACCGGCCAAATACTTATGAACCGTAAGATTTGTGGCTTCTTCCACAAGTCGACCGGTGGTTCCCGTCGCAAATAAATCATTTCTGGATAAAACGCCGCGATATGCAATACAAAAATTTTGCATCAATTTTTTCTTGGAATCATGAGCAACCAATCCTATATTCATTTGCCCCATCTCCTCTTACTTTTTAATATTTTTTTGCCTGCAAACTGACATTTAGTACAAATCCCATTCCAAAATAAAGCGTAACCAAGGATGTTAGTCCATAACTCATAAAAGGAAGTGTTAATCCCGTGTTCGGAAACATCCCGGTAACAACGCAAATATTAACAAATGTTTGATAACCGATAATGGAGGCCATGCCAACACAAATCAGTTCTCCCGCCAAATCCTTTGCTTTTTTTGCTGTCTTTAAGCAAAGCCAGGTAATGGCAATCAAAAGTCCGACAATAATGATCGAACCCACAAAACCCGTTTCCTCTCCAGCAACCGCAAAAATAAAATCTGTCTGTGGTTCTGAAATATAGTTGCCGTTTTTCACAGATTCAATACTGTCGTTATACAGCCCTTTTCCAAACAAGATTCCGGAACCGATTGCCATAATTGCATTTTGCTGCTGATAAGAATACTGCGGATATTCATCCGGGTACAGCCATGCCAAAATACGATAATTCTGATAACCCTGCAAAAGGGAAGCTCCTCCGTGGGTTAAAACGATTAACACAACAATCACAGCTATAACCCCTGCCACGAGAACAGGAACTACAATCTTATAGCTTAAGCCGGAATAAAAAATCATGGTAGCTATGATCAACATGGTAACAATGGTGGTAGACAAGTCAGGCTCTTCCAAAATAAGAAGGAGCGGGATTCCGGCCAACACAGCCAAATAGATTAAACGTCTTACCTCATTGATTTCATCCACATATTTTGAAAGATAATATGCAAAAAACAACACCAAAAAAATCTTCGCAATCTCCGAAGGCTGAAACCTTATCACACCTAAATCCAACCAACGTTTTGCACCATGAGAAGACCATCCTGCCAAAAGTACGGCACCCAAGAGTCCGATAACCAAGGCATAAAACAATCGGTAAAACTGCAGCACAAAATCATAATCAATCAGCGCCACTACAACCATAACGACAATACCGATAATCATTCCCAAAATCTGTTTTTTTTGGTAACTCTCATTTGCACTTCCGATTACTAAAATACCAATAATGGAAATAGCAAACATACATATTACCAGCAGATAATTAAAGTTTTTAATTCTGTAATTTCGAAACATGGTTTTTTAAAAAAGGATGCCGTTTTCCAGTGGTTCCATTACCATTTCACCCTGGAAAATACAAACACATTTCAATAGTCCCTTCTTGTCTTTTTTACTAAACAATCCTCCCTTTTTTTCAAAAAGTTCAGGATTGCGCCACTTACACAACGATATGTTATCGGATTCAAAATCGGAAGCAATAATATAGGAAGATTCATCCTTTAAAAGACCGGCTTCAATCTCTCCGTACACACTTCCAAGAACAATTACACTTCTGTCACAGCTTAATGTGCATCCGTGTTTCACATCTCCAAGGACAACCACATCACGATCAAAATGCATATCCTCGTCCACGTCACCCTTTAATATTTTAGCATTATTAAAGGCTTTTTCACAATAGAACTTGTTGATTTTATCATCTACGGATTCTTTTATTGCGTCAAAAGAATCTCCATCATCAACCAGCAAAACCTTTACGTTGGAATTCAACTCAATGGATTCCACAACAGCTCTTGTTTCCTCGGATGTAAGCTCTCTTCCGTGAATCTGCAGAATCGTATGAATATCTCCGAAAATCTCCTTACTGTTCAAAAACCGATAACAAATATCCTCTATCAATTCCATAAAATCACAATCCGGATTAAGAATTAACTGCAATCCACCGGAGTTATATTTTATGATACATAAGTCTTCCATTCTACGTCTCCAATCATACGATTTAATCTGTCACACGGTTTGTTGAAGTGTTTACACTTGCCTCACCGTTAATCAGTTCATCTGTTTCTTCCACACCAAAATATGCGCTTAAAATGTCTTTTGTGACATCCGCTGCGTTATGAGAGGTATAACCGAAAGCAATTCTGGTTGCAATGGCCACTTTAGGATTGTTATAAGGAGCATATCCCACAAACAAAGCGTGGTTCGGACGACTCTTTACCTGCTGCGCCGTTCCTGTTTTACCTGCAACCTCAACCGGGAATCCGTTGAAACATTCCAAAGACTCCACAACCATACGCATACCGCTGTGAATTGCGGACCATTCCACCGAATTTAATACATCCACCTGATTTCGCAAGGTTGAAGAATACTCTTCAATCATATTTCCTTCATTGTCTGTCACATGATCCAAAAGCGATAGATTATAAACATTACCGTTATTGGCCACTGCCGCTACATAACGGGCCAATGCGATTGTGGTATAGTTGTTATCTGACTGTCCGATAGCAGCCATTACAGGATATTCGGTAGCCATAGATGACTGCGTCTCATCAATTTCAATACCCGTTTTTTCATCAAGCCCAAACATTTTTGCGTAGGACTGTATCTTTTCAATACCTCTTTCATCATTGTAGTTTGAGCCACCGGCCAACTGCCAGCCCACTTCATAGAAGAAATAGTTACAAGAATCACGAAGAGCTCCCGATACATTAATCGAGCCGTGGCTGCTTGGGTAATGCCAACATTTTGGCTTGTTTGAAACCTTTTCAAATACACCTTCATCGTAAATCTCCGTGGAGGGAGTAATCACATTTTCAGCCAATCCGGCAACAGAGCTTAACATCTTAAATGTGGAACCCGGAGCAGTTCTTTGCTGCGTTGCGTGGTTATACAAAGGATTGGACGCATTGTAAACCAGTTTGCTGTAATAGGAAGAATCAGTCGCATTGACAAGTGCATTATTATCATACCCCGGATAAGAAACGCATGCCAGTAAATCTCCGTTGTTCGGATCGATTACAACACAGGAACCGGAACAAGGATCCAGTGCCAAATCTCCCGGAGTGATTTCAAGGGTTCGAATCTTTTCTTTCAAAAACGCATAAGCAGTTAATTCGCCGCTTGCCAAAGCATTTCTTGTATCCTCATCCCATTCCAAGACCCCCTGGTCATATAAAATCGTACAAAGTTGATTTCCGGTAATCTCATCATTTAAAACCGCATATTTATACACCAGCTTTTCAAATTCAGATTTGCTTAGGATATCGTTTTCAACATAATCGACCAATGCCTCATATACTTCATCCGTATCCACGTACAAAGACTTCTGCGTAAAATAACTGATATCAATCCAGTCCTGTTCAATACAATACTTCAAATACTCTTCAGCAGACAATTCCTCATTGGTCCACTGTTGATAGACCTTATCCGTTGTATCCACAGAATCCGAAAGTAAAACATTATTACTCCGCAGAGTTTTTACGATATAGGTCATATATTGCTGCTGTTCTTCGGACAAATCCTTGTAAGGCATAGGATTCGATGCCAAAAGCATGCTTTTTAGACCGGGTTTTACGGAATTGTATTTACTGTTAAATGTATTGTATACCTGCTTTTCTACCGAAGAGGCATCATCCCGTTTTAATGCAGAAATATCAATTAAATTGTTATTCACCAATGCAAAATAAACATCATAAATAGGAATCGGAATATCTGACGAACTTTCCTCCGATACCGTAAAGGATTTTATATTTTGAATTTTAGAATAAACAATACTTGCAATTTCCTGTTCAAGCAAATGATAAGCAGCAACCGTTAAATCCTTATCAATGGACAGATAAACATCGCCACCGGGTACCGCATCTTTTGACTCGGCTTCTTTTAAAACATTACCCACATTATCTACATAAACAACAGTATATCCCTTTTCACCGGCTAAGTATTCATTCATATACTGTTCAATACCGGTTTTTCCAATGGTATCACTCAGGGTATACTTGTCACTTGTCTCAGACAGCTCTTCATATTCTTCCGTTGAGATCTTACCGGTATAACCGATAATATTGGCAAAACATTCACTGTCCACATATCTTCGTACTGACTGTTCCTCTACTTCCACCCCCAAGAAATCGGCTTCATGCTCTTTAATATATGCCACAGATTCTTCGGATACATCGGAGGCTATGGTCGTGGAAATGTACTTCTGATAATTATTTAAGCTCATATTGTATCGGATTACCGCAATCTTATAACGCATCTCCTTGCTGTAATCTTCAGGAATGTCATAGCGCTTTTCACCGCAAAGATAATTCATGATTTCATCAGCGGTGGCATTGGCCTCATCCACATCATATTTACTTTTACTTTTGGACTTTAAATCGTCAATAGATGAATATCCAAACACATCGGCACGGAAACGCTGTAAAGACGTACCGGAATTTGCAAACACGTATTCTCCGGTAGAATTCATGTAGATACCGAAGTCATTGTCAATCTCATCTCCGCAAAGATTCAGGTTTGAAATAACTTCATAAAGCATTTTATTTAATATTTCATTTTTTTCTTTGGAGCTGTAATTAGAATACTTATCCTCAATGGTTACAGCATGAGCAAGCTCACTGTAAGCCAAAAGATTTCCGTTTCTGTCAAAAATGTTGCCTCTGGTCGCTTCGACATTTTCAGTCTTTTCCGTCAAGTAATTATAATTTTCCTGATAAGATTTACCGCGAATAATTTGCAACACAAAAAGACGTCCCACAAGGACAATGCCAAAAAATATCATTAGTCCCTGAATGACTTTTAAACGGTCCGTAAATATTCTCTCTTTTAAATCATTCAGTAAATCCCACAAATCTGCGTTCGCTCCTCTTTTCTGATTTATTAAACCATCGTTCCAGATAATAAATTGGGAAGTATAAAACCAAAGAAACCAAAACGGTGTATACAACTTCAGGAATAATCACGTGAAATAAATAGAATCCGATATCATATCTTGCGCGCATAAAATAGATGCAACCGTATACCATAAAGCCGTATACCAAATCGCTTAAAGCAATCAAAAACAAAGGTAACTTCATGTCATCACCAAAAAACCATTGATGAAATAACACATTTAAAAGCCCAATGAACAAATAGATTACGGCGTACATTCCGAAATAAGTACCGGAAAACATATCCAAAAGCAAACCGGAAAACATTCCAAGAAATAAAGAAGAATTTCCTCCTCGCATAAATCCGACGGAGGAAACCAAGATAATCATGATATTCGGTGCAATACCCCCAAGTTTTGCATTGGGGAAAACACTGATATGTAACAAAAGATACACGGCCAAAAGCATAGCGTATCCCAAAACTCTTTTTATGAGAGGTTTAATTTCCATTGTCGTTTCCTACTTCTTTTAACTCAAGAATAACCAGCACTTCCTGCAGATGCTTGAAATCCACAACCGGCGTAACGGTTCCGGACTTTGTAAGCTTATTGGAATCCTCGTTTAACTCACTGATATAGCCAATCAGAATCCCCGGCAAAAACTTGGAGCTGATATTGGAGGTTACAACACTTCCTCCGACTACCACCTCGTTGTCCGGATCTTCCAAGTCCGTAAGTTCAATCATATTTCGATCCGTCATTAGTTCCAGATCTCCGGAAACAAAACAGTTGTCGGAAGTATCCAAAACCATGGCGCTGACATTGGAATTATCATCTATGATAGAGCGAACAATGGCATAACTCGGTCCAACCTGAGTTACGATGCCAACCAATCCACTACCGCTAATAACATTCATATCCTCTTTGATACCGTCGTTGGATCCTTTATCAATGGTAAAGGTATTAAACCAGTTGCTGGATCCACGGGCAATCACATGAGCCCCGGTAGTCGGATATTGTGTATAGGATGCGGAAAGCTCGTACATTTTTTGTAGGCGTTCCAATTCTTCCTGTTGCAACTGCATATTGGTAAGCTTCGAGGTAAGTTCATCTACCTTAGCCTTTAGTTCAGCATTTTCCGCAATCAATTCTTTTTTTGTTTTAGAATCCTCAGAGCTTTCGGAAGCCTGATTTGAAATATAATTTAAGCCACGTTCCATAGGCACAAAAACATAATTGGCTATGGTTTGAACCGGACCACCGGAAAAACCTGTAACATAGCTTAATGCCAGTAACATAAAACAAATTGTAAGTAATGCAAAAAACAATCCACCTGTGGGAATGTTAATACGATTTTTCTGTCTCATAATCCGTCCTGCTAACTAAAGATTCGAGATTTCATGCTATAACCGAAACGCTTGTATTTCTCGTCGGTCAATACTTTCGCAAGGCCTCTTACTACGGTTTCATCTCCGTTTTCAACAACATTTACCTTAATATTGGTCATATTGGTAATATAGGTTGAAAAATCCTTAACGTTTGCACCACCGCCGGTCAAATAGATACCGGACTTTACAATATCACGCGCCAACTCAGGCGGGACTTTTTCAAGAATCATTTTAATGGACGTACAAATATTGCTCAAATCGTCCTTCATACCTTCAAACACAATATCGGAACTAATATCCATTTCAATTGGCAATCCGCTTACTACGTCTCTGCCCACAATCATCATGGAATCTTTTCTTCCCGGCATAGCAGAGCCGATTCCCTCTTTTAAAGCTTTACCCGTTTTATTTCCAATCAGAAGATTGTACTTTCTCTTTAGATAAGTGACAATGGAATCATCCAACTTGTTTCCGCCGTAGCTAAGTAACTGACTTAAAACAAGTCCACCCAAAGAAATCACGGAAATCTCTGTAGTATCCGCTCCCACATCCACTACCATAACACCGGTAGGTTCGGTAATATCAAGTCCCATTCCAAGGGCATCCGCCAAAGGCTTCTCGCAAAGAGCAATGCTTTTTGCTTTAATCTTTGTTTTGGCAAACATATCGTAAAACGCTTTTTTCTCCACTTCCGTAATATCCGTAGGGACAGCAATCACGATATCCGCACCCTTTAATCTGGCCTTAACATCATTTTCCAACACACGAAGCAACATTGCCTGCATATTATCAAAATCGGCAATCACACCGTTCACAATCGGAAAAGAAACATCTATACTGTCCGGTGCCTTTTCATACATCAGATAAGCATCATCACCATAAGCATACATCTCATTTTTGTTTACGATTGCTATGGTATTTTTCTGGTTTGTTACTTCACCGGAACCAACGGCATATATCTTAAGATTTCCAGTTCCTAAATCTATTCCGTATCCATTCGACATTTTAATTACGCTCCATCCTTATTTCATGGTTTTTAACCAAATTATTTTATCATATCAAGGCAGGGTTAACAAGATTTGCATCCACCAGTTTCTGTAAAGAATTCAGAATTCCGACTTTGCCGTGATACCAGGTAAGACCACCCTGAAAATAAACAGCATAAGGCTCTTTTAAAGGGCCGTCTGCGGAAAGTTCAATGGAAGAACCTTGAACAAATGCACCTGCAGCCATAATAACCTGAGAATCATACCCCGGCATATCCCATGGTTCCGGAGTAACATAACTATCCACCGGTGCCGCTGCCTGAATTCCCTTGCAAAACGCCTTTAAAGCCTCCGCAGATTTTAATTCTACCGACTGAATAATATCGCATCGCTTTTCGGAACCGTTTGGTACCACAAAATATCCCAGGCGTTCATACAGATTTGCAGCAAACACTGCGGATTTTAATGCGCCGCAGGTAACGGTGGGCGCCAAAAAGAATCCCTGAAAAAGGCTTTGATTCATGGATAAAGACGCTCCAACTTCTTTTCCGAGTCCGGGTGAAGTCAAACGATGAGCTGCATTTTCAATGCACTCTTTCTTTCCAACAATATATCCTCCGGTAGGTGCCAAACCGCCACCGGGATTTTTAATCAGGGAGCCTACAATCATATCCGCTCCCACTTCTAACGGCTCTCTGGTTTCAACAAATTCACCGTAGCAATTATCCACCATTATAATGACATCTTTTTTTATTCCACGGATAAATGAAACAAGTTCTCCGATTCGCTCCACGGAAAGGGAAGGTCGCATCGCATACCCCTTGGAACGCTGAATGGTTACAAGCTTTGTATTTTTATTAATGGCATTTTTGATTCCATCAAAATCATAGCTTCCGTCCGGCAGCAAATCCACCTGGCGGTAGGACACTCCGTATTCAGCCAAGGAGCCCATAGACGGACGAATACCAATCACTTCTTCCAAAGTATCATATGGTTTTCCCACTGGGGACAACAGTTCATCTCCCGGACGAAGGTTTGACATTAACGCCAGCGCCAATGCATGGGTTCCGCAAGTAATCTGCGGGCGCACCAGAGCATCTTCACCCTTAAAAGTATCCGCATAAACCCTTTCCAGGGTATCTCTTCCCAGGTCGTTGTATCCATATCCCGTGGTTCCAAAAAGACATTCCGCGCTGACTTTGTTTTTTTGCATAGCAGCCAAAATCTTTAACTGATTAAACTCTGCCACCTTATCATATTCCAGGAATCGATCTTTCAAATCGTCTAAGACTTTTTCTCCCAAGTCATAAACCTCTTTTGAGATTCCTATTTCTTTGTACATTTCAAAAACATCCATTATATAATATTCCTTTGTCTGCATTCTTTTTCCATAAAGGCTAATATCCGTTCATCGTCGTAAGAAAACTGTTCCTTGTCCACCCATATAACATCTTTTTTCGCTTTAAACCAGGTCAGCTGGCGTTTGGCAAAATGTCTGGTATCACGTTTGATTCGATAAACAGCCTCATCAAGGGAAATCTTTCCGTCAATGGCATCTAAGATTTCTTTATATCCCAGTCCCTGCATGGAAACATAGTCTCTCGTATATCCCATGTCGGATAGTTTTTTTACTTCCTCGTAAAGTCCTGAAGAAATCATTTGATCCACTCGCTTTTCAATGCCTTCATACATCTTTTCGCGGTCGTCCTTTAATACAAAAAATGCGAAATTATACTCCGATTCTTTCTGCTTTTGTTCTTCATTATGCTCCGAGATTCTCTTTCCGGTAAGTTCATAAAACTCCAGCGCACGAATCACACGCTTTATATTATTTTTATGTATGCTTTCACAGGATTTGGGGTCCACTTTTTTCAACCGTTCAAACAAAGCTTCCGCGCCCTTATCCTTTGCAAAGCATTCCAACTCTTTTCGCAGGCTCTCATCTGTCTGCCCGTCGGAAAAATCCGCCCCATATAAAAGGGCCTGAATATAAAAACCGGTTCCTCCGCATACAACGGGAAGTCGTCCGGCACGATAAATATCCGTCAATGCTTCTTCTGCCATATCCTTAAATCTGGCCACATGGAACTCTTCTTTCGGTTCCAATACGTCCACAAGGTAGTGAGGAATACCTTCCATTTCATCCGGCATGATTTTTGCGGATCCGATATTCATATACTTATAAACCTGCATGGAATCCGCAGAAATTACAGAGCCATCATGTCTCTTTGAAAATGCAATGGAATATTTACTTTTTCCGGTTGCCGTCGGACCGGCAATAATAACAAGTGGTTTTTTCATCACACAATCCTTTTAAACTTTTTGTCCAGCTCGTATTGCGACATACGCACAATCGTTGGCCTTCCATGAGGACAATGATACGGATTTTCCAAAGATAAAAGATCGGAAATCAAACTCTCCGCTTCTGCGAAGGACAAATGATCATGCCCCTTTACAGCAGCCTTGCATGACATAGATGCTATTTTTTCCAAAATCAAATCATTGACTCCACGCTTTACATCGGATAACGACGCGATTGTATTTAAAAACAGCTCCTTTTCATCAACCCCGAAAATATTGGCAGGGATACCGGTGAGAGCCACTTCATTTCCTCCGAAAGATTCAAAGGCATAGCCCACTTTATGAAAGTCTTCTTCATTTTCAAACAGCAAAGAACAATCACCGTCAGAAAGAGAAACGATGATTGGCGGTGAAATCTGCTGGGACGTCATGTCCTTGTCCTTTAGTTTGGCCATAGTCTTTTCAAATAACACCTTTTCATGTGCCGCATGTTGATCGATGATATAAAGTGCTTCATCAAACTCCACCAACCAATAGGTGTCAAATACCTGTCCGATAATACGATGGTTCTTTAAGCTTTCCTCCGTCAAAAAACTTTGCTGAACAAACTGTGGTAGTTCAACACGCCTTTCTTCGGGGAACCTGGGTTCTACCGATTGTGCCGGTGTTTCTATTGCGATTTCCTTGTACACATCATAGATTTCTTCCTGAATGGACTCTTCTATCTTAGCTTTAAAGTCGTTTAATCTTTGTTTCTCAAAAGGCTCCGCGCCAAAAACCTCCGGTGCTTTTAACAAATTGGTTCTCACCCTTGGTTCTTCTTCCAACTTCACATCCGAAATATCCTCCCGGAATTTTAACCGGTTGGAAATTAAATGTTGCAATTCTTCAGAAATCTGGTCGTTTTCGTGAAAACGCACCTCCTGCTTGGTTGGATGCACGTTTACATCCACGTCCTTCGCAGAAAAATCAAAATTCAAAACCGCAAAAGGATACTGGTGCTGCATTAAAAAACCTTCGTATCCTGCTTCGACGGAACGCATTAATACCTGGCTTTTTACGTATCTTTTATTTACAAAAAAAGTCTCATAATTTCTGTTTCCGCGATAAACCAAAGGTTTTCCGATATAACCAAACACCTTAAAATGCGCGGTTTCCTCATTAACCTCCAACAATTCTTTGGTAATATCTTTACCGTACAACTGATAGATAACATCCAACAGGTTTCCGTTTCCGGAAGTTACAAACTTCTCCTGCGAATTCATCAAAAATCGAAAACTGATTCCGGGATTGGAAATTGCCAGTTTTTCAACCACTTCGGAAATATAGTTTCCTTCCGTCATGGGAGATTTTAAAAACTTTTTTCGGGCAGGTGTATTAAAAAACAACTGGCGAACAATAAATGTGGTTCCATCGGGAGTTGCCATTTCTGTAAACTCCTTTTCTTCCCCACCTTCAATCCGATAACATACACCTGTGATATCCTCTTTTGTTTTCGTCATTAACTCCACTTTGGAAACCGCAGAAATAGAAGAAAGAGCTTCGCCGCGAAATCCCAAAGAACTAACCGAGTATAAATCCTCTGCACATTTAATCTTACTGGTGGAATGTCTCAAAAACGCATTTCTGACATCATCCCGTAAAATTCCGTCTCCGTTATCCGAAATACGAATATAGGAAATACCGCCATCCTTGATTTCAACGGTAATAGCAGTACTTCCCGCATCTATGGCATTTTCCGTCAATTCCTTGACTACGGAAGCAGGACGTTCCACCACCTCACCGGCAGCAATCTGATCAATTGTTTCTTTTGTCAAAAGTTCGATTCTGTTTCTGTTTACCATCGATTTTTCACCTTGCTCTGTAATTCATTTAACAGGTTTAACGCATCCATCGGAGTCAGGTTTTTAATATCCAACTCTTTTATCTCATCCACAATATCCGAATCAGAAACCGTATCAAAAATCGTCATCTGATTTGGACTTACATAATCCGGCGTTACGCTGACCTTCGTTTTGGAAGAATCTCCGGCAATATTCCTTGCCACATTGGCAATATCATTTTTAACAAGTTCGGTTACGATTTCATTGGCACGATGAATTACCGGATCCGGTACACCCGCCAGTTTGGCAACCAACACACCATAGCTTTTATCTGCTCCGCCGGGAATAATCTTACGAAGGAATACGATATCATCTCCGTTTTCTTTTACGGCAACACAGTAGTTGTTGACACCGTCCAGTTTTCCTTCCAGTTCCGTAAGTTCATGATAATGGGTCGCAAAAAGAGTCTTTGCTCCCAGTATTTTTTTATCTGCCACATATTCCACCACAGCCCATGCAATGGAAAGGCCGTCATAGGTAGAGGTACCTCGTCCGATTTCGTCTAAGATAAGAAGGGAATTTGCGGTGGCATTTTTTAGAATATTTGCCACCTCATTCATTTCCACCATAAAGGTTGACTGACCGCTGGCCAAGTCATCCGATGCTCCGACACGGGTAAAAATACGATCCACAATGGATATCTTTGCTTTATCCGCAGGCACAAAAGAACCGATTTGCGCCATTAAAACGATAAGTGCCGTCTGTCTCATATAGGTGGACTTACCCGCCATATTCGGGCCGGTAATAATGGAAATGCGATTCTTCTTATTATCTAACACGGTATCGTTTTTAATAAACATATCCGCGTCAATCATTTTTTCCACTACCGGATGTCTGCCTCCCTCGATTCGAATCTCTCCGTCCTCGGAAATCTTTGGGCGAACATAATGATTCTTTTCAGCCACATAAGCCAAAGACAAATAAACATCCAAATGTGCCAGTGCTTTGGCGGTTTTTTGAATACGGGAAACCTCCGCATTGATAGAATCCAGAATTCCTTTGTAGATTTCGTATTCCAAAGAGGTTAAACGCTCTTCCGCACCTAAAATCGTATTTTCCAGTTCTTTTAATTCCGGCGTATAAAAACGCTCCGCGTTAGTAAGGGTCTGCTTTCGGATAAAATAATCCGGCACTTTGTCCAGATAAGAATTGGTCACCTCAAGATAATAACCGAAAACCTTGTTGTATTTTACTCGAAGATTCTTAATATCGGTTTTCTCTTTTTCATCGGCCTCCAGCTTTGCCAGCCACTCTTTTCCATCGGTTTTTGCATGGCGAAGTCGATCCACTTCCTCATGGAAGCCTTCTTTTATGATACCTCCGTCATGAACCATAACCGGCGGTTCTTCGCAAATAGCTTCATCAATAAGCTGATATAAATCCGAAAGATCATCCATATCGTTATTAAGTTCTTTCAGAATATCACTGTTAAAATCGGAAAGTACCGTTTTTATTCCGCCAATAACTCCGATAGAATTCTTAAACGCTATTAAATCTCGGGGATTCGCGCTTTGATAGGCAATTCGCGTCATTAATCGTTCCAAATCATAAACCGGATTTAAGTATTCCCGAAGTTCCTCGCGAGAAATCAAATGCTTGTTGATCTCACTTATACCATCCTGACGCCTTATAATCTCTTCTTTATGAATAAGGGGCTGTTCGATAAAAGCACGCAAAGTTCTTGCACCCATGGCGGTTTTTGTCTTATCCAAAACCCACAAAAGAGAACCTTTTTTCTCTTTTTCTCTCATGGTTTCCACCAATTCGAGATTTCTCCGTGAGGAAGAATCAATTAGCATATAGTTTCCGTTAACGTAAGGAGTAATCCGGTTCATATGACTTAAATCGGATTTCTGCGTGTCGGACAAATAAGAAAGCAATGCCCCGGCGGACAAACATCCTATGGGAAAATCAGCAATCCCCAAGGAATCCAACGACATACATTTAAAATGTCGAAGCAACAAATCTCTGACATAACCGTCTTCAAAATAGGTTGCATCCATTGGGGAAACCAAAAAATGATATCGATCCTTTAATTGCTCCAGATCAATTCCACTAATAAAAAAGGCTTCATTGCAAATCATTTCAGAGGGATGATACTTGTTCATTTCATCCAAAAGCTTTTGGGCGGAATCAACTTCCGTCAAGTAAAAATCCGCTGTTGAAACATCTGCAAAAGAAAGTCCGAATCGATCTCCCTGATAGCAAACACTCATAATAAAATTGTTTTTGGTTTCATCCAAAGAAGCGCTGTCAATATTAGTTCCGGGAGTCACCACACGAACCACTTCCCTCTTCACGAGTCCTTTTGCTTCCTTCGGATCTTCCACCTGCTCACAAATGGCAACTTTATATCCTTTGTTTACCAATCGAGGCAAATAATTGTCCACAGCATGAAAAGGGACTCCGCACATTGGAGCTCTTTCTTCCATACCGCAACTCTTTCCCGTAAGGGTTAATTCCAATTCTTTGGATGCGATTTTTGCATCGTCAAAAAACATTTCATAAAAATCGCCCAATCGATAAAACAAAATGCAATCCTTGTACTCCTTTTTGGTTTCTAAGTACTGTTGCATCATTGGTGTGTATTCGCCCATATCTCATCCTTAATCTATATATAAAAACTTGCTATTTTTTCCGCAACCTTTAATCCATCCATAGCTGCGGATGTGATGCCGCCGGCGTATCCCGCCCCCTCTCCGCAAGGATACAACCCTTTTACATCAGACATAAAATCCGCATTTCTTACAATGCGAATAGGAGAAGAAGTTCTGCTTTCCACACCGGAAAGAATTGCTTCTTCATTGTAAAACCCTTTCATTTTCTTATCAAAAAGTTCCATACCCGCCACAAAAGAATCTCTTATTTCTTCGGAAAATAAAGGATTTAAATCCGCGAAGGCTGCATAACCCTTATGGGCGGAATCAAAGCCTCCGAAACCTTTTGAAGCCTTCCTTGAAAGGAAGTCACCGAACAACTGTTGCGGAATCTTTCCCTGTCCAAGTTCATACGCAAGGCGTTCAAGCTTCCTTTGATATTCAATAGCAGCCAAGGGATGGTTCATATCAAACTCCTTTTCCCCCACGGAAACCACTATGGCGGAATTGGAATTTTTACCATCCCGCTTGGAATAGCTCATTCCGTTTACCACTAAATGTTTTTCTTCCGAGGAAGAATTTACTACATACCCACCGGGACACATACAGAAAGAATACACCCCACGTCCGTTGTTTAGCTTACAAGCCAACTTATAAGGTGCACTCCCCAAAATATCCGCATACGAACCATATTGATGCTGATCGATAAAAGACCTTTCATGCTCGATACGTAAGCCGACGGCAAATTCCTTTGCCGTCATCTTTACTCTTTTATCATATAGTTTATAAAATGTGTCTCTCGCGCTATGGCCTATAGCTAAAACAACATGCTTACAAGGAATCGTTTCCCGGTTTTCCGTTACCAAAGAAATGATGCGTCCTTGGGTAATAATAAAATCGTCCACCTTGGTTTCAAAGCGAATGTCCACTCCGAGACGAAGCAATTCCTCCCTAAGGTTTTTAATAACAGATATTAATATATCCGTGCCAATGTGAGGTTTGTAATCATAAAGGATTTCCTCGGGAGCACCGAATTTAACAAAAGTCTCCAATACAAATTGATTTCTGCCTTTTTCGTCCTTTACAAGCGTATTTAATTTTCCGTCGGAAAATGTACCGGCACCGCCTTCGCCAAACTGCACATTGCTCTTTGTATTAAGAACCCCGGTTTTCCAAAACTCTTCAATATCCTTTTTTCTGGCATCCACATCCTTGCCCCGTTCCAAAAGAATGGGCTTAAGTCCGGCCAAGGCAAAATAATATGCGGCAAACAAACCCGCAGGACCGGCACCGATAATCACAATATCTCCGGATTCTCTTTTTGCTTTTTGGATGGTATAAACTTTCTTTTTATAAGGTTCAAGTTGAAATTTGTATTTCTTTTTAAGCAAAAGATTATCTTTTACGGAAGTTTCTATCGCCACATTATATACAAAAAAAACCTGATCCTTTTTTCTGGCATCCACAGACCTTCTTAAAATCTGAAGAGAAACAAGTTCCGTTTCTTTGATCCGGAGTTCTTTTATTATTTTTTTCTTTAAGGCATCTGTTTCATTTTCTGAAACAGGTACTTTGAACTGACTTAATAAAAGCATTCTACTTCTCCAAAACGCACTTTCCGGCAATATATCCGGAAGACCAGGCCCATTGCAGATTATATCCTCCGCAAATCGCATCCACATCCAAAATCTCACCGGCGAAATATAGGCCATCCACAAGTTTGGACGCCAAGTCTTCTGTTACCTCGTTTAAATCCACGCCACCGGTAGTTACCTGTGCCGACATAAAATCATTGCTTCCGATAACACAAACGCTAAAATTCTTTAATAATTCGGCAATAATACCAATATCCTGTTCGCCTAATGACAGAGTACTTTCCTCCGGAGACAGCTTTATTTCCTTTAAAAGTACAGGAATCAACTGTTCATTTAGCATTCCCACCAAACCGTCTTTTATGGTAACAGGATAACTTCTGTATAACAACTGCTGACATAAATGAGTAAATAACACATCAAAAGAAAAATCCGGGAAGAAATCCAATGTAGCGACTACCTTTTGTTTTTGATTCAAAGCCCGTGTGGCAAATCTTGAAACATTAAACACAGGAATTCCGGAAATTCCGTCTTTGGTAAACTGGATTTCACCTTCATCACAAGCAACCTTTTCATCGTTAACATAAAGGGTCACACTGCCCATAGCTCGAATACCTTTTAACTTTGAAAAGAACTTTTCTTTACAGGTAAGCTGCACCAATGCCGGTAGCGGCTTTTTAATATGATGTCCAAAGGATTTGGCAATTTTTAAAGCACTTCCGTCACTTCCGCTTTTGGGTGCAGCGCAACCACCGCCGGACAGCAGGCATTTTTTTGCACGATACTCTCCTTTGTCCGTGGTAATAACAAACAAATCATTTACTTTTTTGATTTTCTTTACTTCCGTAGAAGGGCGAAAATCAATTCCTTTGGAAAGAATTGCTTTTTCAAAACAAAGTCGAACGGAAGAAGCCTGATTGCTTCTGGGATAATAATATCCATCCCTTACCTTTGATAGAACCCCGATTTTTGAAAAATACACCAGGGTCTTCTCTAAGTTAAAACGATGTAAAACATCGTTTAAAACATCTGAATTGCCGGAAAAATAACATTTTTCATCCTGTTTCTCGTTGGTAAAATTACATCTTCCGTTCCCGGTGGATAAGATTTTTTTACCCAGCATAGAGTTTTTCTCAAGAATACAAACAGATGCATCTTCTTCTTTTGCAGATAATGCAGCCATCATACCGGATGCACCGCCACCAACTATCACAAGATCGTAAACCATTCTTCCTCCTACAATAATCGTAGACTTTTTGCCAAAGCAACCAATCGCTGCCCCTCCGGAAATTTACGTAAATCTTTTTCCGATATGCCTTTTACCAAAAGCATCACTACAAAGTAAACAAATCCGCCTACAACGATGGCTATCACACATGGGATTGCATTGTTATGTGTAATCATATGAAGTAACTGATAAGTCAATAATACAGCCACACCCATAACTACCGACGAAAACAGCGGAAGTATATAAGTCTTATGTATATTCTGCCTTACACCGCTGTAGCGAACCACAGCCCAATGGTTCAACACACACATACACAATCCGTAAAAAGCATTTGCATAAATCATGCCATAGATATTTAAGTCAAATTTCTGCAATGCAACAATTAAAAACACAAGCTGTAACACCAACGCAATCGCAGCATTTCGAACAGGAACCCTAAGTCGGTCAATGCCTTGCAAAATACCGTTTGAAAGCGTGGACAACGAATAAAACAAAATCGAAATCGATCCGTACATCAACATTTTTACAGAATCCGGATCACTGTCCGAGAATAAAAGCATCATAATCGGTCCCGAAAGCACTGCCATACCAACGGTACAAGGAAATGCAATCAGCATAATAAATCTGGTCGCACTGTGAATCTGTGAACGAACCCGTTTTAAATTGTCACTGTTATATGCCGCAGCCAAAGCAGGTACGGAAGAAGCCGCCATGGCGCTTGCAATGGAAATCGGAACATTAATTAAAACCTTATACTGTCCCGTATATACGCCCCACCATTCGGAAATCTGCTTTGCGTCATATCCCTGAAGGGTAACCATATTTTTAAATATTCCCTGATCCAGAATAGAAACAATGTTATAAAGCGTTGTACTTAAAAGCACGGGAATAATGGTTGCAATCAACAGTTTAAATACCTGTCCGTAAGTTTCATTGTTTGGTTTATGATCCCGGACAACACGACGTTTAAATCTTTTATAAAAAACAAGATATATAAACAGCACAAAGAGAAACGCCACCAGCGCTCCGGCTGCAGTACCTACGGTTCCGCCTGCTGCACCGTACGCGGCTGCATATTCTTCTTTATCTCCTATAACGCCTCCGATTCTGGCTCCCATATGGAACAAATAATAAGCGGCAACAATGGAAATAACCGCATTTACAATCTGCTCAATAATCTGAGAGACTGCACTTGGCATCATCGTATGCAGTCCTTGAAAAAATCCTCGAAACACGCCAAGAACCGCAACGATTAAAATCACCGGAGCCAATACACGAAGCGCAATGGAGGCCAACGGTGTTTTTAGCAAATCCGTAAAGTAATCTGCAAAGAAATAAACAATACACATAAAAGTTCCACCGCTGAGCACGGCAAAAAGCAATGAACCTTTTAAAACCTTCATGGTATTTTTCACTTCTCCTCTTTCCATTCTGGCTGCCACCAATTTGGACACAGCCAAAGGAAGACTGTAGGAAGAAATGATTAATATAATGCTGTATATTTCAAATGCAGTTCCGTAGTAATTGTTACCCGTTTTTCCGATAATTGCCTTAAGGGGAACTCGGTATATCAGTCCGACAATTCGACTGATAATAGATGCGATGGCAAGAATGGAACCCTGCACTAAAAAATTTGTACTGTTTTGGTTGTTTTTCGTATTCATAATCGACGATGGGATAAATCCCACTAACTCTCTCTTGTTATATTAATTGCATTCATAATGCATTCCTGATGGTCTTCCATCAAAATACGATCAGACTCTTCCATATGATCGTATCCCAATAAATGTAGCATACTATGACAAATCAAAAAAGCAAATTCTCTTTTTTCGGAGTGTCCATATTCCTTTGCCTGAGAAAAAACTCTCTGTACACAGATGACCACATCTCCAAGTATGATTTCCTCACTGTCCGGATCTGAAATATCATCAAAATCAGAAAGTTCACTGTAGTTTGCCGGAGCAGACCAGGGAATCATTGGAAAAGACAATACATCCGTTACAGAGTCGATTTCTCTTTGTTCAAAATTAATGCTCTTTATATCTTCCTCGGAAACCAGGGTAATGGAAACGGCCGCCTCATAGGGGAACTTCTCAAAATCTAATACACCCTTTACTACAGTCTCGGCAACTTGATTCATATCAAAATCAAAGGAGGCATTCACCTCATCCATCATCTCTACTGTCATAAAGATCCCCTTTCATAATCAAAATATTTCGAATCTTTAAAAACTGATTCATGGTCAAATTGGAATCGTCGTACATTCCCTCGTTGGAAAAATCGTTTAAAGTCTGGTAAATCAACATCTCCTGGTTCCAGGAACTATCCATGGTCTCTCCCATGGCCTCAACTTTTGTAAGCACGGAATCCACAATCTGCACAATGGCTGATTCCGGTCCGGATGGATGCTGATTGATTCCTTTATATTCATAAAGAATCTGTACCACTTCTCTCGGAAGGCAGTACTTTTGTGCAATAGCAATACTGTTATCCACTATAGGCTCCCCTTCCAAAACACCAATGCGATAATACAGGCCGGCACAAGCAGCCAAAAGTTCATTGGCTCCAATGGCCGCAGCGCACTCTTTCGCCAAATCCGATACTTTTCTGTCATGGAAGTACTCTCCAATAGAAAAGTGCATAATATCAACAATTAAAGAGTATTCATCATCCAAAAAAGTTTCATATGCAATCTGCTCTTCCCTTTGGTCAAACTTTACCAAAGAACCGAATCCAAGGTAAATGATTACAGTATATAACAGCGCAATCAGTAAAAACTGATATAAGTGATTGGTATCAATGCTTCCAAAGGTAAATACATAAAATATAAATGGCACAACAAACTGAATCATAAAAATCAAAAGATAATTAATAATTCGAGTCTGGTTTTTGTTTTCTTTTAAATAGTAAGCAAATAAGATTCCAAAAATAGATAGAATACAGTAACAATAAAGGATATATGTATTGGTACCCGTTATAAAGCAATACAACAAGTCCATAAAAATACAGGATGCCAATGACAAGCTGGAATCGCATACCGCAACAAACAAAAAGCCCACCAAAAGAACCGGTCCAAACAAATCCGGAATATAATTGGTTGCAATCATAAGTCCCCAGCTGAAAGTCGAAATCAAAAACAGGTTTCGGTATGTGGTATCCTTATATGTGAATTTGCCGATTTTTCTTTGATGAATCAGAGAAAGAATAAAGACAACCCAATAACTTATAAACAATGTCAAAAGACAAAGGGCCTGATCCAAAAGAAGTTTTTTACCGTATGCAAGTATAAAAACACTGATTACGGAAACTACAAACATCCCAAATACATACAAAAAACGCTTGGGAGGTATTTGTTTTTCTTCTATCATCATTTCTTCTTACGATCCTTGTGTTGATTTTTTTCGTAAACTTCATATGCGTTTACAATTTTTTGCACCAAAGGATGACGCACCACATCATCCCCATTTAATTTGCAAATGCCGATATCATCCACTTTCGACAACACCTTAAGTGCAACATCCAGTCCGGACACCGCCCCCGTCGGCAAGTCCTTTTGTGTGGCATCACCGGTAATTACGGCTTTAGACCCGAAGCCGATACGTGTTAAAAACATCTTCATTTGCGCCGGCGTGGTATTTTGTGCCTCATCTAAAATAATAAAAGAATTATCCAAGGTACGTCCTCTCATATAGGCAAGAGGTGCCACTTCAATCAACCCTTTTTCCATATTACGCTGAAAGTTTTCTGCCCCCATAATCTGATACAGTGCATCATACAACGGGCGTAAATACGGATCGACTTTGCTTTGCAAATCTCCCGGCAAAAAACCAAGCTTTTCTCCGGCCTCAATTGCAGGTCTGGTTAAAATAATACGATTCACTTCACCGGCCTGAAACGCAGTAATGGCCATTGCCATTGCAAGATATGTTTTACCGGTACCGGCTGGTCCGATTCCGAACACAACCATCTTTTTCCGGATTGCATCCACATATTTCTTTTGTCCCACCGTTTTGGGTTTTACAGGCTTCCCGGTAATGGTATGGCAAATCAAATCCTCATCCATTTTCACCATGGGATGGTCTTTTATGTTCTCCTTTAAAGACAAAGCGTAGCGAACATTTTGCTCAGAAATGGTATTTCCTCTTTTGGATAAGGTCAACAACTCCATCACCACATTCTTTGCCGCTTCCACAGCGGTTTCCCCGCCGATAATCTTTACGGAATCCCCGCGGTTTACAACAGAAACATCCAAAGAATGTTCAATTATTTTAATATTATGATCGAACTGTCCGAAGATATTTTCCAAATGATCTGCCGGAATGTTTAACAGTAATTCTTTTTCCAAG
Organism: Lachnospiraceae bacterium; assembly: GCA_036723975.1. GTDB lineage: Bacteria > Bacillota > Clostridia > Lachnospirales > Lachnospiraceae > JAILEN01. The sequence goes on from DAIMGJ010000007.1 coordinate 28,722, forward strand.
TAAAAATTCTCTCCTTGAACTTTATTTAATAACCTTTAAAATCATGGGCTTTGGAGAAACCTTTTCCTCTGAAAATCCATAGGCTTCATTTACCATGGAAATTGCCTGGTCAACCGCTTCTTTCTTGTTGCCGTACACGGTCGCAAGAACGTCACCTTTCTTCACTTCATCTCCCACCTTTTTACGTAAAACAACACCTACAGACATATCAATGACATCATCTTTTGTTGCTCTTCCGCCACCCATAATCATGGAAGCGCGTCCGATTTCTTCAGCCTGAATCTCTTTTACAAATCCATCGGCATCTGCTTTTACATCTTCAATGAAAGTCGCTTTTAATAAGTCTTCGATATGATCTACATCAGAAGGATTTCCGCCCTGAATCTTAATAAATGTTTTAAACATCTCATAAGCTTTTCCGGTAGCAATGGCTTCTTCCAGCATCTCTCTTGCTTTTTCTTTGGAAAGACTGTCATCGGAAAGCATCATCATCTGCTCACCTAAAGTATAAATGAGTTCCATAAAATCCTTTGGACCGTGTCCTTTTAAGGAATCAATGGCTTCCATTACTTCCAAAGTATTACCTACAGCATATCCGAGAGGTTCATCCATATTGGTAAGCACCGCTACCATTTTTCTTCCGGCGCGTCTCCCGATTTCCACCATGGCAGTTGCCAATTTTTCAGCCTCTGCCTGATCCTTCATAAAGGCACCGGAACCAACTTTAACATCCAAACAGATTCCATCGGCACCACTGGCTAACTTCTTGCTCATAATAGAAGATGCAATCAAAGGAATAGAATTTACGGTTGCGGTGGTATCACGAAGTGCATAGATTTTTTTATCTGCAGGTGCAAGATTTTTGGTTTGTCCTGCCACTGCTATTCCATGTTCTTTTACATTATTTAAAAAAGTTTCTTCGCTGATGGCAGTCTGAAATCCCGGGAAAGCTTCCAGTTTATCAATGGTACCGCCGGTATGTCCCAAACCTCTTCCGGACATCTTTGCCACCGGCACCCCCAAAGAAGCGATGAGTGGTCCCAGCACAAGGGTTGTCTTATCGCCAACACCACCGGTAGAATGCTTATCAATTTTCAGACCCGGAATAGAGGATAAATCCAGTTCATCTCCTGAGTTTTTCATTGCCATGGTAAACTCATAGGTCTCTTCATCCGTCATTCCGTTAAAGACAACCGCCATAAGATATGCAGACATCTGATAGTCCGGAATATCTCCGCAGGTATATCCGTTAATCAAATACGATATCTCATCCTTGGTAAGCGCCTGTCCTTTTTTCTTTTTTTCAATTAAGTCATACATTTGATATTTCATAATTTCACCATCCTATTTGTGATATGGTTCATTTCGCATAATACGAAATCCCCTGTAAACCTGTTCCAACAAAATCACACGCATCAACTGATGCGGAAAGGTCATATCCGAAAAGGAAATCTTATAGTTTGCTCGTTTTTTTACCTCATCGGAAAGTCCCAAAGAACCACCGATGACAAATACAAGATGACTGTCTCCGGTATTCATGCGTTCTTCCATAAATCTCGAAAAGCCGACCGAATCCAATTTCTTTCCAAGAATATCGAGAGCAATCACATATGCGTTATCCGGGATCTTCGAAAGAAGCTTATTCCCTTCCGTATGAAGTATTTGCAAAAGTTCCGTATCGCTTAAATTTTCCTTTGTTTTTTCATCCGATACCTCCACAATGGATACAGATGCGTATTTTGAAAGACGCTTTGCATATTCATCTATGGCATCCCGATAAAACTTTTCTTTAATTTTTCCAACAGTTAATACAGTGATTTTCATTACGGATAATAAATATAATTACTCTTTATAACATCGGAGTTCATTCCATGCTCATCGATTGCAATTACCGATAAAATATTATTGCCTTCGGGAACCAAAATCGGCTCCGTATACATTGCCGAATCAACAGTAGGCATGGTATCGTCCCAAGTATAATACAAAGACACGCCTTCTGTTTCGCAGGTAATCGTAAGATAGGTTGGTTTCGTAACCACCCCGCCTGTGGGCGAAATCTCCGGTGTCATCGGCATCACATAAGAAATCTCATAGGTTTCAGACGCCACACCGGAAAGCTTTCCCTCGTCGTTAACACAGACTGCTGAAAGCGTTGTCTTTCCCTGATTTGTAATCTTTATAGGTTCTTCATAAAGTTTACCGTTTTTCTCTGACGGAGAAGTTCCGTCCAAGGTATAGTATATTCTATAACCTTCCGGACTTATAAGTTCCACCGCAACATTGCTGTCGTACTTTCCGCTTTCCAGTGAAAACGTAGGTGCAAAGGACTCATATTTTTTTAATGCTTCCAACTGTTCCTCGTTCAAATCCAGTTTTGACAAATCCTTAATCTTAGGGAAATTTTCGGTTTTATCATATAAAACAGCCAAAAGGGTAACGACTTCCACACTGTCCTTATTTAGATCATATGCTTTAAGAAAAGCATCTTCTGCCTTCTCGTATTCTTCCAATTTGTAATAGGACTTTCCCAAAACAATGTAGGAATCGAAATTCGCTTTTTCCTCAATGGACTTTTCCAAAAAAGCTATGGCATTTGTATAATCATTTTGCTCATAATAGGACAATGCCTCATTATAATAACCGGCATAGGAATGTCTGTAATATGTAACCGTGGATAAAACAACAGCAACCAAAACAAACGCAATCGCTGTAATTACAATCATCTTATATTCAAACTTATTGCTTTCTTTCCTGGCATTTGCATCTGAAATCGGCGTCGGTTTTTTTGTGCTCGCAAGCATTTCCGGAAGGAAATCATCCTCCAAAGGATTATAATCCGGAACTACCTGAATGGGTCTTCCACAGTCGTTGCAAATTATACTACCCTCTTCAATTTTTGCCTCGCAAAAAGGACAAATCATATATTACTCTCCCCTAATACTAGGGTAGTATCAAATTTACTACCCGTTTTTAGTTCTAAAACCTTGATTTATCGGGAGGTTAAAATAAAATGAGCATTGACCTCCCTTTTTGGTATAATGTCAGCGACCAAACCTTCATAAACCAAGGAGACAATGCTCGTGAACATTATACTTTATTTACTTCAAATCATTCAACAACTCTATCAACAAAACTGCTGGCTGATAAATTTCATCTGCAGATATATACCGCTTAAGCAATGGGCTTTCGATGACTCCCATTCACCAAAATATCAAAAGTTCAAAGTTGATGAACTGCCTAAGATTGTCTATTACCATCATGACTGGGATTGGAAAGATCTCAACAACTACTATACCCAGCGCTATGGTAAACCTGTTAAGCCTATCAAGAGACGTTCTGAGTGTGACATTCCGGAGGATTGCACATGCCCTTCATGTCATGCACCTCAGCCTTATCTCTACAAAAACAATGGCAAGGCCGGCCAGATACTGTGTAAGATCTGCCAGACTGCATTCACTCCTGGTGACAACCGCTTTGATAATCAGATGTCTCTAAAGTGTCCGCACTGTCAGCACACTCTTGTCCGCCAGAAAGACCGTAAGCATTTCGTCATCCATAAGTGCGTTAATCCCAAGTGTCCTTACTATCTCCGCAATCTAAAGAAAGTTGATAAAGAAGACCTTGATGAAGACTATGGGAAAAATAAATATAAGCTTCACTACATCTACCGCGAATTCACGATAGATTTCTTTAAGATGGACTTAAATTCTCTTCCGAAGAATGCATCATCGCTTAAGTTTAATAAGCACAACGCATATATCATGTCTCTTTGCCTTACATTCCACGTCAATCTTGGATTATCTCTTCGTAAAACAAGGCAGGCATTATCTGATCTATATGGCATATCTATATCCCATCAGCAGATCGCCAACTACTGCAAAACAGCAGCCATCTGTGTTAAACCTTTTGTAGATAACTATCCCTACGAAAAGGGTTCTGCATTTGCTGCTGACGAAACATATATCAAAGTCCGCGGAATCAAAGGTTATGTTTGGCTTATACTCAATGCTGCCACCAGAGCCATCATTGGTTATCAGATATCTGACAATCGTGGTGTCGGGCCCTGCATTCTTGCCATGCGAATGGCCTTCAAAGGTATCACTGAACTCCCCAAAAACTTTAAGTTCATAGCTGATGGTTACAGCGCATATCCTTTAGCTGCACAGCAGTTCTTCCGCCATTTTGGAGAAAAGTTCAAGTTTGAAATCACCCAGGTAATCGGTCTCCAAAACAATGACGAAGTATCCAAGGAATATCGTCCATTTAAGCAGATGATAGAACGCCTTAACCGTACTTACAAAGCCTCATATCGCATCACCAATGGATTCGATAATTACGATGGTGCCAACTATGATCTGACTCTCTGGGTTGCGTATTACAACTTTCTGAGACCACACAAACACAATGGCTTCAAGCCTCCAGTTGTAGATGACATACTCTCAAAAGCTGAAAACATGCCAGCCAAATGGCAAACAATGATATACTTCGGCCAGAAAAAGATACTGGAGCTTCAGGAAGCCAGCTGATTGTTTTTAGATTCTGAGCCCGAGGTATCAACCTAGCCACCGCGTTAGCGGCATTGCCCTTGATGGCACAAAAAATAACTGCTACACTGCTGTAATCGACGGAGAAAATCTGATTGTTCTTGAGTTCTTCGCCGTCGGTGATTTACCGTCAGCAGTTATTTTTTGTGCTGTCAAGGGTGGCGTCCGGCTACCTCAACCTATATATCTGCAATTTTCAAGGTTCATCTGAGCCTATTTTTTATACCCAGTTTTTTCATAGATCATTTGACACTATCAATACTAGAACAATCCGGTGATATTTCCATCAGAATCCACATCGATTTTATATGCTGCCGGTTCTTTCGGAAGACCCGGCATTGTCATAATACTTCCCAAAACAGCAACTGCAAATCCGGCACCTGCGGAAGGATATACTTCGCGAACGGAAATACGATATCCGGAAGGTCGTCCCAGTTTCTTTGGATCATCGGATAAAGAATACTGCGTTTTTGCCATACAAACCGGGCATTTTCCCATACCAAGTTCTTCCAGCTTTTCCAGACTCTTAAGTGCTGCCGGCGCGTAATCCACACCATCGGCACCGTAGATTTCTCTGGCAATGGTTTCGATTTTGTCTTTTAAGGACATCTCATCCGGATATAATACTTTAAAGTCGGATTTCTTGTTTTCCAAGACCTCAAGGACTTTGTTTGCAAGTTCGATTCCGCCTTCGCCACCTTTTTCCCATACTTCGGAAAGTGCAAATTCACATCCTCTTTCTTCACAGAAAGAACGGACAAACTCTGTTTCCGCTTCGGAATCCGTAACAAAGGAATTTAAAGTTACAACAATCGGTACATTGTATTTCTGTAAATTTTCGATATGCTTTTCTAAGTTTACAACACCTTTTTTAAGTGCATCTAAGTTTTCTTCGGAAAGGTTTTCTTTCTTTACCCCACCGTTATATTTTAAAGCACGAATGGTAGCCACCAAAACAACCGCATCCGGACGAAGGCCTGCCATACGACACTTAATATCAAAGAATTTTTCAGCACCCAAGTCCGCACCGAATCCGGCCTCAGTAACTACGATATCCGCAAGCTTTAAGGCTGCTTTTGTAGCACGAACGGAGTTACATCCATGTGCAATATTGGCAAATGGACCACCGTGAATAATTGCCGGTGTATGCTCCAGTGTCTGAATCAGGTTTGGAGCAAATGCATCTTTTAAAAGAGCAAGCATAGAACCTACTGCCTGTAAATCCTTGGCAGTAACCGGTTCTCCTTTATAGTTGTATGCCACAATGATACGACCCAGGCGCTCACGTAAATCGTCATAATCGGTTGCCAGGCAAAAGATTGCCATAATCTCGGAGGCTACGGTAATCACAAAATGGTCCTCACGAACCACACCGTCCCCTTTGGCGCCTAAACCAACAACCACATTACGAAGCACGCGATCGTTCATGTCTTCACAACGTTTCCAAACAATCTGTCTCGGGTCGATACCAAGTTCGTTACCCTGCTGAATATGATTATCCAAAAGGGCTGCCAAAAGGTTATTGGCAGATGTAATTGCATGAAAATCTCCGGTAAAATGAAGATTCAAATCCTCCATGGGAACTACCTGTGCATAGCCACCGCCTGCGGCTCCACCTTTAATACCGAAACACGGACCTAAAGACGGCTCACGAAGAGCAAGAACTGCCTTTTTGTTTAATTTACCAAAGGCCTGTCCCAAACCAACGGATGTGGTTGTTTTTCCTTCCCCTGCAGGGGTTGGATTGATGGCGGTTACCAACACCAATTTACCATCCGGGTTGTTCTTTGTTTTAGAAAGCAAATCTTCGGATAACTTTGCTTTATACTTTCCGTATAGCTCCAAATCATCCATCTCGATGTCTAAACTTTTTGCCACCTCCGCAATTGGCAGCATTTTTGCTTCCTGAGCAATCTGAATGTCGCTTTTCATACTGTACTTTTTCTCCTCTTTCTTAAATTTATAGCATTTATGAAACCATGCCGTTGAACTCATCCAAAGTAACCAATACCTTCCTTGGCTTGGTTCCTTCTTCCGGTCCGACAACACCAGCATCCTCTAACTGATCCATAATTCTTGCGGCACGATTGAAACCGATTTTAAAGTTTCGCTGTAACATACCGATGGATCCTTTTTCTTTTTCTATGATAAGTCTACCGGCATCGGCGAAATAAGAATCTCTCTCATCATCGCCACCGGATGAAGCATCAAAGGATGAACTATCACTTCCGGAACTGAAGGACTCTACATGGCTTAAGATATCTTCCTGTGCTTTTGCATCTTCTTCCGGAGTTTCATTCTGTTCTCTGATAAATTTAACAACTGAGGCCACTTCTTCGTCGGATACAAAGGTACCCTGTACACGCAGAGGCTTTGTAAATCCCTGTGGGAAATAAAGCATATCGCCCTTTCCGAGAAGCTTTTCCGCACCGTTTTGGTCTAAAATGGTACGGCTGTCTACACCACTGGTAACTGCAAATGCAATTCGCGACGGCATGTTGGCTTTAATCAAACCTGTAATAACGTTTACAGATGGACGCTGTGTTGCCACAATCAAATGGATACCTGCTGCTCGCGCCAATTGTGCCAATCGGCAAATCGCTTCTTCCACTTCCTTGGATGAAACCATCATAAGGTCTGCCAACTCGTCTACAATAACAATAATCTGTGCCATCTTCTGCGGTGCCTGTGTACTTCCGTCAGGGAGTTCTTTTGCCGGTATTCCGTTGGCATCCACTTTTGCATTGTAGCCCTTCATATCACGAACGCCTGCGTCAGCAAAGCGCTGATAACGATCCGTCATTTCCTTTACAGCCCACTGCAGTGCGCCTGCAGCCTTTTTCGGATCCGTAACCACCGGAATCAAAAGGTGTGGTATGCCGTTATATACGGAAAGCTCTACCACCTTCGGGTCAATCATAATAAGTTTTACTTCTTCCGGCGTCGCACGATAAAGAATACTCATAATAATGGTATTAATACATACGGATTTACCGGAACCGGTAGATCCCGCAATCAATAAATGCGGCATCTTTGCAATATCGGAAATAATCACATTTCCTCCGATATCACGACCTGCAGCAAAAGCAATCTTGGAAGCGGATTTTTTAAACTCCTTGGCTTCAATTAATTCTCGAAGGCCAACCATAACCGCATTCTCGTTTGGAATCTCAATTCCCACTGCCTGCTTGCCCGGAATCGGTGCTTCAATACGAATATCCTTAGCCGCAAGATTCAATTTAATATCGTCAGCCAGGTTGGTAATTTTGGAGACCTTTACACCAAGTTCCGGCTTAAACTCAAATCTGGTAACGGAAGGTCCGACGCTTACATCGGTAACCTTTCCGGGAACGCCGAACACATCCAATGTTTTTTCAAGATTTTCCGCAGTTTCCTTAATTTTGGCACTGGAGTCTCCTGCACCGGTTGGTGCGTTCTTTGTCAATAAATCAATCGTTGGGAAACGATATTTCTTCTTGGAAGAAGCTTTACTTTTGAGTACTTCCTGCTCAATCTTTTCTGTTTCCTTGGCTGTTTCTTCCCGAGATGCTGCCGTATCTCTCGGTCTGGATACCGGTGTAGATACAGGCTCCTCTTGTACTATAAGTTCTTCTTTTTCTGCCATCTCCTCAACTGTAGGCGTTACATTGCTTGCAAAAGAAGCTTCTTTTTTGTCTTTTGTATTCGCAGAAATCTCTGTCTTTGAAGCCATTCCGGCTGTAAGGGAAACACGATTGATATCCTCCACTTCCGCAGCCGGATTGTAGATATTGATGTTTAGTTCCGTCACATCTTCCGTATCTTTCATATCGGTATTTTCAAGCTTTGTATCAAAGGTCACTCCCGGATTGATAAGCTCCACTCTGGATTTCTTTTCAGATTCCAAGGCTCTTTGACGAAGACGTTCTTTTTCTTCCTTCTTTTCTCTTTGAATCTCTTCCCGGCGACTCTTGTGGTTGTTTCTTTCTTTGCGCCGCATCTCAGCACGGACTCTCTCGTGTCTGCTTCGATTCTTTACCGCTCTGAAAATAGATGTCTCGGTTATAAGAACCACGGAAATAATCATGACGATTACATCAATCACATAGGCGCCGATAATACCGAAGCCTTTGACCAGCAAATACGCAAAGCCTCCACCAAAGAAGCCTCCCCCGTTTTTATAAGTAAATCCGTAAACAAACGCAGTGGTTGGAAGAACCACCATACCGTCGCGGAAGGCCAAATCCACAAGGGTAATTAAAAACAAAAATAGGACACCCGCTGCAATTACTTTGATAAGCGCAATACCGTTTTCCTTGTTGGAAACCATAAAGAACACGGAGAACAGAAGTAAAAACGGAAACCCGTAAGAAAGTACACCAAAAAGGCCAAAGAAGAATCGGCCCACCTTATCACCGATAAATCCTCCAAAGCCTAAATCACCCAAAAATAACAAAATACTAACTGCCAGCGCAGACCATAAAATCACTTCATTTGAAACAAGGGAATTCTTCACTTTTACGTTTTGCATCTGTGAAGCGGAAACCCTCTTTTTTTGCGTAGAAGACTTACGTTTGCCGCCGGCATTGCTCTGTCGTTTGGTTGTTGTAGTTTTTTTCTTGGCAGTTGTTTTCTTTTTTCCTGCGTTACTGGATGCCATCTATATCCTTCATCCTTATCATTATTTCTATAAAAAGTCAGTCTTAACCGTGACTAATCATACCATAATCGTGGAAAAATGTCATTATTAAAACACAAAATCTTGTAGATAACTTATTGGTTTTACACTACATCTGTCTATTTATTTTTAAAATAATTCCCACAAAAAAGGAGCTGTGTCAAAACACAACTCCTTAATCATAAAAATCGTCTTAAAAGCCAATCAAATACTTGTACAATCCTTCATACTGGAACTTGGAAGCAGACCAAGAATAATCCTTCTTCATACCGCGTTCCACCATCTTATTCCACTGCTGTTTTTTTTCGAAGAAAACCCACTTGGAATAATTTACAGTGTTCAACAGTTCATCTCCGTTATAGTTCATAAAGGAGAATCCGTCTCCTGTCTTTTCGTACTCATTGTACGCTTCAACCGTGTCTTTAAGTCCTCCTGTTTCGCGAACAATCGGAACGGTTCCATAGCGGAAGGAAATAAGCTGTGTCAATCCGCAAGGCTCAAATCTTGACGGCATCAAGAATGCATCTGCAGCAGCATATAACTTACGAGCCAAATCTTCGGAATAGCAAATATTGGCAGAAACTCTGTCCGGATATTTCCATGCATAATGACGGAACATATTCTCGTAACGGCTTTCTCCGGTTCCGATAACAACGAGCTGAGTAAACTCATCTACAATTCCGTCCATACAATAATTGATTAAGTCCAAGCCTTTCTGGTCTGTCAGTCTGGACACCAAACCAATCATGTATTTTTTGGAATCAATGGTCAAATCCAAATCTTCCTGAAGGCGTTCTTTATTCACCTTTTTGAACTTTCTGAAGTTGGACACGTCATAATTCTTGTAAAGTCTGGAGTCCGTAGCAGGATTATAGGAATCGTAATCAATTCCGTTAATAATACCCTGCATATCAAAATGACGGGATCCCAGTAGTCCATCCAATCCCTCGCCGTAATATGGTGTCTGAATCTCATCGGTATAAGTCGGGCTTACGGTAGTGATATAGTCCGCATAAACCAGACCACCCTTTAACATATTACCTGTTTTGTTGCACTCCAGTTTGTCCGGAGTAAACAAGGACTGGGGCAATCCGGAAAGACCCTGCAAGGTCTTTACATCCCAAACTCCCTGGAACTTCAGGTTATGAATGGTCATAATACTTTTAATATTCCAGAAAAACGGGTTTGCCTGAAACTCTGTTTTTAAATACACCGGAATCAGACCGGTCTGCCAGTCATGGCAATGAATCAAATCCGGACGAAAATCTATAAGTGGCAACATGGAAAGCACTGCTTTGTCAAAAAAAGTAAACTTTTCCATGTCATATCTGGCATCCCCATAAGGATAAAAGCATTCGAAATACTCAAGGTTGTCGATAAAATAATAGGTAACCCCCTGGTATTCGTAGGTCATAACGCCGCAATACTTTTCTCCGATATAAGGTCCCATCCCGAGGTTAAAACTGGTCAGATATTTAAAATTATCGCGAAACTCCGGCGGTATGCAGGTATAATTCGGCATAACAACACGGATATCCCAATCCTCTTTGAAGAATTCTTTCGGCAATGCTCCCACTACGTCAGCGAGTCCTCCCGTTTTTACAAAAGGTACACACTCACTTGCCGCAAATAAAATCTTCCTCATACTAAAACCTTCTCCCTAATTGCAATTATTCATCCCAGTTATGGAATACTTCCTGAACATCGTCATCCTCATCCAAAAGATCCAGGATACGATTAATCATGGTAATGTCTTCTTCCGAATCCAAAGTAACGTAATTCTGAGGAATCATAGTCACCTCGGCATCTGCCATTACAATTCCGTCTTTTTCCAAAGCTTCACGCACAGCAGAAAAATCATTCGGAGCAGTTAAGATTTCAAAAGAGTCTTCTTCCTCGTTGAAATCTTCCGCACCTGCATCAAGAGCAAGCATCATCAAATCATCCGCATCCATATCGCAGTCTTCTTTTGCAACGATAATCTGACCTCTTTCATCGAACATATAAGATACACATCCCTGAGTTCCGATGCTTCCGTGACCCTTGGTAAAGCAGTTTCTTACATTTGCTGCGGTCCGGTTCTTGTTATCAGTTAATGCCTTAACAATGATAGCGGTTCCGCTGGGTCCGTATCCCTCATAGGTAACAGACTCATAGTTTACGCTTCCCATGTCTCCGGCTGCTTTTTTAATACCTCTTTCAATGGTGTCATTCGGCATATTGTTGGATTTTGCCTTGGCAATTACATCCCGAAGACGAGAATTGTTTTCCGGATCCGGACCGCCTTCTTTTACTGCTACGGCAATTTCTCTACCGATAATTGTAAAAATCTTTCCTTTTGCGGCATCGTTTTTTTCTTTTTTATGTTTGATGTTCGCAAATTTTGAATGTCCTGACATATTCTGAAATACTCCTTCTATTCGTAATCTCTAATAGTTTATCATTTCTGCCTCACATATTCAACAGAAAAGGGACGGTTTAAAAGCCGTCCCACAAGTCACTTTTTTTCTACTTTTACATCCAAAATAATACGGTTTTCCACATCTAAAACGTGAAATAAATAACCTTCGTAAGAAATATCGTATGTATGATGTTCCTCCGGAATCTCGCCGATTTGATCGGTCAAAAAACCGTTTAGAGTCTCAAAATCGCAATTCTCCATATCAAGGCCCAATTTTTCTATGACTTCATCCATTTCCGTGGATCCGTGCATTAAATAAGAGTCTTCTTCCACAACCTCAACAATTTTTTCTTCTTCCACATCATGCTCGTCCTCAATATTTCCGACGATTTCCTCCAAAATATCCTCCATGGTAACAATACCGGACATCTGTCCGTACTCATCCAAAACGATGACCAAATGGTTTTTTGACAACTGCATCTGTGTAAACAAGGTATGGATTCCGTGGGTTTCCGGGACAAACTCCGGTTCATACATCAAATCCTTAATATCCTTGATGCTTTTTTTGTAAAGATCCGTACGGAAGGAAATTTTCAAAATCTCTTTCATATGAATGATTCCGATGATATGATCCATATCATTTTCATATACCGGAATTCTGGAATAGTGGTTATTAATAAAGAAGTCAATGGCGTCTTTTACCGTATCCTTCGCTTCAATCGCCACAACATTTTTTCGATTTACCATAATATCTCTGGCTTTTTTTTCGTCAAACTCAAAGATTTTTTGAATCATGGTTGCTTCCGAAGATTTAAATACACCCTGCTCATGACCCTCTTGAATCAGGTCAATAACATCCTCTTCGGTAACATCATCGTTTCCTTTTTTGAAGTGAAATCGTTTAAAAAAACGTTGGAGATAGTCCATTGTAAATCCGCTTTTTCCCTTTCTTACATCTGATCAAACGACTGATAGCCTTTGATATCCACAAGCTCATTGTTTTTATAATACAATCTCGGAATGCGCATTCCCAAATCACAAGCAAATTCGTAATTAAAACGTCCGGACAAATCGCCCAAATCCTCAAGCGTGATTTCTTCATCCCCGTCTTTTCCGATTAAGGTAACCAAATCCATGACCGCCACATCCGGAATATCGGATATATCCACCATAAACTGATCCATACAAACTCTTCCCAAAATCGGAGCTTTTTTCCCGCGAATCAAAACATATCCTTTAGATGACAATCCTCTGCAGTAACCATCCGCATATCCCACCGGAATGGTTGCAATACGGGTTTCTTTTTCTAAGGTAATCGTACCGCCGTAGCTGATGGTTCTGCCCTTTGGTAAGGTTTTTACATAAACCACATGACTGTATAGCGACAATACCGGCTGAAGCGAAATATCTTTTTTCACCTCATCAGAAGGCCAAAGTCCGTAGAGAATAATCCCTGCCCGGGCCAAATCGAGGCTGGCATCCGGGTATTCCAAAATAGCGGCTGAGTTTGCGCAATGGTGATTTGTAAACGTCACTCCTGCCTTTTCCAAATCCGAAATCATTTTTTCAAATGCATCAAACTGGAATTTGGTAAATGTTTTATCCTCTTCATCGCTTCGTGCAAAATGGGTGAAGATTCCATCCATAACAAGATTCGGAAGCTGAGAAATTTCTTTTATTTCCTCCACAGAAGACTCATCTACCTGATAGCCGATACGGCTCATTCCGGTATCAATCTTGATATGACAATATACCTTTTTATTTAAACGCACTCCCATCTCGGAATATTTGCGTGCCATATCCATAGAAATAATCGTGGGACAAATGTCGTTTTTTACAAGATCTTCATAGGAATCTTCAAAAGAATAGCCCAAAATAAGAATCGGTTTTTGAATGCCTGCTTTGCGAAGTTCCATAGCTTCCTCTGCAGTGGCAATGGCAAAGCCCCAAACATAAGGCACTTTCTCAAGGGTAAGTGCAATAGGCAAACAACCGTGACCATATCCGTCAGCTTTTATGACTGCAACTATTTTTGTATGTTCTTTTAAACGTCCTTTGATATGCTCTACGTTGGATAGCAAAGCATCCAAATCAATCTTTGCGTATACGCGCTGGTTTATATTATTCTTCATTCTTTTTAACATCGAAGTTTTCACTTCTATCCTTGTTGGCTTCTTTTTCTTCTTTACGTCTTACACCTTCGGAAACGTCTTCTTTTTTCTGAAGGGGAACAGAAAACTCTTCTTCGTATTTGACATCAAACAACTGCATCACATCTTTTCCGAAAATGTCATGCAAATAAGAATAGATTTCTTTGTTGTTAATCTCTCGGTTTTGTTTTTTTATAATGTTCTTTTTCAGTTCGATTCGAACATTTGTAATCCAATCCGTAATTTCCTTTGCCTCGGAGGCATTGGTCCGAAGTCTCGCATAACAATAGCTCATGGTAGAAAGCATCAGCTCATCGTTTTTTTCTTTGAGAAGTTTCGGAATTTCCATCAACTCATCTTCGTCTTCTTCGATTTTTTTGTTGGTATCCTCCAAAAGGCGCTTATTGTCGGAAAGTTTCTTTTCGTTTTCCTGTGTAGCTTTGCTTTGGTCTGCCCCATCCATATTGGCAACGATACCTTGCATCAAATCATTTTTAATCTTTTTTAAATTTTTCAGTTCCTGATTCAGATGACCTTGACGAACCAGAATCTCTTTGCATTCCACTTCAAGATCCTTCACGCTGTCCGGCTTCCCGCTAATAGCAAAAAGCCGATGCCACTTTTGATCCAAAACAAGCATTGGTATCCTGGCGGATTTCAAGGCAGTTTCAAACTGTTTTTCATCCATTATAACACCCTATTTCTGTGTAATATTATAAGAAAGTTGCATCAAAGAATCTGATAAATGCACATTTTGGACCACCACGTTTTCCGGAACATCCAAATCCACATGTGCAAAATTCCAAATAGATTCCACTCCCAATTCTACCAGTTTTTTTGCAACACTGCTGGCATTTTCCTTTGGAATGGTAAGTGCCGCAATATCCACATGATGCTCGCTGACAAATCCTGCCAAATCATCCATGGATAAAATCTCAAGTCCGTTAATTCGATTCCCGATTTTCTTTTCACTGACATCAAACAAACCAATCATGCGAAAAGAAAACTTTTCAAAGTTTACGTAATTTGCAATTGCAGCACCAAGATTTCCGGTTCCGATTAAGATCATGTTATGCATCTTGTTCAAGCCTAAAATCTTGCCGATTTCATCATACAAAAACTGGACATTATATCCATAACCCTGCTGACCAAAACCGCCGAAATTGTTTAAATCCTGCCTAATCTGGGAGGCAGTCACATGCATCATTTTTGACAATTCTCCTGAGGAGATTCTTTCTACTCCCGAGTCCAATAGTTCTCCCAAATATCTGTAATATCTTGGCATTCTGCGAATCACAGCCTGAGAAATATTTTGTTCCATATAAGCCCCCTTAATTGCTTAACTAGAAAAAGTATAGATGGTTTCAGGTGCTTTGTCAAACATTTAACAACTTAGTTTTTCCCAGATATCCATACACTCCGACAAACGATTTTCCAGTTCATCTCTTTCCTTGGAAAGCTCGTTTAATTTAGCGGAATTAGACGCAATTTCCGGCTCATAATACAGCTGATCGATTTCGGAAATTTTTTCTTCCAATACTTCAATTTCTTTTTCAATTTTTGAAATCTCATTTTGGCGTTTCCGCTTGGCAGCCTCCTGTTTTTTTTGTTCTTCCCAGGACTGTTTTGTCTCAGAAACGTCAGAAGCTTTTTCTTCGGTTTCCTTAACAACCGATTGATAAACAGGTTCATCCTTTTTGGATAAATAGTAATCGTAGTTACCCTGATAAGAATATAACTTACCATCCCTTAATTCCAAGATACGTGTAGCCGTTTGATTAATAAAATAACGATCGTGAGATACATACAGCACCGTACCGGAGTAAGAATTGATTGCATTTTCCAAAATGTCCTTACTGTCCATATCCAAATGGTTGGTAGGCTCATCCAAAACCAAAAAGTTGGCTCCGGAAAGCATCAGTTTTGCCAAAGAGATTCGTCCTCTTTCCCCACCGGACAAGGCTGAGATTCTCTTAAACGCATCATCTTTGGTAAACAAAAACGCTGCAAGAACATTACGGATTTTGGTATTGTTTAAATCCGAATACGCGTTTTGCAATTCATCAAACAAGGTATTTTCCTCGTTTAACTCCTGCTGTTCCTGATCGTAGTAGGACATAGTTACACCACTACCAAGCTTCACTTCACCGGCATCCGCGGTATAAATCTCATTTAAAATCTTTAGAATCGTGGTTTTTCCGGTACCGTTATCCCCGATTAATGCAACATGTTCCCCACGATGAATCTCTAAGGACAAATCCTCAAACAGAACCTGTTCTCCAAAAGCCTTCTTTAAATGCGACATAAAGAGAACATCCTTACCGCTTACACTATCCGGTTCCAAATGGATTTTCATGGATGTATTCGGTTCTGTGATTTTTTCCACAAGTTCCATCTTATCCAGCTTCTTCTCGCGGCTTTCCGCACGCTTTATTGACTTTTCTCTGTTATAGCTTTTTAATTTATCAATAACCGCCTGCTGATGCGCAATTTCACGTTGCTGGTTTTCATACTCTCTTTGACGGGTAAGCAAAAACTCCCGTTTTTGTTTTGAAAACGCGGTGTAATTTCCTTTGTAAGACTTTGCAGTACAAAAAGACAAATCAATTACCGTATCCACAATATGATCTAAAAAGAACCTGTCGTGAGCCACCAAGAGAATGGCGCCTTTATAGTTTTGCAAGAAGCCTTCCAACCACTCAATGGACTGCAAATCCAAGTGGTTAATAGGCTCATCCAAAATCAAAAAGTCAGGTTTTTGTACTAAAAGTCTGGCCAAGTTTACTCTGGTTTTTTGTCCACCGGAAAGTTCATGGAGTTTCTTATCAAATTCCTCTTCCGTAAATCCAAGACCTTTTAACACTCCCACTACTTCACTTCGATAGGTATTTCCTCCCATCAGATCAAAGGCATGCATCTTTTTATGGTAATCATTTAACGTCTGATCCAAATCGGCGCCGGAAAGGTTTTCTAAGGACTTTTCCATTTGAAGAAGATTTGCTTCATAATCTAAAACCTTTTGGTTGGCATGAAGAACATGTTCGTAAATAGATTCCTTGGAGGACACATCCTGATACTGGGCCAAATAGCCATAGGAAACGTCTTTCCCAAAGAAAACAGAGCCCTCCGTCGGGGAAAGCTCCGATGTAATAATTTTAAGCAGTGTAGATTTACCACATCCATTCGGACCTACAAGCGCAACATGCTCATGCTCACGAATCTGGAAAGAAACGTCCTCAAACAGCACTTCGTCCAAAAACGACATCTTTATATTTTGACAAGTTAAAACCATATAATCTCCTGAATAAATAACAATTTATATGACTACCACCATCACTTTAACAGTCGCGCATAAGATTTTGTTCCATAGGTGTTCGCTAAATGAAATTACAAAATCTGTTTTGAAATATTTGCACCGTGTCTTATCTCAATCCGTTTCGTTGCGACACTCTCGGCGCCTTCCGTGGCGCCTCGTGCAAATATTTTGTACAAAACAGATTTCTATTTCATTAAGCTCTCACCTCAAAGAACAAAACCTTATACACGTCTATTAAAGTGATTGCGAAGACTTTATAAATTTCAATGTATACATAGACGGTTACAAGACTTAAATCTCGAACTTGAAAAATAGAATTTCATTTTGCAAGAAAAAGCACGAGGCACCCGGATGGTGCCGAGAGCGTCGCAGGAGCATGGATGCGACTTAAGACGCGGTGCCTTTTTCTCAAAATTAAATTCGTAATTTTTCTAGCGAGAGATTACGGCTGTAACCGTCTATGTATACATTGAAATTTAAAATAGTATACTCAAGTAAGTTGTTATTTATATGTCTCTAATGTTTTACGAATAGCGAGAATGAAATCTCTACTATTAAGTACAGTCGGGTTTTCAAGACTTGTTATAAGCGCCAAATCTTTGGTCATTTTTCCGGACTCAATGGTTTCGATACAAGCCTTTTCGAGGTTGTCTGCAAAGCGCATTAGTTCAGTGTTTCCGTCCAGTTCCCCACGTTTACGAAGAGCTCCGGTCCAAGCAAATATGGTTGCTACGGAGTTTGTAGATGTTTCTTCTCCGGCAAGATGCTTGTAATAATGACGCTGTACCGTTCCGTGTGCAGCTTCATACTCATAGTAGCCCTGCGGAGAAACCAGCACGGAGGTCATCATGGCAAGGGAACCAAAGGCTGAGGATAACATATCACTCATGACATCTCCGTCGTAGTTCTTGCATGCCCAGATAAAACCACCTTCAGACTTCATAACGCGAGCAACCGCATCGTCAATTAATGTATAGAAATAAGTGATGCCTGCGGTATCAAATTTGCTCTTGTACTCTTTGTCAAAGATTTCCTGAAAGATATCCTTGAAGGTATGGTCGTACTTTTTGGATATGGTATCCTTTGTTGCAAACCAAAGATCCTGTTTGGTGGCAAGGGCAAACTCAAAGCAGCTTCTGGCAAAGCTTTCAATGGAATTGTTTAAGTTGTGCTGTCCCTGGATGACGCCGGCACCGGTAAAATTATGAATGAGTTCTCTTACTTCACTTCCGTCTTCTTTGGTATATACAAGTTCCACCTTGCCCGGTCCGTCAATCACCATTTCAGATGCTTTGTATACATCCCCGTATGCATGACGGGCAATGGTAATTGGTTTCTTCCAGTTTTTCACACATGGCTCGATTCCTTTTACGATAATGGGTGCACGGAAAACAGTTCCATCCAAAATCGCACGAATGGTGCCGTTAGGAGACTTCCACATCTCCTTCAACTTGTACTCTTCCATACGGGCAGCATTCGGAGTAATCGTTGCACACTTTACGGCAACCCCATATTTCTTGGTGGCATTTGCAGAATCAATCGTTACCTGATCGTCGGTTTCGTTTCGATGTTCTAACCCAAGGTCATAGTATTCACTCTTTAAATCCACAAAAGGTAAAATGAGCTCATCCTTAATCATTTGCCAAAGGATGCGGGTCATTTCATCTCCGTCCATCTCCACAAGGGGTGTTGTCATTTGAATCTTTGCCATAATCTTTTTCCTTTCAAAACGAAAGGTGGTATAAAACCACCTTTTGTCATTATTTCACTACAATATTTACAATACGTCCCGGAACGTAAATCTCTTTTACGATATTTACGCCCCCAAGCTTATCTGCAACGGCTTCTTTACCCTTTGCGATTACCTCGTCTT
This sequence comes from Lachnospiraceae bacterium, assembly GCA_036723975.1. Taxonomy (GTDB): domain Bacteria; phylum Bacillota; class Clostridia; order Lachnospirales; family Lachnospiraceae; genus JAILEN01. Next base: position 47,663 of record DAIMGJ010000007.1, read on the forward strand.
TCGGATCGTCTTTTCCGATGGCGATGGTTGCCTTCACCTTACCGTTAATCTGAACTGCGATTTCTACGGTATCCTCCACACATTTTGCTTCATCATAGGTCGGCCACGGCTCATATGCGATGGTGTTATCATGACCTAAAATCTGCCAGATTTCTTCACCCATATGTGGGCAGATGCAGGAAAGCATCTTAATAAAGTTTTCTGCATACTCTCTCGGGCAGCTTCCTTCTTTGTAAACCGCATTTACAAAAATCATCATCTGAGAAATGGCGGTATTAAATGCCAATTCTTCAAAATCATTTGTAACTTTCTTTACGGTCTGATGATAAATCTTCTCGAGATTTCCGTTGTTTTCATCTGTGATATTAGAAGTTTCTGAGAAGAAAGTATATACACGATTAAGGAACTTCTTCGCTCCCACTACGTTGTTGGAATTCCATGGCTTGGAAACTTCCAAAGGTCCCATGAACATCTCATACAAACGAAGGGTATCTGCACCGTAATCGCGAACAATATCACTTGGATTAACAACAAATTCAGGGAAACGTTTTCCCATCTTGATTCCGTTTTCACCCAGAATCATACCCTGATGAACCAACTTTTGAAACGGCTCTTTTACAGGAGAAAGTCCGTTGTTGTATAAAAATCTATTCCAGATACGGGAATAGATCAAATGTCCCACCGCATGCTCCGGACCACCTACATACAAATCCACCGGCATCCAGTGCTTTAACAATTCCTGATTTGCAAATTCATCATTGTTGTCCGGATCGATATAACGAAGATAGTACCAGGAAGAGCCTGCAGAGCCCGGCATGGTGGATGTCTCACGAACACCCTTTAAGCCGTTTTTATCATAATGTTTCCACTCTTCTGCATTCTCAAGAGGTGCCTGACCGTTTTTGCCCTTGTAGTCTTCCAATTCCGGAAGTACAACAGGAAGCTCACTATCGTCTAAGAATGCGATTTCACCATCTTCTTTATAAACACAAGGTACCGGTTCACCCCAGTAGCGCTGTCTTGCAAAAATCCACTCACGGAAGTGATAGTTTACCTTTTCTCTGGCAACACCCATATTCACAAGTTTTTTGGTAATTGCTTTCTTTGCATCTTCTACAGTCATGCCGTCAAACTCTTCAGAGTTCATAAGGATGCATCCCTTACCGAGATAATCCTGTTTTTCAAAAGCATGTGCACTTACATCCACGTTGCCTTCTTTATTATTGATAACCTGAATCAGTGGCAAATGATGTACTTCTGCATACTCAAAGTCTCTCTGATCGTGGGTCGGAACAGCCATAACCGCTCCGGTTCCGTAGCTTGCAAGTACGAAATCACCGATAAACAGCGGTACTTCTTTTCCGTTCACCGGGTTGATTGCATAGATACCTTTTAATGGGCAACCGGATTTTGTCTTATTTAAATCCGTACGATCCAAATCGTTTTTCTTTAATGTTTCATCAATGTAAGCCTGTACTTCTTCCGGATTCTCCACACGGTCCATAAGGCCTTTTACGATATCTCCGTCCGGAGCAAGTACCATAAAGGTAATACCGTAAATGGTTTCGATACAGGTAGTAAAGATAGAGAACTTTCCTCCACCCACAATTTCAAAATCCACTTCCACACCGGTGGACTTACCAATCCAGTTTCTCTGAATTTCTTTGGTAGATTCCGGCCAATCGATTTCATTTAAGCCATCAAGAAGTTCTTCCGCAAATGCCTGCTGGTCGATAACCCACTGCTTCATCATCTTCTTCACAACCGGATATCCGCCTCGCTCGCTCTTTCCGTCGATAACTTCATCGTTGGATAAAACGGTACCCAGCTCTTCACACCAGTTTACCGGCATATCGATATGCTTTGCATAGCCTGCCTCATAGAGCTTTTTGAAAATCCACTGGGTCCATTTATAAAACTTGGGATCGCTTGTTGCCAGCATCTTTGACCAATCGTAGTCAAATCCCAGTTCTTTTAACTGTTTGGAAAATGTTTCGATGTTTTTCTCTGTGAATCCTGCCGGATGATTTCCGGTGGTTACGGCATACTGCTCTGCAGGCAAACCAAAGGAATCGTAGCCCATCGGATGAAGAACATTATATCCCTGCATGCGCTTCATACGTGACATAATATCTGTCGCAGTATAACCTTCAGGATGTCCGGCATGTAGGCCTACGCCGGATGGATAAGGGAACATATCTAGAGCATAGTACTTCGGTTTGGAAAAATCCCAGACATCGGTTTTAAATGTCTCGTTTTCCTCCCAGTACTTCTGCCATTTCTTTTCAACTGTATGATGATTATAAGTTTGAGCCATCTTTTTTCTCTCCTTACGATAAATCAATAATCCTAAAAATTTTATCATAAGGGGCGTATTTGTCAAGAAAAGATGGGGGTTCTCTCCTGTTCCAGCTCTAAAAGATTTTCCTTCATTTTCAGGATTTCTTCAAACACAAAGATACTCTGTTCTTCATAATCGTAGGCATAGGTCTTTTTCACATCAAATTCATCTTCCGATTTACGAAGAGTCCAAATCTGACGCTCCTTTCGAATCAGCCTCCGATAGAACAAAAGCAATAGATTCTTTAAAAACATGGGATTTCGTTCCATGGTTTTGCCATCAAAAATCTTCGAAACGCTGCGAAGATACTCCTCCGGTGATAAGTTTCCGTTCTTAGCCATTTCCGCCACGGAAAGAATAACGTCCTGAAACTCCGTTATAATATCAAGAGCTTCCTGCATCTGCGCACGCTTCTGCTCCCCACGCACCATTCCTTCCGTAATATCATATCCTTCTTTAAAGATATCCAAAAACGCATCGATATCATCATTATTACAAATAATGTTTTCCATACGTTCTTTATTGGTAATCCGGACTGCCATATTGTTTTTCAAAGATAAAGTTTTAGCCAGTTTTAAAAGTTCACCGGTTTTTGTAAAGGCCTCATATACTTCATGGGTACAGCGCTGAATGGATACCCCAAAGGACAAACTTGGCGCGTTGGACCAGGGCAGATGCTCCTTCATAATGGAATAAAACTTCTGCTCGATTCGCTGGCAAAGTTCAAATATTGTACTTCCGTCGCAACCGATTAAGGGTGCAAAGAAGAAAAACTCATCTCCACCGGCATAAACAGTGAGACCTCCAAAACGTCGAATCATTTCGCAGGCAATAATGGAATGTTCCAAGCATCCGGAAGAAAACGAAGTAAGCTTTTTGTTTTCGGAATACCCGCGAAGCAAATGGTCAATATCATCGCCGTTACAACGCACTAAGCAATAATAAGGAACCTTTTTTCTTCCGTCCGGTTCCTTTGGATTTGCAATTTCAAAAACGTTTTTAAACTCGCCTCTGGCATTGAAAAACTGATTCGCACCTTTTTTTACGGTATGGGCCAAAGGAGACGACATAATGCGAAAGCTTCTCGCATCCTCCCTCATAAGAAACAGATTATAAAACGGATTCCGATCCGTCTCCGTCTCCGGAATGTCACAGTTTTCCATATCACGAAGATAGGGATAAATCTCCATCATACAGTTTTTGTTGAGATTCTCATTTTCTTCCAGACAAATATAATGAATTTGGAAATAAGAATTTAAGAACTTCCTGTACTCTACAGTCTGATAATCTACCGGAAACAACTCACATACATCATCCTTTACCAAAGAAATGATTCTTTCAATAACGGATGTCTCAACATTTTCCGCAGAAAACACAATACGGTCATGAGTTTTTGCCACACCGTCATCCACCTTCATTCCATGGAAATAATAAGGTGTATAGATTTGAACATTTTCAAAGGGAATGTTCGGTGCAGTAAGTGCCTCACATATTTCCCGGGAAATTTCCGAAAAAATAGCGCAGGCAAACCATAGGGACTGCGGATCCTTTGCATATTGCAATGCATTTGTGATTGGTCCTATGGTTATACCTACGTATGTTTTCATAATTGCACCAAGGTTCCTTTCTGCATGTTTTTTCTAGATTTCTTCTGTCAGTTTATTCTTGCGATGTTCCATCTCCTTTTCCTGAACATCGCTGGGTGCCTGCTGATAATTTAAAAACTCATAAGAGAACTCGCCTTCACCACCTGTCAGCGAGCGAAGCGCTGTTCCGTAACCAAACAACTGTGCATCCGGAATCTCCGCAACAATTTCCGTCTTTCCGCCATCAAGAGGATTCATACCCATCACCTTACTGTGACGCTTATTCAAGTCTCCCATAACGTCTCCGGTCTTATCATCCGGAATCACAACCTTTAATGTGGACACCGGCTCCAATAAAATTGGATTTGCTTCAAGGATTCCCTTCTTTAATGCCTGAATGGCAGCGGTTTTAAATGCCATTTCCGATGAGTCAACGGAATGGGCGCTACCATCATAGAGGTTCGCTTTAATTCCAACAACCGGATATGCCGCTAATGGTCCGGCCTTGCAGCCTTCTTCCAATCCCTTTTCCACTGCCGGGAAATAATTCTTCGGTACCGCACCGCCGACAACGGTTTGTGAAAACTCATATGGAACGTCCATGGTACCGAGTGGTTCAAACGTCATCTTTACATGTCCGTACTGACCATGGCCACCGGACTGTTTCTTGTACTTATACTCCACGTCACTCTTGCCCTTAATGGTTTCTTTATAAGCAACTCTCGGACGCTTCAACTCGATTTCCACTTTGTATTTTTCTTTTAATTTCTCCGCAACCACTTCCAAATGGGAATCGGACAAACCATAAAGTAAGGTTTGATGGTTTTCTCCGTCGTTTACTACCTTTATGGTTAAATCTTCCTGGGCAATCTTCTGTAAACCGGCAGCCGCTTTTTCCTCGTCCCCTTTATTGATCGGTTTGTAACGCATGCAGGTATATGGCGTCGGAATACCGGTTCTGATATATAAAATAGGATTCGCCTTTGTAGACAAAGAGTCTGTAGTCTGCGCCTTGGACAGTTTGCTTAAGGCTCCGATATCTCCGGCATGAAGTTCTTTGACTTCCTCCGTTTTGGCACCGCGAATCACATAAAGCTTACCGATTTTTTCTTCGACGTCACGGTGGTGATTCCACAATACATCATCTGTTTTAATAACCCCGGAATTTACTTTTATCAAAGAATACTTTCCAACAAAGGGGTCCACGATGGTTTTAAAAATATAGGCAGACTTTGGTTTGGAGAAATCATAATTTGCCTCAAACACATTGTTGGTAGTTGCATTGATTCCGGCGCATTCCCGCTTATCCGGAGACGGCAAATACTTTACCATATCCACCATCAAAGTATACATTCCGCGATTTAACGTATTCGAGCCCATCATAACCGGCACGATACTTCCGTCGGAAACATTCACACGAAGAGCCTGACGAATCTCATCATCGGAGAATTCCTCTCCTCCAAAATAGCGATCCATGAATTCTTCAGAAGTCTCCGCAACAGATTCCATCAAGGCTTCACGATACCGGCTTAAATAATCCATAGAGTAATCCGGTACTTCCATTTTCTCAATACCGCCATCCGGTTTAAAACGCTTTGCTCTTTGCTGAATTACGTTGACATATCCTACAAACTCCCCGTTTTCACGAATCGGCAAATGGAAGGGTGCAATCTTTTTCCCGTACAATCCCTGCAACTCTTCCACTATTTCACGATAAGAAGCATCATCAATATCCATTCCCGTAACAAAAATCATGCGTGGGAGATTATATTTCTCACACTTCTCCCATGCTTTTCTGGTGCCGAAAGAAACTCCGTCTTTTCCGGAGATTACAATAATGGCCGCATCAGCTGCGGTCAATGCTTCTTCAACCTCCCCCATAAAATCAATGGAACCGGGGGTATCCAAAATGTTTAACTTGGTATCTTCCCAGAGAATGGGAACAACAGATGTTTGAATAGACAGCTTTCGCTTAATTTCACCTGCATCATAATCACTGATGGTGTTTCCGCTTTCCACGGAACCCGGACGTTCAACGAGCCCCGACAAGTACGCCATGGATTCAACCAAGGACGTTTTGCCGGAGCCCGAATGCCCCAATAACACAATGTTACGAATCTTGTCAGTAGTAAAAACCTTCATGCTAAAACCCCCGTTTCCTAGGCTTTGTGTCCTAATAACCCCCAACACATAAGCCTATATTAATTCTGTTAATTTAATTTTACTCAATTAACTTTCAGAAAACAACGAAAAATATCTATTTTTATCTAAATTTATTTTTGCTTCTCTTATTCTTTTAAAAACAGTGGAAATACGATAAAATAAGGAAAGATTTGGAGGAAAAAAGATTGGAATTTAACAACATTGGATTTATCGGCTTAGGATTAATTGGGGGTTCTATCGCAAAAGCCATTCGCGAAACCTATCCGAACACAAAGATTTTCGCACATACATCCCATATTGAAACTATAAAAAATGCATATACATCCGGCGTCATTGACAACAAGGACTTTTTGCCCTTGTCTGATTTTGGTGCCTTGGATGTGATTTTCTTATGCTCTCCCGTAAAGGTAAATCTTTCCTACCTTGAGGAATTAAAGCCTTTCTTACGTGAGACTACCATTCTTACGGATGTGGGCAGCGTTAAGGGCGATATCCATAAAAAAATTGCGGCACTCGGACTGGATTCTCAATTTATCGGCGGTCATCCCATGACCGGTTCCGAAAAAATCGGATTTTCCTATTCAGATGCTGCACTTTTAGAAAATGCATATTACATTCTTACAAAAAACGAATCTACAGATGCTTCTTTGTTAAATGATTTTCAAAATATGATTGCATCCCTTGGGGCCCTTCCATTGGTTTTAACGCCAACCGAGCATGACTTTGCCACCGCAGCCATTTCACATCTGCCCCACGTCATCAGTGCGTCACTGGTAAATCTTGTAAAAGACAATGATGAAAACAATATTTTAAAAACCATAGCTGCAGGTGGATTTAAAGATATCACCCGTATTTCATCCTCTTCCCCTGTGATGTGGCAGAATATATGTATTGAAAACAAAGATGAAATCAAAAAATTGATTGGACTATATAAAGATGAATTAAACTCTTTTGAAAAGATATTGGAGCAAAACGAGTTTCATAAACTTCTGGATAAGTTTTCTTCCGCAAAGGACTTTCGCGATTCGCTTCCGGTTCGAAAAGCTTCTTTATTACCACAAACCTTCGAATGCTTTGTGGACATTCCCGACGAAACCGGTGTAATCGCACAAGTTGCTGTATTGCTTGCAAAACATTCCATCAGTATGCAAAATATCGGCATCGTAAATAACCGTGAATTCGAAGAAGGTGCCCTGCATATCGAATTAAAAACCCGGCAGGATTTGGATGCTACCATTGCACTCTTAAGAGAAAACGATTATCACATTCATATACGAAACTAACATCTTAAATTCCTGATTGAATAAGAGGAAAATGATATGGAAATAAAGAAAGTCGAAAGATTAAAAGGTGAAATCACTGTTCCCGGAGACAAATCCATCTCTCACAGAAGCATTATGTTTGGTGCTCTTGCAAAGGGCATTACAGAAATTGATGGTTTCTTGGATGGTGAGGACTGCAATTCTACCATTGACTGCTTCCGCGCCCTGGGAATTGAAATTGAAAAGAAAGACACCCGTATCAAAGTATACGGCAAAGGGCTACACGGACTTTGCGCACCGTCCTTCGCATTAAACTGTGGAAACAGCGGTACAACCACCAGACTCATTAGCGGAATCCTATCCGGACAAACCTTTAAAAGCAAATTAATCGGTGACGACTCTTTGCAGTCCCGTCCCATGAAGCGCATTATAACACCGCTCTCCCAAATGGGTGCCGATCTTTCTTCCGAAAAAGGAAACGACTGTGTCCCTCTTCTCATTCGTCCGGCAGCAAACGGACTACGCGGCATTGCTTATGAATCTCCGGTTGCCTCCGCTCAGGTTAAGTCTGCCATTTTGTTAGCAGGTCTTTATGCAAAAGGCATTACCTCCGTAACCGAACCCGCAGTATCAAGAAACCATACAGAACTGATGCTCTCCGCTTTCGGAGCCGATATTACCTGCGCCGGAAAAACTTCCACCATTATTCCCGGAAATGAACTTAACGGTCAAAAAATTATTGTACCGGGGGATATTTCTTCTGCCGCATACTATATTGCAGCCGGTCTTTTGGTTCCGAACAGTGAAATTATGATTCGAAATGTTAATATAAATCCAACCCGTGCAGGCATTTTGGAGGTATGCGATATGATGGGGGCAAATATGACGTATGAGAATGTGCGAACCGTTTCCGGTGAAAAAGTATGTGACCTGTTTGTCTCATCATCTGATTTAAGCGGATGCACTATCGAAGGGAATTTGATTCCAACCTTAATCGATGAAATCCCGATTATCGCTGTTATGGCTGCCTGTGCAGACGGAGAAACCATCATCAAAGATGCAGCGGAACTAAAAGTAAAAGAGTCCGACCGCATCCGAACCGTAACAGAAAACTTATCCGCCATGGGCTGTGATATTACTCCAACTAAAGACGGCATGATTATCCGCGGGCAAAAGAACCGACTGGGTTCATCCGCACTTTACGGTACCGAAATCAAAACCTATATGGATCACCGCATCGCCATGGCCTTTACCATTGCAGGGCTGGTAGCCGAAGGCGTAACAACCCTCGACCATCCGGAATGTGTTTCCATCTCCTATCCCACATTTTTCGATACATTAAAATCATTGCAATAAGAAAAGGCAGAGAATTTAATCTCTGCCTTACTTTTATTCATGGAGTATACGGGAGTCGAACCCGTGGCCTTTACAATGCGAATGTAACGCGCTCCCAACTGCGCCAATACCCCAAATATGTTTTTACACCAATGCCATATACCTTTCTATTTTAAATCCCCAGGTTCTCGCCAGTTATCGAGATTTAAATTATCTATGTCTATAAAATCTTTTGTGTTATCAGTAATAAGTGTATATCCTCTTGATCTGGCATGTGCAGCAATCATCTTATCTCTATCTTGATTTTGCTTATCTTTTTTCTTTTGTCTCAGTTCCGCAAGAAGCTGTCCAAAATGTACGGCTGCCTTCGTATCAAAATCAATAATCGGAATTCCAGCTAAAATCTTATTAATAGCCTCTCTGTTTCTCTCCGGATATTTGCTGTTTAAAATCCCATATTCCAATTCTGCATATGTCACAACAGAAATACAAACATCATGTCCAATATGTTCCGCAAGTGTCGAAGCACATTTTGAATCAGGATGACGCAAACAAAAGATTAGTATATTCGTGTCAAGCATATACATAATTACAACTCCGCCCTAAAATTTGACACTTCCTCCGGTCTACCATCTTCCAAAAAATCATCTGAAAGCATAGATAGCCCGGTATAAAAAGCGTCTTTTAATGAAGACTTTGGAGTAATTACAAGGGAATCTCCCACTCTATTGATAATTACTTCTGTATCGTCAAACTGATATTCTTTTGGAATTCGAATCGCCTGACTGCGTCCGGACATAAATGGTTTGGTCGTGTGTAATGCACTTGTACCCATAAAGACTACCTCCTTTATAACCTAATAATATACCGTGGTATATCACATGTCAATCTACAAAGAATTAAGGTCATCAATATATGCTAAAGTAAGTAATAACATACTAATCGTTAAATAATAGTAGCGAGGACAATATCAGTGTTTGGCGTGGATGTCATCCTTAACACTACGCTTAAAAATACTTAGTTCTTTGGGAGACGCTTTAAAATCTCTGCGCTTAGGATTCCGATAATCACTCCTGCAACAGTTCCTATAACAAGTAAAAACGGAAGGTAATAAATCAGCGCACCGGTTTCTAGTACAAATGCCGCCACGATAATCTGACCCATATTATGTCCCACTCCGCCGGAAACAGAAATCCCCACAAGAGAAAACTTCTTCGTTTTCTTTAGGAGAATCATGATAATAAAACTTAGGATTCCTCCTGCAAAACTGTATAACAGCGAAAAGGTATTTCCAAAGGTAAATCCCACAAGAAGAATACGAATCATGTTAATGATAAAGGCATCCCGCTTTCCGAAGCGTTCCAAAGCAACCAAAACCACCAAATTGGTTAGTCCAAGCTTTGCTCCGGGAATTGCCACAAACACCGGAATCAGGCTTTCGATATAGCTTAGAACAAAGGCCAAGGCTATAAGGAGTCCGTAAAACGCAATCTTCTTTTTTATATCCTTATTTGCTGACTGCATCAACTTCCCCTTCTCCTTCTCCAACTACCTCGATTACGATTCTATGCGGAAGACAAACAATCGTCTCTCCTACCTTAGATATCTTCCCCTGTTTTACACACAGTTTATCCGGGCAATCCGCCTCTAAAAGATACGCCACACCGTCCTCAATGATTAGGGTATTGTATCCGCCGTCATATCCGATTAATTCGTAGGTACCCTCGTCTTTCAAGGAATATTCTGCCACCCGCGTAGAGTCTACCGATACAACCACTGAATTTCCATCTTCATTTAATGCTTTTCCCATAAATAAACTTATGGCAGCTATCGTTAAAATAACTGCCACAAGTACCATATCCGCTTTTTTCAAAAGATACCTCTTTTATAAACTGGTTCGTACAATCTTCGGTTTATAACCGCCTTTGTCTAATGCCTCTAAAATCTGTTCTTTATGTTCTTTTCCAAATGCCTCCAATGTAATACGAAGTTCCACCTCCACATTACGATTGGTAGAAACAAACTGGTTATGTTCCAGCTTAATTACATTTCCCTGAACATCCGCAATGGTCTGAGAAACTGCTGCAAGCTGTCCCGGCTTATCCGGCAATAAAACAGAAACGGTAAAAATACGGTCTCTAAAAATAAGTCCCTGCTGCACCACTGATGACATGGTAATCACATCCATGTTTCCGCCGGATAAAATACATACAACATTTTTATCCTTTGCGTCTAATTTTTGTGCTGCCGCAAAGGTAAGAAGACCGGAATTTTCCACAATCATCTTATGGTTTTCTACCATATCAAGGAAGGCTCCGATCAACTCATCATCATCTACGGTAACGATGTCATCCAGATTTTTCTGTAAATACGGGAAAATATTCTTTCCCGGGGTTTTTACCGCAGTACCGTCTGCAATAGTGTTTGCAGAAGGAAGGGTCACCACTTCCCCCTTTTCCAAAGATGCCTTTAAACAAGCTGCACCGGTGGGTTCCACACCAATTACTTTAATTTTAGGATTAATGAGTTTTGCCAGGGTAGATACACCACAGGCAAGACCGCCACCGCCAACAGGAACTAGAATATAGTCCACCAAAGGCAATTCTTTGATAATCTCCATACCAACGGTTCCCTGACCGGTAGCTACCGCCAAGTCATCAAAGGGATGGATAAAGGTAAGGCCCTTTTCCTCTGCCAGTTTTAGAGCATATTCACAGGCTTCATCATAGACATCCCCCACCAAAACCACTTCGGCACCGTAGCTTTTGGTACGATTAATCTTAATCAGTGGTGTATTGGTCGGCATAACAATGGTTGCCTTTACACCATATTTCTGTGCCGCATATGCCACGCCCTGTGCATGGTTTCCTGCGGAAGCAGTGATCAAGCCTCGTGCTCTTTCTTCATCGGACAACGTGGAAATCTTATAATAAGCTCCACGAAGCTTATAGGCACCGGTAAACTGCATGTTTTCCGGTTTTAAATATACATTTGCACCGGTCTTTTGGCTCAAAAAATCACTGTAAATAAGCTTTGTTTCCAAACGTACCTTATCTACAACCGAACAAGCCTCATCAAAATCTTTTTTCTCTAACATCTTTTTTCCTTCTTTCCTTCACGTTTTTATGGATACGCGAATCCATATGCGGAATTAATTTCCGCCATAGAATAAAGCTTCCACAAATTCGGAAGCATTAAACTTTTCCAAATCATCCACAGTTTCACCAACACCAATGTATTTCACCGGAATGTGAAGCTCGGATTGAATCGCAACAGCTATTCCGCCCTTTGCAGAGCCATCCATTTTGGTAAGGACAATTCCTGACAAATCGGTAACTTCCGAAAACTCCCTCGCCTGTACCAGTGCATTCTGACCGGTTGTTGCATCCACAACCACAAGGGTCTCTCGATAGGCATCCGGATATTCCTTCCCAACAATACGATTAATCTTTCCAAGTTCATCCATCAGATTCTTCTTGTTATGCAGTCGACCTGCGGTATCAATCAAAAGAATATCTGCTTTCTTTGCCTTTGCAGACTGCAAGGCATCAAATACAACGGCTGCCGGGTCTGAGCCTTCCTGGCCACCGATAATTTCCACACCGGCACGGTTTGCCCACTCTTTTAACTGATCGCCGGCAGCAGCGCGGAATGTATCTGCAGCAGCAAGCACAACTTTCTTTCCCTGTGATTTAAACTTAGACGCAAGTTTTCCAATGGTGGTTGTCTTTCCCACACCATTTACACCCACCACCAAAATCACGGATGTCGTGTTTTCAAATGCGTACTCAGCATCTCCTATGTCCATCTGTTCTTTGATGGAATCTATCAGAAGCTGTTTGCATTCCGTCGGTTCTTTTATTTTTTTTTCTTTTACCTTTGTTTTTAAATCCTCTAAGATTTCTTCCGTAGTACGAACACCGATATCTCCGGAGATTAAAATCTCCTCAAGTTCCTCGTAGAATTCATCATCAATGTTGGTAAATCCACGAAAGACATAATCCATGTTTTTCACAAAGGAATCTCTGGTTTTTGTCAGTCCTTCAATGAGCTTCTGAAAAAAGCCTTTCTTTTCCTCATCCATACTTAATCCTCTAAGTCGTTCTCAATCAAGTTAACGGATACCAAAGTTGAAATACCCTTTTCCTGCATGGTAATACCATAGAGACGATCTGCAGCCGTCATGGTACCACGACGGTGGGTGATAATAATAAACTGGGTATTCTTGGTTAACTTATTCAAATATTTTGCAAAGCGATCAACATTGGAATCATCCAGCGCAGCCTCAATCTCGTCCAATAAACAAAACGGTGACGGCTTCAAATTCTGAATCGCAAACAAAAGTGCAATCGCAGTCAAAGACTTCTCACCACCGGAAAGCTGCATCATATTCTGTAACTTCTTTCCCGGCGGCTGAGCAATAATCTTAATGCCTGTCTCTAAGATATCTTCGCCTTCCACAAGTTCAAGTGTACCTTTACCACCTCCGAAAAGCTCCTTAAAGGCTTTATCGAATTCGGTCTGGATATCTTTAAATCTTGCAGAAAACTGCTCACGCATTCCCTTATCAAGTTCATCTATGATTCCGGTCAAACGCTGCTGTGACTCAATTAAGTCATCATGCTGTCCCTTTAAGAAGGTATAGCGTTCGGAAATCTCCTTAAACTCTTCAATGGCGTTAACATTGACATTTCCCATACGACGGATGTCATCACGTAATTTGGAAATGTCTCTTTTCATCTCGTCGCGGTTGGTAAATTCCGGATTTTTTAACTCCATAGCTGCATGCAAGGTAAGTTCATACTCATCCCACATGTAATTGTTATTTGTTTCGATGCTCTCCTGTGCTTTTTCTCTGCTGGAATCCAAACGAAGAAGTTCTTTTTCCAAACGGTTGATTTCTTTGGAAATCTCTTCTTTTTTATCAAAGAATCCCTTATGGGTTTTTGACATTTCTTCTTTCTTTGCAATGGAAGATTTCAATTCTTCTTCCAATTCCCTAAAGGTATCGTCAGCAGAAGCAATCGTAGCCTTAATAGATTCGATATCGTTTCTCTTACGAACCGCATCTTCCTTGGCAGCTTTGGACTGATTCTCCAATTCTTCCAAATCTCTTCTGTCCTTGGCAAGTTCGCTCTCTACACGCTCTAAGTTGGTATCCACAAAGGTAACCTTCTGGCGTGCGGACGCCTCTTCTACCTGAACCTCAGCCACATTTCGATTCGCAGATGTCTCCATATAGGTCTGCTCATCAAGTTTTTCCTGGAAGGCAAGGATTTCAGCCTTTAACTGTTCTTCACGTTTTTCGGCTTCCTCCATATCGATAACAATCTGCTTCTTCTCGGCATCGATATTCTTAATCTGGCGCTCAATATCCGCCCCCTCTTCATGAAGGGTCTCGGCAACTTTTAGGCTTTCTTCCTTCTGTGTGGTTGCACGCTCAAAGTTAATTTTTGCTGTATTTTGAGCCAAAGCCTTTTCGGAAATAGCCTCCTGAAGTTCTTTGATATCGTCTCCCATTAATGCAATGGCTGTTTCCAATTCTTCCTGACGATTCTTTAACTCGGATACTTCACCTTCGGTTTTTTCAATTTGCTGTTCTAACTGCTCAATTTCACGGTTTCTGCTTAAGAGATTACCCTTATTCTTAAAGGAACCGCCGGCCATGGAACCACCGGGAGCCAGGTATTCTCCCTCCAATGTAACAATGTGCAAGGAGTACTGATACTTTCTGGCTACTGCAATTGCATGATCAATATTGTCCACCACAAGAACACGGCCTACCAAATAAGCGACCACCCCATCGAATTTCTTGTCGCAATCCACAAGCTCATTTGCAAGACCGATGACACCTTTTTCATTTAGAGCTTCCGTCTTTTTAAAGTTTCCCTTTCCGTCAACGGAAGTTAATGGCAAGAAGGTTGCACGACCGAAGTGATTCTCTTTTAAGTAGGCAATCATCTTCTTTGCTGTCTCTTCATCTTCGGTAACAATATTTTGAATGTTTCCACCCAATGCAGTTTCTATTGCAGTTTCATACTTTTTATCCACATGGATTAAATCAGCCACTACGCCCAACAAGCCCTTGTTGGATGACTTTTGATCCATTACTTTTCGGATGGAGTTTCCATATCCGTCATAACGCTCGGCAATATTCTTTAACGACTCCAAGCGAGACTGCTTTTGTGTCAATTCACGCTGTTTGTTAAATACGGAATCATTTGCTTCCTTCAACTTGTTTCTGAAAGAAACCATTTCGGATTGCTTTTTCTTTTCATCCTCTTTTAATGAATTAAGTTCTTTGCTTATTGCCTCAAATTCTTCTTTAGCTTTTGCCTCCTCGGCAGCAAATGTATCTTCTTCCGTCTTTCTTGCAAGAAGTCTTTGATTGAGCTGTGCCTTACGAATATTGGTCTGTTCCAGCATGGTATGGAACTTTTGCTCTTCGGATTTGATGGTGGCTTTCTTGTTTAAAAGCTCCATGATTTCCTTTTGATTGTTCTCTATACCACTGTTACAACGGGCGATTTCATCCTCGATATTTTGGAAGTAGTCCTTTGCTTTCTGAAGACGACCAACCGCTTCTTCCAAAAGTTGTTCCAACTCTTCCTTTTCTTTTAAGAACTTATCCTTTTCTTCCTGATGCTCTTCCAACTCTGCAAGAATGGCACCACGACGCATTTCCATGTTTTCATCGTTGTTTTCCGCCATCTTGATCTGGCCTTCCAACAACTGAATCTGTGTCTCTAATTTGCCTTTAGCTATAGTGGATTCACTCTGCTTTATACGGATGTTTTCAATATGCGCATCCATGGCTTCAATTTCTTCCTCAAGGGAAGCATACTGTGCCTTAATCTTTTCGTTTTCCTCATTGGTAGCATTCAGCTGATCCTGGGCAATTTTTGCATTGTCCGTAATATCGTTAAGTTCCTTGGTCAAACGTTCAATCTCAATTAAGAACATATTGACATCCAAGGTCTTTAATTCTTCTTTTTTCTTAAGGTATGCCTTCGCTGTTTCGGCCTGACGTTCCAAAGGTCCAACCTGACGCTCCAACTCGCCTAAAATATCATTTACACGAACAAGGTTTTCCTGTTCCTGCTCCAACTGCTTTACGGCAGCTGCTTTTCTCTTTTTAAATTTTACGATACCTGCAGCCTCGTCAAACAGTTCACGTCTCTCCTCCGGTTTGCCGGATAAGATTCGTTCAATCTGACCCTGTCCGATGATAGAGTATCCCTCTTTACCGATACCGGTATCATAAAACAGCTCATTGACATCCTTCAAACGACAGGGAGTGCCGTTTAGCAAATACTCGCTCTCTCCGGAACGATACACACGTCTTGCCACGGTAACCTCATCAAAATCAATAGGAAGAAGGTGATCTGAGTTGTCCATGGTGATGGCCACATAAGAAAAACTAAGTGGCTTTCTGTTTTCCGTACCCGCAAAAATAACATCCTGCATAGATGCACCACGTAACTGCTTTGCAGACTGCTCACCAAGAACCCAACGAACCGCGTCGGAAATATTACTCTTTCCGGAACCATTCGGACCTACAATACCGGTAATTCCGTTATGAAATTCTAATACAATTTTATTTGCAAAAGACTTAAATCCATGCAATTCAATGCTTTTTAAATACATTTAAAACCTCAGTTATACAATTTTTATCTTACTCTCCATGTGCATGGCCAAAAGCGCCTGATAAGCCGCATCCTGTTCGGAGGCTTTCTTGGACTTGCCTTTGCCAACACCTAAAACTTTGTCACCCATGATAGCTCGAGATTCATAAACCTTGTCATGGCTCGGGCCTTCCTCTTTCACCAGTTCATAGGTAACGCCCATTTTATATCTGGCCTGGGTAACCTCTTGTAACGTTGTCTTTGTATCATAGAACAAACGCTTATGCTCTATATCCGTCAAAATATACTTTAAAATAAACGGCTTTGCCGCTTCGATTCCGCCATCCAAAAACATGGCGCCGATAACTGCTTCCAAGGCATCGGATATAATGGAATCTCTTTCTCGTCCGCCGGTTTGATCCTCACCTTTTCCCAAGAGAATATAGCGGTCCAAGTCGATTATCTTCGCGCAGTACGCAAGCGTTGGCTCGCATACCAAAGAAGCTCTCAGCTTGGATAGATTCCCCTCGGATAAAGTGGGATACTCATGAAATAAAAACTCACTGGATACCAGCTCCAAAACAGCATCTCCCAAAAACTCCAATTTTTCGTTATCGGAGAAACGCTTCATTTGTTTTTCATGGGAATAGGAACTGTGTGTCAAAGCGTTTTTTAATAGAGACGGATTCTTAAAGTGATATTCTATTTTCGATTCAAATACTTCGAAATTCTCACAATTCATCTGTACTAAACTCTTTCTTAACGTTCAAAAAAACCCTTGAAATACAAGGGCTTTTTTGAATATTACTTTCATATTAAATTAGCCGATTGTCTTCTTTATAAGTTCTACTGCATCACCTACAGTAACAATCTTTTCAGCCTCATCGTTATCTACTTCGATATCCAATTCTTCTTCCACTCCCATAATAATCTGGAATACATCCAAAGAATCAGCGCCAAGATCATCAATAAAAGTTGTATCCTTTGTAATCTCAGCTTCGTCCACATTTAATACTTCAGCGATAATCTTTTTTAATGTTTCAAATTCCATGTTTCATCCTCCTCGTGTATAAGAACATTTATTTAAACATTTAAGATATTTTCAATTTTACCGGCGATATCCTGCTCTTTAAAAGCAACGCACTGCTCAATGGCATTGGAGATTTCTTTTGCCTTGGCAGATCCATGAGTTTTCACTACCAAGCCCTTTAATCCCAAAAGCGGTGCTCCGCCATACTCGGTGGCATCAAAGCTCTTTAACGTCTTCTTTAAAGCAGGAAGAGCCATAGCCGCACCTATTTTGGAAAGAATGGTACTCATCAGTCCCTTTTTGATAACAGAAACCAAGGTAGATGCCACACCTTCATAGAGCTTCAAAATAACATTTCCAACAAAGCCCTCGCAGACAATAACGTCCACATCCCCTTTAGGAATATCTCTCGCTTCTATGGAACCGACAAAGTTAATGTCTTTACATTCTTTTAATAAAGGAAAGGTTTCTTTTACCAACGCATTTCCTTTTTCCTCTTCGGCACCTACATTTACAATAGCTACCTTCGGTTTTTTTACGCCCATAACATATTCCATATAAATGGAGCCCATACGGGCAAACTGTACCAAGTGGTCACTTCTGGCATCCACATTGGCGCCGCAATCCAAAACAAGAGAAACTCCTTTTTCCGTAGGAATCAACGGTGCAAAGGGTGCTCGTTGAATTCCGCGAATACGACCGGCTACCAGCTGCCCTCCGACTAAAAGTGCGCCGGAATTCCCACTGGAGACAAACGCATCTGCTTCTCCCTTTTTCACAAGCTTTAATCCTACCACCATGGAAGAATCTTTCTTATGCTGAATCGCCGAAACAGGATGCTCGGCTGTTTCAATTACTTCAGACGCATGCACAATTTCAATTCGATCCTCGGGGTATTTCTCATAGTGATCCAATTCTTTGGAAATCACGGATTCATCTCCGACCAGTTTCACAAAAATCTGTTGGTTTCGATTCAAAGCATCAATCGCGCCTCGAATGATTTCCCGGGGAGCGTTATCGCCTCCCATGGCATCAACAGCTACTTTTGTATATTCCACGAAGAACACCTCCTACGTGCAAAAATCCAATTCGCCACTTTTAGAAATATACTATATATTCCCTCATAAAGCAAGGGTATATAAATAGAAAAAACCCTTAAAGGAAAACTCCTTTAAGGGCTAATTTACATATCAAAAGGTGAAATAATTAGTCTACGGAAATAATCTCACGTTTGTTGTAAGAACCACAGTTCTTGCATACTCTGTGTGGCATCATAAGCTCACCACATTTAGAACATTTCACTAAGGTAGGAGCGCTCATTTTCCAGTTCGCTCTTCTCTTATCTCTTCTTCCTTTTGAAGATTTGTTCTTAGGACAAATAGACATATTCTTTACACCTCCTTAAAGTCTTTGAAAACATCCTGAAACTGCTGCATTCTGGGATCTAAAACGACTGTATCGCATCCGCAATCTTTTTCGTTTCGATTTGCACCGCAAACCGGACAAATTCCTTTACAATCCTCTTTGCAAAGCACCTTTACGGGCCAGTTCATCAGGACCTCATTTACAATTAAATCATCCAGTAAAAGAGCATTCTCTTCTACAAGGTTTAAGCCCTCTTCCTCGTTGTAAGAAAAAGTATCGTTTTCAATCTCAAACTCCTCATCAATAGAAATCGGAATCTGAATCTCTACGTCGTCTAAGCATCTGTCACAAGGACTAACAGCAAAAACTTTGCTCTTTCCGGAAACGAATAACTTCTTTCCCTCGTCGTTATAGAAGGTCAAAGTCAAAGGCTCCATTGCAGTGATTGGAAACTCATTTCCGTGAATGGAAACGGATTTCTCATCAAATGAAGCAACCACGTCTGTAGGCGTATTCTCTTTTTCCAATAAAAAAGATAAGTCTATATTCATAACCTGCTCCAATCCGCAACGTGTTAATTATAATGGCTTGCCAACGGCTTGTCAACTAAAAATTATTGATTTTGTAAGAAATTAAACCAATGCAACGGTTTCGCGCGCAATTGCCAATTCTTCGTTGGTTGGGATGCAGTAAACCTTTACCTTTGAGTCAGCTGCAGAGATTAACTTATCCTCTCCTGCTACCTTGTTTGCTTCTGCATCCAGCTTAACCCCCAAGTATCCGAAGTAAGCACATACCTTTTCGCGCAACCATCCGGTATTTTCACCGATACCTGCGGTAAATGCGATGACATCCACACCGTTCATGGCTGCAACATAAGAGCCAACGTATTTTGCCACGCGATAGCAGAACATTTCAATGGCAAGACGTGCTCTTTCATTTCCTTCATCGGAAGCAGCCTTTAAATCTCTAAAGTCAGAAGACACACCGGAAATTCCTTCCACACCTGACTTCTTGTTTAAAAGATTCATAACGCCTGCAAAATCAAGACCTTCCTTCTTTGCAATAAACTCAACAGCGGAAGGATCGATATCTCCGGAACGTGTTCCCATAATAAGACCTTCCAACGGAGAAAGACCCATGGAAGTATCAACGGACTTACCGTTTTCCACTGCACAGATAGAAGCACCATTTCCTAAGTGGCAAACGATTGTCTTTGTGCTGTCATAAGAAGTGCCGTTTAATTCAGCAGCCTTCTGCGATACAAAGCTGTGGCTGGTTCCGTGGAAACCATACTTACGAACCTTGTAGTTCTCATAGCAGGAATAAGGCACACCGTACATATAAGCCTTTGCCGGCATTGTCTGATGGAACGCGGTATCAAATACAGCAACCATCGGTACGTTTGGCATAAGTGCCTGACAAGCGCGGATACCGATAATATTTGCCGGGTTGTGAAGCGGTGCCAAATCGTTGCACTCTTCTACAGCCTTAATCACATCTTCGTTAATTACAACAGACTTTGTAAACTTCTCTCCGCCGTGTACCACACGATGTCCTACCGCACCGATTTCTGAAAGATCGGAAAGGGCACCGGTCTTATCATTTACCAAAGCATCCAATACAAAAGAAACTGCCTCCTTATGAGTCGGCATAGCAAGGTCGGAGATTTCCTTATCCAATCCCTTATCTACGTTCTGATACACCAATCTTCCGTCGATACCGATTCTTTCGCAAAGCCCCTTTGCAAGAACCTTCTCGCTGTCAGAATCGATGACCTGATACTTTAAAGATGAGCTTCCACAGTTAATAACTAATACTTTCATGTGATTCCTCCATATATCTATTTTCATTTATAGTATATTTAAAGTCCGATTTTACTCGCCCGTATATTATAGAAAATATTTTAAAAGATTACAACAAAAACAAAGAATACTTTTTGCCGGGTTGCCAAGAAAGCACCCTACACAAAAAGTATTCTTTGTTTTTTATTCCGTCTTCTCGAATCTATAGATATATTCTGTCGGAAAGGCACAGCCGGTTTTAGACGTCAGTAAAATGCGATATAAGTCGGCGGCATATAAATCCTTCTTCCAAAGGCTTAAGGATGAGCCGCTTAAGGATTTCGTAATCTCTGAAGGCGATACAAATAAAGGTACATCCGCACTTTCCTTTACGTCTTTTAAAAGACGGGAGCCGGTTTGGTTGAATCCCAACACCCGAAGATAGGGCAAATACCCGCAGACTTTTAAGCCTTGCATATCTTCTTCCGTAATACGAAGCACAAGATGTATCAAAGCTCTTCGGATTCTGGAATGATTCATATTTTTGGTCTTTAGCAAATCGCAAAACTCTGTATAGGATAAAAACTCATTTCTAAGATGAAAGATTCGATCCCAAAGCTCTTTGCTAATATCCGCAATATCATTGGCTTCCACTCCCGAAATCAATCGTTCGTGAAGCAAAAGAGAAATATCATTGGCTTCCAAAACAGCGCCATTGTCCACCGCCTGAAGAATCCCATCCAAACAATTCTTTGGAACATACTCCGACACCATATCGGAAACATCTTCCTTTGTAATAATGCTCTTTCGAAGAAGAGTTGCAGAGGCAAAGTGTTCCGTCGGATGTAAACTGTCATGATGGGTACCGTTTCTCTTTAAAGGATGAATCGGAATGTCCTTTCCGCTCTCCAACAAAGCCTTGGTATATTCAATGCCCAAAATGTTATTGGAACCGTTTAAAAATGCTTCCAATCTTTCCTTTGGATAAGAGCCCTTATAAGTTTTTAAAATTGCAGTCGCTCTTGCTTTTGCAAAAGAATCTCCGGCTTTTAAGGCCTCGGACAACGCATCTTTAAATTCGTCGGATTCATTCGCCAACAGTTTCGCCACTTCATAGAAAACAGTCTCGTTTTCTTCCTCGCATCCAAACACGAGATTGGTCACAACACCGGTAGCCAAAAGCATGGCGATTCCCGTTTTCGCAAAAATCTCCGCGGAAGCTGTGGACGCCGTCACCGGCATTTGTAAAACAAGATCCACACCGTTTATTAACGCCATCTTGCTTCTTGTGTATTTATCCAAAATGGCCGGTTCGCCCCTTTGGACAAAATCCCCGCTCATTACGACGATTACCGCATCCGCATTCAGTTTTTCTTTTGCATACTTAATCTGGTACAAATGCCCGTTATGGAACGGATTGTATTCCGCAACGATTCCTACAACTCTCATTTAACCCTTCGCTTCTTCCAATCGTTTTGCATCTTCCGAAAGGAGGTTAATCAATTCAGATACGGAAGTTACGATTTTCTCATTTTGTTCTGCAATTTCAAGAGTATCGGTTGCATGGGCGGATACTTCTTCGGAAACTGCAGATACTGTGGAAATACTGTCGATAATAGTATTGTTTGCAGCTTCCAGGCTCTCCACCACTTTTTCAAGTGCTTTACTCTCGCTATTTGCAGTATTTGTAGAGTCTTCGATTCGTTTTAAGCTTTCCGCAGCCGAATCCGCACAAACATTTTGCTCTTCATTTCCTTTCATCAACTGGCGAATGGCTTCTGCCACTTCTCCCAGTTTTGATGATAAATCGTCAATCAAGGAGGTAATATCTCCGGTAGCCTGGGAGGTCTGGTCCGCAAGTTTTGTAATCTCATCCGCAACAACGGCAAATCCTCTTCCGGCCTCACCTGCACGAGCTGCCTCAATACTGGCATTTAAAGCCAAAAGCGTAGTTTGCTTGGCTACATTATTAATCAATTCCGTAATCTCATGCATTTGGGATGTATGGTGTTCCAGTTCCTGTAATTCACCGATTACAAGATTTCCGGCTTCCTTACTTTCATCTACCTTCAAAAGCAAGGTTTCCATATTTTTTCTTCCGTCACGAATCTCACCCATGGCGGTATCCATGTTTTCGCTGATGATATCCGAAACACTTTTTACTTCATCCACGTTTGATTTAATATCCGAAGTCATTTGCGTTTGTCGCTGTACCGTTTCCGCTGTATCTGTAGCCCCTCCGGTAACGTCCCGCATGGCAGTCATGGTATCGTTTGTGGATTTGGAAAGAAGATTTACGGAAGCTATAATATCCGCTATGGATGAATTCATTCTTTCCACAGTTTCCATGATAATGTCCGTTGTCTTTTGCGCTTCCTGTTCCCGGGTTTCAATCTTTGAAACCTTATCATTACTGTTAACGTAAAGTCCTTTGCTGACATTATATAGAAAAACAGACATAATAATGATAGATAACACCTGTATTTCATCCATCGGCAGTTCCTGTCCTTCAAGTCCGTCCAAGGCTTTTCGAATCACATCCACAATATTTAAAGCTATCACAACCATGTTAAAAATATTGGTAAATCGTAAATCGGAATATACTACAGTAAGTGCCATGGTTAAAAATGCGTAGGAAAAAATCAGCGGATTTGCAGCTGTCAGAAGCACATATCCATACATAAAACCAAAGCCCACACAGCCAGCCCATCGAAGAAGCGGATGCTCCGGATTTTGCCGAATCAACACCGTTTCCGCAACAACTGTAATACCGATAATCAAAAACAAAACTCCGAAATACAGTGTGGTTCTTGAGCCTTTGATGACTTCCAGAAGATAGGCAGCCAAAATAATGAATTGCATTACAAGATGTAATGTATAGAAAATAGAATTATTACGCGCAATATCTGTTGACTTGTTAAACATAGTTTCCCCCCTGTGGTTATAAAATATCAATTTCATTATATAAAAAAGAATGGCCTTACGCCATCCTTTTTTATAATAAGATAAACAATTTTTCTTTTAATGATGGAACAATCGAAGTCCCGTAAATGCCATTACCATATCGTATTTGTCACAGGTCGCAATGACATGATCATCACGAATGGAACCTCCGGGCTGTGCCACATACTTCACACCGGATTTATGCGCACGTTCAATGTTATCCCCGAATGGGAAGAAGGCATCACTTCCTACGGTAACATCCGTTAATTTATCTAACCAAGCACGCTTTTCTTCTTTTGTAAATACAGAAGGCTTTTCGATAAAGAAGTTCTGCCAAGTTCCCTCTGCGAGTAAATCCTCATACTCATCTCCAATATAAAGGTCAATGGAATTGTCTCTGTCTGCACGGCGGATATCTTCTTTAAAAGGAAGATTCAACACCTTCGGGCACTGACGAAGCCACCAGTTATCTGCCTTTTGCCCTGCCAAACGGGTACAGTGAATTCTGGACTGCTGTCCCGCACCGATACCGATGGCCTGACCGTCTTTTACATAGCATACAGAGTTGGACTGGGTATACTTTAAGGTAATCATGGAAATGGCCAAATCAATCTTTGCTTGCTTCGGAAGATCTTTATTCTTTGTAACAATATTAGAAAAGAAATTATCATCAATTACAAGCTCATTTCTTCCCTGTTCAAAGGTAATGCCAAATACTTCCTTGCGCTCCAACGCCTTTGGCTCATAAGATTCATCTATCTGAATCACGTTGTAGTTTCCTTTTTTCTTTGCCTTTAAAATCTCAAGAGCTTCCGGTTCGTATCCCGGTGCAATCACACCGTCGGATACTTCTCTTGCAATAATCTTTGCAGTAGGAACATCACATACGTCGGAAAGAGAAATGAAATCTCCGAAGGAAGACATACGATCTGCACCACGGGCTCTGGCATAGGCATTGGCCAGAGGTGAAAACTCCACCTCCATATCATCTACCCAATAAATCTTCTTTTCCACGTCGGAAAGAGGAAGTCCCACAGCCGCACCTGCCGGAGAAACATGTTTAAAAGAAGTAGCTGCCGGAAGTCCTGTTGCTTTCTTTAACTCTTTTACCAGCTGCCATCCGTTAAATGCATCCAAAAAGTTAATATAACCCGGTTTTCCGTTTAATACGGTAATGGGAAGTTCGCCTTCTTCCATATAAATACGAGACGGTTTCTGGTTCGGGTTACATCCGTACTTAAGTTCCAATTCCTTCATGACATCCTCCTAGTTATGTTTGTTGATAATTCTGGTTTCATATTCTCCGGTTGCAATATCAATGTATCGCACAAACAAAGAAATCTTATTTTCTT
Organism: Lachnospiraceae bacterium; assembly: GCA_036723975.1. GTDB lineage: Bacteria > Bacillota > Clostridia > Lachnospirales > Lachnospiraceae > JAILEN01. The sequence continues at coordinate 72,449 of DAIMGJ010000007.1, forward strand.
CGTTTAAGTTGTTCCAAATCAAATTGGTAAAGGTGTCGATATCTCCCTTAATCTCCACCTTGGTTGGCTCACCTTCAAAAGTAGGAAGTGGATTTCCGTCACAAATATAGGTGTGAATAAAACGTCCTACGCCGGCTGCCGGATTGGAATAAGTAAAGGTAAAACGATTATCACCTTCTTCTCTTCCGTCATCACTTTTTAAAATAGACATACTATATTCGTATTCACCGTTTTCCACATGCATCAAACCGGAAATACGAGGGGTAAAATTCGGGCCGTCCGGCTCAAATCTTCGAACCCGTAAAGACTGTTCAAAAGTCTTTCCGGCTTTCATTCCGTCAAAAACGGTATCTGTCTGATCTCCGTTTGTCACAATGGTATCATTGCCCAAAACTCGAACCGGTGCATAAATAATCAGGCTTGGATCCTCCAATTTGGACGGATCAAATGCTTCTGTACGAATGCCTTCGCCCTCCTCCACAAACACACGGTTTCTGGAATTCTCACTACGTCCCATAATGAAGTAAGCACTTACCGCTTTCGTGCCGTCTTCACTACGTCCCAAGACAATACCTCTGCCCGGATATACGTTCTGTGACAGTTCCTGTTCAAGTGATAATACTTTCATAATATGCCTCCTCTTTGTTTTCACATAAGCGACATTATTATAATTGATTTCCACTTTCTTTACCATATGAAAATCTCCCGAATCCAAAGGAATTCGGGAGATTATTTCTATCTACTTTATGGAATCAATCTGCCAATCAATCGGCTCCAATCCTTTGGAAATTAAAAACTCATTACACTTGCTGAAATGCTTACATCCGAAAAAGCCACGATACGCAGAAAGTGGTGACGGATGAGGAGCTTTTAAGACCAAATGATTGGGGTTGTTCAAGTTCTTTGCTTTGTTTTGCGCCGGTTTTCCCCACAAAAGGAACACAATGGGACGATTTTCTTTATTTAATGCCTCAATGGCGGCATCCGTAAACTGCTCCCAGCCAATACCGGAATGGCTTGCCGGCTGATGCGCCCGTACCGTAAGTACATTGTTTAAAAGAAGCACTCCTTCTTTGGCCCATTTGGTAAGACATCCGTGGTTGGGTATCTCACATCCCAAATCATCATGCAATTCCGTATAAATATTGCGCAAAGACGGTGGAATCTCCACTCCCGGCTTAACGGAAAAGCAAAGTCCGTGAGCCTGACCCACATCGTGATAAGGATCCTGACCGATAATCACCACCTTTACATCATGAAAAGGGGTATAGTGAAACGCATTGAAAATATCGTTTGCCGGTGGAAATACCTGGTGAGTCTGATATTCTCGGTTTACGGTTTCATACAATTTTTTGTAATACGGCTTGGAAAACTCCGGTTTCAACGGTTCCAGCCAATCGTTCGATATCTGAGCCATTTTACATACGCATAGAGATACCTTTTTCCAAAAGGTATTTCTTTAAATTCATAATTTCCAGTTCTTTATAATGAAACAATGATGCAGCCAAAGCAGCATCCGCGCCACCGATGGTCAGTGCATCATAAAAGTGTTCTTTTTCTCCCGCACCTCCGGAGGCAATCACAGGTATGGATACGCTTTCGGAAATGGCTTTGGTAAGGGGAATGTCGTATCCCGCCTTTGTTCCGTCACAGTCCATGCTGGTCAAAAGAATCTCTCCGGCACCCAAACATTCCGCTTTTACAGCCCATTCTACAGCATCAATTCCAACATCGATACGTCCGCCGTGCTTATAAATACTCCAACCGCTACCGTCAGCTCTTTTTTTTGCATCAATGGCAACCACCACACACTGAGAGCCAAACTTATCCGCTGCATCGGAAATCAGTTTGGGATTGTCAATGGCTGCGGAGTTAACGGAAATCTTATCCGCCCCTTCACGAAGAATGGCTTTAAAATCATCTACGGTGCGAATACCACCGCCAACGGTAAAGGGAATAAATACGTTTTCTGCTACTCGACGAACCATATCAACCACGGTATTTCTTTGATCCGAAGACGCGGTGATATCTAAAAACACCACCTCATCGGCCCCTGCTTTATCATAAGCTTTCGCCACTTCCACCGGATCACCGGCATCCTTTAAATCCATAAAATTTATGCCTTTTACCACCCGACCGTCTTTTACGTCGAGGCAGGGAATAATTCGCTTTGTATGCATCCGTCACTCCTAAATATTGGCAAAATTTCTAAGCATCGAAAGACCCACGGTTGAACTCTTTTCCGGATGAAACTGGCAGGCAAACACATTGTCCTTTTCCACAGAAGCATGGATATTTACCCCATACTCACAGGTCGCTGTAACAATGGAATCTTCCTTTGCCTTGAGATAATAGCTGTGAACAAAATAAACATAACTGTTTTCCTGAATGCCCAAAAACAGTTTTCCCTTGTTGGGATAAGATAAATCATTCCAACCAATATGAGGAATTTTAAGTCCGTCTTCTGCCGGAATCTTTAAAATGTTTCCTTTTAAAATGCCAAGACCTTCCACACCCGAAGACTCTTCACTGGATTCAAACAAAAGCTGCAGTCCCAAACAAATGCCAAGAAACGGCACCTTCTGTTCCACGATCTCATAAATCACCTTATCCAGTTCGTATTTTTTTAAATGTTCCATGGCATTGCCAAAGGAACCGACTCCGGGGAGCACCACATGATCCGCCTGTTTTATTTCCTTGTAATCTCTGGTAACACAGGTCTCGCATCCAATGCTCTGAAACGCTTTTTCCACGCTTTTTATGTTTCCGGCATCATAATCCAATATTGCAATCATAGCATCCTATTCTAAATTCACGGAACGAAGAATCTCATGAATCTTTTTCGTATACTCCTTACGTTTCGGCAACTGAACAATCTTTACCGCATCCTCTTCCGTAACACCGAACTGTTGCGCCAAAGTGGTTTCAATCTGCGTACCGAGTTCGTTAAACTGATCGTTAATATGCAAACGATCCGCATCATACTGGTTTCTTACATAAGAATAGGTACCCAACATCAATGCATCCAACGCTTCTCCGTAGGCTTCCTGAGACATTGCCAAGTTATACTCTTTTAAGTTTAATTCCAGTTTTGCAAGAATACGCGCTTTTTGCAAAAGCTCTGCATCCTCTTCATCCAGCTCATCCTCCATAGGATAAAGTTTGGAGTAGCTTTCGTAATAATAACCGTTTTCATATAAGGTCTTTGCCTCTTTTATAGTGCGGCTCTTATGAATTGTATTGCTGCTTACCATAATAAGAACCACAATAGACAGTCCCAAAACAAGAATCAGCAAAATACCCTTCATCGGAATCACCGGAGAGTTGTCCGGTTCCTTCGGTTTCTTTTCCTTCTTCTCCTTCGGAGGCTTTGCAGCTTTTGCCGCTTCTTTTTCTTTCTTCTTTGCCTCTTTCTCTGCCTGTTTCTGTTTTTTCTTTTCTTCTTTTTCCCGCTTTTTCTTCTCCTTCGGATCCTCTTCCACAGGAGTTTCTTCATCGGAAAACTCAGATAGAATATCGGCATCCTCTGCGGCAAGTTCTGCCATAGTCGGAGCGTTTTCTCCAATTTCTACCGTACCGTCTTCTTCATCGCCGCCTTTAGACTTAAATAATCCCGATACAATGCCAAGAATCTTTCCAAGGATACCACCGGCTTTTGATTCTGCACCTTCTTCACCGGATTCCAAAGACGTTCCCTCTTCCACTGCTTCATTTGCGGCAGCTTCAAACTCATCTCTGGCTTCATCCAATTCTTCGAAGTTCTCATCGGCGGAAAGCAAATCTCCGATATCCATCAAATCTCCGCTATCCCCAAGCATATCCATCAGATCTACATCTTCACCGCTTTCATCCATCAGCGGAACTTCCTGAACACTGACATCGGTAATATCCGGAATCTCCTGCATTTCGGAATCTGAGTTATCTGCTGCATCAGCAGCATCCAACGCATCCTCACTAAACTCCGGCTGAAGGAAATCCTCTCCGATCACACTGGATTCTTCGGTAATCTCCAAAACATCCTCTGTGCTCTCCTCTGCGCTCTCCTCCGAGATCTCCATCGGTACTTCTTCCATTTCTTCGGCAAACTCAAGTGGTACCTCTTCGCTGCCTTCGGAAACACCCTCAGAGGTCTCTTCCGGGCCATCATCAGACATAATATCCTGTACTCCGGATAAAATATCCTCCGGAGAATCTTCCAAATCCATTTCCTCAACAGAAGGTTCAAGCGAGATTTCCTCTGTTGATTCCTCCATTGCTTCCTCTACAGATTCTTCCGCAACTTCCTCCTCCGGTTCTTCTTCCTCATTTTTGTCAAAGCTGAAGTTTTCAAGATTGTTTGCTGCGGATTCTTTTGCTTTTGAAACCGTCTCATTTACACTGTCCAAAAAAGCATCTGCAGGATTATCGGATAACTGTGCTGCAAATGCAGCATCATCGGGACTCAATTCCTGCTCAAACTCTTTTAAAAATTCATCCGCATCCTCTGTTTCCATCAAATCCAACTCATCTTCAAACTGCTTTAAATAATCGGATTCCGAAAGAAAATGATGGAGATTTTTGCGTGAAGAAGAAACGGGTTCAAAACTATCCAACCCGTTCGCAGACAAAAAATCATCCTCTGCGCTTAAACGTGTACGTCTTTCTATCCTCTCTCGACGTGCAATAGCTTCCGATTGTACGGCTGATTCATTTTCTGTTTTTGCTTTTGTAATCGAATCTAACAATCCATCCAAGTAATCTTCTGAATTAGCCACAAATCTACCTCCCTAAATATCTTCAAAAAAGAAGGGATGTGCAAAAGTCACATCCCTTTCAAAGACAATTAAATCATTATTTTCTGGCATGTTCGTACTTATCTACAAGTTCATCAACCGCAGCAACCAGTTTTCCGATTTCCGGCTTGGTCAACTGAGCGTCTGCACCTAATGACTCACCCTTACGACGAATCTCATCATTAATCAAAGATGAGAAGATAATAACCGGAATGTTCTTCATGGTATCATTTTCTTTTACCAACTTACACAAACGATGTCCGTCCATCTGAGGCATCTCGATATCGGTAATGATACAATGAACATCATCCAAAACCGTACCCTTCTTGTTAAACTCACAAAGCTTGTCCCATGCAGCCTGTCCGTTTTCGTTTACAATCAAGTTTGTGTATCCGGCTTTTCTTAAGCACTCCTGAATCAATTTGGAAAGAAGTGCGGAATCCTCTGCCAAAACAATCGGTGACTTCGAACGATCTCTGGTTTCGTAAGTATCCATATCGGAAACCTTAAGACCTGTCTCAGGATTGATGTTTGAAACAATCTTCTCGAAGTCCAAAATAACAACCAAACGATCCTCCAGTTTCAATACACCGGTGGAAACGCCGGTATCATCGGACTGAATCGTTCCGTCCGGAGTGTTGATTGCTTCCCAAGAAACTCGATGAATACCTAAAACTTCATCAACATGGAATGCAGTATTTAAATTGTTAAAGTTGGTAATAAAGAATAAGCCAACCACATCCGGATCTTCCGGATAACCCAAACATCTGCGGAGATTGATAACAGAAATCATCGTATCTCTCGGCATAAAAATTCCTTCTACGAAGGGGTGTGCATTAGGAACAGGAGTCACATGCTGATATGTAAGAATCTCGCGAATCTTGGCAACGTTAATACCGTAGTAATTATCAGCTACCTTGAATTCCAAAATCTCCAGCTCATTTGTACCTGATTCCAATAAAATATTAGTATCCATTCTTCTCTCCTCCCGGTTAATTTTATGTAAAAATCTTTCAGTCAATTTAGAATATAATATCAGTAACGGTTGTTCCCTGAACCATTTGAAGCTTTAGTCCGCTTAAATCCACCAAAGAATCCGGTTCCATCTGGAACAATAACACCATTTCCTGTGTATGTCCTGCCGGAACAGCGCCCTTGTATACGCTAAGATCCGTAGGAACAATTGTACCATCTGCGGTATTGGACGTACCACCCACAGAAGCTTTAAACCTAATGCCGGTACTTGGAATATCCACAGCAACATCAGCATCGGTAGTATTTACAACGTTATAGGTAACAACCAAAAACTGTTTCCCTTTGGTTGGAGTAATATTGGCATATCCTCCAATGGAATAATAGTCCATCGCTGCTACACTTTTATAATCAAAGGTCAACCCTTCGATAGAAAGAGCATCTGTCAAGGATAAAGAAGATGTCGCTTCTGTCGTCACATCCGTCTCATCGGTATCTGTTGTGGAATCCGGATTGTCTGTAGCATCTGCAGGTAATTCCTCTTCCGAGTTTTCTTCTGTCCCGTCTGAAATAGCATTGTCTTGATCCATTTGCTGAGGTTCTTCCTGCAAAGCATATAAATCCTTTAAATCCTGTCCAATTAGATTTGTATATCCCTGGGTCTTTATAGTATTAAACTTTGATACCGTCTTTGCACAATATACAGCAATCAATTCCTCGTCTGCTTCAGTCAACTCATAGACCTTTGCGCACCCGGAAAATGTGACGCAAACCAGAGCTGTAAGCGCACAAATAATCAATCTTTTCTTCTTCAAAGTGACTCTCCTAGAATCTATCTATTACAGATAACATAACTTTATCATTCTTAAGGCAAATATTCAACAAATTTTATACAATTTATACAAATTTTCCCTTTATTTATCCAATTCGAACCAGAATTCCACTCCGTTTTGATAATTGATTATGCCACACTGCTTTCCAAAAGAATCCATAACTGCCTTTACAACAGAAAGACCGATTCCGCTTCCACCGTATTCACGGGTTCTGGCTTTATCGACTTTGTAGAATTTTTCCCAGATTCTCTCTACACTGTCTTCAGGGATGGCATCACCGGTATTAAACACGGAAATCCGTACATCATCTCCCTGATCTATCACCTTAATATGCACCTGTTTATCATATTTCGCATAATGAATTCCGTTAGTAATATAGTTTGTGAGCACCTGCTCCGTAAAAAACTCATCGGCCCACACCTGGACATCCGAAAAGGGATCAACAATCAGCTTTACATCTGATTTTTCTGCCAAAATATTATTTGCTGCCACCACACCCATAATCACATCTCTAATATTTAAGTGTTCCATATGGACCTGGCTTTCCCCGTACTCCAACTGATTCAAAGAAAGCATCTGTTTTACCATGGTATTCATACGTTTGGCTTCGTCCATAATCACTTCACAATAATACTGTTGTGATTCTTTGTCTTCAAAGATGCCATCCGCCAATCCCTCGGCATATCCCTGAATCACCGCAATAGGTGTTTTTAATTCATGGGATACATTGGACAGGAATTCCTTGCGCATTTTTTCATTTTGATCTCGTATCTCTAAGTCCTTTTGCAGGGCAACATTGGCATTTTTCAAATCTCCGATGGTTTTTTCCAACGTATCGGACATAGAGTTAAAGTTTTCACCTAATCGGTCAATCTCATTTCCCGGTTCTCTGGGCTTATATTTCACGCCAAAATCCAATTTGGCCATTCGTCTGGAAATCTGGTTTAACTCTTCCAGTGGCGTGGTAAAGCGCTTTGTAATCAATGCAGCAACCAAAACTGAAATCACAACACCAATCAAACCAACCACAAACAGGAATCGATTGGTAACATCTGCACTTTCTTCCATACTGGCAATGGTACTTCGAAGAATCGCAACATTACCGTCCGACAAAGATCCCCACAAAACTACATATTCCTGATTATTTCTTTCGTCGCGAAATCGCTTTATGCTGTAGGTCTCCCGGTTAAGCTCCAAAATTCCGTTTACATTTTCATCAAAAAGGAGCATATACATCTGGCTAATGATTCTGTCATAATCCTTGGCAGTGGTAACCATCATGTCTCCCTTGGGCGACATAATTACGATGGAAACATTGTACTTTGCGGACATTTCTTCCAATTTCGAATAATAATCATCCGTATAAATATCACCCTTGACGCTGTTGGAGTCCAGGGTGGAAAACGCCTGTCGCATAATACCAAACTTGTTGTACATATAGATTCGACTAAGCAAAAGTTTGTTCATCAAAAAAATCAAAAGCAAAATACCTACCACCACCAGTATGATGGCAACGGTAATTTGCTTTCTGATATTTCTCGTTTCCGTACTCCATTTAGCTTTCAGCTTGTCAAAAAGAATCATAAACACTTGACCTGCACCCGAACTTATACTTCAAACTTATATCCCATTCCCCAAATGGTTTTAATATATTCGCCTTTTTCCCCCATTTTGGAACGAAGCTTTTTTACATGGGTATCAATCGTTCTGGCATCACCGAAATAGTCATAATCCCATACGCTGTTTAAAATCTTTTCTCTGGATAAAGCCATTCCCCGATTGCGAATAAAAAACTCCAAAAGTTCAAATTCTTTCACGGACAAATCCAAACGTTTTCCGTCAATCATTACTTCATGAGCATCAATAGACATCTCGATTCCGCCAACAGAAAGATTTTTATCACTTGTACTCTCTTCCAGGCTTCTTCGAAGTACCGCATTTACTCGAGCGACCAAAACCTTTGGTGAGAACGGTTTGGAAATGTACTCATCCACTCCCAACGCAAATCCGTTTAGTTCGTCCTCTTCTTCGCTTTTTGCCGTAAGCATGATTACCGGAACCTGAGAAGTTTTTCGAATCTCTTTTAACGTATCAAATCCATTTAATCGAGGCATCATCACATCCAAAAGTATCAGCGCAATATCCGGATGCTCGTAAAAAACATCCAAAGCCTCCTGTCCATCAAATGCTTCGAGGACCTCATAATCCTCTTTCACTAAAAAATCACGAACCAATTTACGCAGACGCTCTTCATCGTCTACTACCAACACTTTAATCTTGCTCACTTTTCTTCCCCACTTTTCTAATCCATATTTAACTGTGCTTCTTTTAACTTAATCTGAGCCTCTCGCTCCGTCAACTGTTGTTCCCAAGACGCGTACTTGTTTTGCAGTTTGGTTTCATAATCCAAAATCGTAGGGGACTGACTGGTAAGCGTAATGGCAAACATTCCGATAACCACCACTACCAACACGGCAACAACAATCTTTAAGTATTTATTCTGCTTGGCAGAAGCACCGCCAATCGTCTTCACTATCACCTTTGGCGGCTTTTCCTCCTGTTTTTCCTGCACAGGTGCGGCTTCTTTTTTTGCGACCGAATCTACCTTAATCGGCGGGATAACGGAATCCGCTATTTTCGTCTGGCGACGCAAAGCGACATAAATATCATGCAAAAATGTATACCCTACCTGTGTGTGAAAAATGTTTTGTTCCAAAAGCTGGTTATAGATTTTAAGAATGGACGTTCCGTCTTTTCCACTCAGTTGCTTTTTCAAGTATTCCACTGCCTTCGCCTCTTTTTGTGCTGCCTTGTAGGAATCCTCATCCGAAAACAAAAAACCGTCCACTTCTCTCAATTCCGCCATATATTTTCCTCATTTCTCCCTTTCGGTTATTATTTCTTCGATTATATCATTTTCTAAAAAAATAGAAAAGGAGCGGACGTCCGCTCCTTTTCATCTTGAGGAAATATGGAACACAATTCCGATGTGAAAAATCATGCGCTAATATTTTTCACATGCGAAAGAATGTATAAATGCTAGTGAATGTACCAAGGAGTCACTCTTATGTATCACTCACTACACACGGAGTATAACACACAAAAAGACACAAAATAGACACATTCAAAAGCTTTCGATTCTTATACCGGATATGCTCCGTTTGAAACATCTGCTTTCGCAGGATCCACCTTGGTTTGCTGAGCCTGTCGATACTGGAAGAACTCCGTAGCAACCTTCGGGAACAACGCATAAGAAAGTACATCCTCATCCTGCTGTTTCCACTGTGCACATTCTTCCTCAAACTTCTTAAGTCCCGGCTCTAACAAGTCTGCCGGACGACAGGTAATAGCTTTGTCTTTATCATCGCCCAATACCTTGTCTACAACTTCAGGATTAAACGGTTTTACGGTCTGACCGTATTTTCCGAGAAGAATATCCTTTGTCTGCTCGGTAGCCACTTTGTATCTTTCGCCCATAAGAACGTTAAATACCGCCTGGGTACCAACAATCTGAGAAGATGGAGTAACCAAAGGTGGCTCACCCAAATCTTTACGTACACGAGGTACTTCTTCCAATACTTCGCGAAGTTTATCTTCCTTGCCCTGCTCTTTCAGCTGAGAAATCAAGTTGGAAAGCATACCGCCCGGAACCTGATAACGAAGTGTATTGATATTAACACCCAAAACCTTTGTGGACAAAAGTCCGTTTTCGATGCACTCTTCTCTGTACGGACGGAAGTAATCAGCGATTTCTGATAATAATTCCTGATCAAGTCCGGTAGCATACGGTGTTCCTTCAAATGCTGCAACCATAACTTCGGTTGCCGGCTGAGAGGTACCGAGTGCCAACGGTGAAATTGCACAGTCAATAATATCACAACCTGCTTCTACAGCCTTTAAGTAGGTCATGGAAGCCACACCGGAAGTATAGTGCGTATGTAACTCGATCGGAAGAGATGTAGATTCCTTTAAAGCACTAACAAGTTCGTATGCTTTTGCCGGAACCAAAAGGCCTGCCATATCTTTAATACAAATAGAACCGGCGCCCATTTCTTCGATTCTTTTTGCCATGTCCTTCCAATAATCCAAGGTATATGCTTCTCCCAAAGTATAAGAAAGCGCAACCTGTGCATGACCTTTTTCTTTATTGGTTGCATTGACTGCTGTCTGTAAGTTACGAATATCGTTTAAGCAGTCAAAAATTCGAATAATATCAATTCCGTTGGCAATGGACTTCTGAACAAAATACTCCACAACATCATCAGGATACTGAGAATATCCTAAAATGTTTTGACCACGGAACAGCATCTGTAATTTTGTGTTTTTAAAGCCGTCACGTAATTTACGAAGACGATCCCAAGGATCTTCTTTTAAGAAACGAAGGCACGCATCAAATGTTGCACCGCCCCAACACTCAACTGCGTTATAGCCAACCTGATCCATCTTGTCCACGATTGGAAGCATGATCGAGGTGGGCATACGGGTTGCAATCAACGACTGATGTGCGTCACGAAGAACCGTCTCAGTAATTTTAACCGGCTTTGGACTAATCTCTGCCATTTATTTATCCTCCATAGACTATAATTAAACTCCGAATATCGCCATAAATACACCGGCGGCAACTGCCGTACCGATAACTCCGGCAACGTTTGGTCCCATTGCATGCATCAAAAGGAAGTTGGTAGGATCTTCTTCCGCTCCCACTTTCTGTGATACACGTGCCGCCATAGGAACTGCGGATACTCCTGCAGAACCGATGAGCGGGTTGATTTTTCCGTGTGTAAGATGGCAAAGCAACTTACCGAATAAAACACCTGCTGCAGTACCGAAGGCAAATGCAACCAAACCTAAAATAACAATCTTAATGGTACTTAAATTTAAGAATGCTTCTGCAGAAGTAGATGCTCCTACAGATGTACCAAGCAAAATAACCACGATATACATCATTGCGTTACTTGCTGTTTCAGATAACTGACGAACTACGCCGGACTCTCTGAAGAGATTTCCAAGCATCAGCATACCTACAAGTGGTGCTGTAGTCGGAAGAAGCAAGCAAACAATAATAGTTACTACGATTGGGAATAAAATACGCTCCAATTTGGAGACCGGGCGAAGATTTTCCATTTTAATCGCACGTTCTTCCTTCGTGGTAAACAACTTCATAATCGGAGGCTGAATAATCGGAACCAAAGACATATAAGAATATGCCGCCACCGCAATCGGTCCCATCAGTGCCGTCTGTCCCAGTTTTCCTGCCAGGAAAATGGAAGTAGGGCCATCCGCACCACCGATAATAGAAACCGCTGCAGCAGCCTGATCAGAAAACCCCAACAGAATCGCTAACAAATAAGCGGTAAAGATACCGATTTGTGCGGCAGCTCCCAACAGGAAGCTGACAGGATTGGCAATCAAAGGTCCGAAGTCCGTCATGGCACCGACACCCAAGAAAATAAGGGAAGGCAAAATAGACCATTCATCCAAACTGTAAAAATAATATAATAGTCCTCCTACTCCGTTGGAGGTTTCTTCCGGAGATGCAATAATATCCGGATAGATATTAACCAAAAGCATACCGAAGGCAATCGGTACCAATAAAAGTGGCTCATATCCCTTACGAATTGCCAGATATAAAAATACACAGGCAACCGCAATCATGACATAGTTCCCAACCGTTAGATTGAAGAAAGCTGTCTGATGGAGTAGATTGGACATAGTTTCCAATACATAACTCATAGTTTTGCCTCCCGTTTTATGCTTCGTTTAATGTTGCAAGAAGTGCTCCGGCTTCAATCTGTGAACCCTCGGTAACATCAATGGTAGCTACTACACCATCGCAAGGAGCAACTACAGGAGTCTCCATCTTCATTACTTCAAGAACAACCACAGTATCACCCTTCTTTACGGAAGCACCAACATTTGCTGCAACCTTAAATACCTTTCCGGCAGCACCCGCTTCAATCTTTACGCTTCCTGCAGTTTCGGAAGCAGCAGCCTTTTTCGGTGCAGCCTTTGGTGCCGGTGCAGCGGTCGAAGCTGATGCGCTTCCGCCCTTTTCTTCCACTGTTACGTCATAAACATTTCCGTTAACGGTAATGGTATAATTTTTCATTGTAATATCCTCCAATTTCTAATATCTTCGCTTGATGGAACGTACCACAAAAGAATCTGTTGACGCTCCCGTATCTGCTGCGATAGCTGCCGCGATTACAGCAACCAATTCCAAGTCATCCGTTTCGTCTTCTTCAAAGAGTTCTTCGGAAGGAGCCGCAAAGGACGGAGCTGCTTCCTGTTTTTGTGAAAGTTTCTTTTCCAAATACGGAATCACTTTAAAGCAAGCAATAATCAAGCTGATTAAAATCAAAATGGTAAACACGGTTACGATTCCCATTACCGTATTTAAAGCAGCCTTTTGCATAATCTCCGATAACGTATATACCGGTTCGATGTTCATGGCTGTAATCTTCATTGAATTTGCGTTAAAAACGTAAATCAATTTCGCATCTCTGTTGGAAAACTTAATCAAAAGCGTGGTTGTAAGGGTCTTTCCCGTTTTATCAACCTTAAAGTCGGAAAACTCTTTAAACTCTCCAACTACCGGTCGAACCTCACTCCAGTCTTTCAACAAAGTATAGTTTAAAGCATACTCTTCTTCCTCTTCGCTGTCCTTAACCATGGATTCAAAGTAAGTCAGGTTTTCCATCAGGTCTTCCTCACTCAATCCGATTAATGACGATGCTGTGTTTTGTGCGGCAAGTTCAAGTGCATCCTTGGAATATCCACCGTAAGATACTTCTTCTGTTGTTTTGCCACAGGCACACAAGCCCATCACAAGCACAAGGCAGCTCATCAGAAATAATAATTTCTTTTTCATAGATTCACCGCCTTACTTTGTTGTATGTTTCTTATAATTCGCTTCACTCTTTTCAAAAAGCATATCAAATCCGGCAATCAAGTATTTACGGGCATCCGCAAAGTTAACAACACGATCTACAATGCCACGACGAGCAGCATTTTCAAGTCCCGTAGCCTTTTCTTCAAACTCGCGACCAGCCTCAGCAGCATCGATTCCGTCTTTTGCAAGAATTCCGCCGGCCAAAGTCGGATTCATAACGCTCATTTCCACATCCGGGAATGCATAGGTCAAATCAGCTCCAAGAGCCTTGGAATTCATAAACAAGTAAGCAGAACCGTTTGCCTTTTTGGTAATCAAATTGATCTTCGGAACATCTGCTGAAGCAAAAGAGATTGCCAAATGAGCCAATGTTCTCGGAAGATTCTTTTCCGCACATTCACAAGCTTTATAGGCTTCCACATTGGTAAGTGTAAGAATCGGAATCTCATAAGCATCACAGAACTTTACAAACAAAGATGCTTTTCTGTTGCCATCCGCTGTCAAAACTTCTTCGTCATCCAATGCCTGATTTCCGACAACGCCCACGGTCTGTCCGTCTAACAAAACAAAACCGGTTACCATGCCTTTCGCCCATCCGGCCTTTGTTTCTACGAAGATATTGGAATCGGAAATCTCTGCTGCAATCTCAGCCACTTGATTTCTCTTATCCTCAAGACCCACAGAAGCACGATTTAAATCATCAATGCACTCGTCCGCAAATGCCCCGTCCAAAGAAGAAGACGGTAAAATAGAAACCATCTGGCGAATCTTGTCAAAGACTTCTTCCTCGCTTCCGATGGCATCCACATTTCCTGCCTCAAACTGGAACTGTGCAGACGAAGTATCGTTCTTCTCTGTGCAGTTGCCCTTAATGGCATCCGGAGAATTTACAAAAAGCTTTGCGGATTTTTCCATAAACGTAAAATCAGCAAGTGCCGGAAGTACAGAAAGACTGCCGCCACAGTTTCCCATCACTCCCACAATCTGAGGAATTACGCCACTGGCTTCCACAGCCTTTGCAATGACTTCTCCAATGGCTTCCGTTGCGTCAAATCCTTCCTGCAAACGAACGCCACCGCAATCGATCAAACCAATGACCGGTGCACCCATTTTCATGGCTTTTTCATAAACATTTAAAATCTTTTTTGCGTGCATTTCACCAATGGTGCCGTTTAACACGCTGCTGTCCTGACAATACACAAACACAAGACGCTCATCAATCAATCCGTAGCCTGTCACAACACCGTCCGACGGAGCTGTTTTCGGGTTCAGATTAAAATCTGTAACTCTTGCGGTAACCAAGGAACCTAATTCGACAAAGCTGTCTTCATCGAGTAGGCTCTCAAGTCTAAGAATTGCAGAACTCTTTGGTCCCTCGCTCATAGTTTTTTCCTCCATTTATATGAAAATTAAAATTTTGCGCTATCATAATTCTATCGAATTTAAATCCTTATTTCAATAGAATTCTGCAAATATTGTCAAAAATTTATCAATATTTTTTAGATTAAAAAAAAGACCCTTTCGGGTCCTTTTACGCTTTATTATAACACTAAACTCCTACCGTTAAATGCGTAGCTTCTTCTTCCGCCGCGGCCTTAAACTCTTCCACCTGAACAGGGTTCAATGTAGGGAGTTCCTCCAAGCTGGTAACTCCGAAGGAACGTAAAAACTGCTCTGTAGTTCCGAAAAGCATAGGCTTTCCCGGTGCATCCATACGGCCGATTTCCTCCACCAGCTGAAACTCCACCAAACGGCTTACCGCATGATCACAACTCACGCCACGAATTTTCTCTATCTCAGACTTTGTTACCGGCTGCTTATAGGCAATGATGGAAAGAGTTTCCAAAAGCGTATCCGTAAGAGTATATCGCTTGGGCTGCTTTGCAATTCTGATTAAGTATTCGTAAATGGACGGAGGTGTACACATCTGGTAAGCACCATCCAATTTCATAATACGAATACCACGCTCTTCTTCCTCGTATTTCTTGGCAAGGGAATCTATGATTTCCACCACTTCGCTTTTTTCGATTTCCAATGCCTGTGCTATTTTTGACGGATCAACGGAATCTCCCATGGTAAATAAAATACCTTCCACAACGGATTCCAATTCCTTCTTTTCCATAAAAGCTCCTATGCCGCGCACCGAGACTCAATCTGAATATCATCAAAAATATTCTCCTGAACAATACGAATCTCGCCGGCCTTCATTAATTCTAAAATAACCAAAAAGGTAACCACAATCTGCACTTTGGAAGACTGTTTTTCCAACAATTCTCTAAAGGAGAAGGTCTTGTGATTTTTGGCATACTCGGATACCTCAATCATCTTGTCTTCCACGGAAACCTCTTCTTTTTTGATCTCGCCGAATCTGGAACGAACGGGATCCACACGGTTTTTCTGACGCTTGATAACAGACTGAAATACAACATTTAGTTTGTTTAATGTCAAATCCGAAATCAATTCCTCCATATCCACCGGTTCCTCATAAGCCAAAACCTCATCGGGAATGGTAGGTACCTTGTAGAAAATCTGGTTGGCATCCACCTGTCTGTCACGCAATTCGTAAGCATAGGTACGATACATCTTGTACTCCAGCAACTGCTGAACAAGCTCTGCTCTCGGATCTTCCGCTTCTTCCTCCACAACAGCTTCCTTCGGAAGAAGCATTTTAGACTTAATGTTTAGCAAGGTGGCAGCCATAACCAAAAACTCGCTCATGACGTCCAAATCCTGCTTTTTCATTTCGTCAATATATTCCAAGTACTGATCGGTAATCTCAACAATCGGAATATCGTAAATATTTACTTTATTCTTTTCAATCAAATGAAGAAGCAAATCAAGCGGTCCTTCAAATGATTCCAGTTTGAATTTCATTTCCATAAGGTAAACTCCCTATATCTAGTGGTGCACCGGCAAGTCCGAGCACATCATATAGATTTCTCACTTTATGAATTATATAGGGATTCAAGGAAAAATTCAAGCACAAAATACAAGATTTAGTGGATTAATTTCAAATAACCACTATAACTTGGAATATCCATAGCCATTCACAATTGCGTCCAAAGGTATCTTCTTTGCGCAATAAGGGCATTCACTTGGAGAAAAGGTGTCATACCCAGGCAAATCATCCCCGGAAAACAGAGAGAACACCCGATACTTTTCCACATGATCCTGAGTGGAAAAAATGGATGCAACGCCACCAACGATACCACCGTAATACTCAATACACTCAATACTTCTTCGAACGGTCTCACCGGTTGTCATGGAATCCACCAAAACAATAACATTTTTTCCCTGCACCGCCGGCTTTACATTTTCCCGGAACATAAACTGATGAATGCTGTTTTCTTCCGGTTCAATCACGTAAATTGTTTCATGGGCATTTGTCATTCGGAAATCGCCTTTTTCCAATTCCGCTGCAAGAAACGCGCCAAGGACTTCCGTTCCGTCCAAGCAAACAATGGTATCTACCGTAGTCACCTGATGCGTCAATTTGTTTTTTAGGCACTTGGCAGCCTCCATTGCTTCTTTTACGCGAATTTTAATTCGTGTAACATCCACATAGAAATTGATGTGTGACTGGCTCGTTGCAAAGTGACCCTGGGCAGCATTAATCGTAACCGCCTTATCATCCTTTGAATAAAACTTTACCATACGCTCCTGAATCTGATCTGCCATAAAAACACCTCCCAATGATTTTATTTATACCTTCCCTGTAGAACCAAAACCGCCTTCTCCGCGATCTGTACTGTCAAGTTCCGCTACTTCCTGAAATTCCACCGTCAAAAACGGAACAACAACAAACTGTGCAATCTTTTGATTCGGCATGATGGTGCGTGGAGTCTCACTGTCGTTATGCAATGCAACCTTGATTTCCCCTCGATAATCAGAATCCACCACGCCAACACAATTGGCCGGTCGAAGTCCCTCTTTTGAAGAAAGTCCACTCCGTGCAAAAATTCCCCCGAAATATCCCTCCGGAACAGCACAGGAAATACCGGTTCCGATTAATTTTGTCTCGTGAGGTAAAATTTCAACATTTTCCGAAATATTGGCAAACAAATCGTATCCTGCCGCATAATCGCTTCCTCTTTCGGGAATTTTTGCGGAATCGTTTAATTTTTTTAATTTAATCTCCATAAATCTCCTTATTATTTGTTGGGATGAAACGAAAATTTATTCTCCGTACCGGAAAGCAACCGTTTGATATTGCTTCGATGCTTCCACACACAAAGTGCAGAGGTAAGCACCACCAGTATACAAGCTTCCCACTTATAATTATAAAAATAATACAACCATCCGAAAAGCGCAAACAGGATTACTTCCACCAAAAACAAAACCGCCACACTGATTGATCCCAAAGATACATATTTGGTGAAGAAAACGATAAGTGCAAATGTCAAAAGCAAAAGCGGCAACGCTCTCGGGAAGCAAATCAATACCATGGCGGTACTGGTAGCGACTCCTTTTCCTCCTTTTTTTAGCATATAAAAAGGAAAATCATGTCCCAGAATTGCACCAAAGCATGCATATTCCATCAAAAGTACAATTCCCCCGTTCGCATACTCGGCATTGCGGAACAAAAAATACACAACAAATGCCGGTATCACTCCTTTTAATAAATCCCCCAATAGCGTTAACGCTCCCATGGGAAGTCCCAAAATTCGAATGGTATTTGTGGTACCTACATTGCCGCTTCCTTTTGTGGTCAAATCCACATTTACTGCTTTTCCGATAAAAAATCCGGTCAAAAACAAACCGCAAACGTATCCGATAACAAGAGCAATCCCCCTTGCAGCTAACATGATTAGTCCTCCTTACGCTGACGAACAATAAACTTTAAGGATGTTCCGGAAAAACCTCCGAAAGCATCACGAATTCGATTCTCCAAATAACGCAAATAAGAAAAATGCATTAATTCCTTATCATTTACAAACACTACGAAAGTAGGCGGCTTTACCGAAGCCTGTGTCACATAGAAAATCTTTAATCTTCGGCCCTTATCGGAAGGCGGCTGCTGCAATACAACCGCTTCCGCAATAATCTCGTTTAAAACACCGGTAGCCACACGCATGGTCTGATTATCAATGACCTGATCCACAGATTCATAAATCTTATGAATACGCTGTCCGGTAAGTGCGGAAATGTAAATAATCTGAGCATAAGGCATAAAGCTTAATACTTGGCGAATCTTATTCTCATGTTCTTTCATGGTCTTATCGTTTTTCTCAACGGCATCCCACTTGTTTACAACAACAATGATTCCCTTGCCTCTATCATGCGCAATTCCCGCAATCTTTGCATCCTGCTCGGTCACGCCTTCGGTCGCATCGATTACTACCAAAACCACATCCGCTTTTTCCACAGCTGCAACCGCACGAATGATACTGTAACGCTCAATGTCTTCTTTGATTTTACTTTTTCTGCGAAGTCCGGCAGTATCAATAAAGATATACTCTCTGCCATGACTCTTTACTTTTGTATCCACCGCATCTCTGGTGGTTCCCGCAATATCGGAAACAATAAGACGGTCCTCGCCCAAAAGCTTATTAACCAAAGAGGATTTACCAACATTGGGTTTTCCGACGATGGCAATCTTAGGGATTTCCTCCTCCTCGGCATTTGCGCTTTGCTCCGGAAAATACTTGATTACTTCATCCAGCAGATCTCCGAATCCCAGTCTCGATGATGCCGATACGGGATGGGGATCTCCGATACCCAGATTATAAAACTCATACACATCCGGCATCATCGTATCGAAGTTATCTACCTTATTTACGCACATAACCACCGGTTTACCGCTTCGTCGAAGCATGTCGGCAACCTTGGAATCTGCATCAATAAGCCCCTGCTTTACATCCACCATAAAAATAATGACGTCAGCAGTATCAATGGCAATCTGAGCCTGCTCACGCATCTGCGACAGAATAATATCCTTGGAATCCGGCTCAATACCGCCGGTATCAATCATAGTAAACTCTTTATCCAACCAGGAAACATCCGCATAAATACGATCTCTTGTAACTCCGGGAGTATCCTGAACGATGGATATTCTCTCTCCGGCAATTGCATTAAAAAATGTGGATTTTCCAACATTCGGGCGACCTACAATCGCCACAACCGGTCTTGCCATAAAAAACCTCTTTCTTTTCTCACATAAAACAACGTATGATTGTACACGAATTCTCTATCCAAAGCAATACGGGAAGGCATTTTTTATCACCGTAACTTCTTCTCCCAAGACACTGACCACATCGAAACGCACCGATACATTGTCACGCATGTTCTTTGTCATCATATAATATCCCGCAGTGGCTGAAATCTTTTTTTGTTTTTTGAAATCCACCGCTTCCTGGGGCATTCCAAGAGACACACTCTTCCTGTATTTCACTTCAGCAAACACCAGATAGTCTCCGTCCCTTGCAATAATATCCACTTCTCCCACCTTGCAACGAAAGTTTTGTTCTAAAATCCGATAGCCACAACTTCTTAAGTATTCACAGGCTTTTTGTTCACCCGCATTTCCCTTTTGCTTATTATCCATGTGCAATTACTTCTTGTATCCCGCCGCATCCAGCTTTGCCTTTACCTTATCCATACCATCCACAAAGACCAAAATCTGTGCCACAACCTCATACAGATCCGGTGGAATCGCATCCCCGATTTCAAGTTTGGACAGTGTTTCCGCCAACTTGTTGTCCTTATAAAACGGGACCTTATTCTTTTTGGCTTCTTCAATAATCTTCTCCGCAACATATCCCTTACCGGTAGCTAAGATTTTTGGCGCCACGTCTCCGGGATCATATGCCAAGGCAACCGCGGTTTTATTTGCATCTATTTTTTTCCTGTCCGCCATATTATGCCCTCACATCAAAGGAATACCGGGAGATATTCTCCGGTGTTTTTACATCACGTTCCAAAAAATCGGAAACAAAATCAATGGGCTTTGTATCGTTTTCACATTCAATCTCACAGGTATAACCCAAATTGTCCAGGTTTTCTTTTAAAACATGGATATTGTTCATAACCAGATTGTAGGAAGCATCATCTTCCAAGAAAAACTTGGTATTCACATTTTTATTTTTCATGCGAACCGAAATATCCGTAGAGCCCAAATGTTCCAAATCAAAATGTAAAAATGCGGTAATCTCATCATTTTCATTCTGCTGTTGCTGCTTCTTATTTCGAAAAACATACAAATCTCCGGTTGCCTGTCCTCCGGATAACTGAAGTGGAATCTGAACATAGGTATACAAATCATTCACCTGTGATATAAACTCTAGATTCTCATGAACCGCAGACGCTGCAGACACAATTGGATTGTCAGACTTCGTCGACAAATGACTTGCGCTCTCTGCAACCCGCGTCATAACTTCGTCCATCTTCTTGTATACATCATCCAATTTGTGCGGTTCTTTTAATTCTTCCGGAGCAACGGTAATGTTTTGGGCAAGCAAATGAGACATCAATTTTCCGAAGCTGTCTCTTCCAAACAATTCTTTTGCAAAGGGGACATCTCCGGGATTGGACGAAAAATGTTCCACTACCTGTTTCATTAACTCTTTTACAGGCACCTCCGGCTTCAAAGCACCGTTTTCATCAAAAAACTCAGGATGCTTTTGCGCAAAAGAAGTCTGCTTACTTAAAACATAAGAGATATCTCCGTTTTCTTTCGGAGTAAGTCCGCGACCGATGGTCTCAAAGGAGAATTCTTCCTGCTCATACTCCTTTACAACAATCTGTTCCTCCGGTGCATCCGATAACAGTTCCATAACGGAATCCTGAGACAAATTCATAATGGGAGAATCTTCTCCACCTTCGGGCATGAAAATCTGCTGCGGATTTGTCACAACATCTTCAGAGACCTTTACCGTATTTTCCGAAAGGATTTCTTTTTGCGCAGCATCCGCTTCCGCACCTTTTACTTCAGCACTTTCTCCTGCATTGTTTTGCGCCAATTCCTTTAATGCTTCCGCTTGTGTATTCGCAGAAAAAGGTATATTTATATTCGGCACTTTCAGATTTGGAATCGGTGAACCCGCAAGCTTGCTTAATCCGTCCGCCTGGGTTTTTGAAATTAAAGATTCCGTCTCATCATTTGTCGCAATGGAAACCAACTCTTTTTGAAGGTCAATGGCATCCTCCACCGATACCTCTTCGGAAGACAAAAACTCCGAGATGCTTTTTCCAAGTTCTCCTACTTCCCGAAGCAACTGACCTTCGTTGTTTTTATAGTTTTCAAACTGATGCACCATTTCCTGTGTCAAAGGAAGATTATGCTTTGTCATCACAACGATGGTGGAAACATCTGCCTTTGGCATAGATGCAGCCGCACGGGCCATCTCACCGATACTCTTTGCATCGATGGGCATATGTTCTTTCATCATGGTATTAACCATGTTTAAATTTTCCTCGGTTACCGCCATTCCTGCAGCGGATAAAGCGTTTAATAACGTAGGATTATTCATTGAGCCAATGGAAACCGGCTTAATCTGTATAACATTTTCTTCGTTGGATTTTACTTGAAAAAAGACAGACTCTCCGATATTTAAGGAAATACTTCCGTCCAATCTGGCGGAAATATTTTGTCCGCTGGACAAACCTAAGGTCACCTGGTTACCCTTGATATTATTTACCGTACCCTCAAATATCTGACCTTTTTGCAATTTGGAAATGGTGGAAACAAGTTGCTCCACGCCTTTGGTTTTGGTTTTTGCAGAGACATCGCCACCGGTTGATAGATTTGATTGATATTGATTTACTAGGTCTTGAATCTGCAAAACGTTTCCCCCAAATATACTTTACATAATTACTTGTTTATCTGATCCTGCATGTTTTTTAAAAAACTCAGGCGATGTTCAGGACAAACTCCGTACTCAATGATTCGATCGCGGTGAGCCTGAGTGCCGTATCCCTTGTGATCCTTGAAACCGTACATCGGATATTTTTCGTCAAGCTCTTCCATAATATGATCACGTGTAACTTTTGCAAGAATAGAAGCAGCTGCAATGGAAACGCTTCTGGCATCTCCTTTCACGATGTTTTCCTGCGGAATCTTAAGACCCGGAATCAGGAAAGCATCTGTAAGCGCAAAGTCAGGCTGTGGAGACAGTTGAGAAACCGCCAATCTCATGGCTTCAAAATCAGCTTTTCCCACACCGATTTCATCAATACGGGCAGCACTTACAATTCCAACGCCGTAACAAATGGCCTTTTCCTTGATTTCCAAAAACAGTTCCTCTCGTTTTTGCTCGGAAAGCTTTTTAGAATCGTTCAAATATAAAATATCCAAATCTTTCGGCAGAATGGCAGCTCCTGCTACAATCGGTCCTGCAAAAGGTCCTCTTCCGGCTTCGTCCACGCCACAAATAAGTTCGTAGCGGTCTTCATATCGGTGTTCAAACTCTCGCATAGCCTCGATGCGAAGAATTTCTTTATGATAATCTTCAATCCTTTTTTCGGCTTTTTTTACAAGGGATTTTACACCGTTTCTCGCATCATCGGAATAATTCGCAATAAACCCCGATAATTCATCCAAAGAGCAGGAATCTAATTCATTTTTGATATCCGAAACGGAAAGCGCCATTATTTTTTCACCTCATAGTTTTTCAACAATGTAATCTCGTTAAATGGATAAATACGAGCCCATGCCCTTCCGGTAATCTGTTCCCGTTTGATATTTCCCACTTCCGGGAAACGGCTGTCCAAACTGGCATTTCGGTTATCACCCAAAACAAAATATTCTCCGGCCCCTAGTTTCACGGATTCGATTGCTCTGCCCGGATCCTCTATACGTGCTATACCGTAATCTTCTTCCAAAAGAGAACCGTTAATATAAATATTGCCCTCTTCATCAATGCGAACGGTCTCTCCCGGGAGTCCGATGACGCGTTTGATATAATAGGTGTCCTGATCAACAGGGAAAATAACAATATCAAATCTGGCAGGATCCCTAAAACGATAGGTAATCTTGTCCATGATCAGATTGTCCCCGTCACTTAACGTAAGCTCCATGGAAGAACCGCTTACCTCCGTTCGCTGTCCCACAAAATGTAGTATTAAAAAAGTAACCACAAATACCGCAAACAAATAAAGAACCAATGACAAGAGTTCTTTTCCGATATTTACTTCTTCCTTTGAATCTTTATTTATCTGAACTTGTTTCTTCTGCGTTGTGTTATCCATTTTATTATTTCTCCGGCTTTTCAATCGTTATTTTTCCAAGTCGCCCGTTTTTAAAATCATCCAAAAACAATGTGGCGGCTTTCGTAAAATCCGTGTCTCCTCCGGGTTTGATACAATTCCTTGCTTTTGCGATTTCATTAATCACGTCAATGGGTTCCTGACTTTCCTCTACACCATATTTTTCAAAAATACGACCGGGATAAATGCCTCGGAGAAGTTTTACCACTTCAAGTGCCATTTCATCCGTTTGAATCACTTCTGCCCGAATGGCACCAATGGAAGCCAAATAAAGTCCCACGGTTTGATCCTCAAACTTTGGCCAAAGAATTCCCGGTGTATCCAACAGTTCCAAGTCCTTACGCAGGCGAATCCACTGCTTGCCTTTCGTAACTCCCGGTTTGTTTCCGGTCTTTGTAGCAGCTTTCCCGGCATAGGAATTGATAAATGTGGACTTTCCGATGTTTGGTATGCCCACTACCATGGCACGGATTGGACGATTCTTAATTCCTCGTTTCAAATCCCGCTCTCTTTTTTCTCTGCATGCCTTTTCCACTGCCTCATCCACAAGCCGGGCCGATTTTTTTTCTCGTGCGTCGATGGCAATTGCGACATATCCCTTATTTTCAAAATACGAAATCCACTGTTTCGTCACCTCATCATCGCTTAAATCTTTTTTGTTAAGCAAAATGATTCTGGCCTTTCCCTGACCTAAAGAGTCAATATCCGGATTCCTTGAGGCCAAAGGAATCCGCGCATCAATCAACTCAATTACCAAATCAATTATTTTAATATCTTCCCGCATCTGACGAATCGCTTTCGTCATATGTCCGGGATACCATTGAAATTCCATAAATGCTCCTAATAATTAATCAATCCGAAATGATGCAAGCTCAAGCAAAACCATACTTTTCCAATCACTGCATCCGAAGAGATATTTCCGATGGTTTCATAGCGGGAATCCTCGGAATTATTGCGATTGTCTCCCAGAAGAAAATACTCATCCTCTCCCAAGACAATTTCCGTAGCAGCAAGTCCCGGATCAGCAATATCCTCTGTCTCAGCTATATTATGAAACAAAACGTCGTTTAAATAAACATCTCCTCCGGAAATACGAATCTTGTCACCGGGCGTGCCAATCACACGCTTCACCGAATACTGCGCACGAAGGTTGGAACTTGGCTGAAATACAACTATATCGTTGGTGGAAATCCCTCCGATTTTACTGAGTAAAACCACATCTCCGGAACTTAGGGTAGGTTCCATTGACTCTCCGGCTACGGTAAATCGTATTCCAAAACCTCTGGTCACTCCGTAAGCCAATAACACCACCAAAGCAATTTCCAGCGCAAAAATAACGATTTTTTTCGCCTGTTCCATTTTAAATCTACGGCGACGTCTGGAAAAATCCAGTCCATCCTCTCTTAAAAACGGGATACGTATTCTTTTGTAAAAAGGAAGTCGGCCTCCCCTTAATCTCATCCGCATAAAAAACACAATTGTCCTTTCCTAAGGATTCTTATAAATAATGGGCACGAAGTTCATCTGCGGAAAAAGGAGAAAGATAAGCCGGTGCAATATCAAATACGGTCTTCGCTCCTGACAATCCCTCCTGATTCATCTTATAAGCCGCACGTGCGTAAGCAGCTAAAACCGATCCTGTAAAATCCGGATTGGAATCCAACTTTAAGCTGTATTCAATCACATGCTTTGTATCACCGGTACTTCCTGTATAAATAACAGAACCACCATGTGGAAGCCCCTTATGCTTTGCATCCAACTCCTCCTGAGAAATAAACGTAACTGTGGTATCATAGTCCGCAAAGTAGTTTGGCATTTCTTTTATTTCTTTTTCGATTCGTGCTAAATCCGCACCCTCTTTTGCTACAACATAGCATTCACGTGTATGCTTTTCCCGGGTGGTAAGTTCCGGATTTTCTCCGTTTCTGACACGTTTTACCGCAGCCTCAACCGGCACGGTATACTGTCTTGCATCTGCAACACCTTCGATACGACGAATCGCATCACTGTGTCCCTGACTTACGCCTCTGCCCCAGAAGGTATAATCCTTTCCGTTAGGCAATACACTGTGGGAATATAAACGATTGATAGAAAACATGCCCGGATCCCAACCGGTGGAAATTACGCCGATTTTCTTTCCTTCTTTTGCAGAAGCATCCACAGCGGCAAAATGTGTCGGGATATTTGCATGGGTATCAAAAGAATCAACAACGTTATAATCGCGTGCATACTTCGGTGTCATCTCCGGAAGATCCGTAGCGGAACCACCACAAATAATGAGCACATCTATATCATTTTGCATATGTGATAATTCGTCCACATGAAGAACCTTCGCACTCGGTGTAGCAATCTTTACACTTTCCGGTGCGCGACGGGTAAACACATATAAAAGGTCCTGGTCATCATTGGCGTTAACTGCCTTCTCCACTCCCCGACCCAGGTTACCATATCCTAATATTCCAACTCTCATCTTTTTTCTCCTTCCTTATCCTTAAAATCAACTGTTTTAAATTTTAGCACAAATAAAAAGGGAGGAAAATATTTTTCCTCCCAAAAACCTTTAAAATCATCCAATAACCTTTGCCACTTCAGATTTGATAATGTCCATAGTAATCGGTTTTAAAATATAACCGGATGGGCGAAGCGCAATCAAAGGTGTAATCTGCGCCTTATCCGAAATACCTGTCACAAATATCACCGGTATTCCACGATACTTCTCATCAGCGCGGATCTTTTCAAGTACCTCTTTTCCATTCATATCCGGCATTTCGTAATCCAGTAAAATCAAATCCGGAATCTTGTTTGAAAGCATCTCAAACGTCTTTTTTCCGGAATTTGCGAGATTAACGTTGTACTTTTCTTCAAGCATGGTTTTCAGACTGCGAAGCGTGGTGGCATCATCGTCCACAACCAAAATCGTTTTTTTCTTTGCGGCTTCCTGCTTAATCTTTTTCTGAGAGACCTTTAATTTTGTACAAACTAAATACATGGCGGCTTCTTCTTCAAAAGGAAGGTTCAAGTTATCCAACGGACCGCCCACATATAATTTTTCAAATCGGACAAAATCCTGTACCTTGCCAAAAGTAACAATATTCAAATCCGGATTCTTATCCTGAATGGTATTTAAAGCCATCGTCGGAGATACCAAGAGTTCTTCCACGCTTACCAATAACAAATCCGGCTTCATAACTTCAATAACACCGGCGCAGGAATCAAGTGAAGATTCCATCATCTGCACACCAAAGAACTGCTCTAAGTATTTAAAGCAAGCCCTTGCGTCCTCATCCATTTTACCGATTGCAAGTAATTGTTTCATAACTCCACAACACTCTTTCCCTGAAATCAACGATACTTAAGTTAAATATAGCATATCTGTACTTGAAAAAACAAATCTTTTCGAAAAATACAAATAGTTATTTTTCGTTGATATAATTTACCAATCCGCCAAGATCGATAATCTTTTGCATAAATTCCGGGAAGGCCTGTCCTTGGAATGTCTTGCCTGTGGTGACATCGGTAATCAATCCGCTGTCAAAATCCACTTCTACCTCATCCCCTGCCGAGATTGCATTTGCTGCCTCCGGACATTCAATGATGGGAAGACCGATATTAATGGCATTTCGATAAAAAATACGTGCAAAGGTATCCGCAATCACACAACTGATTCCGCTGGCTTTAATCGCAATGGGTGCATGTTCTCTGGAAGAGCCGCATCCAAAGTTTTTGGTAGCCACCATAATATCTCCGTTCTGTACCTTTGATACAAACTCTTTATCAATATCTTCCATGCAATGAAGCGCCAATTCTTTCGGGTCGGAGGAATTCAAATAACGTGCCGGAATAATCACATCCGTATCCACATTATCTCCATATTTAAATACTCTTCCTTTTGCCTTTTCCATGATGTCTCCTCCTTATACCTTGGCCGGGTCTGAAATATAACCGGTAATGGCACTGGCAGCAGCTACTGCCGGTGAAGCCAAATAGATTTCAGAATCCACAGCTCCCATTCGTCCCACAAAGTTTCTGTTGGTTGTAGATACGCATCTTTCCTTAGAAGCCAAGATTCCCATATAGCCTCCCAAACACGGGCCACAAGTCGGTGTGGAAACAACTGCACCTGCTTCAATAAAGGTGCGAATAAAGCCTGCTTCCATAGCATCCAAATAAATCTGTTGGGTTCCGGGAATAATAATACAACGGATTCCCTTTGCTACCTTTTTGCCTTTTAAAATCTCGGCTGCCATCTCTAAATCTTCAAATCGACCATTGGTACAACTACCGATTACAACCTGATCTATCTTTATCTCTTCCACTTCATCAATGGTTTTTGTATTCTCCGGTAAATGTGGAAAAGCCACCGTTGACTTTAATGCAGACAAATCAATGGTAATAGTTTCATCATACTCTGCATCTTCATCTGCTGCATATACCTTATACTCCCGATTCGAATGGGAATCCAAATACGCTTTTGTAATCTCATCCACAGGGAAAATACCGTTTTTGGCTCCGGCTTCGATTGCCATATTGCAAATACAAAGACGATCATCCATAGAAAGATAACTTACGCCCTCTCCGGTAAACTCCAAGGAGCGATACAAAGCGCCATCTACACCAATTGTTCCAATCAAATGTAAAATCACATCTTTCCCGGAAATATACTTGTTCGGTTTACCGACAAGTTCAACTTTAATAGCAGAAGGCACTTTAAACCAGGCCTTTCCTGTGGCCATACCGGCAGCCATATCCGTAGAGCCCACACCGGTAGAAAAAGCTCCCACCGCGCCGTAGGTACAGGTATGAGAATCTGCTCCGATAATACAATCTCCTGCAACCACCAATCCTTTTTCAGGAAGAAGTGCATGCTCAATACCCATCTGTCCCACATCAAAGTAATTGGTAATCTCATTCTTTCCCGCAAACTCACGCACACATTTGCAATGCTCTGCGGATTTAATATCTTTATTTGGAACAAAGTGATCCATAACAAGTGCAATCTTGTCTTTATGGAACACACCGTCCACCTTCATCTTCTCGATTTCATGAATGGCAACGGGAGAAGTAATATCATTTCCCAGTACCAAATCCAGATCCGCCTCAATCAGCTGTCCCGCAACAACACTGTCAAGGCCCGCATGTGCTGCCAATATTTTCTGTGTCATCGTCATTCCCATGCGCGTACCCTCCAAAATTAAATATAAATATAACAAATACAAATTAAGTCTGCTTGTGTAGCAATATTCTCCTCGGCACCGTCTCCGCTTCACCTCGACTAGTCGAATGTCTGTAAAGACCTGACTCCTAAAGTCGTCAGATCAACAGACATACGACGGATTCTCGGAGCGCTTCGCGGTGACTATTCGGAGAATATTCTACATCAAAGCAGACTTATTTAAAGCTAGAATTAATTATTGATTAATTTGTCGTCTTCGTTGTTCCAGCTATATAACTTGCGGACTTCCTTGCCGACTTTCTCTGCCGGATGTTCCGCAGCAAGCTTTCTCATTGCCTTGAAGTGAACCTGCTTTCCTGCAGGAGACATATCAAGTAAGAACTCTTTTGCAAAAGTACCGTCCTGGATGTCTTTTAAAATCTGCTTCATAGCCTTCTTTGTATCTTCGGTAATGATCTTCGGTCCGGTAATATAATCACCATACTCAGCAGTATTTGAAATAGAATATCTCATTCCCTCGAAACCTGACTGGTAAATCAAATCTACAATTAACTTCATCTCATGGATACATTCGAAGTATGCATTTCTCGGATCGTAACCTGCTTCTGTTAAGGTTTCGAAACCTGCCTGCATAAGTGCACAAACACCACCACACAATACTGCCTGCTCTCCAAAAAGGTCAGTCTCTGTTTCCGTACGAAATGTTGTTTCCAAAAGGCCTGCTCTGGCTCCCCCGATACCAAGACCGTATGCCTTTGCCAAATCCCAAGCCTTTCCGGTTGCATCCTGTTCTACAGCGATCAAACAAGGTGTTCCTTTTCCTGCCTGATACTCGCTTCGTACCGTATGTCCCGGAGCCTTTGGTGCAATCATGGTAACATCAACGTCTGCAGGTGGCTTAATACATCCAAAGTGAATGTTGAATCCGTGTGCGAACATCAACATATTTCCGGCCTCCAAGTTTGGCTCAATATCCTTTTTATAAAGGTCAGCCTGGAGTTCATCATTAATTAAAATCATAATAATGTCAGCCTGCTTTGCAGCCTCTGCTGCTGTATATACCTTAAATCCCTGTGCCTCAGCTTTTGCCCATGACTTAGATCCTTCATACAAACCTATAATGACGTTGCATCCGGACTCCTTTAAGTTCAAAGCATGTGCATGACCCTGAGAACCATAACCGATAATTGCAATGGTCTTTCCGTTTAACAAGGAAAGGTCACAGTCTTCCTGATAAAAAATTCTTGCTTCGTTTGCCATAATCTTCTTCCTCCTTCATGGCGATTGCCATTTGTAATATAAATATCCCAAGAGTCTTTGGGTATTTAACTAGTCAATGTACAGCACGTTTTCGCTTCCACGGGATAAACCGGTAATTCCGGTACGTGCCAACTCCAAAATCTCATATCCTGCCGCCTGTAAATCAGCAAGATAAGCATCTAACTTATCATGATTTCCGGTCATTTCCACAACCACCACTCCATGTGGCAAGTCTACATCTACAGACTTTCCATGATATTGTTCCAAGTGTTCCGCAAAACTAAAGAATACATTTTCCGATTCTTCAGTAGCGCGAATTTTTACAAGCATCAGTTCTCTGGTAACGGATGAGGACGGTTCCAACACCTTAATGTCTACCACATCTTCAAGTTTTGCCACTTGTTTTTCAATCTGCTCCAAAATAAGCTCATCCCCGGATGTAACAATGGTCATACGGGTAAATCTCGGATCTGCAGTCACCCCTGCGGAAAAGCTTTCAATATTGTACCCTCTTCGGGAAAACAAACCGGAAACATGACTTAAGACACCGGAAGTATTTTCTACCAGAATCGAAAAGACTTTGATCTTCACTTGAATTTTCCTCACTTTTAAGTTAAATAATATTATCTTTTACATTCTATCATTAAAAATATCTTTGTCAACACAAAAAACCTTATTGTTGCATTGTTTCCATCATCGGTGGGATAAGCTGTTTCTTTCTGGACACAACTCCCGGCAGAATCGCACTGTTTCGATCCGAAATCTTGTCCGCACCAAAGGTGGTGGATACGACGCTTTCCGCATTGGAGCCAAAGTACAAGAGTTCTGTGCTTTGTTCAATGATATTGGTCATCATCACAAAGACCATATTAAGCTGCATATTATTAAGAACGGTTTCCATATAAAAAGCCAATTTCTCGCGAATACTTTCAAGCTGTGTACCGGACACCGCAGAAACCTGAGCCACCGCAAAGGTATCGTCATCCACATGGAACACTTTGAAGTCTTGATAGAAAATCTCTTCTACGCTCTTTTTACTGAAGTCACTGCCCGCCTCAAACATATGAAGTGCCAGTTCCTCATAATCTACGCCGGCAATCTTTGCAAGTTCTTCTCCAACCTGTCGGTCCATAGGCGTGCACGTAGGTGAGCGGAACATCAATGTATCCGACAATATAGCGGATAACATCAAACCTGCCATCTCCTTTGGAATAATGATGTTCTTTTCCATATACATTAAATAAATAATAGTGGATGAACATCCAAGGGGCTGATTTCTGAAGTAAATCGGTTGAATGGTTTCCAAAGAACCAATCTTATGATGATCGATGATTTCCAAAATCTCTGCTTGTTCTATGCCGTCCACAGCCTGAGACTTTTCGTTGTGGTCCACCAGTATTACCTGTTTCTTTTGCATATTAAGCAAGTTTCTTCGGGAAAACATACCCACATATCTGCGGTTTTCATCTACTACCGGAAAGTCTCTGTGACGAACTCCCGCCATGGTCTCTCTCACATCATCAATATAATCATCCAAATCAAATGTGACCAGATTATCCTTTTTCATAAAATGCTTAATCGGCATACTCTGATGAATCAGGCGGGCAGTTGTAAAAGTGTCATACTCTGTGGTAATTAAAACACAGTCAATCTTTTGGGCCAAAGAAATGACATCCGGATCCACTACCGTAACGCCTGCAACAATCATACAGCTTGGGTTTTCTTCCAATGCAATAAGCTGTCGCTCACGAACATCCCCTAAGATAACCAAATCGTCATCTTCTATTTCACTTCGAAGGGTCTCTTCACTTCCGGAGGCAACCACAACCTTTCCTTTAATAAAGTAACCGTGGTCATTACCGCAAAGCATATGGCCCTTTAAAGTCTCGATAATATTTTTATACTGGGTACGGGCACGACTCAACTCGTTGTTGTCGTAAACATCCATATAAGAGTATGCGATATCTCCGTTTACAATAACGCCCTCTAACATCTGGTTTTGAGTAACAATGGGGAGAGTAACCACGTCCTCGGAAAGCATAAGCTCCCATGCTTTCTTTAGGGAATAATGATCGCTGACGCCCTTGGTATGGCGAAGTTCAATATCTTTCACCTGTGTACCCACATCGTCTACCGTCTCCGGTTCTTCAACTCCAAAGCGATTTAAAACATAGGCTGTTTCACTGTTGATCTCTCCGGCCTTTTTGGGAATATAACGGCCATCACCCGTTTGATTTTTTAAATATGCATAAGAAATGGCCGCACAAATAGAATCCGTGTCCGGGTTCTTATGACCGATAACCCATACCTCTTTATCCTTTATCATTCATTCTCCTTTTTAAAAAAAGCCGACTGCAGCAAAAATAAACCGCAGTCGGAGTGTCAATTCATTAAATAATATCTAAAAGTGCCAAAAGAACGGCAACAACCACACCAAGATTTAAAAGCATAAGAAATGTAAGGAACCCAACTCTACCGCCAAGTTTCTTTACCATAGCCTGCGTTTCCTCGAAGCGCTTATCCTGTTCGTCTCTTTCTTTGAGCAAATCCTGAATATTGCGATACACTCTGACATTCTCATCGTGTACTTTTTCAAACAATCCCTCTTTCATACCTTCTACGGACTCAGACATGGTATCAAGTGGCTGTTTTAACTCTCCAAGAGCTCGATCCACCTGCGTCTCCACATTGGTGACAAGACTGTCAGCTTCTTTTTGTTTTTGAGCAAGTTCATCCTCGAGCTTCGCAATCTTGTTCTGTGTTTCTTGATTCTGAGCCTCTTTTTGGCGAAGCAGCTCTTCCAAATCGCTGACACGATCTTCTCTCTCTTTAATTAAAGACTGAATATCCTCCGCTTTCTGGCGAAATGCATCAATCTGTTGAAATAACTCATCGTCTTTATCGATATATACCTTTTTTTCTTCCACTTTATCCAATTCCTCTTTAATCGTATTTGACGGGAATTCAATTCCTGCCGCATCTAATCGTTCTTCGATTTCCATGGGTTTTCACCTCACGATTTTCTAATATTACACTCCATCATCATATCATTTAAAAGAACTAATGTAAATGGAAAAACAAAGAAAAAGAGCCGTCTTCCAAACGGAAGACGACCCTTTTGTATGTAGGAAACAACTAATAATTAGTCTGCTTTGTAAAGATCTACCAACTTGTTCAAGTAGTTGTAACGATCCTTATACTGCTGTTCAGATTCAGCAAAGAGCTTAGCTGCCTTGTTCGGGTTGAACTTAGCCAAAGCTGCGTATCTGCTTTCACCCTTTAAGAATTCCTGGAAGTCTCCTGTAGGAGCCTTAGAATCTAAGATGAATGCATCCTTGCCTTCTTTAGCAAGTTCAGGATTGAATCTGAAGTCGAACCAGTAACCAGCTTCAACGGCTAACTTCTCTTCTGTCTGAGCCTTAGCCATACCCTTACGGATACCATGGTTGATACATGGAGCGTAAGCGATGATTACGGATGGTCCCGGGTATGCTTCTGCTTCTGCAAGTGCCTTTACGCACTGTGCAGGATCCGCACCCATGTTGATCTGTGCAACGTATACATAGCCGTAGCTCATTGCAATACCTGCAAGATCTTTCTTCTTGGTCTCTTTACCACCTGCTGCGAACTGAGCGATAGCTCCGAGCGGTGTAGACTTAGAAGACTGTCCACCTGTATTAGAGTAAACTTCGGTATCGTAAATCATGATGTTGATGTCCTTACCGGAAGCGATAACGTGATCTAAACCACCGAATCCGATATCGTAAGCCCATCCGTCACCACCGAAGATCCACTGTGACTTCTTAGCAAGGTAATCCTTCTCTTTCAGAACTGCCTTAGCCTTATCAGAACCTTCCTTCTCTAATGCTGCAACTAACTTGTCAGTAGCAAGTCCGTTGGTAACACCTGAATTGAAGGTATCATTCCACTCTGCAACTGCAGACTTAACGTCAGCAGATGAAGTAGATTCAACGATTTCGTCTAACGTTGCTTTTAAGCGATCACGAATTGCGCGCTGTGCAAGTAACATACCATAACCAAATTCAGCTGCATCTTCGAAGAGTGAGTTAGACCATGCAGGACCCTGACCCTTAGCATTTACAGTGTATGGTGTAGAAGGTGATGAGTTACCCCAGATAGAAGAACATCCTGTAGCATTTGCAATGTACATTCTATCACCGAATAACTGAGTGATTAACTTCGCATACGGTGTTTCTCCACATCCACCACAAGCTCCTGAGAACTCTAAGAGCGGCTGCTTGAACTGAGATCCCTTTACGCTGTTAACCTTAAACTTCTCAATGATTTCAGTCTTCTCCGGAAGAGTAACTGCATAATCGAAGTATGCCTGCTCGCCTTCATTCTCTTCGAAGGACTGCATTGTAATAGCCTGAACCTTATCAGGACAAACGTTAACGCATGATCCACATCCTGTACAGTCAAATGCAGATACAACGATAGCAAACTTGTAATCCGGCATCTGGTTCATATCCTTCATCGGCATATTTGCAGGAGCCTTAGCAACTTCATCAGCGGTCATGGCTACCGGACGAATTGCTGCATGAGGACAAACGTATGAACACTGGTTACACTGGATACACTTCGTAGCATCCCATACAGGAACGTCTGTTGCAACACCACGTTTTTCGAATGCTGCTGTACCTGAAGGTGTATGTCCGTCAACATATTTCTTAGCAACAGAAACAGGAATTGTGTTACCCTGCTGAGCGTTAACCTTCTGCTGGATATCCTTAACGAATTCAACAGCAGCGCCTGTGCCCTTAACTTCTGCAGAGAAATCATCATCCTTGCAGTTCTTCCAAGACTCAGGAACGTTAACCTTAACGTAAGCTGTAGCACCTGCATCGATAGCGTCATGGTTCATCTTAACGATGTCATCACCCTTCTTTGCATAAGACTTAGTAGCAGCGTCCTTCATAAGCTTGATAACTTCTTCTTCAGGAATCAACTTGGTAAGTGAGAAGAATGCTGACTGAAGTACGGTATTAATTCTCTTTCCAAGACCGATTTCTTTACCGATCTTAACACCATCGATGATATAGAACTGAATGTTGTTCTCAGCGATGTATCTCTTAACCTGTCCAGGAAGCTTTTCATCTAATTCATCTTCTGTCCACTGAGTGTTGAAGAGGAATGTTCCGCCCGGTACCAAATCCTGAACCATGTTGTACTTGTAGATATATGCAGTACAGTGGCAAGCTACGAAGTTTGCCTGGCTGATAAGGTATGTAGAACGGATTGGTGTGTGACCAAAACGTAAGTGAGAAATGGTAACACCACCGGACTTCTTTGAGTCATAATCGAAGTATGCCTGAGCATACATATCTGTGTTATCACCAATAATCTTGATAGAGTTCTTGTTAGCACCTACGGTACCATCTGCACCAAGACCCCAGAACTTACAGTTTGTAGTTCCTTCCGGAGTTGTAACAGGGTTCTCTTTACGCTCAAGAGAAAGGTGAGTAACATCATCGTTGATAGAAAGAGTAAATCTTTCTTTATCTTCATTATGATATACAGCAATGATATCTGCAGGAATGGTATCCTTAGATCCAAGACCGTAACGACCACCAAATACTTCTACAGAATCGAACTTAGATCCCTTTAATGCTGCTACTACGTCTAAGTAAAGCGGCTCACCAAGAGATCCCGGCTCTTTTGTACGATCAAGTACGTAGATTCTCTTAACAGAATCAGGGATTGCTTCAATTAAAGCTTCCTTAACGAACGGACGATACAAACGAACCTTAACAACACCGACTTTTTCACCACGAGCCATTAAGAAATCAATGGTCTCATCGATGGTCTCGCAAACAGATCCCATAGCAACGATTACGCGCTCAGCATCAGCTGCACCATAGTAGTTGAATAACTTGTAGTCGGTACCAATCATGTCATTGATCTTATCCATGTACTTCTGAACGATAGCCGGTAACTCATCATAGAATGAGTTGCAAGCTTCACGAGACTGGAAGAAAATATCCGGGTTCTGAGCAGATCCCATTTCCTTTGGCTTGTTCGGATTCAATGCGTTAGCTTTGAACTCTTCTACCTTATCCCAAGGCATTAAGCTTGAAAGTTCAGCATAGTTATCCTTTTCAGACCATGTCTCAATCTTCTGAATTTCGTGAGAAGTTCTGAATCCATCGAAGAAGTTAATGAAAGGAATCTTTCCTTCGATAGCTGCGAGGTGAGCAACCGGAGTTAAGTCCATAACTTCCTGTACAGATGATTCACAAAGCATAGCAACACCTGTCTGACGGCAAGCGTAAACATCTGAGTGATCACCAAAAATATTAAGTGCGTGTGTAGCAACGCAACGAGCGGATACGTTGAATACACCCGGGAGTCCCTCACCTGCAATCTTGTAAAGGTTCGGGATCATAAGTAAAAGTCCCTGAGAAGCGGTGTATGTAGCGGTAAGTGCACCAGCGGCCAAAGAACCGTGAACTGCACCTGCAGCACCTGCTTCTGACTGCATCTCTGTAATCTGAACTGTCTGGCCAAATAAGTTTTTACGGCCTGCGTTTGCCCATTCATCTACATGCTCCGGCATAACAGATGAAGGAGTGATGGGATACATAGCTGCTACTTCAGTAAATGCATAAGATGCATGAGCTGCAGCCTGATTACCATCCATGGTTTTCATAGATCTCTTAATCATGTTGTTTCCTCCTACAATATATACTTTCATACATTATATATGATACGAAATCTTATGACGCCCCAAAAAAGGCGACTATACATAGTTTAAGGACTTTGAAGTAAAAAATCAATACTTCAAAGTCCTTATTTTGTTTAAAATCGCATACACCGATTAGAAATGCATGTTTTGTTTTTATTCGTTTGCGAACTGTGTTTTCAAGTCGTCGGACAATCCCGCAATACCGTTAATCTCGCTTTCCACTTCGGTAACGGAATCCTGCTGCTGAGAAATGCTTTCAGTAATGCTCTGAATCATTGCGGAATTTTCTTCATTCGTAGCAACAAGGGTCTCAATTTCATCCTGAATAGCAGCGAAGTTCTGGCGGATATTCTCAATCACACTGTACTGCTCAGAAACCGCATTTTCTGCTTCTTCGGTAGACTGACGAATGCCTGCAAACACATCCAAAAGGCCGCCCATCTTTTCAACACCATCCTGTGCAGCTTCTGCACCGGCATTGATCTTGTTGGAAACCTGTCCGGTTGTCTGGGTAAGACCATCCAAAATCTCTTTGATGTTGTCAGCCGCATTTGAGGACTGCTCCGCCAACTGACGAATCTCATCTGCTACTACCGCAAATCCCTTACCGGCTTCACCGGCACGAGCTGCCTCGATAGATGCATTTAAGGAAAGCAAATTGGTCTGACCTGCAATGGAGTTAATCTCATCCGTAATACTTGTAATCTTTGTCATCTCTGAAATCAAGCCATCCGTTGCTGTCTGTGCTTCGGTAACCACCTCAACCATATTGCCAAGATCCTCTTTGAAGATATTTACTTCACGATCACCGTTATCCACTGACTCACGAACCTGATCAAAGGACTTTTCAAGTTCCTTTGCCATTTCGTAGTTCTTGTTTACTTCTTCATTTGCGGAATTAATCTTTTCACTGAAGGTAATGGTTGCATTTGTGGTAGACTCCACAACCTTACCCATCTGATCACTTGCTTCCGTAACACTGTTTGCCTGTGCAACCAGCTGTTCCACACCATTCTTGCAAGAATCAATTGCATTGTTTAAGTTCTTTGCAATGCCGTTTGCTGCTTCACCGTTTTCCTGAACGATAGCAAGGGTCTCTTCTGCTTTATCAACGAAGGAACGTCCACGTCGAACAGATAGAATAAGCATAACCGCTTCAAATATAAGAATCGTAACCTTCGTAAGCGCCCCTGCCAAAGTACCACCGTTTCCATCAATAACAGTTGGGAAAAACAGTGCGGATAATAATCCGTCAATACCCATCACCGTAACAAATACTTTGATGTATTTTTCTTCAAAGTAAAGTGCTGTCATCGCAACAAATAAATAGTTACATAAAAAAGAAACGGCATTTCCTCCCACAACATAGGCATATACCGTCGTAGCCAGCGCAGGGGTAAGAATAATTCCCATGGCTTTTTTTAAATCATCCTTTACAAACTTGTAAGAAATAATACCAATAACTCCGGCAATAACTAAAACCACACAACCGTTAACTGCCGCGAGAAAATCGCCTCCGGCCGCCAATAAACTAAGTGCAATCATTGCTGCAATACCAACCCAGACAATCGTCAGGTTGCTCTTATGAAGTTTGTTGATTTCCATAACCTTCTGTATCCCTCCGTATAATTTTCTAGTCGTATTTTAGCATATTTTCTTTTCACATAAAATAAGGAGATTTAAAAAAACTTGAAAAATACACAATTTTTTGTACAATAGGGATGTTGCACTTTAATTCGAGAATAATGAAAGGATTCCAATCATGATTCAAGCATCAAATGTCACTCTTCGTCTTGGGAAAAAAGCCCTTTTCGAAGATGTAAATATTAAATTTACGGAAGGTAACTGCTACGGTTTAATCGGAGCCAACGGTGCCGGAAAATCCACCTTCCTTAAAATCTTATCCGGAGTCCTAGAGCCGACCAACGGTGATGTCATCATCACTCCGGGACAGCGTCTTTCCGTTTTGGAACAGGACCACTTCAAATATGACGAATTTACTGTCTTAGATACAGTAATCATGGGAAATAAACGTCTTTACGACATTATGAAAGAAAAAGACGCCATCTATATGAAAGAGGATTTCTCTGATGAAGACGGAATCCGTGCTTCGGAACTTGAAGCAGAATTTGCAGAAATGGACGGATGGAATGCAGAAAGCGATGCTGCCACCCTGTTAAATGGACTGGGCGTACCTACCGAGGAGCACTACTCTCTCATGAAAGATTTGGATGGTGCCAAAAAGGTCAAAGTCTTACTTGCCCGTGCACTTTTCGGAAATCCTGACATCTTACTTTTGGATGAGCCTACAAACCACCTGGATTTGGATGCCATCGGCTGGTTAGAGGAGTTTTTAATCAACTTTG
Organism: Lachnospiraceae bacterium; assembly: GCA_036723975.1. GTDB lineage: Bacteria > Bacillota > Clostridia > Lachnospirales > Lachnospiraceae > JAILEN01. The sequence goes on from DAIMGJ010000007.1 coordinate 111,626, forward strand.
AAAATACCGTTATCGTGGTTTCCCACGACCGTTACTTCTTAAATAAGGTATGTACTCACACTGCTGATATCGACTATGGTAAGATTCAGCTCTATGCCGGAAACTATGATTTCTGGTATGAATCTTCCCAGCTTATTATGAAGCAACGTAAGGAAGCAAACAAAAAGAAGGAAGAACAAATCAAGGAATTGCAGGAATTCATTCAGCGATTCTCCGCAAACGCTTCTAAGTCCAAGCAGGCAACTTCCAGAAAGCGTGCCCTTGAAAAAATCGAGTTGGATGACATTCGTCCTTCTTCCCGTAAATATCCTTACATCGATTTCAGACCGAACCGTGAAATCGGAAACGAAGTACTTACTGTCGAACATCTTTCAAAAACCATTGACGGCGTAAAGGTTCTTGATGATATTTCCTTTACTTTAAATCGTGAAGATAAAGTTGCTTTTGTTGGTTCCAACGAGGCAGCAAAAACCGTATTGTTCCAGATTTTAGCCGGTGAAATGGAACCGGACGAAGGTGAGTACAAATGGGGTGTTACTACATCTCAGTCTTACTTCCCGAAGGATAACACCAAGATTTTCGATACCGATCTTATTATCGTAGACTGGTTGACACAGTTCTCAGAAGTAAAAGACGCTACCTATGTTCGTGGATTTTTGGGAAGAATGTTGTTTGCCGGTGAAGACGGTGTAAAGAAAATGCGCGTATTATCCGGTGGTGAAAAAGTACGCGTTCTTTTATCCCGAATGATGATTGAAGGATCAAACGTACTTATCTTAGACGAGCCTACCGACCACTTGGATATGGAAAGCATCACTGCATTAAACGAAGGCATGAAGAAGTTCAAAGGTGTACTTCTCTTCTCCTCTCGTGACCACCAGATTGTGGAAACCACAGCAAACCGAATCATCGAAATTATGCCAAACGGTTCCATCATCGATAAGATTACCACTTACGATGAATACCTTGAATCCGATGAGATGGCTCGTAAGCGTGCGGTTTACAATACGACTGACGACGAAGAAAACGACGACTAATTCCGTTGTTGCAAAGTGACAGTATATAGATATAGCGCACAGTTATTATAAAGTGTTTCGTGTCGTAATCTC
>DAIMGJ010000008.1:0-94400 GCA_036723975.1 Lachnospiraceae bacterium
ATTATCAAGGTTCTTATGTGTTGCTCCCTCGAGCGACAACTCTGATAGATTATCATTTTGTCATCTCTTTGTCAACAACTTTTTTATCTTTTTTTGACTTTTTAAGTCGGAACCAACCGCTCTCGAAGTCAGCTAGATAAATATAGCATTTTGAATATCCCTTGTCAACAAGAAATTTAAGAAATTTCAAAGTTTTTTCAAGGCTTATTCAAACGCAGAAGGAGGGATTTGAACCCTCGCGCCGCTGTTAACGACCTGCACCCTTTCCAGGGGTGTCCCTTCGGCCAGCTTGGGTACTTCTGCACATCCTGCAAAATAGGCATAAAAAAACGCAGGGGGTGGGATTCGAACCCACGCGCCCTTGCGGACAAACGGTTTTCAAGACCGCCTCGTTATGACCACTTCGATACCCCTGCATCTGTATCGCCTCTGTCAGGCACGAATAGAATAATAGCACAAATATTTCCGTGCTGTCAACAGCGATTTTGCTTTTTTAGAATTATTTCTCCGAGAGAAATATCTTCTATGGTTGTTACCTTTATATTATCGTAACTTCCCTGAATAAACTTGACCTTACAATCGCTCATTTTTTCCACAATCATCGCATCATCTGTAATACCTTCTGTGTCATTCGCAAGGGCCTTTTCATACGCTGTCTTTACCAATGATAAAGAAAAGCTTTGGGGAGTCTGTACGCTCCAGGCTCTTTGTCGTTCCACAGTCTCAGCCACAAAGCCTGCGTCATCGGAAAGCTTAATCGTATCCTTTACCGGAACAGCAGCTATATTTGCCTTACTGATTACTACATCCTCCATTGCCCGCTTTATGATTTCTTCCATCACAAACGCTCTGGCACCGTCATGAATCAAAACATACTCTCCATGACACATCTTAAGTCCTTCATAAACAGAATTGTAGCGCTCTTTTCCACCGGGAACGATTGCCGCTACTTTTGAAAAACCATAAGCATCCACAATTTCTTTCTTAACATATGCTTCATCTCCGGGAGATACCACCAAAACAATCTCATCCACTTTGCTTTTTTCAAAGGTATCCAACGTGTAATATATCAAAGGCTTCCCAAAAAGATCCAAATATTGCTTTTTTACATCCAGTCCCATACGGCTGCCGGAGCCTGCCGCCAGAACGATCGCAGAAAATGTTTCCATAGTTTCTTCCTTTAATAATGAAAGTAAAACGCTGATATCCATCAGCGTTCTCCTAACTTCAAATTGGGGACAGCATTTAAATCCCATCCGCTTCTTTGACCCGATATAAACTCATAGTATCCCGCCGCGCCAATCATGGCCGCATTATCCGTACATAGAATCGGCGACGGATGATAAAACGGAATCTTCTTTTTCTCACAGGCAGTTCTCATGGCTTCACGAAGTGCTCCGTTGGATGCCACTCCACCGGCAATGGCAAATGCCGTCGGTCGATACTCGTCTACCGCATGCATGGCATGATCCACCAAAACATCCACTACAGCTTTCTGGAACGAAGCTGCCAAATCATTGGGATTAACTTCGTTGCCTTTCATCTTTTCGCCATTAATATAATTTAACACCGCGGATTTTAATCCGCTGAAGCTAAAATCGTATGCACTTCCGTTGACTTTCGCACGAGGGAATGCTATCGCATTTGGATTTCCCTCCCTTGCAGCCACTTCGATTTTCGGTCCTCCGGGATAACCAAGTCCAATGGCACGAGCCACCTTGTCAAACGCCTCGCCTGCCGCATCATCTACGGTGCGTCCTAAGATTTCATATTCGCCATAATCCTTTACACGAACCAAATGTGTATGACCACCGGAAACCACCAAACATAAAAACGGCGGTTTCAAGTCCGGGTTTTCGATGTAGTTCGCACTAATATGTCCCTCGATATGATGCACACCTACCAGCGGAATGTTTCTTGCAAAAGCTATTGCCTTTGCTTCCGCCACTCCAACCAAAAGCGGTCCCACCAATCCCGGTCCATAGGTCACCGCAACGGCATCAATGTCATCCAATGTGGTATTGGCTTCTTTTAGCGCTTCTTCAATCACCTGATTGATTCGCTCAATATGCTTTCTGGATGCAATTTCCGGAACCACGCCACCATACAAAGTATGAAGGGGAATCTGTGTGGAAATCACATTGCTTCTTAAGTCTCTACCGTTTACAACTACGGCTGCTGCCGTTTCATCACAAGAGCTTTCTATTCCAAGGATTTTAACCTCTTCCATTTTATAACCTCGAATCTGTTAATTTCCTACCGAGTCTCCATCGGCATCGGTAAGCTGTACAGCAAGAATCTTCCACTTGCCGCTATCATCTTTTCTAAGGCAATACTTCTGATACGTGTTTTGGAAGTTGCTTCCTTCCTTTATAAAATAGTACGCCTGTACGTACGCATAGTCTTTTCCGCCTGCCGTTTCATATTCTACGTTTGCAGTATCCGCCACATCGATAGATACTATTTTTCGATTATGATTCTTGTAATCCTCCACATCATCTTTGACCTGCGTTACGTATACTTCCTTTGGATTCATCTGAAGAAGATCCGCATCCATCATAAGCATAGCCTGATCACACAAACCCTCCAACTGTTTTTCGGAAGTATCCTCATCATAATACAGCATCTGAATCCGATTGTACCATTTAATCACCGAACGGGGTGTTTCCGGATAAGAATTCACAAAATCTTTATCCAGTACCTTTTGCATTTCCGTTTGCTTTTCCGTTGCAACGGAATTTTCCGTTCTTGATCCGGATCTGGAAAGATAAAAATAATATCCCAAAATCAAAAATCCAAGTGCTATTGATAATATGACAATTCGAATCGTATTCTTCATACCCTTACTCCTCAACAAAATCTATTTCTACCATTTTCCCGTCTTTTCCCAAATGGGAGTTTTCAAAAATACTTCTCACTTCCTTCATATATGGTTTCCCGTTTACCAACGAAGGACTAAAATGCGTCAGCCAAAGTTCTTTTACTTCTGCCTCTTTTGCAAGAGCAGCCGCTTCATAAAAGGTCATATGTTTATTCTTTTTAGCATTGTCCTGTTTTTCCTTTTCCCCATACATGCCCTCGCAAATAAACAAATCCGCCCCTTTGGCGTGCTCAACAATGCTCTCAACCGGCCTGGTATCCGTAGTGTAGGTTACTCTTATCCCTTTACGCTCCGGTCCCATCACCATATCCGGCGTATAGCGCTTTCCATCTATTTCAACAATATTTCCTTTTTGTAACGGATTCCACGCTTGAAGAGGAATTTCTTTTTTCTTGGCAGCCTCCGCATCAAACTTTCCGGCACGTCGAATATCAATAGTATATCCGTAACATATCACGTTATGATTTACGCGAAATGCAGTAATTTGATATCCGTTTAATTCCAAAACCTCCTCCGGCGCAGTTATCTCTTTATACACGATTTCAAAAGGAAGCTCCGGCGCAATCACCCGCAAGGCGCTTACCACGCGAGTCAAGCCCTTCGGTCCCACCAGAGTAAGCGGCTCCGTACGATCCGCATTTCCCATTCCGAGCAAAAGTCCCGGAAGCCCGGCCACATGATCCCCGTGATAATGGGTGAAACAAATCACATCAATATGTCTCGGTGAAAGTCCGGCCTCTCGCATGGCAATCTGTGTCCCCTCACCGCAATCAATCAAAAGATTGCTTCCGTTGTATCTGGTGTACAACGCTGTCAGCCATCGGTTCGGCAGTGGCATCATTCCCCCTGTTCCCAGCAAGCAAACATCTAACATGTAATATCCTTTCAGGTCTTCTTACGAAAACTGTTTTTCCAAAATCAACGCATCCTCTGTCGGATTCCTGTAAAATTTCTTTCGTCGACCCACGTTTGTAAATCCGTTGGCATAATAAAATGAAACCGCAGCTTCATTCCCCTCGCGAACTTCCAAAAACAAACGTGCAATGTCTTTTTTTATTATATAGGAAGAAAGTGCTTCAAAAAGCGCTCTTCCGATTCCGTTTCTTCGATAAGACTTTTCTACCGCAATCGAAGGTATTTCTCCCTCATCTGCTGCAAAATAGCACACCGCATATCCGGTAATGTCCGTCTCCTCTGCCAAAAGCACCACAGCTTGAGGATTTATGATTGCTCCGATAAAATCCTCTTTCTTCCATGAAGGCTCCACATTTGCCTCGGAAATCTCTGCAAGTCTTTTTGCGTCCCGTTCTTCTGCAAATCGAATCATTTTAATTTTCCTTTTGTGCTTCCATGCGCTCCCGCTCTGCCTGAGACAAGCGCAAATAATCGGGGCGAAAATCAGCAGCACTTACAATTTTTCCTTCAGCAAAGTACTGCGCTCCCAAAAGACAAAGGGCACTTGCTCTTTGTCGGTTCATTCCGGCCGGAGCAAATTCATACGGCACCTTTAATTCCTGTGCAATCACATCCTTAAAAACAGGAACGCCATCACCCAAGAACGTAACCGGATGTTCATATGCATTGATTTTTTCTATGATTTCGTGAATATCCACCGCACACTGTTTCACTACGGTATGAAATTCATTTTTCTCTCCGAAATAGTAAAGGCCTGTATAAGTCTGATTTCTTCTGGCATCCATAATCGGGCAAACAAAACTTTTATGACCCCAAAGATTAAACGCCAATGCATCTACCGTCGGAACAGAAATCAGCGGTTTGTTTAGTGCCAAACCAAGTCCTTTTGCCGTAGCACTTCCGATACGAAGTCCGGTAAAAGACCCCGGTCCTGCCGCTACCGCAATCGCATCCAAGCTGTCCAAATCAAGTTCTAACATTTCACGAAGTTCATCAAGCATAGGAAGTAAGGTTTGCGAATGCGTTTTTTTGTAATTTAATGTGTACTCACCTAAGAGTGTACCATCTTCTGTAATCGCAACGGAAGCTACCAATCCAGAAGAATCAATTCCCAAAATCTTCATATACTAATCATCTATGGTTATCTTTCGATAATCAAATCCTTTTTCTAAATCTTTTTCTATTAAAATATTTCTGCAATTACCGGGCAAAATTTCTTCAATCAGATTCGCCCACTCAATCATGGAAACACCGTCTCCGTAAACATAATCTTCAAATCCAATTTCATCCATCTCTTCCACATCCCCGATTCGATATACATCGAAATGGTAAAAAGGAAGTCGACCGGACTCGTATACTTGAACAATGGTAAAGGTGGGAGAAGAAATCGCTTCCTCGATTTGAAGCCCTGCAGCAAACCCTTTGGTAAAAATGGTTTTTCCAACGCCCAAATCACCCTCGAGAGTAAATACATCTCCCGGCTTTGCTTTTTCTCCCAACGTCTTTCCTAATTCAAATGTCTCTTTTTCTGAATGGGTTTCTACTATCATTTGCGAAAACTCAACCGGAAATCTTCCGTTCTTTCTTTTATATAAGTTTTTAATTCTTCTTTTTTATCTCCAAGCTGTTCTACCGGAATCACATAGGCACTGACGCGGCTGGAATAAATCAAAAGCTGGCGTTTGGTTTCCACAATCTTATAAATTTCTTTCCACGGAAGAAGTACGGAAGTCTCTACGCCCTCTTCTAACTCTGCATTCGTAACCACAAAAATGCCATCATCATTAAACTCGTACGACAAGGTATTTTGCAACACAGGCGAAGAAGCCACCTGTGCTTTCGAACGTGTCAGTAGTGTGATTGGACTGTACAGTAGAAGTGCGATTCCTAAAGCAATATATAGAATCACATCCGTAGGTGTCAAGCGGTTTCGCACTACAAACAATACCACAAACACAAACAGTCCCACCACAATCGATATGATTCCATTAAACGTGTGATACGTGTGATATAAGTTAAACCGATACATATCTTTGTCCGTAATCTTAATGTCAAATTTCATTTTCCATGTCCCTCTTTATCCATAGATAAAACAATTATATCATATTTTCTCGAATATAAAAAAATCATAACCTACTTTTTACAAAGGGGTACGTTTTTGACGTCGGCACTTAACGAGCGAATGCGAGTTTAGTGTCCGCTACGTCAAAACTCGTAGCGCGAGCGTGCCCCAAGTAAAAATGTAGGTTATGATTTTTTAATAGTAGTCTAAATTAGAAATACTTATTTTTCTCTACCGTGAAGTATCGGTGAAAGCGGTTTGTAAATTAAAAGTGTAATCACAACCGAAATCATCGCTTTTACGAATGTAAACGGAACGTTAAATACCAGCAAGCACTGTGACAAACTCTTCATAGACGGAATAATCGCCTGATACATTCCAAGGATCATCTCCTCGCTCATTCCGTAAAGTTTGATGTACATCGGATATGTGATAAAGTAATTGGACGGGAAAGAAAACGCCGCCATACACACCGCGCCGACAACCGCACCGATGATGGCACGTTTTTTGGTCTTTTTTGATTTATAAATATAGCCTGCAGGAAGGACAAATGCCACTCCCAACATAAAGTTACATAATTCTCCAACCAGTGCAGAATTTGATGTTGCCATATGGAAAATGTTTTTGATGAGACAAATGGCTACACCGTACAGCGGTCCCAAAGAAAATGCGCCCAAAAGTGCCGGCAAATCGGATAAATCCAGTTTTATAAACGCCGGTACGAAGGGAACGGTAAATTCAAAGAACTGTAAAATAATAGATACCGCCCCAAGCATTCCCGTCACCGCAATCTGTCTTGCTCCGATTCTTGGCTTTGCCAAAACTTGTGTCTGTGTTGTACTACTCATTGGTAAATATCTCCTTTTCTTTTTGGGAAGCCTTACCTTTTGTAAGAAAAAAACCCCGGGCAAACTACCCGGGGCAATCATAATTTCACGTATCAAATCAAAACCAAAGATTCTAAAATGAATCCGAAAACCATGAAATACTTCTCTCATCCAGACTGTACTGTCGGTACCGGAATCACACCGGTTCAGCCAAGGCTTGCTTTACAAACCAAGGGTCGCGGACTTATCATAACGACTTACCGCCGGTCGGGAATTTCACCCTGCCCCGAAGACTTCCTTATTTATTTTTCATATTTATTCTATCAAATATCCGTTTTATGTCAACGCAATTCTACTGATAGATTACATCTTCATCCGAAAGGGCTCCGCCTTCGGATACTTTCTGTAATAAGCCTTTTGCAAATTCTACCAAACTGTCGTCCGGAATCATTACATAGCAATAAGTAGACGGTGCGGAATATGTGGTATTCTTGCTTCCCGTTCCCTGTACGGTAAAGGAATGAATATTCCACTTTGCATTGTCTTCCAACTGCATCTTAACAAGATCCGAAATCTCATCACTGGTAAAGCTTGTGGTAAAAGTTCCCTCTAATCCTGACATCAAGCCATTGTAATTGGTAAGTATTGTCTGAGAACTGGTCACCTTATCGATTACAGCCTTGATTGTCGCCATCTGGTGAACACCTCTGGTCACATCTCCGCCGGGGACTTCCATACGTTCACGGCAAAACGCCAGTGCCTCATCCGCATTTAAGGTATTCATACCCTTTGTATAGCTGTACGTTCCGCCGTAGATATAAGATGTAAATGAATACTGACTTTCTACTTCGATTCCACCCAGTTTATCAATCAATTCTTTGAATCCGTTGAAGTTAATCTGAACATAGTAGTCAACATCTACACCATAGAGTTCCGACAAGCCCTTCATGGAATTATCAATACCATAAATTCCGAGATGTGTCAGCTTATCTTTTGCTCCGCCACCTGCAGGATTTCCGATGTAATAATCTCTCGGAGTGTTAATCATGATAATTTCATGAGTTTCAGGGTTAATCTCTGCAAGAATGTTAACATCACTTCGGCTTGTGGTAAGTTTTGTGTTTCTGGTATCGGAACCACTGATATAAACAACAAAAGTTTCTTTTGAAACATTTTTGTCAGACTCAGAAGTTTCGTTCTCCGAAGCATCCCCGTAAATCTGAATCTCGTAAAGCAGCTTCGTTTTTTCTTCAAAATCGGAATAATCGGCTGTAGCTACCGTCTCTTCCGAAACAACCTCTTCACCTTCCGCAGCCTCATTCGTTTCCATCTCGCTTTCGGCAAACAAGGTAACAAAGGCTTCATCCAAAACAATGGCATCCACATCTCCGGCGTATAATGCAGCCGGCATATCATAGATTGTTGCCTCGTTTTGTCTTAAGATATCGCCCTTAGCCTTTTTGTTGATTTTCTCCAATGCTGTATCATTTCGCTCAGCATCATAAGTTTCCAAAAAGCCAACGGTTGCACCCTTTAAATCCTTCAACGTTTCCGCACTACTGTCTGCCAAGGTATAAACGCCCAATGTCGCAACAATATTTGACTGAGTGGTAACACTCTCAATGGCATCCCTGGTACGATTCAGATAAAAAGCTCCCATCAAAGAACCAAGAATCAAAGCCGCCGACAAAACATAACCGACAATTCTCTTCCAACATTTTTTCCTGTTTTTTCCGATTGGGGTAAGTAATAGTAGTCCGTTTAATATCGCAATCAAAACCAACAGCATAATAACTGCAATTAAAAGGTTCACCGGCAATAAATCCGTCAGTGAAATAAATGCAGCCAATATCATTTCAAAGATTGTTGCGATTGTCCATAACAATGTCGGAAAGGCTTTTTTTAGTTTCTTCAATACTCCTTCTCCTTTATGCAATCAGCTTATTTTGTTGCGTCGTCCGGCTTTTCAATCTCAGCAATTGCGGAAATCTGCATCGGAATGCGGCAATTCTTGTTTGATCCGAACTCAACAATTACAGTATCATCTGCAATATCAATGATAACTCCGTAGAATCCGGAAGTAGTAAGAACGGTATCTCCCACAGCCATAGAAGCCATCATTTCGTTTTTCTTTTTGGTCTCCTTCTGCTGAGGACGAATCATAAAGAAATACATAAAAACAAATAAAACAACAATCCAAACAATCAAACTAACTGAGCTTGTTGCAGCAGCACTAGATAATAACATTTCATTTTCCTCCTAAATAGTTACTCACTTTGATTATTGTACCCAATAACCTAAAAAATCGCAAGGAAAAAGACCTGCTTTCTCCTTACGATTATATTAAGATTCACTTAAGATTTTTCATCTTCTCCGGCTTCCATAGATTCCAACTTTTGTTTCTTGTAACCGGCAAAGTTTCCTGCATCTAAGGCATCTCTGATTTCTTCCATCATATGATTGTAGAAATACAAATTGTGCAATACGCAAAGGCGCATGCCAAGCATTTCTTTTGCTTTCAACAAGTGACGAATATAAGCTCTTGAATAGGTTCGGCACGCAGGGCACTGACAACCTTCTTCAATGGGGCGCATATCCTTTTCGTACTTCTGATTAAAAAGATTCAGTTTGCCGTGATTGGTATATACATGTCCATGTCGTCCGTTTCTGGACGGATACACACAATCAAAGAAATCAATTCCGCGTTCCACGCCTTCCAAAATATTCGCCGGTGTTCCCACCCCCATCAGATACGTGGGTTTGTTCTGTGGTAAATACGGGACCGTTTCTTCCAAAACATGATACATTTCTTCGTGGGTTTCACCCACAGCCAAACCACCTACAGCGTAACCATCCAAATCCATTTCAGAAATACGCTTTGCATTTTCGATTCGAATATCATCATATACCGCACCCTGGTTGATTCCAAAGAGCCACTGGTTTTTATTTATCGTATCTTCCAAAGAATTCAGACGCTTCATTTCAATACGGCATCTTTCCAGCCAGCGTTCGGTTCTGGCAACCGAATCTTCTACATAAGAACGAGCCGCTTTTGCCGGAGGGCACTCATCAAACGCCATGGCAATGGTAGAACCTAAATTGGACTGAATCTGCATACTTTCTTCCGGACCCATAAATATTTTTCTTCCGTCGATATGGGAGTGAAAGGATACGCCCTCTTCTCTGATTTTTCTCAAGCCCGCAAGGGAAAACACCTGAAAACCGCCGGAGTCTGTAAGAATCGGTCTGTCCCATACCATAAACTTATGAAGGCCTCCCAGTTCCTTTATGGTTTGATCTCCGGTACGCACATGCAAATGATAGGTGTTAGACAACTGCACCTGACATCCGATATCCTTTAAATCTTCGGTAGACACAGCTCCTTTAATAGCTGCCACCGTTCCAACATTCATAAAGACCGGAGTCTGAATGGTGCCGTGAACTGTCTCCACTTCGGCACGCTTCGCCCGGCCTTCTGTTTTTAAAAGCTTATACATAGATTATTCCTTCTGTTCTATTTATAAAAATCAACGATTCCACTGATTCTTGATGTCATATTTTCCAACAACATATCAAAAACAGTAATGGCCGCCATGGATTCTACCACAACCACCGCTCTTGGTACAATCACCGGATCGTGACGACCGGTAATGGTGATTTCTTTTTCCTCGCCCTTTTCATTTATAGTATGCTGCACGCAAGCCACTGAGGGTGTAGGCTTAAAAGCTGCACGGAAGACAATATCACTTCCGTCACTGATTCCTCCAAGAATACCTCCGGCATGATTGGTTTCTTTGGAAGGCTTTTTGTCCCGAATCACAAATGCATCATTGTTCTCGCTTCCCTTGAGCAAAGCTGCACCAAAGCCTTCGCCAACCTCAAATCCTTTTACCGCTCCGATAGAAAATACAGCCTGAGCCAAACGGGCATCCAGTTTATCAAATACCGGTTCTCCCACTCCTGCAGGCACTCCGGAAATCACGCACTCTACCACGCCGCCTGCAGAATCCTGTTCTTCCATACAAGCATTTAAATAAGTCTCTGCTTTTTTTGCCGCGTCAGCATCCGGCATATACAACGGATTCTTAAAAATCTCTTCCGAATCAAAAGACGAAATTCCCACAGGTCCGATAGATCTGGTATAAGTACAAACAGTCACTCCCATAGCTTTCAATGCCTTAACTGCAATCGCTCCGGCACAAACCCGTCCGATGGTCTCTCTTCCGGAGGAACGTCCACCCCCTCTGTAATCACGAAAACCGTATTTTTCGTAAAAGCCGAAATCCGCATGTCCCGGTCGAAACACATCTTTAATAGCAGAATAATCCTTTGATTTTTGATCTTTGTTGAAAACCACCATGGCGATAGGAGTACCAAGGGTTTTCCCCTCAAACACTCCGGACAAAAGCTCTACCTCATCCGGTTCATCACGCTTTGTTGTATACAAAGACTGTCCCGGTTTTCTCCGGGACAGCATGCTTTGAATATCCTCTTCACAAAGTTCTATGCCGGCCGGTACTCCATCTACCACTACTCCAAGAGCCTTTCCATGACTTTCTCCGAAGGTAGATACTCTAAACTGTTTGCCAAAAACCGATCCGGCCATAACCTCTCCTTTGTGTAAAACCAATTGTAAACCTAAGCTAATTTCAAAAGTTTAATGCAGTTCGGCTTTCCGACTTTCACCGGGGGAACATTCATTAAACTGTATTTTTTATCATGATATGCAGCAAATCCGCAAATCTGATTGGAATCATGGTTCAAAACCAAATAATGCTTGTTATCCGGCATGATTTCCAGAGATTTCGGGAAGTCACCGGACACCGGAGTAGACTGTTCAAAGGTCAGTTTTCCGGTCTTTGCAGAGCGCTTAAAAATAGCCACTTCATCGTATCCGTCTACAGATACATAAATGTATTTGTCATCCGAAGAAATCGCCATACATGCACTTGAAGAAGCGTAGGGCTCTTCGCAAGTGGAAATAGTCTGGATGCGTTCAAATTCGGGTTCATCTCCCTCGTCTTTAAACGAATACACCTCAACTTCATTTGCCAGTTCTGTCAAAACATACATAAACTTAGAATCTGAAGAAAAACGAATGGAACGGGGTGCAGAATCCATACTGCAACGAACAATATCCTCCAGCTTCAATTTGCCCATTTTATAATCCACACGATAAACCTTAATCTGGTTTAATCCGTGATCTGCTGCACACAAATACTTCTCATCGGGAGTCAGCTTCACACAACTTACCTTTGGATGATCCAAACGGCGTTCCGATGCAGAAATCGCAAGTCCCTGATGGAAAATCCCCTGGGAAATTCCTCGAATGCTTCCGTCACGATTTAAGCGCATCATGGTAACTCTTCCGTCATGATATCCACCCACAAACAAGAAACGGTTCTGAGAATCCACTTCCAAGTAACATCCTCTCATTCCACCAATCCATGCCTGATTGATTTTTTTCAAATCTCCGTTGGCATCAACAGAAAATGCAGCAACTCCTTCGTCTGCGATGGAATATAAAAACTTTCCGTCATGAGATAAACAAACATAAGACGGATTATTGATGTAGGCAACGCTACGTTCCTTCATGGCCCCCGTCTCTACATCTATATCGTATACATAAATTCCTTCACTTTTTTCGTGTGTGTAGGTTCCCACATAAGCAACATACTTCTCGCTCATACCTTTTCCCTCCGTCTTAGTATGTCGTACTCATCTAATTCAACCCCCAAGTCGACATACAACATTTGCTTCGAATGCGGACAAGACTCAACCTCATTGCCATCCTCATCGAAAAGACTTTTTACTTCTACATCTATATTATCTCCGTTTGGCTTCATAACTTCAATAGTTTCGCCCACACAAAATTTATTTTTTTGCTGGAAATAGCCCAATCCGTTTTCATATTTAAGGATGGTTCCCAAATAAGTAGAGCCCACTGCATAGGTATTGTTGTCATAAATCTGAGTTTCCTCGCTTGGTTTTCCGTAGAAAAATCCGGTGGTAAACTGGCGATAGGTACAATCGGAAATCTGATCCAAATACCATGGCATATTCTTTTCGTAGAGCGCCGGATCCTTCAAATAATCATCGATAGCTTTACGATAGGTACGAGCCACAGTTGCCACATATAATGCGGTCTTCATACGCCCTTCAATCTTAAAGGAATCGATACCCGCATCAATCATATCCGGCAAGTGCTCAATCATGCACAAATCTTTGGAATTAAAGATATAAGTTCCTCTCTCATTTTCATATACCGGCAAGTATTCTCCCGGACGCTTTTCTTCCACCACAGAATACTTCCACCTGCAGGGGTGTGTACAAGCGCCATGATTGGCATCTCTTCCGGTGAAATAATTAGAAAGCAGGCATCGTCCGGAATAAGAAATACACATGGCGCCATGAATGAAGGACTCGATTTCCATATCCTCAGGAATATGCTCGCGAATCTCTTTAATCTCTTTTAGAGACAATTCTCTTGCTGTCACCACGCGGGTTGCTCCAAGCTTCTTCCAAAATCTGAAGATTTCATAGTTGGTGTTGTTTGCCTGGGTGGAAATATGAATCTGTACACTCGGGCAATTCTCTTTTGCCAACATAAAAAGTCCCGGGTCGGAAATCAAAACCGCATCCGGCTTTAATTCTTCCAATTCCTTAAAATAGCCTTCTGCTTCTTTCAAATCCTCGTTATGAGCAAAGATATTCGCAGTTACGTAAACCTTTACGCCATGCGCGTGAGCAAACGCGATTCCCTCTGCCATTTCTTCCTTCGAAAAGTTCTGGGCTTTCTCACGCAGAGAAAACATCTCGCCTCCGATATAAACGGCGTCAGCTCCGTAAATAACCGCTACCTTTAATACTTCCAAACTTCCCGCAGGAACCAGTAACTCTAAATTTCTCATTTTTATATATCCTTTTCTAAAAAACTACCCTCCTCCCGCAGGGGAGTGTTACCTTACAACAGATAGCAAAAGCCCGTCTCCCACAGAGAGGATGGAGGTTGTAAAACGTGGGTCGTGGCACATATCGTAAATGAAGTCACGAAGTCGCTTGTGGATCGTACGATCCCGGCGCTCTACCGCATACTTGGATTCGAGGATATTTCCATCGAATAAAATGTTGTCACAAACGATGACGCTTCCTTTATGCACGTGCGGCATAATCTTTTCCAAATATACCCCATACTGACCCTTTGCGGCATCAATAAAAACAAAGTCAAATTCACCTTCTAATTTGTCTAGGTTTTCTGCCGCATCACCTTCTATCAAAGTGATACGATTCTCCACACCGGCACGCTTGAAGTTTTCTTTTGCCACAGGGATTCTTGGTTCATAGTTTTCCATCGTAATGATATCCGCATCCGTATGACGCGCCATAAGAATCGCAGAAAATCCTACTGCAGTTCCAACCTCTAAAATCCGCTTTGGTTGTAAAGCCTCTAAAAGAAATCTTAAGTACCCTTGGGTATCCTTTCGGATAATGGGTACTTCATTCTCCAGTGCTTCTTTTTCAATGATATCTAAAACATCTTCCGAGAAATCATAAAGACTTTCCTCATATATAAAAAATCTTATAGGATCCATGTTTCTCCCTTCAACAAAAGAGACAGAGAACCGTCCTCTGTCTTCTTTCTTGAAATTATAACACATTTTAGGGCAAAACAAAAACTACCGCAACGATACATCGTCGCGGTAGCTTTATGAAATGAGGGTGTATTTGATTTCTCAAATACTAAAATGAAGAAAGAGTTTGAATCTGTTATCCCTTTACACCACCGGCAGTTACACCACCAACGATATATTTAGATAACAAGAGGTAAACAACGATAACCGGGAAGATACTGAACGCAATAGTTACATATACCTGTCCCATATCAAACTTCAAGAAGTCTGCACTTCTTAACTGTGCAATCAAAATAGGCAACGTCTTCTTAGCGTCTGACTTAATAATCAATGCCGGAGTAAAGTAGTTGTTCCAGCTTCCTACGAAAGTAAAGATAGCCTGAACCGCAATCGCAGGTTTCATCAGCGGTAAGCAAACTCTGTTAAATGTAAAGAACTCGTTTGCGCCATCAATACGTGCTGCCTCAATCAAAGAAAGGGGCAATGTTGATTCCATGTACTGCTTCATATAGAAGAACACAACCGGAGATGCGATACTCGGCAAATACAATGCCGCCAAATTATCCTCAAGTCCCATATCACGAACCAATTTAATAAATCCAAGTGCGGTAACCTGTGTCGGGATCATCATAACCGCAAGGATAAATGCATATGCATATTTCTTTAATTTAAAGTCATATACATGAATCGCATATGCTGTCATGGTTGAGAAATAGGTACAAAGCACTGCGGTAAGGACAGCTACGATAACGCTGTTTTTCATACCGGAAACGATAGGCAATGTGCCCTTCATAACATTTTGGAAGTTTTCAACCAAATGTGTACTCGGAATTGCTGTAAATCCTCTGGTTAACTCACCGTGTGAACGAGTGGAGTTAATCATCAGAATGTAAAACCAAATCAAGCACATAAATGTGATAAGAATCAGCACTACATAAGAAATAATTCTTCTAAGGTGAATACTCATTCCCTTTGCTGCTTTTAAGTTTGTCTGTTCCATGATTAGTTAGCTCCTTTCTCTCTTCCCATGCTCTTGAAAACAATCAAGCTCAGGATTGCGGTAATGATAAACAAGAGAACGGATAATGCACCACCCATACCATAGTTCTTAGAGAACAGGTGCTGGTTCAAATACATAATCAGAGTCTTGGATGAATCCATCGGATCTCCGGAACCACTGGTTAAAATCTGCGGAACATCGAACATCTGTAAACCACCGATTAACGAAGTAATCATTACATAAAGTAAAATCGGTTTTAACAGAGGTAATGTAATTCGATAAAAAATCTGTGTCGCATTGGCACCGTCTACTTCTGCTGCCTCATACAAAGAAGTATCAATACCAAGCATACCTGCCAAAAGCAAAATCGTCGTATTACCAAACCACATGATAAAGTTCATAAACGCTACTAAAGAGCGAACAGACCATACATGAATCATGAAGTTGTATGCTTCTTTGAAAATACCCGCATGAACCAAAATGCTGTTGATTGGTCCTACTGTTGAGAACAATGTAAAGAACAACATAGAAAATGCGGAAGCCATGATTAAGTTTGGCAAGTAAATAACTGTCTTGAAAAATCTCTGTCCTTTTAATCTAAGAGCAGGATCAGAAAACCATGCTGCCAATAAAAGCGAGAATACAATCTGTGGAACAAATCCCATCACCCACATAATCAATGTGTTTTTCGTGTAGGTGAGAAGTTTTCCGGATGCCAACAAGGTCTTGTAATTTTCTAAACCAATAAATGTCGGGCCAATCTGTGTCAAACCGTCACGATAATTTTCAAAAAAACTGTTGTAAATCGTGGTAAAAAGTGGAATCAGCTGAAAGATAACATATGCTGCCACAAACGGAATCAAGAAGATATAACCCCATCGATTGTACTTAATGACGGCGTTATTTTTCGACTTTGTCATTGCGTTCTTCCTCCAAGATAATTTTTACCCTATACGAAGGGCATTCATAAAGCAAAAACCCGGCCAAATTCTTACTTTATGAATGCCCGCCCGACCATAGCCGGACGGGCATCCGTATAAGAATTTAATATTTAATCAAGTAATGATTAGTGAGACAATGCAGGATAGGTTGTTTCAACATCTGCGTAGAACTTCTCTAATGCACCGTCTAAGTCTGTATTTCCATCGAAGTAGTTCTTCATTGCCTGCTGGAACTTCTCGGTACATCCCTGATCGTAACCTGAGATGTTAGAAAGATCGATTGTCTTAACGCCAGCGCAGAAGATTTCGTTCGGGTTCTGTCCGCCAAGGATGTCATCACCGAAGGAATCATCAGCTGCAATTGCTTCCATAACCTTAGAGTTGTTAGCAAAGTCATGGTCATCTTTAACGATGTCTGTAAGAACATCTTCATCGCAAGTCATTGTTCTCATGATGTCTGCTACTAAGTCAGCATTATCTGTTCCTGTAGCGCCGCAAATCCATGTACCACCCCAGTAGAATGACTGAGGTCCAACACAAAGTCCCCAACGTCCTGAGTTAGCGATTGATCCATCCTGATCAGCTGCCATACAGAAGTCGATTAACCATGCAGGTCCAAAGTAAGCAAATGTCTTTCCATCCGGATAGAAGCCTGCATTCCAAGCATCACCCCAAAGGTCTTCTGTGCTTGTTTCGCCAGCATCTACCATTTCCTTAGACATCTCAACCCATTTCATGATGTTGTCATCAATCTGGATCTTCTTGTCTGCAGAAACCCATGGCTTAGAAACGTTGTTTGAGAATACACGGAAGGTATCGTTTGTGGTTGCCTGCATCTTGTATCCTTTTTCTTTGAATAACTTAGCGGTTTCAAGATAGGTATCCCAATCCTTAACATATTCCTGAACTTCCTCCGGATCTTCTGTTCCGAGAACTTCCAAAGCTGCATCTCTGTTGTAGATTAAGCCAGCCGGGCATCCCTGCCAAGAAAGACCTTTAAGGACTCCGTTAGAATCTGTCATAACGTCTTTGGTGTACTGATACTGATTAGCTGTATCTGCATCTGTAATACCAAGATCAGCAACGCTCATTGTAGCGTCTGTATCTACATATTTAAGAGCGTAATCTGCTTCAACCAAGAATAAGTCAACCTTATCATCGGCTGCTGCATCTGCCTGATTTAATAATGCTTCGTCCAATGCGTTCTGATAAGCATTGTCTTTAGAAGGTGTGATGTGCCATACAACCTTAACATCACCAATCTTACCTTCTACAGTACCTTCAGCAGCACCGTCCTCATTTGTCTCAAGGTTGTTTGCTGTTTCAGTGTAATCTGCGTAATGATCGGTAACACGGCTCTTAAACTCCTCGTTCCAACAATAGATGTTAAGTACCTGGCCCTGCTCTGTAGTTTCAACGGCTGCTGTATCTCCGCCATCTGCTGTAGCAGCGGAGTCACCACCCTTGGAACCGCATGCTGCGAGACCAAATACCATGGTTGCTGCAAGTGCAAGACTTGCAATTGCTTTCAATCGCTTCATTTCTTCTCCTCCTTAAAGCTTAACTGAAAATTTATCATGAACAGAGGTACTTACTCTGTCATAATCCTATGTAATTAACGTAAATCTTTAACGGATTTTCCTTCTAAAATCTCTCCTGTAATAAAGATTTGTTCTACCACGGAAGTCTTTGGGGCTTCGATGGTTTCAATAAGTTTCTTGGCTGACGCCCGACCGATTTCCTCGGCACTCTGTTTATAAGTAGTAAGCCGTGGGCGAAGCACCTGGGATAACATCACACCATCGTATCCTGCAACACTGACATCTTCCGGAATGGAAAGCCCCATCTTTTCCAAGGCATTCATTCCTCCGATGTAGGAAAAATCATCGGGATACAAAATAGCGGTCGGTGGATCCGGAAGTTCCATTAGTTTAAAAGTAGCTTCCGCACTCTGTTTAGGATCGTGGAATCTTGCTTCTATCAGGTATTCATCCTTTACTTCAATCCCGGCTTCATCCATCGCCCTGTAAAAACCCTTTAATCGTTTTCTGGCAACAGATGTAAGTTCGCCATGAACGTATGCGATTTTTTTATGTCCTTTTTCGATAAAGTACTTTGCCAGCGAATATCCACCGTCAATATTGTCAGATAAAACACTGGAACAATCATTTGTTACATAATCGATAACCACGATGGGCACTTCACTTCGAATCAAAGAAAGGATTCCTTCGGATTCGAAATCTTCACTTACGATAATGACACCATCACATCTTCTGTATCTGCAATGTTCCAAATAAGAACCATAGCCAATAACATTCGATATAAAAGTGATGTCATATCCGTTTTCTTCTGCTTCATCCTTGGCACTGTCCAATACTGCCGAAAAGTATTCGTGAGCCAAACCGGATCCGGTGTTATCCCGGTAGACCACTCCGATATTATGGGAGGTATTGGTCTTTAACTGTCTGGCTGCCGCATTTGGCATATAATGTAATTCATCTGCCGCCCGGCGAACTCTTTCGATTGTTTCTTTACTAACATCCGAATAACCGTTCAGCGCCTTGCTTACCGTAGCAGGTGATACACCGCAGGCCTTGGATATATCCCGTATTGTTACCATTTCCTTCATCTTTCCTATCTTTTCGGAACCTGTTTCGGTAGGTTTTATGCGGTCTTGCGCGGTTTCGAAAAGTGCGAACTCGTTTTCGTTAATTTGATTCTAAATCGGTTTCGTTAAAAAGTAAATAGGTCAACTTTCACATTACGAAAACGTTTTATTTGTGCAATATGCACAGTTTTGCTTTTTTCACGCTTTTATTAGTTTACAAAGTGACGGATGCTATATATAATGAAGAAAACCTTTCCGAAATCGTATTCGTTAAACAACAGTTTCAGGAGGATTATAATAATGAAATATGGTTATTTTGATGACGCGAACAGAGAGTATGTCATTACTACTCCGCGTACACCGCTTCCTTGGATCAATTATCTTGGATCCATGGAATTCTTCGGACTCTTTTCCAACACAGCCGGAGGCTACGACTTCTATAAGGATGCTAAACTTTTAAGACTCACACGATATCGCTATAACAACTCCCCTTACGATTGCGGCGGACGTTACTACTATATTAAAGACGGTGACACCGTTTGGAATCCGGGATGGCAGCCGGTACAGACCGAGCTTGATGCTTATACCTGCCGTCACGGTATGGGGTATTCCGTTATTACCGGTAAGAAAAATGATTTGGAAGCGGAACTTTTAGCTTTTGTACCGATTTCCGACAACTGTGAAATCAACCGCATCAGGCTTACAAACCTTTCTTCTTCCAAAAAAGAAATCGACTTGTTCAGCTACATCGAATTCTGTTTATGGAATGCAGAAGACGATTCCACCAACTTCCAGAGAAACTTCTCCACCGGAGAGGTAGAAGTAGTCGGAAGCACAATTTATCATAAGACAGAATATCGCGAGCGTCGCAGACACTATGCAATCTATACGGTTAACAAAGAAGTAGACGGTTTTGACACCAGCCGTGACGAGTTTGTAGGACTCTATAACGGTGCCAGAAACCCTCAGGTAGTTGCAGAAGGAAAGAGCCACAACTCCGTATGTCACGGATGGGCACCTGTGGGAAGCCATCACTTAAAAGTTTCATTGGAACCGGGAGCTACCGAAAGTTTCGTATTCCTTCTCGGATACATCGAAAATCCGAAAGATCAGAAATTCGAAGCGCCGAATGTGGTAAACAAAAAGCCGGCCATCGAAATGATGAGCAAATACGATACCGATGCAAAGGTAGACAAAGCATTTGATGACTTAAAAGTTTATTGGAACGAACTTCTTTCCAAATATAATGTAAATTCCGATGACGAGAAGTTAAACCGTCTCGTTAACATCTGGAATCAGTATCAGTGTATGATTACCTTTAACATGTCTCGTTCCGCAAGTTATTTCGAGAGTGGAATGGGAAGAGGTATGGGATTCAGAGATTCCTGCCAGGATTTGCTTGGTTTCGTACATTTGGTACCGGAACGTGCCCGTGAAAGAATTATTGATATTGCTAATACCCAGTTTGAAAACGGAAGCACCTATCATCAGTACCAGCCTCTTACAAAAAGAGGAAATGCTGCCATCGGTGGCGGATTTAACGATGATCCTTTGTGGCTCATTGCCTGTGTATGTGCTTACCTTCGTGAAACCGGAGACTTTAGCATCTTAGATGAAAAGTGTGCTTTCGATAACGACGAATCAAAAGCTACTCCGCTTTTGGATCACTTGGATCGAAGCTTTACCTATATTGCGAAAAACTTAGGACCACATGCGCTTCCGTTAATCGGACGTGCAGACTGGAACGACTGCTTGAACTTAAACTGCTTCTCCGAGGAGCCGGGGGAGAGCTTCCAGATTACAGGACCAAGTGAAGGCCCGGTTGCAGAATCTGTATTTATCGCAGGATTGTTCGTTAAATACGGAAAAGAATACGCTTCTCTTCTTTCTCGCATCGGAAAAGAAGATCGTGCAAAAGAAGTAACCGCTGAAGTTGAAAAAATGGTTGCAGCCGTTGAAGACAAAGGTTGGGACGGTGAATGGTTCGTCCGTGCATATGATGCATACTCAAATCCGGTTGGTTCCAAGTCCTGCGAAGAAGGACAGATTTATATTGAGCCTCAGGGAATGTGCGTTATGGCAGGCATCGGTGTAGAAAACGGCAAAGCAGAAAAAGCGTTAAAATCTGTTAAAGAAAAATTGGATACAAAGTTTGGTATTACACTTTTACAGCCGGCTTATACAAAATATCATGTTGAACTTGGTGAGATTACTTCTTATCCGCCCGGATACAAAGAAAATGCCGGTATCTTCTGTCACAACAATCCATGGATTGCATGTGCGGAAACTGTAGTCGGTCATGGTAATCGTGCATTTGAAGTATTTAAAAAGACTTGCCCGATTTACCTGGAAGAGATTTCTGATATCCACCGTACCGAGCCATATGTATACTGCCAGATGGTAGCAGGATGTGACGCTCCTACCTTCGGTGAAGGAAAGAACTCATGGCTTACCGGAACCGCTGCATGGACCTTCACAGCAATGAGCCAGTACATTTTGGGAATCCAGCCAACATTTGACGGACTTATGGTAAATCCTTGTATTCCGTCTGATAACAAGGGTTATAAGATTTCCCGTACCTATCGTGATTGCGTATACAACATCGAAGTCAAGAACCCGAAGGGTGTTCAAAAGGGCGTAGCTTCCATGACAGTAGACGGCGAGACCGTTTCCGGAAATATTATTCCGATTGCAAAAGATAAAAAACAGGTTTCAGTTGTTGTTACCATGGGCTAAACGCCCGTGGTATGCAGCTGCATATAAACAGAAAGTAGTTTTTATGAGTTTTAATAAAGATTTTTATTGGGGCTGTGCTACCAGTTCCTACCAAATAGAGGGCGGCGACCAAAACGATGGTCGCGGTCTTAATATTTGGGATGTTTTTTGTAAAGATGAAGGTCGGGTTTTTGATGGTCACACGGGAGATATTGCCTGTGACCATTATCATCGTTATAAAGAAGACGTAGATATTATGGCTTCTCTTGGTCTAAAAGCATATCGCTTTTCCATCAACTGGGCCCGGGTGATGCCGGATGGTTTTGGGAAAGTAAACGAAAAGGGAATTAAGTTCTACAGCGACCTTATCGATTATTTATTGGAAAAAGGAATTACTCCATTTGTAACTTTATATCATTGGGAACTTCCCTATGAAATTCATAAACGAGGCGGATGGATGAATCCGGATATTGTGGAATGGTTTGGTGACTATGCCGCATTGATTTCCGATCGATTTTCCGATCGTGTTACACACTTTTTTACCCTTAACGAACCCCAGGTATTTATAGGATTGGGGTACAATACCGGAGAGCATGCTCCGGGATTAAAGTGTACATTAACCGACCAGTTAATCATGCACAAGAACGTTTTAAAAGCCCAAGGTCGTGGCGTGCAGCGTCTTCGTGAAAAAGCGCATCAACCGGTAGAAATCGGCTTTGCCCCCACCGGTTCCATGAACTATCCCTCTTCCGATGATCCCAAAGACATTGAAGCCTGCCGCAAGCACTTCTTTTCTCAGGATCCTCGCTTGGAGCGTTGGGCCTGGAGTGTATCTGCCTGGTCCGATCCGGTGCTCTTAGGTTCCTTCCCAGAGGACTTCTTGACTCGTTATGAAGCCTACATGCCGAAATACACGGATGCAGATATGCGGTTAATTTCCGAACCTACAGATATTTACGGGCAGAACATGTATAACGGTCACGAAATTCATATGGGTAAAGACGGAGAGCCGGAAGTGGTAGAACGCCCAATTGGCTTTCCAATTACAGGAAATATGTGGCCGGTAACCCCGGACTCTATGTATTGGGGTCCCTATTTCTTATACGAACGTTATAAGAAGCCGCTTTATATCACAGAAAACGGATGCTGTTTTCCGGACTTTATTTCTTTGGACCAAAGGGTTCACGATTCCGATCGTGTCAACTTTTTACAAAAGTATTTAAAACGCTTAGAAGATGTCACGGAAGAAATCGATCTTCGCGGATACTTCGAATGGTCTCTTCTGGATAACTTTGAATGGAACTTCGGATATCGCGATCGTTTTGGAATTGTCTATGTAGACTATGAGACCCAGAAGCGGACACTAAAGGATTCTGCGTACTGGTACAGAGACTTTATAAAATCAAGAACAAAATAATTACAAAGAAAAAATCTCAAATGATTTTCATGTAGGTCGCTTCCTTGGCGGCCGATGAAAATTCATTTGAGATTTTTTATGTACTATACTGCGTAATTCGCTCTAGCACCCACACCAATATCATTTAAAAGCGATTTCGCATTCGCTTTATAAGGGTTTTCTTTTTGTCCGTCTTTCGGAAGCTCTAGTGTTGTATTTGTAACACCGCCTGACACATAAGTACGTCCGCACTCCGGACAAACCGCAGTGTGAATGGCCACCCCCGCATGAATCACTCTTCCGCCTTCCATAGCAGCCTTCTTATAAGCATTTGATACGTGTTCGCCTTCGTGTGCGCGGACTGCTGCCCCTGCAGCCTGTGGAGAAATATGGGTCGCGGATTTAAAAGATACATTCTCATCAGATCCATCCTGATACTTTCTCTCACGACAAGTCTCACAATTCTCCGGAGAAGACTTAAATCCGGGTCTCGCATTCGGGTCCTTTCCTTCTACTTTATCCGAAGAGGCTCCAATGCCTTCTGCTGCCAAGCGATCATGTACGCTCTCGTCAGAAGAGCCCACCCCCATATAGGCACCGTAATCTGTATACCCCAAAGAGAATGCGCCAATAATACCGATATTCATTCGTCATCCTCCTTTCACACACAGACCAACCTGTCACATGCATCCATGCAACAAACACAATCCCTCATCCCTGATTCTTTATACTGTATACATATTATATCCCGTTTTTATTTACTACACAACATCCATTTTGTGTCTATTAAGTGCAAGGATTACATTATCCCATCCCTTTTTTCCGTAATATCAACAAACATACCCACGTATGTCAATGGTTTTCCTTTATCCGTTCGTAAAAGCCTTCCAATAGCATGGAACCATCTCCATTCGCCACCTTTCACTTTTAATCGGTATTCCACATCATAGTTTTTCTTTCCGCTGTAATCAGCTATTGTATCATAGAACTCTTTTAGTACGGCTCCCTTATCATCCGGATGCAGCAAGTCAGACCAAGAATCAAGCGTATTTGGGAAGTCTTTTTCATCGTTATATCCCACCATCCTTCTAAATTCCGGGCTCCACGTTACAGATTTAATATTTCCGTCATCATCGAATTCCATTTCCCACATACCGGAGTTCAAAGCCTCATGCATTACGCGAATCATCGCTTCTTTACGCGCAGCTAACTTTTCCTCCTTGAAATTCTTCAGCAACGATTTGTTCTTATACATCTTTTCATCAGCTGCAAGAATTGCAGCATCAATATTCGAATCCTGAATCATTTCATATCCAAATGCACAGACATAAGGGGTTTTACTCAAAGCATTCCGCATATTTGCAATATCTGCTTTTACTTCATCTTCGGTCTTGTTTACATATAGGATTGTAAACTCATCTCCACCGATTCGGAAAGCCTTTTTCCCACGCATATTGTTATTTGCCGTAGCTTTTATTAAGCAATCTGCAACAGTCATCAAAGCCTTGTCGCCTGCGCTGTGACCTTCGTTGTCATTAATCTTTTTTAAATCGTTCATATCAATCGAAACAACAGCGCTTATTTCATTTTTATGGTTTTCTATTTCCGAATAATAGCATTGTCGATTAAGTAAATGTGTAAGCGGATCCTCCTTTGCAGACAACACATATAAAGACAAATAATACATTAGCAAAAGGGAGGAAAACAGTGTACTGTAATCCACATCTATCTCAAATATCAAATGACAAGCAACGCCAATCATCGCAGCTACAATCGCGATTAATATGCTCCTTCTCTCTGACGTTCCGTATTGTGCATAACGCAAAGTAAATGCACCAACAAATTCAAGAACATAGACGGAAAAAAGAAAATACGGATAGTAGCGCAAAATACTATCTGCGGCAACATATATATTTGCATCATTAAGCCAATAGATTAGATGTGTCCACTGAGAAGAATATAAAAGGGGCACACTGATAATCAGAGGTAAATACAGCAGCACCTTGTGTTTTTTCATAAAGCCGGCCATTTCTATGATTCCCAGCATAATTACGGCATGCAGCAAATATATGGTAGGTACAAGAATGATTCTTGTATATGTCAAATATCCGATTTCTCTGGTATATCTCTCTATTCCCCAGCAAACAGCTTCCACAACAATAAGAATTATTACGATTCGTGTAACCCTTATGGTACGCTTATTTAGAAAAACATTGGAATCCAACATCCCCCATAGTCCCAGTAACACAGCCACCATAATGTAATTATTTAAAACTAATGATACGACGCTCATTTCTTTCCCCTTTTATTTACAGGTTCTTTCTTATATTGTTGTATAACCAGCGACTAACCTTTTTTGTTATCTTTTCTGTTTCAGTTTTGCAAACCCTGTCGCGAAGTTTCTTCTTACAAAAGACACCACTTTCATTCTTCGAAAGCCCTTTTCGAAATCGCCGCAAGCCAAAGGCTCATATAAAAATCGGAAGATTATTGAGTTCTTTGGAACATAATCCTTTAAAGAAACATATAAGCCTTCCTTGGTTTCATTTTCAGCCTTTGCAATAATCTCATTCTTGGGAGTTTTATGCTCATACTCGCGTTCCATCATGGATAAAAGTGAGCGGAAGTATTCGCCTGCCAAGCCCTCCAAGGTTTTTTTATCCAAAAGATCCCAATCCTGTTGCTGGCGATATAGTTCATTGATCCGACGCTTTTGGTACTCGAAATACTGTGGTACATACTTGGTGGTAAGTCTTGTCTTATCCGCCAAAATATTTCTGTAATGATAGAACTCATCCCCCATAATCTGCATGGAGGTTACTTCGTCAAAGTATGCGATATTGAATAAAATATCCTCACCAAAAGGCATCTTTTCAAAAGACAGATTTAGTTTATCTATCAAACTCTTTTTATAGGCTTTATTCCACACATAACCATAAAGAGTCTCCCGATTCAAGCACATTACTCTTCTGTGAATGGTGTCGGCATCGTTGGTAAATTCCGTCGGCAGACTATGAGAAACCTCATAAGCCAAACGACCATCCTCTTTTACATATTCTTCTTTGCAGCCAAAAATCACCACGTCACTTTCATAGTCGAAAAGACGTTGCTTGATGCCATCCAAAGTATTTTTTTCAATGACATCTCCTGCATCGATAAACAAAAGATAATCACCGCAGGCATTTTTTAATCCGGTATTTCTGGCTTCTCCCGGTCCACGATTTACATCATGATGGATTACTTTAATCTTAGAATCCATGTTTGAAAAGCTTTCTGCAATTTCTCCGGTCAAATCCACGGATGCATCATCTATTACCAATAGTTCCCACTCGGAATATGTCTGAGCAATCACCGACTCAATAGAAGAACGGATTTCTTTTTCTACTCCGTAAGCAGGCATCACTATCGAAAATTTTATTTTATCCATAGTTTCCTCCATAAGTATGGTAAGACTGTTTTAAGCCAACCACACAAACCGTTACTGCATATTATACACTAATTCTGTAAAAACGACAAAACAGGCCCGCAATTGCATTGCAGACCTATCCTGTAGTATGAAAAGTATGTATGATGGAGGTTATAAACCTAATCAACTATTTATTATATCCGCAGGCACCACCGCAGGTGGAACAATCACAACCGCAGTTACTTTTGCCTGCTTTTTTATTATTGATCATATGTCGGATAATCAAAGCAACAATACCCACCAAAATTGCCAGTACCACACATGTGCTTACGATTTCTTTCATAATAATCACATCCTTTCAAATCTTACATTTGAACTTCTTTTGCTTCCTCTGTTCCCTTTCTGAAAAGCAACCATACAAAGCCTGCGATAAACGCAATCGCTACGATGGTTCCAATGCCAAATCCAACAGCTCCGGTAAAGAGTCCGCCGATTTGATAGATGCAAAGAGAAACAACCCATGCAAGTGCACACTGATATCCGATAGCAAACCAGAACCACTTCGCGTTATTCATCTCTCTCTTAATTGCTCCCATTGCGGCAAAACACGGTGCACAAAGAAGATTAAATACAAGGTAAGCATAACCTGCAATTGCCGGTACGCTTGCTGCAAGTGCATCCCAGTAATTGTCTCCGGCTTCCTCTACAACGTCGGAAGCAATACCAAAGGTCATACCAAGTGTTGCAACCACGTTTTCCTTTGCTACCAGTCCGGTAATCGCTGCTACTGAAAGCTGCCATGTACCAAATCCCAGCGGCTTGAAGATAAAGGATAGAGCTGTTCCGATTCCTGCTAAAATTGAATGGTCAATTTCCAATTCATCCAGCATTCTGAACGAACCGTCTACGGTACCGAAGCTCATTAAGAACCAGATAACAATGGTGGAAAGTAAAATAACTGTTCCTGCTTTCTTGATAAAGGACCATCCACGCTCCCACATGGAACGAAGCACGTTTTCCACCGTCGGCCAATGGTACGCCGGAAGTTCCATAACAAATGGAGACGGATCTCCTGCAAACATCTTTGTTTTCTTTAAAATAATACCTGAGCAGATAATTGCTGCCACACCCACAAAATATGCGGATACTGCAATTGCTCCGGAATTATGGAAAAACGCTCCTGCGACTAACGCAATAATCGGTAACTTCGCACCACAAGGTACAAAGGTCGTCGTCATAATCGTCATTCTTCTGTCACGTTCATTTTCAATGGTACGGCTTGCCATAATTCCCGGAATTCCACAACCTGAACCGATAAGCATCGGAATGAATGATTTTCCTGAAAGGCCGAATCTTCTAAAGATACGATCCATAATAAAGGCAACACGTGCCAAATAACCGCAGCTTTCCAAAAACCCAAGGAAAATAAACAAGATCAAAATCTGAGGAACAAATCCAAGTACCGCGCCAACGCCGGCTACAATACCGTCATTGATAAGTCCGGCCAACCAGTCTGCACAACCGATGTTTTCCAGTAACGCTCCGACAGCTCCATGGAGTCCCGGAATAAACAAACCTTCGATTCCAAGGAAATTCCATCCATCATCTCCCAAAAGCTGATCATTTGCCCAGTCCGTTGCCCATGTTCCCACCGTAGTAACGGAAACATAATAAACAACAAACATTACCAAAGCAAAAATCGGAAGACCAAGCCAACGATTTGTTACAACGCGGTCAATCTTATCGGAAACTGTAAGACCTTTCTTTGCTTTTGTCAAGCACTGATCGATAATCGTTCCGATATAATTGTATCGTTCTGCTGTAATGATACTCTCTGCATCATCATCCATCTCTTCTTCGCAGGAAAGAATGTCTTTTTCAATGTGTGCAATCTTCTCCTCTGAAAGCCCGAGTTTCGCCTGAATTTTATCATCACGTTCAAATAATTTTAATGCATACCATCTTTGCAAGCGTTCCTCCGTATCATGTAAGCAGTACTCTTCGATGTGAGCAAACGCATGCTCAACAGAACCTGAGAAGCTGTGCTTCGGGCGAATCACTTTTTTGGAATTCGCTTCTTCTACAGCTTTCTGTGCGGCTTTTTCAATTCCTGTTGCCTTTAATGCAGAAATCTCTACCACCGGTACACCCAATGCATCCTGTAGATTCTTGATGTTAATCTTGTCACCGTTTTTTTCGATGACATCCATCATATTAATTGCCACAACCACCGGAATGGATAATTCTACCAGTTGGGTTGTAAGATAAAGGTTTCTTTCTAAGTTTGTTCCGTCTACAATGTTTAAAATCGCATCCGGTCTTTCATCGATCAAATAATTACGGGCTACCACTTCCTCTAATGTATACGGAGAAAGAGAATAAATACCCGGAAGGTCTGTGATTACAACATCTTTATGACCTTTTAATTTTCCTTCTTTTTTCTCTACCGTAACGCCGGGCCAGTTACCAACAAACTGGTTGGAACCGGTTAACGCATTAAATAATGTTGTTTTTCCGCAGTTTGGATTTCCTGCAAGTGCTATACGTACTCCCACTTTATTCCTCCTATTTATTGAACTTCAATAATTTTTGCATCTTCTTTTCTTAAGGATAATTCATATCCCCGAACAGTAACTTCAACCGGGTCGCCTAATGGTGCAACTTTTCGGACATAAATCTCAACGCCCTTTGTAACGCCCATATCCATAATTCTTTTTTTCACCGCTCCCTGTCCGTTAATCTTTGTGACCTTTACGGTGTCCCCAATTTTGACCTCATTTAATGTCATGTCTCATACTCCCTTTCTAAACCATTATTTTCATCGCTAATTGCTTGTCTAAGGCAATTCGCGTGTCTTTCACATTCACAATCAGATTTCCGGAAAGTTCATTTACCACGGAAACCTTACCTCCCTGAACAAATCCCAAGTTTTCAAGATGATTTCTTGTTTTTTCTCCGCCACCAACCTTAATGATTGTGTGCTCCACTTCTCTTTCTGCTACTCCCAGAGGCATCATATACTTTCCTTTCTATTTGCAATTAGGCAATCCTAACAATGAAACGAAAAATTCGACGTTAGACATCCCTAACGTCGAATAAATGTTAGCACAACCGAACAAACATGTCAACGGCTTCTGCAATTATTTTTTTATATTTTCCAAGACCTGGTTTTACCGTCATAATGCAGGGTTGTATCCTGACTATAGGTATCCTCCACAGAGAAAATCCCCGCCACATCTTCACCTAAATATCTGCCGGATAAAAAGTGTTCATACAAACGTTCCATATAAGAAAGAGAGGTCTTCGTCTGAGGCGCGGCCACATCTTCATAGGATGCACGAAGACGGGCATACGCAAGCAAGCCATCCTGCAACAGTTCGATTTCCTTTGATGGAAGTGCTTCTTCCTTATATTCCGGTTTCCCATCTTTAAATCTAAGCAGTTGTCCATATGGTGCCTGAAGAACACTTTCCAAAAAAAGCTGTGTCTGTTCCAACACCTGAGCAAAGGGATGGCTGTCTGTTCTGTACATTGCCAAAACCTTCGCATCCCTTTCCTTTAACTTCGGATGCTCATGAAACACCGCCATATATCCGCCTGTTACCGGTCGATTTAATAATTTGCACAAGTAATACTGGATGGTTCCCGCATACCCGATATCCACAAAGACCGTACAATCCAATTTCTCATCCGGAACCAAAGTCTTAAAATAAGAAAGATATTCCTCTCTCTCCTTTGCAGCATAAGAAATGATTTCATCCATATAAGGCTCTAAAGATTCCATTACTTTCTCATACGCATCATCCGGCATACCTTCTTTAAAGTGAATGTATTTTTCCGGAAAGCGATTGCAAAATTCCTCCGGTGCGCCCAGGCGGGATCGAAGCAAATTTTTTAAATCGCCGTCGTAATCTCTGCGGCAGATTTCATAAATATCTTCCTTTGTCCGTATAGCAGCCACAGATACGCAACGTCTGGATGCAAGCAAATAGAAATGTTTTTTTGCATCCTTTGGATACATTGCTTCATACACCTGTTGGAAAATATAGCCTTCCCGGGCCAAAAAGGCCAGGCGCGCATCCCCCGGAGTATGCTCATGCAGCCACTTCATATACTCGTACATCAATGGGCCGAACACACAAAATCCAATGCTGTATGCATCATGAAATTCCGGTGTTCCGGCAGGGTACAGACGAAACGGGCTATTGTATAAGCCTGCGTTTATAGTTAGGCCGTGTAGCAGCATCTTCTCCTCGAAAGGAAGTTCATACGCCGCCAGTTCCAATTCATGCACAGCTGCAATTTTCTCCTCCTGTCGCGGATTCATAATCCAGGAGGTCTTTTCTTTTTTATCGGAAAGGATTTGCCAATCGGAACGAAGATTATCCCCCACATGAGCGATATGCAATCCGGCATAATCCTTTTGCACCTCATCCCACAAGCTTCCGTCGTCTTTGCGCTTGTTTTCTTCGCAGGACATATAAAACTTCTCATATCCGGTAATTCCACAGCGCGTCAAAACCGGTTCCATTTCTTCCCGGGACAGGTACATGTCACTTACCAAAATAATGCGTTTCTTTGCCTCTAAAAGACGTTGATACAGATGTACCATATCTCTACGCGGAATCAAGCCACAAAACTCTGTTTCAAGTTCAAGTGCCATCATTTCATCACGCTTCTCATCCGACAGACGCAGCATGGATTGCAGTTCCTTATAGATATCTTTTAACGTTACCTTTGCACCAAGTTCTGCCATGGCGTGTTGTTCCGCCGCAATACGATCCTTTGCAAACCCGTCTTTACCAAGCTTAAGTTCCATATGATAAAAAATATCTGTGGGATGCAAAAGGGTTCTCGTAATAAGAGTATCAAAAATATCAAAGCTTACCACATCATAGGCGCTTAAATCCAAAAACAACTTTTCTTCGTCACGAAGGAACACCGGCGCAAATGTATACTTGTCTTTATCAATAAAAATCTCTTTTCGGCCGGGAGCAACAATGGCATGATGGAATCCATTAAATGTAACAACCTGTCCAAGCACACGCTCCAATACATGGGCCAAGGTTCCATCTGTCTGTCCTGCCTCCTCATCAAAGTCTTCCAGAGTAAGTCCTCGATTCCAGATTTGAGAAATAGCGGAATTTCGCACAATGAAAAAGCTTCCGGCAGGGTATAAGAAAATACCGCTTTTATAAGGGACGCCGATGGAATCCATAAATGCTTTTCCCGGTTTTTTGTTGGAAAGCCAGCCGTAGGCCTCCGGCGCCATATCCGCATATCGTTCCGGATATACAAGACCGATTGTTTCATCTTTTTCCAAAAGGGAAATCATACGAAGTGCCTGGCTCTCATCTTTTAGCAGTGCATCAACGCTGTACTGTCTCCAGCCGTATTGTTCCGAGCCCTGATAGAGGGATTTCTTGGAATGCAAATGCATCACGTATTTATATGTTTTTAATTCTTTTCCAAACCACACATATACCGGAGCAATATCGCGGCCACGATTGGGTACCGCTTTTACATCCACGTGATTCAAATTGGAAATCTCTTTGCAGGACGCAAAAATCTCTTCGATTCGCTTTTCTTTATCTTCTGCATTTTCCGGCACAGAAACATACAAATCAAAAGGAAATGGAATGCGTGCAAAAGACGTCACAAACTCCGGCAAAAGATCCTGATAGAATAAATGCAGCTGTACTGCAAGCAAAGGCTTGTCACCCTCGCGCAGCTGCTTTGCTTCCTCCAAAGAAAAAACCTCCACCTCATCATAGGAAAGCTTTTTTTCTTCGTCACTTGGGACGTAGCATACGTTTTTTTCTGCAAGCTTTACTTTCACTTTATTAACAAAGGCCTTTGGGCCCTGATGTTTTAAAATCTCAATTCCCCGCTTTGCATGGCGAAGAAAACTTCTTTTATCCATAAAAAAACGCTCCGTAAGTATTTTAAATTCAAACATTGATATCATACCATAGAATCACGCTTCTTGCGAAAGAAAAGAAAGAAGTGTATGATATGACTAAAACTTTTTAAGAAAAGAATGAGGATCATATGAAAATTCAGGAATCTGCACAGGATTATTTAGAAGCAATTTTAATTTTATCCAAACAATTGGATTACGTACGTGCTACCGACATTTGTGGCTACTTCGGATATGCCAGAGCTACCGTATCTGTTTTTATAAAACAGCTTAAAGAAAACGGATACGTTACCGTATCCGAGCATAACCACATTCGTCTGACTCCGGAAGGGCTGTCCATTGCCGAAGAAATGTACGAGCGACACAACTTCCTTACGGATTTGTTTATCAAACTTGGCGTTTCGGAAAAAACCGCAGCAGAAGATGCCTGCCGTGTAGAACACTATGTTTCAAAAGAAACCTTTGAAGCTTTAAAAAAGCACTTTTCCTAAAGGTTACCAATACCCGTCGTGAGGATATTATGATTACCAATCAATCCACTCAACATAAAAACGGGGCGTACCCCGCATCTTTAAACGAAACACAAAAGACATATCTTAACGCATGGCTTATGATGAAAGTCTCTGCCGAAAACAGCGTTACCCTTTTTGGAAAACATCTCATAAAAAAAGAATGGGAAGGCTATGCAAAAACCTTTGGTTTGAAAGATTTTGCATCTCTTCCCGAAAACGAGCAAAGTAAGTTATACAAGGACTGGGTCAACTTTTTTGAAGCCTATTGCACCCTTTGCCTGACCGATCACACCTATGGCTCTATGCTCTTTGGTCTAATCAAAGCAAAGGACGCCGACCTAAAAGAAAAGCTGGCATACGAACTGGATCGTATGAGCTGTATTTTCCCGGAGAAACTGGGTTTAAAAGAAGTCTTTGCCCCTCTTCAAAAAGCCTCCGAAGAAGCCTATTATTCTGTAGTCAAATAAGAATCTACATTTTCGCGGTCCACCTTTGCATAAGGGAGACGAATGTATTTTCCGTCCAGCAAATCCATATCGGAAACACTTTCATTTGTAGCAAGTCGATATGCCAGTTCGAGCATGGCCTTCGCCTGGCCTTCTTTGTCATTGTATACCGTTGCCACTATGGTCCCCTCTTTTACCGCCGATAATCCCTCATCAATTCCATCAATCCCGAAAATCGCCGGATAATCCTTTTTGTCATATTTCAAACTATCATACGCATCAATCACGCCAAGCGCCATAGCATCATTGTTGCAAATATATAGTTCGATATTCTTATTCTGTTCCATCAACTGCAAAGTTCTGGTCTTTGCCTGATCCCTATTCCAGTTTGCAATGGCATTATCCACTTTTTCCAAGGCAATTCCCGCATCTTGTATGGTGGAAATGGAATATTCCGTTCGCATAATGGCATCCTGATGCCCGGCTTCTCCCTCCAAAACCACATACTGAATTACACCATCTCCGTTTTTATCCACTTCCGGATGATGCATGCAATAATCGGCCGCCAATTCTCCTTCCATGATTCCGGATTCCAAAGCCGTAGCTCCCACATAATAGAGCCCATCCCAGCGTTGCAAGTCCTCTTCCACAAGTTCACGATTGAAAAACACTATCGGTACATTCGCTTTTTCTGCTGCATCTATAATGGAAGAAGGATCCGTTCGATCCACCAGGTTGACACAAATAACATCAAAGTTTTTTTCTATCATTTCCTCCACCTGTTCATTTTGGGTGGACTGACTGGCCGCGGCATTGTATATCTCAACTGTAACAGTAACTCCGGTGTCATTTTCCACTTTCTCTGCATATGCTTGAAATGAATCCATCATCCGCGCCAAAAAAGCGTCATACTGATCGTATACGGTCACCCCAATCTTAATACTGTTTTTCTCCTGATGGATTGCTCTTTTCCCACAAGCGCATAGGCCAACCATCAAACATCCCATCATCAGAATTGTTAATACTTTTTTTCCCATTTCCTCTTCTCCAATAACTACTGCGCCAACGGAAATACAATTTTTTCAATTTCCGGGTCATACAAGTTTTCCTTTGTCACCCGATACAATGTAATCTCCGGCGCTTTCCCCGAAAAGCTTCCAAGGCTCAGTTTCCCATATAGCATTTTAACAGAAGCATATCCCATGGCAAATTCATTTGGCAACACAACCTCTGTTACCACTCCTTTGTCCAAATAATAGATTACCTGCTCAGAATACCCTTCGCAAATAATACCAACATTTCCGGCCACATCAGCGGTATTTACCGCATCGATACATTCTTCTGCGGTTTTACTGTCAAAAGAAACCACCACATCATAAGCGCCGCTTTCCAAATAAGAAACCAGTTTTCCGGAGATGGCACGTTGTCCCCGTATTTCTTCTACCCAAAGAGCATCGCTTTCGTTTATCTGCTTCATAAAGCTTTCATAACGCTTTTTCACAGCAGGATCCCGGTTCGATTCCACTACGACTGCCACTCGACATCCCGAAAGACTTCCGGACGCATCCCCATAATGCTCCACCAATGCCTGATACAATGTCTGTCCTACTTCCTCATTATCCGGTGTGACGGAAGGATAAATCTCCTCCGGTTCAATATCTGAATTGAGCAAAACAACACTTAGTTTGTCCGTATTCGGTTGCAAATAGTTTTGTAAATCTCTTCCGCCGTCAGGTTCAATAATCAAACCATCTGCACCTTTTTCCACTTCTTTACGAGCCAATTTGGCTACATTCTCGGAGGACAATATCGTAAGGGTCATTCCAAAATCCGACGCAGCCTGCTCCATACCCTGACGGCAGGCAATATATCGATCACTTCCCGCATCATCCAGAATAACAGAAACTTCATAGGACTCTCCGTCATCATCCGTATTCAGTAAACGATAGGATGCCCAAGCCAAAATACTTCCCATAAAGGCGATAAGCAAAATCATATAAATCTTATTTCCCACTTGGTTCACCTCCCATTTCACGGTACGGCAGATGAATCACCACAGCGGTTCCCTGATCCGGCTCGCTTTTTATGCGAAGTCCATACTCCTCACCAAACCGTAGTTGAATACGCTTATGAACGTTAATAAGACCCACTCCGCTTCCTTTGGTCTGTACGCGATTTTCTTCAATAAGCAAACGCTTTGACACTTCCTCAGGCATACCGATTCCGTTGTCCTTTACCTCAATAAAGACTTCGTCACCTTGTCGATATCCATGGACTAAGATTTCTCCTTCATCGTCCATGGAGGACACGCCATACTCAATGGCGTTTTCCAGAATCGGCTGAATCACCAGCTTCACGATACATGCATTCGCGATATCCTCATCCATATCAAAGGTAACCTTAAATTTATTCTTATAACGCACCCTCTGAATATTCATGTAATTCTGTGCGTGCCGAAACTCATCTTCCACGCGAATAATGGTCTTTCCGCGACTTAAACTGATCCTGAAAAGACTGGCCAATTCCTTAATCATAAACACAGCATCTTTATTGTTATCCGCCTCTATCATCCAAACTATGGAATCCAGAGTGTTATATAAAAAGTGCGGGTTTATCTGAGACTGCAACGCGTCCAACTCCGTTCGGCGTTTTGCCTTTTCCTCTTCCATAAAGTCATCCAGCAAAGCTCGCATTTTGTCTGCCGCATCCTTTAGTGTCTTTCCCAAATACCGGACTTCATTACTGCCACCCACATAGATATTTTCATCCAGCAAACCGTTGTCCCGAACTTTTACGGATTTTGTCAACCGTTCCAAAGGTCTTGTAACGTTCAGGGAAATCAGATTATTTACAATAATCATGGCAAGCACCACGATACACACAATGATAATCACAAAATACTTTGTCTCAGAAAAACCTACTCCGATTTCACTGTCGGGACGAACTGCCACGATTTTCCAACCGGTATATCCAACGGTTTTCACGTTAACCCGTCGGTCTTCTCCCTGAAAACGCTCCTTGGAAGCTCCATCGGAATAATTCGCAGCCTCGGAGTTGTTTTCCTCTGCCAAACCTGCATACAAAAGGTTTTGCTTCGGGTGATAAATAATCTCTCCGTTGGAATTGCAAAGGTAGACATACTCGCTTTTCATTTCCTTATTTAACTTTTCAAACAAATGCTCGATAGAACTGTAATTCATATCAATTACAAGAACACCCTGTGTCGTATGTCCGTTCATGGTAAGCTCTACGGCACGGCTTAAAGAAACCACCCAATAATAACGATAGGTAGAACTATCAAACTGATTCTGTACATGAGGTGTTGAAAAATGAAAGTTTTCCGGTTCAGCCAAGGCTTCAGCAAACCAATCCTGTGAAGTAATCACGTCCGAATCCTTTACGGTAACAAAAGGAACGGAAGCCACCCTCTCGCCCTCTTTGGTATAACAGGAAATACTAATAAGGTTATCCTTATTTGCCTCATACAAAAGGTTCATCTGTGTATCCAAGGTATCCACGGACAAATCCGATTCCTTGATTCCACTATAGTACATACTGTCTGAAATCAGTCGCATGCTTCGCAGATAGTTCTCGAGGTTAATCGAAGTCTGAGACAGCAACTGCTCCGTACTTTCTTCTTTGGACTCTGCAGACCTGGCCGCAAACATGTCATACAACGTCACGCCAAGAAAGGCCATACCCAAGACAGTTACCGCCGAAAACGCTACGGTAATGGTCGTCTGGATTGACCTGATTCCAAATGTTTTACGAAGCCATTTCATTTTCCCCAAAATATAATCCCTGATAGTTTAACCCTCTTCCTGACTGCTTCGGTATTTCGACGGCGAAACACCAAACTGTTTTTTAAATACATAACTGAAATAATTTGGATCGGAGTATCCCACCTTATCTGCGATAACATAAGTCTTCTCATCACTTTTGGTAAGAAACTCCACTGCCTTTTCCATACGGTACTCCGTCAGATAATTTATAAATGTTTTCCCGGTCTCTTTTTTAAATGCCGTGGAAAAATATGCGGAAGAAACATTTAAATAAGCACAGACCGATTCGATTCCGATATCCTGATTTGCATAATGATCCTGCACATATTCCACTGCTTTCGTAACAAAAGATTGGGTGGAATCCTTTCTTCGCTCATTCATCAGTCGACGAATTCTGGTGCAATATAATAACAGTTTTTCTCCAAGAGCTTCTGAAGATTCCTGACCTAAAAGCACATGAAGCAAATCCTCGCCCTCGCCCTCGAGCACATCCTCCATGGAAAGCTGATAATTTCCCATAAAATCCGTAAGTTCCACCACAAGCTTCATAAGTATCACACGAAAATTCGACATGCAAAGCTTTGCCTCTGTCATTCCCTCCATAAATGAGTCCACTGCTTTCGGCAGTTGTTCCTTTTCGTTTAGTTTCATGGAGCGAAGAATTTTACGAATAGCATCATCTTCCCAATGGCTTTCCTCCGAGCGTTCTTCTTCGCCGATTTCCGCTGCGTTGATGGCACGCATATTTCCGTATAATACACGATAAGACAGAGCTGACTTCGCGCTCTGATAGGATTCCGGTATCTGAGAAGGATTGCTGCATAAACGACCAATGCCGGCAGTCACGTTCGCTTTACAGATCCGTTTTGCCATCTTACACAGGCGGTCACAATCATCCGTAAAATCAAAGATTCCCTTTTCGCTTCCGATTTCCGCCACCACCACAATATCACCGATATAGCTAAGGGTGCGCATTTTCCCCTTGGGGCTTAAATACTCTTCCGTCAACTGGCGAACCGACATTTGCAACAAGAACGGCGCCACTTCCATTTCTTCTCCGTTTTTACTGCTGTAGCTGATGGAAAATACTGCCACCGCATAATAAGGTCCCACAAAAGAAATCTGATAATCGGAAGCATATTTGTGAAGAATATTTTCCGGAACACGACCCTCAATAAGCGAAATATAAAAGTTCTCCTGCAACATGGGAAGAGAATTCATATAGTATTCCTGCAGCTTATCGATGTTTCGTTTTTCATCGATTTCCTTATCCAAAGCCAAGTGGATCCGCTCGAAGACAGATGACAATTCGTCTGCGTCAATAGGCTTTAAAATATACTCCTCAGCCTCGATTTTGATAGCTTCCTTGGCAAATTCAAACTCATCAAAGCCGGAGAAAATAATCACTTTAATCCCCGGATTTCTCTTTTTTAACTCTTTGCAAAGGGTAAGGCCACCCATATAAGGCATCTTAATATCCGTCATCACAACATCCGGCTGCATTTCCTCTGCCATCTCCAATGCTTCCACACCATTTCTGGCATAACCGTCGATTCGAAATCCAAGAGCTTCCCAATTCAATTTTTTCATAATTACCCCGTATACGAATTCCTCATCGTCTACGAGAAGCACAGAATAAGTACGCATAAATATTCCTTACTAATACCCCAACGGACCGTATTTTACAGACATTCGTCTCCAAAGGACAGCAAAAATCACAAAGACTACCACCACTTCCGCAAATGCCATTATGACATTAAAAAACAACAATACACACATGCCGATGGCTCCTGCCGCAAGAAACAGCAAAAGCAAGCCTCCCACCTTCGCATAGCGAGTTTCATCCTGCAAAGGGCGGTTATCTCCTCTTGTTTTTAAATACATAGGGCGTCTTTTTGTTAATAACATGTGCAGTCCCGCCACAAAACTCATAGCAAATGCAATCAGCGGAATCCATGTCAATTCCAAAATCACTTCAATCGGTAACATAAGAACTGTCCTTTCTTGTTTACTTTTAGTAATTATACAAAAAGCCAGCGGTCAGGACTACCCCTGGCCGCTAGATTTTAATGAGTTCTTCCGTGTTTGTATTCCCGGAAAAATTATTTACGGGCAACGTATTTACGGATATCAAGAGAGATTGCTATGAAGATGATTATACCGATTGCAATCCACTGAGCATTTGCATCCACTCCGAGGAACTGGAGAGCTGCCTTCATCAATTCAAATACTGCGACACCGATGATGGCTGAAGAAACTTTTCCTCGACCACCGGTTACGGATACACCACCGATGGTACATGCAGCGATAGCTTCCATTTCGTAACCTAAACCTAAGTTTACGGAAGCACCACCTGCACGAGCGCCCAGCATAAATCCTGCTAAACCGTACATAGCTGCTGCCTTAGCATAGATAATAACCATTGTCTTCTTTACCGGAACACCGGCAACTTCTGCAGCCTGTGGGTTTCCACCAATTGCATACATATACTTACCATGGCGGGTCATATTAAAGATAAACCATGTAATTGCCGCAACAATAATCGCAATCCAAATCTGATAGTTCAAGAACAAAAATCTTCCGGATGACACTGCGGTATACTCCGGTGTATATCCACCAAGCGGAGTTGCATTGGTATAGAGAAGATTTGCACCGTATACAATTTCCATCATTGCAAGTGTTGCGATAAATGGTGGTACGTGAAGATAAGCGATAAAGAAACCGGATACCGCACCACAGCAGGCACAAACAAACATTACAAATGCAAGTGCCAAAAATACGTTCCACGGTTGCATGTCCGGATAAAATTTTCCGGAGTAATCCATCTTCTGGAGCAGCGTACCTGCAATACATCCGCCAAGACCGATAATACGACCTGCGGAAAGGTCACAGCCTGCGGTAATAACGCAGCCCGCTATACCAAGAGCAATTACAAGACGTGAGCTCATATTAAGCAAAATGTTGTTAAAGTTACCTACGGATAAGAAGTTCGACTGAGTCGCACCCGTATATACAACCAGAATAACCATGATTAAGATTACACCATAATTAATCAGGAAATCCTGCACTTTTTGTGTAGTTGTTTTTTCCATTATTATTTTCCTCCCTAAAACTGCGTTGCTAACTGCATTACATTTTCCTGTGTCATCTGCTTTGGATCATCAATTTCACCGGTCAGTTTACCGTTACACATAACGCAGATTCGATCAGACATACCAAGTAATTCTGCCATTTCAGACGAAATCATGATAATGGCTTTGCCCTGTTCTGCCAAGTCTTCCATAATTTCGTAGATTTCATGTTTTGCACCTACGTCAATACCACGCGTCGGCTCATCCATGATTAAAATATCAGGATCGTTCGCCAACCAGCGGGATACGATAACCTTCTGCTGGTTACCACCGGAAAGGTTCTGAATCAATTCCTTACTGCTGGGTGTCTTAATGCGAAGTTTTTCAATACTGTTATCCACTACTTTATTGATAGAAGCATGATCCAACACAAAGCCGGCTTTTAAAAACTTGTTGTATACGGAAATACCAACATTGTCTTTGATGGAAAGGCATCCGAAAATACCGTTTCCTCGACGATCTTCGGTAATCAATCCGATTCCGGCATTCATAGCATCTCTCGGATGGTCAATGTTAACTTTCTTTCCCTTAACATAAATCTCTCCGGCGGACTTTCCGCGGATACCAAAAATACCTTCCAAGAGTTCCGTTCTCTGCGCTCCGACCAATCCGCCGAAGCCTAAAATCTCACCCTTACGTAATTTAAAGCTTACGTTCTGGAAAGATCTTTCATGAATGGATGATACTCCTTTTACTTCAAGAACCACTTCATCATCAATCTTGTGTTTCTTTTCCGGATAAACGTTTGTAAGCTCACGACCTACCATCTTGGTTATAATCTCGTCCATAGAGATTTCAGCAGCGGGCCATGTTCCTACGTAAGTTCCGTCTCGCATGATGGTAATATCATCAGCAATACGTTTAATCTCATCCATTTTATGTGATATGTAAATCATCGCTACGCCCTTGTCACGCAAATCATTCATAATGCGGAAAAGGGTATCTACTTCGTTATCGGAAAGAGATGATGTAGGCTCATCCAAAATAACTACTTTTGCTTCCTGAGAAACTGCTTTTGCAATTTCCACGGACTGCATCTGTCCGATAGACAGACTTCCTAGCAATGCTTTTTCGTCAAAATCCATGCCAACCTCGTCAAGCCAATGACGGGTTTCTTTATACATTGTTTTATGGTCAATCCATTTAAACGGTCCGACTCCACCAAGTGGAAAACGTCCCAAGAATAAGTTTTCCGCAACTGTTCTTGCGGGTACCGGCTGAAGTTCCTGATGTACCATGGCAATACCATGTTTCATTGCTTCGTCCGGATTGTTAATTTCTACTTTTTTGCCATCAAGCAAGATTTCTCCGGCATCCATTTTGTAAATACCGAAGAGACACTTCATCAAAGTCGATTTTCCGGCTCCGTTCTCGCCCATTAATGCGTGAACCGTACCAGGTCTGATGGACAACTGTACATTGTCCAACGCCTTAACGCCGGGGAAGGACTTGCTGACGCCTTTGAGTTCCAGCTTATAATCAGCCATCCATGTTCCTCCTAAATTGCTCCCGTAATTTCCTTGTTTCATAAAATAGTGCGGGGTGAAGTTTCCCCCCGCACCCGCTACAACTTAACTATCTTAGATCGTATTTGTTACTTATTTAAGAAGGTCAAGAATATCCTGTGCGTTGTCTTTGGTTACTTTCTTGTAATCGCAGCCAATGTAATGTTCATTGGACTTACCTGTGATGTAGTTGATTGCTGCATCAGCTGCAGAGTCAGCCTGAGAAATATGATCGTTGAATACGGTTCCTGTAATGGTTCCCTTAAGAACGTCTTCACATACTTCTGTAAGAGCATCAACACCTACAAGGTAGATGTCTTCGCCA
This sequence comes from Lachnospiraceae bacterium, assembly GCA_036723975.1. GTDB lineage: Bacteria > Bacillota > Clostridia > Lachnospirales > Lachnospiraceae > JAILEN01. The sequence continues at coordinate 42,004 of DAIMGJ010000008.1, forward strand.
ACAGTACGTCCAGCGGCCTGAATAGCCTCTAAAGCACCAAGTGCCATAGCATCGTTGTTACAGAAAACAACTTCAAGGTCATTACCATATTTAGATAATGCATTTGCTACTAACTGGTTACCCTGAGCCTGATCCCACATACCTACCTGCTCATCAAGCTTATTAACTTCAAGACCTGCGTCTTCCAAAGCTTTGATAGAGAACTCTGTACGATACTGAGCATCTACGTTTTCAGGATCACCTTTAATCATAACGTAATCAACTTTTCCGTTTCCGTTGAAGTCGATAGCATCAAGACCAAGATCAGCAATGATTTCACCCTGATATGTACCGGACTGACGAGCGTCACATCCTACATAGCATACATCCCAGTTGTTGTCAGCCCAACGCTGTTCTTCATCTGCATCCGGCTCACGGTTGATGTATACCAATGGGATACCAGCCTCTACTACCATGTCGGTAATGGTTGCTGCTGAAGAAGAGTTAACCGGGTTGATAATCAAAACATCTACACCATCAGCGATGAATGCCTGAATCTGACCTGTCTGTGTAGCCTGATCATTAGCACCATCCTGGATTGTGATGTTTTCTTTTGAGAATCCCTGAGCAATAAGGTAATTCTCTAACTCTGTACGGAACAAAGTCATAAAGTTATCAGCGAACTGATAAATACATACGCCGACTTTCTTGTCAGCTAAATCAGAGTTTCCAACAGCATCTGCTGCAGCGTCTGCTGCGTCTTCAACTGTTGTCGCATCGCCTGTGGTAGCAGTATCGCTTGATTTTCCGCAGCCTGCGAAAATGGTTGCTACCATAGCAAGTGAAAGCATTAAACTAAGTAACTTTTTCTTCATAGTAGATTTCCTCCCTTACATTTTAGTTACCCTTGTAACGTTTGCTACGTGAACATATTATTCGAATCCGAAAACGATTAAAATTGAAAATTCTTCTTTTAATCTTAAAAATTCTTTCGTATAAAAAAAACACAGAAGGATTTTCTAGATGAACAGAATTATTTTCAAGAACCCCCAATCGCATCACCACTGTTGCTTAGCAACAAAAAAAGACAGAGAACCATATTCTCTGCCTTTTAAAGATTCATTTATACAATTTGTGCCTTGATAAGGTTTGTGGTTCCGGAAATACCAAGTGGGAGGCCTGCGGTAAGTACTGCTACATCGCCTTCTTCCAAAAGGTCATTTTCACGGGCACGTTCAATGGCGTGATCGAACAATGCATTGGGATCGTTTTCCTCATCCAGCATGATAGGAATCACACCCCAGCAAAGATTCATCTGGCGAGCCACACGCTCTGTGGTACAGCATCCGATAATCGGAGTGTTTGGACGGAATTTTGATACTGCGTGTACCGTACGTCCGGATTTTGTAACCGTAACAATGGCTGCCGCATTCAGATCATCTGCCATCATACATGCACTGTGGGAAATGGCATCTGTAATACTTGGCGCTTCAAAACGATCCATATTTTTCAAACGGTTTATGTAGTTAATATCGCCCTCGGTGCGAACAGCGATACGGCTCATAGTCTCCACCGCCTCAACCGGATACTTTCCTGCTGCCGTTTCTCCGGAAAGCATGATTGCACTGGTTCCGTCGTAAACCGCATTTGCAACGTCGGTAGCTTCTGCTCTGGTTGGTCTCGGGTGAGAGATCATAGAATCAAGCATCTGGGTTGCGGTAATAACAAACTTACCTGCCTGATATACCTTTTTGATAATCATCTTTTGGATGACCGGTACATCTTCCAGCGGAATCTCTACGCCCATATCACCACGAGCAACCATGATACCGTCCGCCTCTTCAATAATCTCATCAATATTCTGAACACCCTGATTGTTTTCAATCTTTGCAATAATCTCAATGTTTTCTCCGCCGTGTTCCTTTAATACCTTGCGCATCTGGCGAATGTCATCTGCTGTACGGGTAAAGGAAGCTGCAACAAAATCGAAATCTTCCTGAACCGCAAAGACCAAATCCTTATAGTCCTTCGGAGAAATATAGTCCATAGAAAGCTCAACGTTCGGAACATTGACACCTTTCTTATTGGAAATCTTTCCACCGTTTACTACCTTACAAAGGATGTGATCTTCTTCCACATCTTTCACAATCATTTCAATCAAACCATCATCGATCAAAATGTGATCTCCGATTTTTACGTCAGAAGTAAGTCCCTTATAAGTGATAGAAACTTTGGTTTCATCACCCTCCACATCTTCCGTATAAAGTGAGAAGTCCTGTCCTTCTTCAAGCATAACGGATCCGTCTTTGAATTCCTTCAAACGAATTTCCGGTCCCTTGGTATCCAACAGAGTGGCAACAGGAAGTCCCAGTTCCTCTCGGACAGCTCGGATATTTACAAGTTTTCCTCGCTGTTCTTCATAATCACCGTGAGAAAAGTTCAATCGACAAACATTCATGCCTGCCTTCATCAACTTCTTTAAGGTCTCCTGATCCTGAGATGCAGGGCCGATGGTACAAATAATTTTGGTTTTTCTCTTATAATTCATATACTACCTTTCTTATTTACCAATCATCGTTCCGGCTTTTTCCCCCACAACCGAATCTGGACTGAGTTTGGTTATCAATGCTTTTCGAATTGCTGAATCCCCAATATAATCAACTGCAGCCTGAATCTTCGGCGCCATGGTCTGGGCTTCAAATTCTCCTTCGGACAAAAGTTGTTTTGCCTCAGCTACAGATAGATAATCCAATTTCTTTTCTTCATCCGTTCCGAAGTTTTTGCAAACCTTTTCCACTCCGGTTAAGATGACAAACATCTCGGCATCAATTTGATCTGCCAAGAATCCTGCTGCCGTGTCTTTCTCAATCACGGCGGATGCGCCCTTTAATGAATTTCCTTGGGCAAGAACCGGAATACCGCCACCTCCGCAGGCAATCACTACCTGATCCGCATCCAAAAGTGCCTTTATGGAATCAAGTTCGATAATCTCCATAGGCTTTGGTGTGGCAACGACTCTTCGATAGCCGCCTTCCACTTCTTTTACATGATTGCCTTTTTTCTCTTCTGCCTCAGCCTCTTCCTTGGTAAGCACACGCCCAATCACTTTGCCCGGCTTATAAAAAGCTTCATCATAAGGATCTACAGCAATCTGTGTCAAAACTGTGGTTACAGATTTATAAATGCCTCGACTGATCAACTCACTTCGTATGGCATTTTGCAAATCATATCCGATATAGCTCTGACTCATGGCCGAACATACACTCATAGGAGTTACGGTGTATTCACTGTGATTCTTTGCAAACTCAGACATAGCGGTGTGAATCATGCTTACCTGTGGTCCGTTGGAATGAGTTACCACCACAGAGAAATCCTGTTCCACAAACTTCACAATTGCCTTCGCCGTCTCCGCTATCGCTGCCTGCTGCTCCGGCAATGTTATTCCCAGTGCATTATGTCCCAAAGCAATCACAATTTTCTTTTTCATATTATATAATCCTCCGCATGCTCGCAATAATTCTCGCTAACGCTGTAATTATACAATACTTTCCCGTTAATCGAAAGTAAAAAGGGAATCTTCTTTCTTAATTTATAACATAGAAAGTCCCGCCGCGAGGGATGGTGGAACCAATCCCGGGAGGCGGGCAATACTATTTATAATTATTGTGCGCTGCTTAAAGTAACCTGAATGGTTTCCTCAGCATAATCGTCCGCATAGCGGGCAACGGTTACTTCCACCGTATCGCCTGCACTTAAGGAAGATAACTGCTGCTGCAGTTCTTCCATAGACTTTACTTGCGTACCGTTCAATCCGGTAATCACATCTTTTTTCTGTAATCCTGCTTTGTCAGCTCCTGTTCCGGAAATCACTCGGGCTACGTACACGCCCTGCGGCATATGATACTGTACTGCATTTACAGCATCCACATCCACACCCATAATTCCGAGATAAGCACTGTTTCCATTGGAAGGAGTCAAATCCTCCGTGCTTTCTTCATTGTTTTCAGCAATCTGTTCTTCTGTCTGTGCACTCATAAGTGTTTCGATTACCGTGCTGGCTGTGGAAATCGGAATGGCATATCCCATACCCTCTACTTCCGTATCGGAATACTTGGCAGATACAATACCTACCACTTCTCCGTTCATATTCAAAAGTGCTCCGCCGGAGTTACCCGGATTAACCGCAGCATCTGTCTGAATCAATGTCTGTGAATAGGTGGAACCATCATTGTTTTGGAAGCTTACCTCTCTGTTCAATGCAGAAATCACTCCGGTAGTAACAGACTGACCATAGCCTAATGCATTACCGATTACAACTGCGGAAGATCCAACTTTCAAATCATCGGAAGATCCGATGCTTGCAACTTTAATCTCCTTTAAAGTTGCAGAATCAATATCGGAAAGACTGACCTTTACGATTGCCAAATCCGTATTGGGATCCGTACCTTGCAAATGTGCTTCCACTGCAGAATCATCCACAAAGGTAATCGTCAAAGTATTTGCTCCTTCCACCACATGATTATTGGTTACAATATATAAATACTCACTATCCTGACTAATAATAATTCCGCTTCCCGCAGATTCGGATTCTGTAGCATAGTGCTGACCGAACCAATTGCGATACTCCACGATAGACATATTGGTTACCTGTACAATGGCAGGCATTACATTGTCAACAATATCTGAAACATCCGTAACGGTTGTTGCAGTGGAAACCGCTGTGGAATCGATTACGCCCTCGGACTTCTTTACGCCGGTTGCTTCCGAAACAGCCAGCTCTTCTTCCACTTCTTTTCCCAATTTCGTAGATGCATAATAATTGCCTCCGGCAAAGGCCGCCCCGGCAACCAATCCAAATGCAACCGCTATTGCCAAAAACTTTGCGACTGCCTTTCCAAAACCTTTATGACTCTTTTTGGGTTTCTTAGGTTTTTTCGGATCCATGTAAGGATTGTAATCACCGTCTCCGGAAGTATTCGTATACGAAGTACCTTCTGAATAGTTTTGCATTCCGTTGTTTGATTCATACTCGTAATACTGATAGTTCATTTTGAAGTCTCCCTTCATCAACGTTTTTCATCTTTAATTCGTAGTCTACTCCCCATTTGTGTCTGTTTTGTGAAAAACTTTTGAAAGAATTAAGAATAATCCTTAAAAATACCTAAAAAAAGTTGGGCACAAAATGCCCAACTCCTATTATGTATTATTTTGTTTAGAAGCCATAATCCAAAGCATCCCCTTCGGAGTATCCGGTATATTCTTCAATACTCTGAGAAATGCTCTTCAACTGATTGGAAGCAACATGAGTGGTGTCTTCAAACAAAAACTCATAAAGCTTGGAAACGTTGGTTTCCAATGTACAAGGAACATCAACGGATCCGATTTTACCAAACGTTCCGGTCTTCATATCAAATGGGAAGCCATGTGAGTCTACCAATTCATATTCCTGCATAGCTGCTGCCATTGCAATAATCTGAGTCTCCTGAAGGTTTGTGGAAACATTCGGTAACACGTGATCGACTAGACTGTTTAATTCGATTACATTTGAATCTTTAACTTTGGTAATCAATGCCTGTACCACTGTTCTTTGTCTGGATGCACGTTTAAAATCTCCACCTGCAGTATAACGGACTCTACAGTATGACACTGCCTGCACACCGTTCATTTCTGTCTGGCCTTCCACAACTTCCGTGCGATCTTTTCCGATAATAAATGCCACTTCCGGGATATATTCATTCGTATACTTTGCCTCTTCTGCAGTAAGCGGTTCCGGCAAGGTGATTCCTCCAACAGAATCGATGGCATCTGCCAAAGCATAGAAGTCCACAGCCACATATTTCTGAATATTCAAATCCAAATTACGATTCAACATCTCTATGGATTCGGAAACTCCGCCATGATTATAGGCGTAGTTACATTTACGAAGTTTTCCGGAGCCGTCCACATCCATCATGGTGTCACGATAAACAGAAACAATCTTTACTTCCTTGGTATCATTGTTGATATTACAAATCATTATACTGTCGGAATTTCCGGAATCATAATTGCCGTTGGATCGATTGTCCACTCCAAAAAGCGCAATGGTCGTATATCCACTTAACAATTCCTTTGTCTCGGAATCCAAATCGTTGGTTGCCAGGTTCTTAATGGACGTAATATCCAGCTTGCCGAATTTTGACCATCCGAAAAGAACAACCAGAAGCAAAAGTAATACAAAAAATTCGACAATCAGAAACCTTCTTTGTCTCTTTTTCTTAAGTTGCTTCTTTGATACTTTCTTTTTTGTTCCTGTATTACTCATTTTGTTGTTACTCATTTTGTTGTTACTCATTTCAGTCCTCTTTTATAATTGATAATTATCCAGTCCCATAGGAAGGTTTTCATTGTAGAATAAATCGCCGGCTTTTAATCTGTCATGCCAACGTTCCATAATCAATCCGTTGGAACTTTGTGTGCTGATATTTTCCGTTAACTTTCGATAGCATACCACATCCGGCAAAAAAATGATACGTCTTCCTGCTGCTATTGTTTTCATACAAAAATCCAGCATAATATCTCTGCCATCCAGGTTTGCTCCAAATCCACCAACATGGCGATAAAGTTTGGAATCAATCATACAGCATCCCACATCCACCATACTCACATCCCTCGGGAGAACATTTCGATACTCGTATCCTTCGAAAAAAATACTTTGATTGTAGCAGGCAGGATATGCAAGCCCTTCTCTTCCATAAATGTATCCGCAGTTATCAATGGTAAAATCATAGTGGTGAAATTTTACACCAACGATTCCCACATCCGGTTGCGAAAGAATCTCATACATCTTCTGCATATATTTTTTCCCGCGAATTCGAACATTTTTATCATGTAAAAACAAGAACTCATCCCTGTGATTCTTGTAAGTAGACGTAGGATAAGACACATTCAAAAAGCGAAGTTTTTTATCCGGAAAAACCTCTGCTTCCAATCCCATTCTTTTTAAGTGTGCCGCTACAACGGTAGCATATTCCCGCAACATCTTTGCACGAATTTCCTTTGGCAGGGCTTCATCCACCACCCGTTCGTGATAGAGCAACGCCGGCACATGCCCCACAGTCACCTTCGCCTCTCTCAACCGAAACAAAAAATCATAAACGGGATAGTATTCCAGCTTTTCATGGAATTCCCCCACCTTCATGGAAAGATTTTTTCGGAAACAAATAAAACTTCCGATGTAGGGGATATGCCGAATCAGTTCTTCATTGTAATCCGGTTTAAAATGAGGATTCATTCGGTTGGATTCAATCAGTTCATCATGATCCGAATAAACCACATCACACTCTCTGATTTTTTGTTCTAACATATCCAAAGTATTTGTGGAAAGTCGGTCATGCTGTCCCAAAAGAACAATGTATTCTCCGGAGGCAAAATGCACTCCGATATTATATGCATAGGATAATCCATGCTTATTTTTAATTTTCCTGTATATGACGCGACTTTCTTCCGGGAACATTTCCGATGTAATCCACATAACATCTGTCCCGGGATTCTCATCCAGAACAATTAATTCCCAGTTTTTGAAATTTAAAGCATTCAAAGATTCCAGGCAATCACGAAAAAAAGTTGGATTTGTTCCGAAGGCGCGAATTAACACAGTAAATTTTGCAGCCACTTATTTTGAATCCTTTCCGCCTAAAACAACACCAATGGTTTTAAAAAGAATAAAAACGTCCAGTCCCAAAGTCCAGTTTGTAATATATTCCGTGTCCAATTCAACGACTTTCTCGAAATCGGTGATTTTGCTTCTTCCGCTCACCTGCCACATTCCGGTAAGTCCCGGACGGATTCCAAGTCGTGCTTTGTGATGATACTCGTATTCTTTAAACTCATCCTCTGTAGGCGGTCTGGTACCGACCAAGGACATATCGCCCTTTAATACGTTCCAAAACTGCGGCAATTCATCAATGGAATACTTACGAATGAAATGACCGATAGGAATAATACGAGGATCATTTTCCATTTTAAACATATTCCCCTGCATTTCATTTTCGCTTTTTAGTTTTTCCAAATCCTTGTCCGCCCCCACATACATAGAACGGAACTTATAAAGCTTAAATCTACGTCCGTTTTTTCCAATACGAACCTGCTTATAAAAGATTGGTCCCGGAGATTGTACTTTTATAATCGGAGCAAAAATCACAAACGCTATAGCCACAAGTACAAGTCCCACAATGCTCCCCAAAATATCCATCAATCGTTTTACAAAAAGCTGTCGATTGGTGGCAATCTTCATACTACTGGTCAGGACCACATAGTTTCCGTAATTGTCCAACTGACGGTTTGGAACCAAAAGTTTGGAATGAAGCAAGCTTACATGAACCGTAGCGCCCAATTCCACCAATGCCGCCGCCAAAGCCTCGGAGCTTTCTCTGGTATTTCCATCAATAAATACTTCATCCACAACATTTGCCCGAACATAATCCAAAAAGTCATCCGCATTCGCCACGACCGGAATGTCATGAATCATTTCTCCCTTCATGGGTTGATCCACCACAACCACACCTGTCACCTTGTAATTGGTATACTTATTCATGGCGATTTCCCGAAGACATCGCTCTACATTGGTGCTTTCCGCAACCACCGTCATCAATGCCTTGGATTTGTCCTGCAACTTACGGAAACGAATTACCCTTTTCCAAAGCACCCTGCAAGTGTACATAAATACAATCGACAAACCTAAATACATAAACAAAAGCTGTCGAGAGTATAAAACCGACTGTTTGATGGCGTACATATAAACCAATACGCCGCCAAAATTTACAATTGCGCTTGTTAAAGTAGCGCGAAACTCCTGATACTTGTTTCTTCTTAAAATACCTTTATATGGTTCCACAAAGAAAACCACAACGATATCGATCAAAAGAAGAATTACGGCCAGGCGCTCATAAATATCCGCACTAAAAAGCCAGCCGCCGCCAAATCTCCAGGCATAGGCCAAAATCAGCGCCAACTCCAGGCATACAATATCAATTATGGTAAAATCCAAATGTTTTACCCAACTTCGTTTTCCTTCACTATACATGATTAAAGTATAACTCCGTTTGTTTCCAAAAGCTCCCTTGCACTGTCTACGGAATCGACACCGTGTAAATTCTTAATCGGTGCAAACTCTTTTTCTCTGACTACCTCATACACCAAGTTTGAATCCATCATGTGAATCATATCCAAAATCAGTGTTTCAAATTTATATCCGTTGGGTTCCTCCGGTTTTACCGGCATTCCCGTCTCATCCACATAAGGAATCTTCTTTTCCACCACATGTACATTCATGTGGTTTAACATAATATCCTCAAGTCGATCCACGCGGAATAAATAGTTTAAGATGACTCCGAAACGATATAACAATTCACCCTGTTCATCCCTCTGGGTCGTCATTTCTCGGGTCATTTCGTAATACTCTACGATGGAAGGTTTGCCGTCTTCCTGACACATAACTCCTACGCGCTCTTCCGGAGACGCTTTACGAACCACTTTGCTTCCGCTTTCTTTGCCGCTTAAAATCGTAGCTCCGATAAAGGCCGGATCTGCAATTTTTTGTAATACATTATCCACAGCAAATATATTTAACCACTCCACACCTCTGGCATGAATATCATCCAACAATCCTGATTTATGAAGGGACTTAAACCATCCTCCGTTTCCGTTTGGAGAGGTGGCCAAACGGCCTTTTTCCTCCAAAAGAAGCTTGCCGTCATAGTCTACCGCCGGTGCCATATCCTGCATAAAGAAACGCACATCCTCTGCCGGATATCCGAAGTAATTGTTCTCTTCGAAAAACTCTATGGTTGCTTGATGGTTCTTTTCGCTGGTCATAACATAAAGGGGTACATAGCATCCTGCTACATCGCATACTTCGAGTAAGTTGTTGATAAGACATTCAAAAATATAAAGATGTCTGGTCTTTCCAATGTCAAACGTACCCTTTGGCCGGTCAAACCCCAGTCTGGTTCCCATACCTCCGGCAAGAAGGATAGCTCCCACTTTAGCTTCGCGAATCGCTTTTAACCCTTCTTCCACAAACTCCTCTTTGCGTTCCTCGATTTCTCCAATCTCTACCGCGCCAAGGGGTGTAATTTTACCCTTTTCTTCCTGCTTTGGATGATGGATTACATCCAACATATCAAAATCAACGTCCTCTATTTGCCGAAGAAGTCCTCTCCTGCCATCCTCATCCAATTCATCAAAAAAGCGAAGAACATGTTCCTGTCCATGTTTCTTTAACAGTTCTTTAGCTTTTACAAAATCCAACATATACGCCTCTCTTTCAAAAGCATTGTATCAAACCCTAAGATAAATCTCCACTATTCGCGACGTAACGCATCAATCGGAGATAAGTTCGCCGCTTTTATGGATGGCAAAAGGCCAAAAATAATTCCAATCACCATAGAAAATGCCACACTGATAACAATGGACGGAACAGAGATTCCGACAGGCACTCCGGAAATCTTTGAAATAATCACAGCCATTACAATTCCCACAACAATTCCAAGGAGTCCACCCAAGCTTGTAAGCACAGCAGATTCTGTTAAAAACTGTGCCAAAATACGTTTTTTTCTGGCACCCAAAGAACGCTTTAATCCAATCTCTCTGGTTCGCTCCGTAACGGATACCAGCATAATATTCATAACTCCGATACCGCCGACCAAAAGAGCAATACTAGCCACCCAGATAAGCAAGCTGTTTGTGGAATTTGCAAGCTGCTGTTGTTGTTTTGCCTCCTCCACCAAATCCTGCGCCGTATATTTTAATTCCGTATCCTTGGATACAATACACTCCTGCATAATCGCCTGTGCACTCTTTCCGATTTCGGACATATTTACAGTCTCGTCCGCACGAACAAACGCATTTTTCGGTTCATCGAACGAATAGCAAATCGGCCAGGTAGTATCCGGAATCAAAACCGTTCCGTAAGACTCCTGAAAATACGTTTCGTAATCAGACAAGCTTTTAATGTCAGGCTGAAACTCTGTTTCCTGCTGGTACAATCCCACTACGATATACGGCTCGCCGCCAATCTCCATGGTCTGACCGATGGGGTTTTCATCCGGGAACAAAATATCCGCCGCCGTGGAATCCAATAAAGCAACCTTATTGCAGTTTTTATAATCCAAATCCACAAAGCATCTTCCCTTGTAAACCACGTACCCACAGGTATTTAAAAAATGTTCATCCACGCCGTAAAGACTCGCACCCGACAAACTCTTGGCTCCTGCATTTATCCCGTTCACATAGGTTCGAAGATTATAAAATGTAGCATCTTCCACATGTTCTGTTTGACGAATCCGCTCCATCTGGTCTTCGGATACCGGACGCACACCATCCGGTATCTCACTGTCAAAGTAGTATTCCCACTCACCCTGATAAAGCTTGATGGAAACATTATTGTTTCCTCTTCCCACCAAATCCTTCATAATCTGATCGTTTGTACCTTTAATCGTAGATACAATCGCTATGATGGATGCAATACCTATGATAACGCCCAACATGGTAAGAAACGAGCGCATCTTATGAGACCAAATTTCCTGTAACGCCTCAACTAAGTTTTCTCTCATATTTCCGTATCCTTTAATAATCGTAAAGCTCGCTGACGCTTCCTTCACGTACCTTTGCTCCGTTACGCACATCTTTCCCATAGGGAAAAGCAATATAATCTTCTGTCGAAAGACCTTCCGTTACAATATAACAATCCTGGGTTTGACCGTCGGTCTTTATAAATCTCTTTTCCAAGAGACCGTTTTCTCCGCGTGCAAAAATGAATTTTCTGCCGTTTTCCGTGCGTACAAACGCCTTAACGAGATTTAACCTTCCTTCTTCGTAAACGTCTGTCGAATCGGAATATCGTCCTGCCGGATTTTTAAAGTAGACATCTACGGAACTTCCCGCAGAAAGCGATTCTGCTTCTCCGCTTAGTTCCGCCGTAAACGGATAATAGCTGGCAGAACCGCCATACCATTGGGAATACATACTCGTCATGGATTCCGATATCTGATCGGAGATGGAGGTGATGGACGCTTCGTAGGTCTCACCGTTATTCCAATTCATGATATACACCGTATCTCCGATATCCATCTGTTCCTTTTTCCATTCATTGATATAGCTTTTTACAAACAAGCCGTCCTCGGAACTTAACTGCACCAGGATATTTTCCTGATTTGCATCGGTCACCATTTCGGAAGAAAGTTCTTCATCTCCGTTTTCCTCTGCATCTTTATCCCTATCATCATTTACTTTTGTAATATAGCCGGAAAAATCTGCCGTTACTTTACGTTTGGCAAGCGCTTTTTTCGCAGCCTCAATATTCTGTTGACAAGCTTTAATCTCGGTATTTGCGGTGGCAATTGCAGCCGTCGCATCATTTTTCCCTTTTATCAGTTCGGTCTCCGTAAGCACTTCTCCGTTGGAAATCGAATAAAGAGCCTCTCCGGATACATTTACAACAACCGGAGCATTCTCTACCTCAGCGTTGCCCGGCGTCTCACTATTATCCGTCGTTCCATCGCTCTCCGGCGTCACATCGGTTTCTTCCTCCGGCGGTTCAACATACGGAGTTGCTGCATTTAGCATATCCAGTCTCTGCTGTGCGCGGGTCAAATCCAATTTTCTGCTTTCCAAATCGATTTCTGCCTGTTTTAATGATAAGTCTTCGGTTGTCGTTTCAAACTGTACTAAAACATCGCCTTTATTTACATGGTCGCCCTCAGAAACAAAAATTTTTGAGACGGTTCCCTCGTCCTTTCGAATGTTTTGAATCTCTCCTGTACTGATTGTTCCCTGCACACCAAAATCATCGTTATCAAAATCTCCGTACAGCACGTCCGTCACCGGAATTACCAACACAGTTCCCCGATTCGACCATACAGCAATATAAACTGCCCCGATAATCAATCCGAAAATAATAACCGCGGTAAGAATACCTACTACGATTTTTTTCTTTAAAGACCATTCCTTCTTATGCATTGGCTGCCTCCTCTTTGTAGGGCGGTACCAAATCCGCATCCTCGGAACTTAGAATTCCGTCTTTCATAACCGCGCGGCGCGCAGCTTTTGAAGCCACATCTGCATCATGCGTAATCATAATGATTGTCGTGCCTTCATCATTTAACTTCTGAAACAATTCCATAACAGACTTTCCGGATGCGGAATCAAGTGCACCGGTGGGCTCATCCGCCAAAAGAAGACGCGGTCGGTTAATCATCGCCCGAGCAATCGCCACACGCTGTTTTTGACCGCCGGAAAGCTGGTTCGGCTTAAAATCCAATCGATCTCCCAATCCGACCCTCTGCAATGCTTCCGTTGCACGTTCAATCTGTTCCTTTTTCGGGACACCGGCAAACGCAAGTGGCATACACACATTCTTTAACGCGGTTTTTTGTCCCAACAACTCGTGATTTTGGAACACAAATCCGATTTTATGCAACCGCAAATCGGAAAGTTGATTATCGGTATAGGAACTCACATCCTCATCATCCAGAATCAAAGTTCCTTTGGTTACAGAATCCAAACAACCAATCAGATTCATCATGGTTGTTTTGCCGGATCCGGAAGGCCCCATAATCGCTACATAATCTCCTTCTTTCACCCGGATATTAATATGTTTTAATACGTTTACCGTAAAATCTCCCTGAGGGAAATCTTTGTAAACGTCCTTCATTTCAAGTATCACAGCGCACCCCCGGTCCTAATCCTCTGCAGTTTCCTCAGTTTTGATTTCCTCGGTTAAGCTTTCTTCCGTCATTTCATCTTCCGGATAATACTCACCGGCATCGGCGCCTTCTTCTATCGTCATATCGCCATCCACATCTTCGTAAGTGCCGCCGGACTCCTCATCCATATTGATGGTCTTTGTGCCCTCTTTTAAACCCGAATACGGCATGGCAATCAGATCGGTAGTTTCCAATCCGTCTTTGATTTCGTATTTAAAAGTCTCCGCATTGTATTCGCCCAAAGTTACAGGCTTTTTCGCAATACGACCGTTTTTATCCACCCATACACATGGATTCTCTTCATCCGTAAGATCGATATAGTAATCTTCCAACCAAAGGGAGGAAGATGCCTCCTTGTCTTCTAACTGTCCGATGTCAAGTTCGATATAAACATGCTGTCCCATGCTAAGTCCCGTAGTATCCTCTACAGAAACGTAAAACGGATACTTGCTTGAAGATGTCATGGACTCGCTTGAAGAATCGGAAGAATTAGAACTTGCACTTCCCGTATCAAGTTTGGAGATGGTACCCTTCCAATATGTATCCTTATCCTTTCGCGAAAAAACAATCACCGGTGCATCCACATAAAGAGAAGACAGATTTTGCTCATTTACGCTTCCCTTAATCTGGAACTTATCCATGTTTACAACGGTAATGTACGCATTGGAAGAATCCGAATAGAAATAACTGTCGCCTGAATTTTGAATCGACTTTATCACGCCGGAAATCTTACTGGTAACAACACCCTTTTTCGCAGTTTCTTCAAGTTTTTTTATCTCTTCCTGCTTAGATTTAATGGCATACTGCTGGCTGGTATAGTCCAGCTGTTTTTGCTGTAATTCAATGTTATACTCGGCACGTACCGATTCATCTGTCGCAGCATCTCTGGATCTGGTCAGTTCATCCATCGTCGCCTTTAACGCCGTAAGATCGTTATTCATACGTTCCAAATCAATCTTTGCATTACGCAGATTATTCTCTGTCTCCGTTACATCATAAGAAAACAACGGTGTACCGGCTTCCACTTCCTGTCCGACTTCCACAAAGGTTTCTTCGATGGTTAGTGCAGAATCCGCGGTTACGCTCCAGGATTCCTGTGACTCCACTACGCCCGCATAACGATTATTCAGTCCGTTTGCGCTTTGACCTGTAATCGTAGCCACAGAAGAAACATATACAGCCTCGTCGGAAGAAGTTCCCCGATGAAAATAATAATACGCGCCGACTCCTCCGGCAGTAAGTGCAATCACAAGAATTATTATGATTGCAACATTTCTTTTTCTAGCAAAAAATTTTTTCATAATATCCCATAAACCTCAGATTCGTACATCACGGACCGTGATATACGAATCTATAAAAAACCCTATTTGTTCTTTTCCAAAAGTTCCTTGTAACTCCAGTTTACTTTATCCTTCTCTGATAAAATAAGATCTTCTGCCGTCATTCCTTCCGGCATCGGCCATTCTACTCCGATATCCGGATCGTTCCACATAAGTCCGCCCTCATCGTTCGGATGATAAAAATCAGTTACCTTGTAGCAGAACTCTGCATAATCGGAAAGAACCAAAAATCCATGTGCAAAATTCTTTGGAATAAAGAACTGCTTTTTGTTATCTTCGGTAAGCTCAACGCCGAACCACTTTCCGTATGTCTTTGAGCCTTCTCTTAAATCTACTGCAACGTCAAATACACGACCTTTAATTACACGGACCAACTTATCCTGCGGATAATTAATCTGGAAATGAAGTCCGCGAAGTACACCCTTTTTGGATGCAGACTGGTTGTCCTGAACAAATTCGCAGTCGATTCCGGCTTCCTTAAAATCATTATAGTTATAGGTCTCCATAAAGTATCCGCGGTTATCTCCGAATACCTGCGGTTCGATGACCTTTAATCCTTCAATTCCGTTACAATCGTTTGTTACTGTTATTTTTCCCATGGTGATTCCTTTCTATAATCCGTTTGCCACTTCTGTTAAGTATTTGCCGTAATCTGTTTTCATAAGCGGCTCAGCGAGCTTTAATAACTGGTCTTTATCAATAAAGCCTCTCTTGTATGCGATTTCTTCGATACAAGAAATGTAAAGTCCCTGTCTCTTCTGGAAAGTTGAAACAAAATCAGCTGCTGCAAGAAGCATGTCATGATTTCCGGTATCGAGCCATGCAAAGCCTCGTCCCAAAGTCTCTACGTGTAAATCACCTCTGTCTAAATAAGCGTTGTTTACAGCGGTAATTTCCAGTTCTCCACGAGCAGACGGTTTGATTGTCTTTGCAATCTGGATAACATCATTATCGTAGAAATAAAGTCCCGGAACAGCATAGTTTGACTTTGGATTTGCAGGCTTTTCTTCAATGGATTTTGCAAGACCGTTTTCATCAAACTCAACTACACCGTACTCTCTCGGATCACGTACATAGTATCCGAAGATGGTGGCTCCCTTTTCGTTTTCTGTACGTTCCGCAGTCTGACGAAGTACCTTTGAAAAGCTCTGTCCGTAGAAGATATTGTCTCCCAATACCAATGCTACTGCATCGTTTCCAACGAAGTCCGCACCGATGATAAACGCTTCAGCAAGTCCGTTTGGTGCTTCCTGTACCGCATATTCAATATTCATTCCAAGCTGACTTCCGTCGCCCAAAAGCTCTTCAAATACTGGAAGATCTCTCGGTGTGGAAATAATGAGCACCTCACGAATGCCGGAAAGCATCAAAGTAGACAACGGATAATAAATCATCGGCTTATCATAAATCGGCATAATCTGTTTTGAAATTGCTTTTGTAAGTGGATATAAGCGTGTACCGCTTCCTCCTGCTAAAATAATACCTTTCATAAATCAATAACTCCTTCCTTTTCGCACCTTTCCGGTGGAACTAATAGACTATAAATATTTACTAACGCACTCAAGTGCAGCTTCTATCACTTTGTCCATGTCGTAGTATTTATACTGACCGAGGCGTCCTCCGAAGATAACGTTTTCTTCCTTCGCTGCGAGTTCGGCATATTTTTCATACAACGCATTGTTTTTATCATTATTTACCGGATAATACGGTTCCACTCCCGGCTTCCATTCGGAAGAATACTCTCTGGAAATAATGGTGGTTTTTTGTGTACCAAACTCAAAATGCTTATGCTCTATAATTCTGGTATAGGGGACCTCACGCTCGGTGTAATTAACCACTGCATTCCCCTGGAAATTTTCTTCCGAAAGTTCTTCGGTTTCAAATCGCACGGAGCGATACTCAAGAGGTCCGAAGCAGGAATCATAATACTCATCAATCTGTCCGGTAAATAAGATCTTGTCGTAAGAAACTTCTGTCCCATCCGATAGTTTTCCGGTCTTTTTCAAATCAAAGAAATTTTCACCGGTTCGCACTTCAATCCCGTCTAGCATTTTCTCCACAATCTGCGTATATCCGCCAATCGGGATTCCCTGATAGCGTGCATTGAAATAGTTGTTGTCGTAGGTAAAACGAAGAGGTAAACGCTTAATAATAAACGCCGGCAATTCTTCGCAACTTCTTCCCCACTGTTTTTCGGTGTAGCCCTTAATCAGCTTCTCATAAACATCTCTTCCCACCAGAGACAACGCCTGTTCTTCTAAGTTCTTTGGCTCGGTAATATGAAGTTCCGCAATCTGAGAAGCTATTTTATCCTTTGCCTCCTGCGGTGTCTTGATACCCCACATTTTGGAAAAAGTATTCATGTTAAAAGGAAGATTGTACAACTCATCCTTATACACCGCCACAGGTGAATTAATGTAGTTGTTAAACTCCGCAAACCGGTTAACATATTCCCAAGTGCTTTTTTTGTTGGTATGGAAAATATGCGCGCCATATATGTGAACATTAATGTCACTTCTTTTTTCCGTGTAAATGTTTCCCGCGATATGATTTCTCTTATCAATCACAAGCACATTTTTTCCCTTTTTCTTTGCTTCATAAGCAAATGTCGCGCCGAATAATCCGGCTCCGACAATCAAATAATCGTATTTCATACTTCCGTCAAAACGTTCCTTTCATTAGATGGACTCACGCAGAGTTTATTATACCATACATCTCCGGAAGATGCGGTATAAAAAACAATACAATACACAATGGACTATATGGATTTTAAAAATAATAAAAAAAGCAGCGGTTTTATGCCGCTGCTTTTAACGTTTTATTTGTACATTTCTTCGTAGTACTTCTGATAGTCACCGGAGGTAACATTCTTCATCCAATCTTCATGTTCAAAGAACCAAGCGATTGTCTTTCTGATACCCTGTTCAAACATGGTTTCCGGCTCCCAGCCTACTTCTTTTTTGATCTTATCCGGAGCGATTGCATATCTTCTGTCATGTCCCTTACGATCTGTAACGTAAGTAATTAGGTTTTCAGATACATTGGCACGACGCGGGTCGTTTTCCGGAAGCATCTCCAAAAGTGTATCTAAAATGATATGGATAATCTGGATGTTCTGACGCTCGTTATGACCACCGATATTGTAGGTTTCTCCAAGCTTTCCGTTCTCCTGAACCATATCGATTCCCTTTGCATGATCATCTACATACAACCAGTCACGGATGTTCTTTCCATCACCGTATACAGGAAGTTCCTTTCCCTGAAGTGCGTTGTTGATGATAAGTGGAATCAACTTTTCAGGGAACTGGTAAGGTCCGTAGTTGTTTGAGCAGTTCGTAATATTCGCAGGGAACTTATATGTATCAATATAAGCCTTTACCAAGAAATCAGATGAAGCCTTGGATGCAGAATATGGGCTGTGTGGATCGTACGGTGTTGTCTCATAGAAGTATGCGTTTGGATCGTCATTTAATGAGCCGTATACCTCGTCTGTAGAAACATGTAAGAATTTCTTTCCTTCTTTGAAGGAGCCGTCCGGCAATTCCCATGCAGCCTTAGCGCAATTTAACATAACTGCTGTTCCCAAAACGTTGGTCTGAACAAACACTTCCGGGTTCTTGATGGAACGGTCTACGTGAGACTCAGCTGCGAAATGAACGACACGGTCAATGTCGTTTTCAGCAAAAATTTTCTGGATTGCTTCTTTATCGCAGATGTCAGCACGTACGAAAGTATAGTTCTCGCGGTTCTCAACATCTTTTAAATTCTCAAGGTTGCCGGCATAAGTAAGCTTGTCTACATTGATGATGCGGATTTCGTTGTCGTACTTACGGAACATATAATGAATATAGTTTGATCCGATAAATCCGGCACCACCTGTTACTAAATAAGTTCTCATGTTTTTTTCCTCCATGATTTTACATATTGTTCAAATATACATCTAATGCATCTTCCCACTGTGCCATAGCAAATTTATCAGTGGTAAGCTTTAACATTTTATTTTCCAAAATAGAAAACTTCGGACGATTTGCTGCAGCAGGGTTCATTGCTGCGTACTCTTCTGAAGTTACATGGTTTACCTTGGTAGAAAGGCCTTTCTTTTTAAAGATGGCTTCTGTAAAGTCTGCCCAGTTGGTATCACCTTCGCAGGTTGCGTGATAAAGTCCAAAGCTGTCTGTCGGCTCTAAGAAGTGAATCATCTTTGCAAGTTCTACCGCACTTGTAGGAGATCCTACCTGATCACATACGACACTTACTTCATCATGTGTCTCTGCAAGGGAAAGCATTGTCTTAACAAAGTTCTTTCCGTCACCATATAACCAAGCGGTTCTTAAAATAAAATACTTGGTTCCAAACTGTTTTACAAAATTCTCGCCGGCTAATTTGGTACGTCCGTATGCACTTACCGGATTCGGTGTATCAAACTCGGTATAAGGCACAGTGGCGTCTCCCGCAAATACATAATCCGTAGATACATGGATTAATTTTGCGCCAACTTCAGTGGCAGCAATCGCAAGATTGCGTGGTCCGATTGCATTTGCTTTGTATGCCAAATCTTCATTAACTTCACAACCATCAACATTGGTATAAGCTGCGCAGTTGATAATCACATCCGGCTGTTCCTTTTTGCAGATAGACATCACTGCCTCTACGTCGGAAATATCCAAGATTGTGATACCTTCACCCTCAATCATGTCGGTACGGATGAACTCAACTTCAGCACCGTACTCTTTTTGAATTGCTCTTCCCAATTGGCCGTTACAGCCGGTTAACAAAATCTTCTTCATTCTACACATACTCCTGTGATAATTTAACCAATCGATTCATGGCTGAAAAAATACCACGAATCGACGCTCTTGTGATATTGGAAGATATTCCCACACCAAAAGTATGATTTCCGGTGCGCGGATCCTCCATTTCTATATAAGCAGCTGCTTTTGCATGACTGCCTACGCCGAGAGAATGTTCGGAATAATCCTGAACCGAAAAATCCATCTCGGGAACACACTGTTTAATCGCAAGTTTCACCGCATCAATCGGTCCGTTTCCATCCGCTTCGGAGTGGAAAGTTTCACCTCGATATTCAAAATCCAATGCCACATGGGCTTCATCATCTCCCATGTTGTCATCAATGTCTACAAAGATTAACCGATACGGGTCCTTTAAGTCAATATATTCCTTTTTGAAGGCTGCCATAATGGTTTCGGGTTTTACCTCCCCACCTTCTCTTTCGGAAATATACTGAATGACATCCGCAAATTCTCTTTGCATTTTCTTCGGTAACTTATATCCATATACCGTATCCATAACAAAGGCCACTCCGCCCTTACCGGACTGGCTGTTAATACGAACCACCGGCTCATATTTACGTCCGATATCAGAAGGATCAATCGGAAGATATGGCACCTGCCAAACCTTGCTGTTTCGTTCCTTCATCGCTTTTACGCCTTTATTGATGGCATCCTGATGCGAACCGGAAAAAGCGGTAAATACCAGTTTGCCGGCGTAAGGATGGCGCATGTCGACATCCATTTTACAACATCTTTCGTAAACGTCAACTATTTCATTAATATTCTCTATATCAAGCTCGGGATTAATCCCCTGAGAAAACATGTTATAAGCCACTGTCAAAATGTCCACATTACCGGTACGTTCCCCATTTCCGAGAAGGGTTCCCTCCACACGATCGGCACCGGCAAGAAGTGCAAGCTCCGTACACGCCACTCCGCAGCCTCTGTCATTGTGAGGGTGAATGCTGATAATGGTATTTTCTCTGTCCTCAATATGCTTAGACACCCACTCCACCTGATCTGCGTAGACATTCGGTGTATTCATCTCAACCGTATTGGGAAGATTAAATATAATCGGAGCATCCGTCGCATGATTCCATTCTTTTGCAACCGCATTACAAATTCTCGCAGAAAACTCCACTTCCGTTCCGGAAAAGCTTTCCGGCGAATATTCCAACTGAAGGTTTCCATCATATCTGTGAAGTCCTTCTTTTACCATGCGAGTTCCATCAACGGCAATCTGAACGATTTCGTCCTCATTCATTCCAAACACCACATCTCTTTGTAAGGTGGATGTGGAATTATATATATGAAATACAACGTTTTTAATTCCCTGAATTGCTTCATAGGTTCTATCGATTAACTCTTTACGGCACTGTGAAAGCACCTGCACCTTTACATCATCCGGAATCTTGTTTTCCGCAACCAGACGTCTTAAGAAATCAAATTCAATCTGGCTGGCTGCCGGAAAGCCGATTTCAATCTCCTTGAACCCAAGTTTAATTAAAAGATCGAACATCTCCATTTTTTCCTCGACATTCATCGGCTCAATCAACGCCTGATTTCCGTCTCTTAAATCAACGCTGCACCAGGTGGGCGCTTTTTCAATCTCCTTATTCGGCCAGGTACGTTCCTTAAAATCAACCACAGGATTTCTCCTGTAACGCTTGTA
Organism: Lachnospiraceae bacterium; assembly: GCA_036723975.1. Classification (GTDB taxonomy): domain Bacteria; phylum Bacillota; class Clostridia; order Lachnospirales; family Lachnospiraceae; genus JAILEN01. The sequence continues at coordinate 63,527 of DAIMGJ010000008.1, forward strand.
ATCTAACATGTCAATGTCTCCTTAGTCCTTATTTTGTAATCTTTCCTGTTCTCTTTAAATCTTTTCCCCGAAGCCGCTTTTGACCAAATCAATCATAGCCCGCAATGCTTCTTTTTCATCTTCTCCGTCGCAACAAATTTCAATTTCATCACCGTTTCTTATGCACGCCCCAAGCACACTTAACACGCTTTTGGCATTAGCCTCACCATTTCCTTTGTACCTAAAAACAATATGGGAGGTATATTTCATGGCTGTATCGCAAAATATTCCCGCCGGGCGAAGATGAAATCCCGACGGATTTGCCACAACTATTTTTTCGCTAACCATCTTTCGTCCCCCTAGTTCGATGTAGTTGTCTTTTTCGAAGTCGTTACCACTAGTGAAACAATCTCATCCGAAACACTGAATTCGCCATCCACAGAAAACTTAACATTCACGCTGTAGGTACCCGGTTCCGTAATCTTTGATGCATCAATTGTTCCTATTACCGAATCCGCCTTCAAAGAGGAAAGGGCAGTTTCCTCACCGGATATCGTTGTCCGGACGGTACTTCCGGTTATACTTGCACTCAAGGTATCATCAAGTCCCTCAATCGTAATATTGGATGTCGGCACATCAAATCCTTCGCTTTTTGAAACAGACAAATCAACCAAGACCGTAACCTTCGTGTTTGTGGAGTTTTCCACACTGACACCCTCCGGCAAATAAGAAGCCACATCCACTTCCGTTTCCACATCCGCAGTCAACTGACTGACATCGATGGCTGTCTTCGGAATCACAATCTGTGAAACAGCGTTTAACACATTGGCCTCACCGATAATCTCAATCTGCTCCGGTGTAACGGTGATTTTATTTAAAGTCACCCCTTCGCCTGTTTCCGTGCTCTCCAAAACGATTGGAACCGTCTTGATATTTGCAAATCGGACAGTCACATTTACGGTGGATTCACTGATTTCCAATCCGGTGGTATCCATTGCATTGCCCTTTTCATCCAACACAGTGGGTACTACACTTTCGGACACACCTGTCGTCACTCCCGTAACATCGCAATACGCAACCACCGATCCAATCTGCGAAACCTTTTCCGCCGGCCCGTATATTGAAAGGACATTCGGTGTAACTTCCACGCTATCCACTTTATATCCATCGGCCACAGTTCCCACTGCCTCTCCGGAAACAATAAATTTGGAAGTCATTTGTTCCCCGATATCCACGTAGAGATACTTGGTTGAGCCCAATATGGTAACGGAGGACGCATAACGATTTGCCGTAATGGCAATCGGAATTCTGGTGTCATTTTCCAGCTCCTCCAAATTTGCCTCTGCGGTAAAATCCGAACTGGTAAGCTGTTCCATAATCGTACGTCTCGCGCTAACGCGAAATGTAACTGTATTGGCATTGTCCGGTATGGTATAGTACTTACCCTGCTGAGTGAGTGACTCCTCATTTGTAACCTTAACCATCACAGTAAAGGTTTTGGTTTGTGACGGATTGTCAACATTCACCACGATAAACCATAGCATGATGGAAAAAATCGCCGCCAAAATCTTTAAGCCAAAGTTGTCAAATACCGCATGAAAAATCTTATTTTTCATCTCGAATCCTCCTTCCCATACGAGCAAGGAGTTTTTCGGAATCTTTGAATTTGCTTTCCGGATCCTGCAAGTTCTTTAAAATATCTGTAAGTCCCTCTTTGCTGACATCGCGAATCAATCGGCCTTCCTTTGCTACGGAAACTTTTCCGGTTTCTTCGGACACTACAATAATCAACGCATCGCTGACCTCACTGGCACCAACCGCAGCACGATGTCTCGTACCAAGATCCTTACTTAAAATCGTAGAATCCGTCAACGGCAAATAGCAGGTAGCAGATACAATACGATTGCCGCGAACCAAAATCGCACCGTCATGAAGAGGTGTATTTTTTTCAAATATATTGATCAGTAACTGTCTTGTTAAAATCGCATCCAAGGGAATTCCCGTACGCTCATATTCTCCAAGCTGCGCATTCTGTTCAATTACAATCAGCGCTCCGGTCTTAACCGCACCCATTTCAAAGCATGCCCGAACAATATCGTTAAGAGTGCGATCGGAAAATCTCATCTCCGCACTTCTTCCAAATGCAAAGGGTAGCATTCTGTTAAGCAAACTGGATCGGCCCAACTTCTCAAGCGCGTTTCGAAGCTCAGGTTGGAACACAACAATCAATGCAATAAGTCCGGCACTGATAAGTTTTTCGCCTAACCAAAGAATGGTATTCATCTGGAAGATCGATGCCACAATAAAGAAAACAACAATAATAATAATTCCTTTTAGCAGCATACCGGCTCTGGTATCCTTTATCCACGCAAGAATGTAATAGATAAAGAATGCGATGATAATCATCTCTATTACATCCGTAACATGAACTGTGGGTAAGCCAAAGTTGAAGTAGTCACTCATAATGTTTTCAAATTTTGTAAAGGTGCTACTCAACTCCATTCACTTCCTTTCCTTCTTTTTTTCCTTCGGAGAAATTCATCTTTGCATTTCGGGCCGATGGATTACCTTCGGTTATCTTTTTCACTTCAATGGATTCTTTTTCAATTCTTACCTTCGGAACAGCCGTCACGTAATAATAGTAATCATCATCCTCAAACTGCACTTTTTCCGTCCGTGTATAATCCAAGTCAAAGAATAAATAGCTGGCGCCCATGCCAAGCAAAAGTGTAAGCAGATTTCCGATAATCAAATACGGAATCTGGCTCGCACGATTCAGAATCAAGAAACCTGAAAGAAGAATCACAAACTCCACGCTGACACCCACAACAGACCCCAGTACCCAGGCATGGGAAATCGTCGAGCAGCGTAATACGTAAGTCACCAAAAATGCAGCTACCATTGCTGTCAAGAAAACATAAAACATGGTATTTGACAACACTCCGTCCATCAAAATATCCGATACGGATACATTCGACTGAGAATCAATAATCTGTGCCGCATGTTCTTTTACACTCTTAAGATAATATGCAATCACGCTACCGCAAATAACGGTAATTACCTCGCTGGATTTTCCAAGAAGCGCACTTAAAACCGGAAAAGCATACGCTATCTTCAGCTGATATCCCAAAGGAATTCCTATTACATTGTAATAGATTCTTCCCTCATAAATATTTGTAAAAACATATGCCACTCCGAAAAGCAACGCAGCCACCAGTGCAATATCAGCCTGTAAAGACGCCATATGTATCAGCAAATACACAATCACAACCAAAGATAACGCACTTCCGGGAATAAACGCACAAAGAATTGCCACCACAACCGGAAGCCATAAACTGTTTAAAACAGCGGAATAGCCAAAATTTGCATTAATCACAAAAAAACTTAAAAACGCCATTAGGCCCTTTAATATACGCCCCAAAACTCGGTCATTTTGGGATAAAAACCGTCGCAGATTCTCTCTAAACTGTATTCCAAAACTCATAATGTCCCGGTAATCTCCTTTTTCCCATCCTTAGTATCTTCCGGTGGAAGATACTCTGCCAGACTCTCCATCATCATAGTCGGCGATTTGTTTTCCTCTTCCTTGATATACATTTCCTCCAAGGTATTCCAATCATCAATCCGCTCGCTTAAAGCTGCTTTTCCAACGCGATAAGCCTCTTTTGCAGCACGTCGTTTACTACCCATAAACACATACAAATACATCAGATATCCAAGAATACCTATCAGTCCCAGCATAACAATTACCAGCTTGTCCAGATTTTTCAAAAGAGTCTGAAAGAGCGCATAAACAGCCAAAAGATAAATAAATACATAGGTAATCGTTCCGAGAATAAACGCCTTTGTCGCATGCATGGACAAATAATCCTGCTTTGACGTATTCACAACAGACATATATTCACGGGAATACTTTTTTTCTTTCATTGCCATATGGGTCATATGGCGAACTCTTTCCTGATTCAGCATCCTCTTTAACCCCATAAAACATAGTTATTAATACTATATCATATTTATGCTTTAAATCAAAGAAAAAAGCCGACCGTCCAAAGGGACGAGCGGCTTTTGAAACCCATAAAAATATACTGCTTTATCTCTTAAATCTCATCTTGTCGGATTCATGCCCTTTCTTGACCGGAGCCTCAACAGGAATCGGCTTGGCAAACGCATCTGTCAGGCTGGTTGCCATGTTGTTCTTACACTTCTCACAGAATCTACCGGTTCGAATAGGCTCACCGCACTTTTCACAGTTCAAAGAAATCTGAGAATCCTTAGAAAACTCTAATCTTTCCTCGCGAACCCACTGCTGAATCTGCTGAACGCTAACTTCGTTCACCTCTGCAATCTCGGCCATCTGTGCCCCCGGATTCTCTCGAATATATTCTTTCACTTTCTGGAAGTCGTCCTCCTGCTTGCTCCTACAAACCGGACAGATAGACGGTCCTCCAAGATAATTAAACATGCGTCCGCAATTTCGACAATTTCTTACATCCATGACTAACCCCCTAAGTATCAGCACCTATGCATATTGTCAGGCAGAGAACTCGCTCAATGCCATTTTCTTTTAGTATCTGTGCCATCGCATCCATTGTTGTCCCTGTTGTATAAATATCATCAACAATTAATACGCAATTTAATTTTACATCATATCCTTGTATTTTAAAAGCATTTTTCAAATTTTCCTTGCGTTTTTTCCTACTGAGACATTTTTGCGGAACGGTATTCTTTTTTCTTATAACCAAATCAGGGAGGCAGGGAATTCCCATACAATCCGCAAGTGCCTTTCCAAACACCTCAGCCTGATTATAGCCACGGATTCTTTTTTTCCATGCAAACATCGGCACCGGAACAATTGCCTCAACGCCCTTTTTTCTCATCCAGTCACCATACTTTTCCTTGGCGATCATGGCAAAAAAACGGGCCATATATCTGGCATTGGAATACTTAAACCGATACATTATATTTTTCATGGATGAATGATACAAAAAAATCGATCTTCCCTCATCAAACTCATGTTTCGTACTACCGCAATCCTTGCATCGATTTGAAAATGGTACGGATAATTCTTTTCCGCAAACCCCACATATATTCTTCCCAACAAAAGGAAGCCTTTGCCGGCACTTTGAGCAAACTCCTTTGTTTCGGTTTTCATAGGAAAGAACCTGTCTGCAAGCAACGCAAACGTTCGGATAAAAAAGATGCATATCTTCCTTTCCGTCTCTTCTTCTTTTCATTATACACGTAATCCGGACGCGTAATTATTAAATATTTATAAATTTTCACATGGTAACGTTTGCTTTTTTTATTGGTAAATACTTGCATTCAGTGGTAATATAGTAGCGTCTTGACAGGAGGACATTTATGAAGAAAAGAGTCTTAAGCTACATTTTGTTATGTACATTAGTGATCAGTTCATTTTGCGGTTGCAGATCCGCAAAGAATGAAACTCCGGAAGAAAAATCATCGGTTTCATCCGACGAAGACGCAGATACAAAAGTGTACCACGTTGGTGTCTGCCTTTCCGAGGATACCGACTACTATAATTTTATCAACTCCGGTTTTTGCGATGCTTTATCCGACATTTTCCCGGATGGAAATGTGAAATACGAAATTCAAACCATTTCCCCGGAAAACAGTGGAGAAAGTATTATGCAGTACTTCCTCGGCAACAACGTGGATTTAATATTTGCAAACGGCACTGCCGCTCTTTCCGCAGCATCCATTGCCACCTTTGAAACACCAATCGTTGCAGCCGGCGTGATTGATTACAGAACTACACTTCACATCATCAGCGGTTCCTGGAATCGAACGACCAAGCGAAATATCACCGGTATTTCCGGAGCTCCTTCCGTTTCCAATCAGCTGTCTATGTTGTTGGAGACCAAGCCAGATTTAAAACACATCGGTATTTTATACAGTGCGGAAGATACGGATTCAATCTACCAAAACGAACTTTTGGAAAGCTATTTAAACGAGGCCGGTATTCCATGGAAAGAATATAAACTGACCTCTTCCATGGTTTCTTCCTCACAATACGAGTTGGAAGAAGACTCGACTGCCATTATTCTCCCCGGCGAAATCGCAAAAGCATCCTCCAAAGAAGGAAGCAGTATACCCACAACCGCCTTCGGAGAATCCAACTTAATCAGTGGAATCCTATCTCCCAATTCTGCCAGAGCTTCCCAAGTCTCTGAGCGCTGGGATGGAGCCGTCGAGACAGAAGCCACGGAAAACGAAGAAATTGTAAAAACCGCCTGCGAAGAATGCGACGCGATTTATATTGCGGCTGACTCTTCCTTATCGGATCAAATCGAAATGATTTCTACCTTGGCAAACGAGAATAAAACCCTTACTCTGGGCGGTGATATGACCTTAGGAAAACACACTCTTATAACCCTTTATGCCGATCCTTACGATATGGGATACCGTGCCGGGAAAATGGTAAAACGAATCCTAATCAACGAAGAGGATCCGGGAGAAATCAAAATTTCGCTTCCAAGCTCAAACGTAACAAAGTTGTATCAGGATGATGTGGCCGAACTCTTTGAACTTACATTTCCTAAGTCCTTCCGCGAATATGATGAGTTTGTTGAGAACTACGAAGTAGGTTCAAATACAAATCGAGTAGTGTCTGAAGACAATGAAGAATAAATAACAACTTATCCGACTATGAATGACTGTAGTTGGATAAGCTGTTATTTATCAAGAATGCGGTTCTGCAGTCCGCTGTAGCGGATGGTTTGCTTGGTGTTTTGAATCATATCAACAAACACCTGTGGGTGACCAACAAGTACAACACATTTTGAAGCACGGGTAATGGCCGTGTATATCAGGTTTCGATTCATCAACATTTCCGGTCCCCGAAGCAAAGGAATCACAACCGCCGGATATTCGCTTCCTTGAGACTTATGAATGGTCACCGCATAAGCCAGTTCCAGTTCCTCCTGATTGGAGAACGGATAATCTACCACTTTTCTATCATCAAACTCCACTACCAACGTTTTTGCAAACTCGTTGATGTCTGTTATTTTTCCAACATCTCCATTAAAGATTCCTTCTCCGGAATTTACGGTAATTCCATAGTTTCCAACCTGACGCCACGGCAACTGGTAGTTATTCTTAATCTGCATGATTTTATCACCTACACGAAAGGTTTTATTCTCGCCAAAAGTATGCTCTTTTTTATTCTTTGCCGGAGGATTTAAATACTTCTGAAGTTCCGTATTTAATACCTCTACACCCACATTTCCTTTTTTCATAGGGGTAAGTACCTGCACCTCAAACGGCGTAGTTTTTACGTACTTTGGCATTTTTTCTGCCACCAAAGACTTCACCACCTCGGTAATCTGTCGGGCATCTCCTCGTTGCATGAAGAAAAAATCCTTACTCTTATTATCCATCTTCGGGATTTTCCCTTCATGAATCTGATGTGCGGAAACAACAATATCTCCGGTATCCTCCTGGCGAAAAATCTTGGACAATCGTGTCGTCTTAAAAACACCGGATGCAATAATGTCAGAAAGTACATTTCCCGGTCCCACGCTGGGAAGCTGATTGGTATCTCCCACCAAAATCAAACGAGTCCCCTCCGGAATCGCACACAACAAGGCATGCATCAGGCTGATATCCACCATAGACATTTCATCGATGATTACCACCTCATAGTCCAAGGGATTGTCTTCATTCCTTTGGAACATTCCACGCATAACATAGTCTTCTTCAGAAGGCATTCCCTTTACTTCCAACAAGCGGTGAATGGTTTTCGCCTCCCGGCCGGTAGCTTCCGTCATACGCTTGGCCGCACGTCCCGTAGGTGCCGCCAACCCCACCTCATAGCCTTGGCGTTCAAAATAACGAATGATACCTCGAATCGTCGTAGTCTTTCCTGTTCCGGGTCCACCGGTCAGCACAAAAACTCCTCTTGTGGCTGCCAAAAAAATCGCTTCTTTCTGCACCTCGTCAAATTCGATTCCATCCTCTTTTTGGATTTTTGAAATCTCCGTTGCTACGAATGCATTTCCTGCATCATAGCTCTGATTCAACGCCTTTAGCCGTACTGCCGTATCCGATTCCTGGAAATAATAAAAAGATGTATAAATTCCTTCTTCAGTCTGTATCATTTTTCTTTGCATCAAAAGTTCTTTTAGGTTTCGATCAATGGCATCCATTGGCACATTTAGTACCGTCTGGCTTTGTCTTTCCAATTCCGCCTGCGGCAAATAGGTATGTCCGTTCATGGATTCAGTTGTCAAAACATAAAGCAGTCCGCTTTGAATTCGATAATCACTGTCAGGAGCAATTCCCAATTGAGACGCAATTTCATCCGCATGTTTGAACCCAAAGAGAGAAATATCTTCCACCATCTTATATGGATTCGTGCGCACCACATCGTAGACTTTCGATCCATAGGTATTATAGATTTTCATGGAAAGCGCCGTGCTTAACCCAAATTCAGAGAGGAAGAGCATGGCGTCTCGAATATCTTTTTTCTCCACAACCTGATCAGAAATCTCCATAGCCATTCGCCGACTGATTCCTTTAATTTCTGCCAAGCGTTCCGGTTCTTCTTCCATAACGCGGAAAGTGTCCGCTTTAAACTTTTTTACAATTCGTTTGGCAAGGGCCGGGCCGATACCTTTGATGGCACCCATAGACAAATATCGTTGGATGGCAGCCTCCCCCTTGGGAACAATCACCTCCGATTTTTTTGCTGAAAACTGTCTGCCGTAGGTCATATGATCTACAAACTCGCCCTCAAGACGAAGATGTTCCCCTTCCGCAATCGTCGGGAAAACACCGACGCAAATCACCTCCAGCTCATCCTCTAACTCCTCGTCATCCACTATTCCATCGGGAATCAAAGAAAACACCGTATATCCGCTTTCCGGTTTTCGATATAAAAAATGGTCCACAAAACCAAGTAACTCTGCCATAGAATAACTCCAAATTTTCAAATATCTCTTATTATACACTAAAATGCCTCCCGTAGGATACCCGCCCCCTGCTCGCGGCGATTTACAGAACTAAAAAAAATGGAGCAGGTATCAGCGAATCTGATTACCTGCTCCTTATTATGAGTACGTGTGCTAATTGTTGGTTTTGTTTTGTTGTGCATTTTCTGACGGCAGATTACCACTAGGTTTTTCTCCGCTTGACATTTCCGGAAGTTCACCTTCCGTGGCGCCTTCCGGAAGTTCCGGGCGTTCTCCGTCTCGCATCTGTGGTGCTTCACCGCTTGGAGCCTCACCGCTTTGTACATCACCATTTGGCATCTGTCCACGCTGGCCTCCGCCATTCATTCCGACCTCACCTTCAACCACAGACATTCCATCGACTGTGATTTCGGTTTCTGTTCCACCTGTCGTGATGGTATAAGTTTCTCCCTCAACCAATTCTGACGAACTTACAACAATAGAGTTATAGGATTTGCTTGGAGTGTAGGACACAATCACATTTCCGCTTGCATCCGCAACACTTATCTCACCGCTTACGGTTTCTTCCAGGTTTAATAAAATGCTTACCTGCGAGGAATCTTCGGAAAATGCCTCGGCCATACCACTCATGCCCGTTGCGATAATTGTTCCGCCGTAAATGTAAGCCTGAGACTGATCTCCTTTATCCAACGCAGCATTTCCGTCATTTTCCGGACCATCTACGTAAATTTCTCCTCCATAGATATACAAATCTCCGTTGGAATCAATTCCGTCTCCCTTGGAGTTTACATTTATATTTCCACCGTAAATATAAATCTTGCAATCCACATTGGATGCGGAAAACATATCACGTCCACCACCGAATGCGGAAGTTGTTCCGGAGGCATCAGCACCTCCTCCTGCGTTAATTCCGTCATCGGAAGCGTTGATATTAATATCTCCTCCACAAAGAACAACAAGCTGACCTTCCAATCCTTCATAGCTGTCAGAAACAGTTACCGAACCACCGTCAATTCTTGTTTCCAAATCCGCATGCATTCCGTCATCTCCTGCAGAAACGGTAATGGTACCATCTGCTACATAGATATAACCTGCCGTGGTATTCTCATCATCCTCATTGGAAGAATGGATACCATCTTCGTTAGCCGTAATATTAATAATTGCAGACGTAATTCTTACGGAATCTTTTCCTGATAATCCGTGCTCTGCTGCGTTAACATTTAGTGTTCCTCCGGTAACTTTTAAATCATCTTTGGATACGATACCGTGTCCGTAATTTGCCTCAATATTTAAAATTCCGCTACCGTTTATCACCAAATCATCTTTCGAAAAGATGACAGCATCGATGTTATTTTCATCAATAGCTTCATACGCACCGGTTACAGTCAGTGTATTGGTTGAACCTTCTTTTGTGGTAACAAAAACTTTGTCAGCAGCCTTAATATAAATACAGGCTGAACTACTGTTAACAATAGAAACGTTATCAAGTACAATCTGAATTTTTGCATCTTCTTCCTCATTATCTACAACAATCTGTCCGTTTGAAAGACTTCCGGAAAATACATATACACCTTCCTGTGAAATCGTAATGGTATCACCGGCAATTTGTACGGATTCATTATCGGAAGCAGAAGCGCCATCCGATAACGTAATATATATTGCTTCACTCTCATCATAACTTGGGTCCAAATCCCGATCCGTAAACTGGTCCGTTATATCAATGGTAGTTCCTTCCACATTGTCCGAATCTACACTTACATTTTCCTCGTCAGAAACAGAACCCGTTTGTGTCAAAGGATTGGTGCATCCCGTAAAAAGGAGCCCCGTTGCAAGTGTCAGTGCACAGCCAACGATTATTTTATTTCGTAATCTTTTATAACTCATTTATTGCATCCTCCTTTTTCATCATAGAAATTTCCAGGTTTCCGTTTCTGGTACGAAGTGCATCTATAAACGCCTTCTCATTTTTTCCCTGCTTTAAACTTACTGTGTACTGAAGTTTAAATAAGCTTCCCATATTGGTTGTCTTTACTGAACTTAATGTATAAGCATCTGTATATTCCGTCATTACATCATCAAATACATCCGTGTAATTTAAACTTTCCGGAATTGTAATGTTTAAAAGCTTCTCATTTTCCGAGCAGGTTCCATTGGAAATCACTGCATATACAAACATCACTGCTACCATAATTACGGTGAACAAACACGCATAGGCCAAATATCCCATTCCGCAAATCAAACCGGATGCCATTGCAAGAAAGATGGTTCCGATTTCCTTTGCGGTTCCCGGCACGGAACGGAAACGAACCAAAGAAAAGGTTCCCGCTACCGCTACACCCGCACCAACATTTCCGTTTACCATCATAATCACCATGCAAACAATTGCCGGGAGCATCGCCAATGTCAGGATAAAACTCTTGGTATATTTTGCCTTATAGCTGTATACCGCTGTAATCAATCCGCCTAGAATTAATGCCACCAAAATGCATAATAAAAAGTTTGGAACACTGATTACGGATGTTGCCGCTGTGTCGAATAATCCTTGAAATAATGTACTCATAATTTAAAACCTCTCTTTCGTTTGATGAGCACACTATAACGAGCGAACCTTAAAGAAACTTAAAAAGATATGTGTTGTTTTTGTGAACAAACCCTCTATTATTTCCATTTCATTATTACAAAATTTAATTGTGCAAAATTTAATTGACAAGTATCATTCTCGATGATATGATTAGTGCACAACCAAAAAAACCGATTCGAATCAAACAGTAACATGTGAAAGGAGAAACGTACTATGGCAGCTATTGTATTAAATAATGAAAATTTTGAAGAAGAAGTTTTAAAGTCAGATAAGCCGGTGCTCGTAGATTTCTGGGCAACCTGGTGTGGACCATGCCAGAAGCAGGGACCAATTGTGGAAGAGATTGCTGATTCTCAAGACGAGATTAAAGTATGCAAATTGGATGTGGATGAAGTTCCTGAGATTGCTGAAAAGTACAGTATCATGTCCATCCCAACCATCATCGCATTTAAGGATGGTGCTCCGGTAAACAAAAACATCGGACTTGGTTCAAAAGAACAGTTATTGGCATTGTTTAACTAAAATAAAACGGCTTGTGCAAAACGCACAAGCCGTTTATTTATAGCATATTTAAATACTTAGCATATTCGTTCTTCGGAATACCAATGGATTCCATCGCCTGCTCTGCAGACAATTTTAAATTTTTCATCAATGCACGTATTGCCTCTAATCGACCCTCCGTACGTCCCTCCGCACGACCTTCTTCAATCTCGTCCTTCATTAAATCACGAAGTGCATCATTCATGACATTTTCCTCCTTTATTACATCGTAGATTCTTTTATTCGCAGTAACACTTACTCGAAGAACAGCATCTATATTTTCTCTATCATCCTTTTCTCTCATTAACGACATCGTTTCAAGAAACATCCTAGCATTTTTCGCTTCTGCCTTCTCTGACAATATACTTAAACTAAGATGTTCCTCCGGTGTCAGCTGCCCCGTCACAACAATTTGTACAGGAAACAAAAGATTTTTAGTTACATAATAAATGCCCGGATACTCTTCCGTAATCTCACACTCTAACGCTTGTAACCGGCCAATCAATTTTGCCGGATATCTTTCTCGCACAAACGTTAAAGTCAAATCCTCGACTTTTATTTCATCCGCACTTTTTCCTAAGCTTTTGTAGAGACAAATATATGCGATTCCCTTAAAGAACTGATCTATTCCGAGCGAATCGTTTGGGCTCTTATACTCTATAATATTATGCTTTCGAAATAGTTTTCCAATACTATTTTTAAGTGCAACATCCCGATTTTTTCGGACCACCAGCATATCCATCGCCAAAGGCTTCTTGCTAAGCTGATACTCCTGATGAAATTCCAAGAAATCTTTATCCTCGCGGAATTCCAACTCTATGGCTCCATAAAACCCCATGTGCCACTGCTTCTTTTGTTCCAATTTCCCCATAGGCATCTTCTCCTTTCTTATGTGCAGGAGCCAATATGCCTATAGATAAAAACTCCTGCTTAATGAATAATTGGGTGATAAGCAGGAATTTCTGACATGACTAAAATATGAAAATAAATGAAATAACTAATACTATATTGAAATTTTCTGCTTGGGTTCATATTAGCACCGAAAAGTTCACTTCGCAAGTCAAAAAAGCATTGGAAACCTATTCGAAATGGTATACAGATACCGAATTACAGAAGGAACTGTATCACGACTTAAAGGTTATGGATGACGCAAGAAACGGTGTCGATAGCGAAAGCGATTACATTTACACACAGACCTTTGACAGAGATACAGTAAAACAAATCCAAGACGAAATCTTTGCTGATCCAAGTAAGATGCAGGTAGACTACATCAAGACACAATGGATGGCAGATTACTTCGACGATTCCGCTTGGAAGAAATAAGTTTGATTGAGGCACTTCAAATTGAAGTGCCTCTAATAATTATTTGAAAGACGTCCAATTGGAATTTTGTGATTCATCCGCTCCCAACAAAAGACTTGTTCGAGGAGCAGATATTGTTGCTAATAAGATATACTATTTAACAACATCCGGCCAACAAGATAAATTCAACAAACTTCAAAACATCACTATAACTATTCAACCATAATAATTTGTTTTGTTACAAAATAAAATCCACCCTTACCATTTCTGGTTTGGATGGATTATTTGTTTTACGTTATAAATTTCTAACTTAATGACATTGCTTTAATAAAAAGTGCCTCTTTTATCCTTAATAATAATTATTACTCCAAATTGGAACCCACACATTATTCCAACCGGTGATCTTAAATTCCCCGGTGCCTTCGACGAGAACGTACTGCGTTCCAACACCCCACATACCTAATTGCTCGTTGTATTCTTCTACTTCCACCGCTTCATATTCCGCAGGGACTTCATATCCAATCGGCTCGTTTACCCAGTAACCACCAACTTCTTCGTTGTGCCAGCTTGGTTGAGAAGTAGCTGTTGAAGAAGAACTTCCGCTTTCACCTGTATTTCCCGAAGGAGCGGCAGTAGAACCGCTAGGAGAAGGTGAAGGGGTTGGTGTCTTGCTAGGAGTAGTTGAAGAACCGCCGTTACCGGTATTTCCGCTAGGTGTCGAAGAAGAATCACTTGGAGTCTTGCTTGGCGTACTATCCGTACTTCCTGCATTTCCACTATTGCCATTTCCGTTGTTCGCACTAGCGGATGGTTTTGTGTCATTGGACGCTGATGCTGATGCAGGCGAAGTAGTATTCTGTGCAACAGTTTCAGTTGTCTTTGTTTCTTCCTTATCCGTTTTCTTATTGTCCTTGGACTTATCCTTCGACTTAGAATCCGCAGACTCCTTCTCATCTACCTTCTCATCGGATTCCTCTGCAACAACTTCTTCCTCTGTATCTTCAAAAGCAACTTCACTTTCCTCGGAAGGTTCGATTTCCGCAACCTCTTCAACAGAAGGTTCTGCAGTTGTATCAACCTTATGAGAGGACTGATATGCAGCCACACCACCGATAGCTCCGACGGCGACCACAAGTGCCGTAACCGAACTTGCGATGACTTTTCCTTTTACACTCATTGAGGCGAGCTTTTCTATTATTAGCTTTAATCTTTCCATAAATTAATGCTCCTTTTTTCGAACCTTTATTGTACCACCTCCCCCCCCCCAAAAAAATCAAGTCTATATTTTATATTTGGGTAGATGTGTAATTGACGTATACAACCTCGAAAGGAACTAAGATGGGTACAACCGTATGTATGCTGGCACACGGCGAAGCAGACAATTTAAGGATCCTGCTGCCGTTAGTCATTAAATATATAAAAGAAGTGGAAACTGACTACGAAATCGTAGTGGTAGATGCACCAACAAAATTGGATAACACAGACGATTTATGTAAGGAGTATGAAAATCAGGGTGTACGGCACGTAAGAAATGCAGGCGAAGGATTTGGTGACGCATTTCGCACCGGTATTGCTTCCGCAAGTAAAGAAAAGTTTTTGATTATGGATGCAGACGGAAGCCACGATCCACAGTTTATTCCAAATATTTACAGAGCATTTACACCCGAATGTGATGTTGTAATCGGTTCCCGCTATTGTAAAAGCGGAGAAACTCATGATGCGAAATCCTCCCAGATCATGTCTAGAATTCTAAACTTCATCTATCGTATTGTTATGGGTATTAATGGCAGGGATTTATCGACAAACTATCGAATCTACCACACAAAAGATTTAAAAGCTATCCATACAAAATGTAAGAACTTTGATATCGAGGAAGAAGTATTACTATTGCTTAAGCTATACAAAAAGCCAAACGATTTTGTATTAAGAGAGAGTCCCATTATCTTTGGAAAGCGCATTTATGGGGAATCAAAAAGAAACTACGTGAAATTTATCATAAGTTATATCAGAACTATTTTTTATTTACTCGGTATTCGTTTTAACAAACAATCATAGCCTATATCGCAAAAGGAAACTGCACCCACGATGTCAGAAAAAACTCTTAAAATAACAAACAAAATATTATTGGGGCTTTTATTTATCACACCACTGTTTTTTGTCATTCCCAAATTGGATTCCGACTTTTGGTTTATCGTAAACCACGGAAGATATATTCTTTCAAACGGATTTCCGACAACCGAGCCGTTTACCGTACACTCCGAGTATGCCTTTAGTATTCAAAAGTGGTTAACTTGCGTATTATTTTATGGCATTTACGACCACTTTGGAAATATCGGAATGTATGTATTTTTGTATGTCGCAAGCGCAGCAACCGAAGGGTTAATGTATTTGATCTTAAAGTATATCTCAAAAAACACCTTTGTATCCGCCGGCATTACTTCTTTATCAATGCTGATGTTAAACCACGCATTTGTAGTAACTCGCCCGCAGGTATTTAGTTACATCTTTATCCTATTAGAGATTTACTTCTTGGAGAGATATGTAAGAACAAATAATTGGAAAAACTTGATTGCACTTCCTGTAATCAGCTTTTTGTATATGCAGTTCCACTCAACCCAGTGGATCATGTTGTTTATTATCTTGCTTTGCTACCTCTGTGATTTTTCTTTCATCAAAATCGAAAGAATTAAGAGTGGAGAGGTAAAGAAGTTACCAATCGCACTTTCCATCATTCCAATGGTAGTAGCAGGAGCAATCAATCCATACGGAGTCGATACATTTTTATACATTTATCGTTCTTTAACAGATAATAGCCATTATTCGGGAATACTGGAATGCCAACCGGCAGATATTCGTACCGCTTGGATTTTCGCACCTGGTCTTGTGTTCTTCGTCTATGGTTTATGGAAGAACAAAGCTATTTCCTTGCGCTTTCTTTATTTGGCACTTGGAACATTTGCAATGGCGATAATTGCCATTCGAAATGAATCTTATGCAATCTTGGGCTTAGCAATTGCTTCGGTAGACATTTGGAAAGACTTTCAATATTCGGAAGATCAAAAGAAGATGAAGCAGACTATATTTCCACTAATCATCGGTTGTATAACCATTTCTTGTATCGGATTAAACCGTTTGGCAAATCCGTTAAAGGATACCAATGAGGCGGTCATTGATGTGGTAAATGTAATGAGTGAAAACGTAACTCCTTCCGACAACGTCAGGGTATTTACTCCTCTTAATGTTGGCGCATATGCAGAATGGATGGGATATACGACCTACATTGATGCACGAACCGAAGTGTTTGCACAATCCATAAACCAGACCGAAAACACCTTTGAAGAATATCGCACATTCTTAAACGGGAAAGTCGCCATCGAAGAAATGCAAGAAAAGTATAACTTTGATTATTACATTGTCTCGTCAACAGATGCCGTACAATTACTGTTTTTTAATAGCGGCTATACTTTGATGTATCAGAACAACGCCTATTATGTATTTCAAGCCAATTAAAGGAAAACTATGAATAGAATAAAAAAACTTCTTAACGATTATAAGTTTTATATTTTCGCCATTATATCCACTTTATTTTGGGTGTTTTTGTCACATTACCGCTATGCCAAACACTTATCACTTGATTCAATGAACGCAGAAGTGCTTTTGTTTAATTACAGCTACGGATTCATTCCAAGGGCACTCATTGGACATATTTATTTCTTGCTTGGTGGAACCAACGATATCAAACAGGTCCTTTGCTTTCTAATCGTTATGCATATCGTGTTATCACTTTGCATCATTGCATTATGGATGTTGATTTTGCGGAAAGTACCGGATTTTCGATATAAAAGGGTTACTTCTTTCTTTGTCTTGTTTGGACTGATTGCGTCCTTTAGCGGACGAGCAAACCTTGGCAGAAGCGATCAACTTCTGATTGTTATCGCATTTCTTTCCATTGTATTTTTAATATACGATAAATACTTGTTTTTACTTCCGATTCTTGCGATTATCGGAAGTTGCACCCACGAAGGATTTACATTCCTATATGCAAATGTATTGCTTGTGGGATTACTCTATAAGTATGCAACAACAAATAAGTTCAAATACCTTATCTCTTTCTTTTTCACGTTTCTTTGCGTGTGCATATTCTTCTTGTATTTTGCCTTTGTGGGGAATCATAACGAGCTTGCTTACAACACCATAAGCGAACTTTCCAAAGAAATGATGGGATACGGATATTACGAGGAGTTCTTATCCGCAGAATTTCTTGGGGTAAATCTCTTTAAGCATGAACTGGTTGCCAGGCCAAGAGCCTTCTTTGAGTTTGGATTATGGATTTTGTTTTTATACCCCTTTGTAAAAAGAGTTGTCGGTTACGTCATTTCTCTTTGTAAAACCAAGGAGTTCGAACATCTTTTGATGGCAATGGGTATTCTTACATTGCTTCCGGAGTATCTTTTGAAGTTGGATTTTGGTCGCTGGACTATGGCGTTGCTTATCTATCTGGTTCTAATTACATTGCTTGCACTTTCAAGCGACGACAAAATCGTAGAAGTACTAATAACTCCCATTTTTAACAATTGGGTCGATAAAGAAAAACTTCATGGAAAAATCGGTTACTGCATCACTTCCCCATTCGCAGCACAGGCGATGTGTGAAGCGACATTACTTATCTTTGCATACGTAACAAAACTGATTTAATCTATTTTTCAAATTGTATACGCCCGGCCTCGTAAGCCTCTGTAATATCATTGATAAAGACATAATAAATGTCTCCAAAGTCATCCGAATGAGAAAAATGGCCATAGTCATCTACCCAGCGAATTGAGCCATCCTTTCGAACAATCCTGTAAATTACATGATCCATACCGTCGCTTTCTTCGGAATTTATCTGGTCATCAATGGATTCTTGAATTCTTTCAAAATCCTCCTTATACACCATTCCCTCAAAATTGCCGCCGGTGAGTTCTTTAAACTCCGCATTTGTGGTACAGCCGTAAATATCCAAAACAACCCGGTTATAATAAATCAGTTCCCGGCTTTCGTCCTCTTGATAAATGAAAAAGCCTCCCGGAATCACCTCTGCCATTTGTCGAATGATTGGCATTGTATACTTGGTAAGGGTAAAGCTGTCCGCATAACGGGCACGTTTTCTTGCTACCGGCTCATTATCATCCTCCTCGATTACAAGCTGGCTAGCATAATATCTCTGCTTTTCCTCATACATACGTCTGTCGGCAACATCAATCAGTTCCTCCATCATGGCATTCGGAAACTCATAGCGGTCTGCCTTTCCCATCGCAATCCTGATTCCCTGAACGTAGGAGCCCTTCCAGTTTAAAAGTGCCTCCTCAAGTTCTTTCTTTTTTTCAAGGAATTCATTGTGACTCATGGCCGCTATTACAACAAACTCATCTCCTCCGGGTCGAAAGCATCTGCCATAATCGCGAAAGGTTTTTTTTATACACTCTGCCGTCCCGATAATCAGCTCATCACCTGCCACATGGCCAAAAATATCATTGGTCTTTTTCAGTCCGTTTGCATCCATCATCAGTACAAACAGACTGGACTCCGCCGTTCCTTTTTCTATGCTCTCATTTAAAGAAGCCAGATAGTCCTCATAAGAACTGCGATTGCCAAGACTGGTCATCCGGTCAGAATACGCAATGCTTTTTACTTTTTCAAATTCAGTCTTTGCGCGAAAAACCCCCCAAAGATTTAAAATCAGATATGCCGTAAAAAGAACTATATATACTGCTACCGCAACCACAACCCATGTGGTCATCCGCCCTTTTAAGGCGGATGTAAAAACGGCAATCCCAAGTGTAATGGATAAAACCGTCAACACTAAAAGTAAAAAACCGTTAATAATGCGAAACAGCCAATGTTTTCGAATTGTCTCTATCATATCTTTTTCCCTTTTTTCTACTTTCCTGCGGCATCATTGTATCGTGCGGTTTCTTTATCCCAGATACGGGATAACGCCGCATCATCCCGTCGGTCGCTGGCTCCATGTTCCAAAAGAATGGGGCCGATGTAGTGGGAAAGTTTTTCCGCACCGGATAAATTCATGTGAAGTCCGCCGTCATAGGTGTCGGTGTTGTAATCCACTTTCGTTTCATCCTGATGCTCCAAGAAATTGATATAGGTCAAATTATACTTTGACGCATAATCTTCCACCTGGGCCTCATACTCGTCATACCAGTATGGATACAAACTTGGGGCTTTGATTAACACAAGCTCAATGTCATTTTCTTCGCATAGTGTGCGAATTTTATCCATGTATTCCCATGCCTTATCACCAAAGGAATAATCCTCCATGGGACGCCCCTCCGGAACATCCTTTGCCGGCAATACATCTGTACGCATATAATAGCCGTTAAAGGTAATGGGCTTCGTTTGAAACATATATTTCACATCATCCGATGTTAATTCTTTCCAACGATCGTGATAACGCAAAATCGGAAAAACATAATCGATAAAATGCTCATCCTTTGTCATAGACGCATTGATGGAACCCACTTTTGCTCTGCTCCATTTCATGCCTTCCAAAGTCATACGATTATACGCCTCAGACTGGGACTCATCGTATTGCAAGGACTGAATGTTAAATACCACAACCTTTGGTTTGTGATACCGAAGGGTGTCTTCCAAAAGATAATAAGACTGCCAAATATACTGCTGCGCACTTCCTCGGATGTAACTGTTGATTCCGTACTCGTTCCAAAGTGCAACGGGAGAAAAGTTTTCATAGACTTCGCAGTCCCCTACAAAGATGACATCAAAGTCTTTGTTTTCCTCACGATAATACTCGGAAACAAAGGCGCCTTCCACAATACCGGTAATATACTTCGGCACCAAAAGGCGTTGCAGCAAGTACAAGATTATAAATAAAACCAAACCCACAGCAATCACGCGCCGAAGGATTACGCTTTTTTTCATCAATAATTCTCCATCTAAAAACGATTATAGATAAACTGGGATGCATCATATCCCATACCGTATGCTCCGAAAATCAACGTTACCAAAAATAACGTCATGCACAGACTTGCCTGCAAAGCAAAAGGCTTTCTTGAAAGCTGAACACGCACACTTTCTTTTCGTTGTACAAGACTGACAACCAGTATGGTCACACTTCCCACAAAAACTACAGCATAGTCTGCTGCCGATAATCCAAGATTTAACCATCCACCGGATACCATTTCTCCAAAATGGCGGAAAGTAAACGCTGATGCATAGGCTCTAAACACTTGTCCGGCACTGATATAACAATCAAAGAGCTTTAAGAAGCAAAGCATGGTAAAGGTTCGAAGTACCATCACAACACGCCACGCTTTATGGTCTACAGAAATCACTCTTTCATGGAACTTTTCATACAAAGGTTCCAATTCTTCAGAAATCATAAGAATCACATAGTTTATGATACCCCAGACGATAAAGTTCGACGTGGTTCCATGCCAGATTCCGGTAACAAACCAAACGATAAAAGAAGCCACATATACAGGAAGTCTTTTTCCGATTTTGTCTCCGAAATTTTTTCTTAAAAATCTGGAAAAGTTCTGCATCGTTTTCGTAATGGAAATCGGATAGAACAGATAATCACGAAACCAGGTACTCATGGTGATATGCCATCTGCGCCAATACTCTTTTAATGATTTTGAAAAATACGGACGTATAAAGTTTTCCGTTACGTGGATACCAAGCATCTCGGATACTCCGATGGTGATGTCGATTCCTCCGGAGAAATCCGCGTACAGCTGGATCGTGTACAAAAACATTTCCAGGAAAATATACGCACCGTTATAAGTTTCAAAATCTCCGGAAATCGTAGCAATCACAGTTGCCAAGCGATCTGCAATGACCAGTTTTTTAAAGTAGCCCCATAGAACACGATAAAATCCGAAATAGATATTTTTCCAATCCAAATAGTGCTCTTTAAAAAGTGTCTCTGAAAGCTCCGAAAATCTAGAAATCGGGCCCTGTACCAGCTGTGGGAAATAAGATACAAACAGTGCGTAACGAAACAGGCTCTTTTCCGGCAGTTGTTTTTCCCAATAGATATCCAAAAGGTAGCCCAATGACATTAGGGTATAAAAAGAAATACCCATGGGCATCACAAGTCCAAACTGCGCCGGTAATTTTACAATGGTAAGAAGTGCCACGTTTAATACAATTGCCGCACCGATGATATACTTTCTTTTTGTTTTTTCTTTTGCCCGATACGCTTTTTTTGCCTCGCGATCCAAATCTTCTTTATGGGCTTTTAAAAACTCCTTTTGCGTAGATAAATTCTTGCCGCAAAGCAATCCCGCAACGTAGGTGGAAAGAATTGTCACCAAAAGATAAAACAAATTCATCCAGCCGCTTGTGAAATAAAAAATAATATTTCCGCAAAGCAACACAACTTTTTGAAACTTCTTCGGCACGGCATAGTACAGCACAAGAAGCACAAGCACAAAACCAAGAAAGGTATAGGATGTAAAAAGCATTGCCTTACATATCCTCCAGCATGCGCTCAATCATGTCTACCATGGCATCCAAAGAATTAAAGTTTTCCGGAACCATGTCTGCTGCTGTAAGTTCAATGTCAAATGCACTTCCGATTTCCGTAACCAAAGTCACCACGTCGAAAGAATCCAACAGCTTATCATCAATCAATGAATCCTCTGTCTCAAAATCGATTTCCGGATGGAGTTCCTCTAAAATTTCCAATAATTCTTCTTTCGTATTCATAACGTTCTCCTTTTATTTCAAAGTTTCCAATTTTTTTCTGTCGATTTTACCGTTGGGAGTAAAACACATCTCCCCCATATGGTTTACCTTCGCAGGAAGCATGTAGCGCGGAAGTTTTTCTTTTAATATTCCGCGAAGTTCTTTGTCTTCCACATCTCCCACATAGTGCAGGATGATTTTATCCTTTTCCCTGTCATAGGTGCAAGCACAAATCTTAATCCCATCAATCTTTGCAACATTTGCTTCGATTTCTCCGAGTTCGATGCGGTGTCCCATATGTTTAATCTGGTAATCTTTACGTGATGCAAAGACCAGTTCGCCGTACTCATTGTAATATCCCATATCTCCGGTACGATAGATAAGTTCCGGATAAAAAGGATTTAACGGATTTTGTACAAATGCTTCCGAAGTCTTTTCCGGATTATTGTAATACCCTAAAGTAACACAGGTTCCGCGAAGACAAATTTCTCCCGGCTGTCCCTTTGGTACAATTTTTCCGTTTTCATCCAAAAGAAGCACCTGGGTATTTTTAAATGGTCGTCCGATAGGAATCGGTTCCTCCTCAGACAATTCTCGGTCGCATCTGAAATAGCAGCTCATTCCGGTTGCCTCCGTCGGTCCGTATAAATTCGTAAACGTCGCCTCCGGCAATGCCTCTCTCCATATCCGATACTGTTTTTTCTGGAAGACTTCGCTTCCGAAAGCAATGGTATGCAAATATTGCGGTTTCACCAAATCAAAGGTCTTAAAGGCCGAAATCATGGTAAGTGCTGATACCACCCAACAAATCGTATTTACTTTTTTCTCGTTTAAATATTCCACCAGATTCTTCGGCTGAGCAAAGAGTTCTCTTGGAATCAAATGTGTCGTTGCGCCAAACATAATCGTCGGATACAATTCCTTCAAGCATGCATCAAAATAAAGCGGGCTTTGATTTCCAAATACCGTATCCCGGTTAAATCCCAGTACCTCGGACAAATGCTCCACGTAGTCAATCACCGAACGATGGCAGGCAACCACGCCCTTGGGCACGCCGGTGGAACCGGAAGTAAATACGATGTAAATCGGATCCGTATCAATGGTGGTTTCGTAAATTCCACGAAGAGCAACTTCATCCGTCTCGCCCTGCAAAAGTTCTGTATAATGGAATTTCTTTCCCGAAAAGTTTAATGTATCTACCTTTTCTTTTGTTGCATCATCAAAGATAACCACCCGGGGCTTACAGTTTTCGATAATCAAATCAATTCTGGCAGCAGGCATTTCTTCGTCAATGGGCACATAAAAGCATCCGCTTCGAATCACACCGAAAAAGGTGCAAATCTCTTCCGGGCTTTTTTCCATAAAAACCAAAACCGGTTCTTTCACAAAACCTTTTAAAATCAAATTTGACCCGATTCGCTTACTGTTATCGTAAAGTTCCTGAAAAGTAAGCAATGAATGTTCTCCGGAAAAAGCGATTTTCTCCGGCACTTCTTTTACGGTTTCTTCCAAATAATCAAGAACATGCTGTTTCATTTTTCCAATCCTTTATGCACCGGATTGCCAAGGTTTCCATGACATCCAATGTTTCTCCTATTAAGTATTCCTTCGGTATCAAAGAAAGTTCCGTGCATCCCAAAACCACCACTTCAGCGCCGGTATCTTGCAAATAAGAAAGCACCTTTTGTACTTTATCTTTATCTGCAATACGATTCGACTTTACGCAATCATAAATTACATCCATCACATACTGCTGATGTGTTTCATCAGGATAAATACAATCGATATTTTTATCAGAAAGTGCTTTCGTAAAAAGTCCACTGCTTACGGTACCGTTTGTTGCCATAACACCCACTTTCTTGCAACCCTTTTGGGAAAGTGCATCGGCAGCATCGCCAAGTCCGTCCAAAACCGGGATAGATACATCTTTTTGAATCTCATCATGGAAAAAGTGGCTTGTCACACATGGTACAGCAATTTGCGCCACGCCTTCCCCCTGAAGTTTTAACGCAGCTTCTTTGATATACGGCGCCGGGCTTTTGTCACTGTCTCCAAGAATATAAGCCGTGCGATCCGGAATGTTGGGTAAGTGACGCACAATCATAGGAAGATGTTCCTGATCACAGGAAGCATCCGTATGTTCAATTATCATTTGCATAAAAAGTGCCGTGGCCATGGGTCCCATGCCGCCAATGACACCTAGTGTATAGTTATTTTCCATTTTCTTTTCCATCCTAACTTCACAAGTATATGTTCTTTCCTATATATAGTCAATGAAATTTCAGCCGTAAATAATTGTTTTTTTTACGCGTTTCTACTACAATACTACTGGTTAAAAATGACACAAAACTACTTATAAATATGAAATCATTCAAATACGAAAGGAATTACATTTATGAAATCAAAACATCTTGTAACAATAACACTTGCGCTTGTATGTACCATCGGGCTCTTCGGTTGCTCCTCCAACGATGTAAAAGTCATCGATAAAAATGCCTCTTCTGCTTCCGAAAGCAATACCGGTGCAGATGGATACGTGTTCTCCTATAAAGGCACAGACATCCCGGTAGATGCAAGTTTTGCACCGATTTTAGAAGAGCTCGGCGAGCCAAACTCCTACTTCGAATCTCCAAGCTGTGCAGCTCAGGGAATCGGCAAGCACTACACTTACAACGATTTTGAAATTGAAACCTATCCGGATGGCGACGACGATAAAGTTTTATATGTAATGTTAAAATCCGACGCTGTCTCTACAAAAGAAGGCATCAATACTTCTTCCACCAAAGAAGATATCATTGCCGCATATGGTGAACCCACCGAAGAAGTAACCGGTTCTTTGATCTATGAAATGTCCAACATGAAATTAAAATTCCTGTTCAACGGAGATTCCATGATTTCCATCGAATACGACAGCCCACTGGCTTAAACTGATATAGGGAGTAAACGCTTCAAATGAGTGAAAAGATGCAAAAAGCAAAAAGAAAACAAAGAGCACGTCAAAGAAAAATGAAGACTTCTTCCAAAGTCATCATCGCTGTCACTGTTTGTGCAGCAGTCATTGCCGCCGGGCTCTTTGGATTTTACAAATACGAAACCGGTATTGTTTATAAAGAAATCTATATCGAAGCCGGAAGTGAAACACCGGACATCTCCGAGTTTTTAAAACGTGATGCAAAAGATGCGGCCTTTAAAAATGGAAGCGACTTTGACACAAAGGTTCCTGGAGATTACAAGCTTACCATCGAATGCAAAGTACCTGTCTTCGGAAAAGTTTCCTTACCTGTAACCTTACATGTCACCGATACCACGGCTCCTGTTGTGGAACCTCTTTCCGAGTACACCTATTTCACATATCAGGAAGGTGAGCCGGAAGCAAAAGACTTTCTTGCATCCGTAACCGATGCTACAGAGTGGACTGCTTCCTTTAGCGGAAGTTATGATTTTTCCTCCGTGGGAGAATTTGATGCGGAAATCATCGTAGAAGACGCAGCAAAAAACAAAACAACAGTTGTTGTTCCATGCAAAGTCATAACCGACACAACGGCTCCTGTCATTTCCGGAGTGGAGCCACTATCCGTATCCCAGGGTGATACCATTTCTTATACCTCAAATGTTACAGTAACGGATGACTATGATAAGAATCCTACCTTGGAAGTTGATACCTCAGAAGTTAACCCGGATAAGCGCGGCATTTACAATATCACTTACACCGCTACAGATGCATCCGGAAACAAATCTACCGAAACTACTACAATCCAGGTAAAATCCATGGTAATTGCAGCTGCAACGGAAAGCACGGTAAACGGTATGGCAGACGAAATATTATCCGAGATTATTCACGACGGCATGAGTCAGTTAGAGCAGGCGAGAGCCGTATTTGATTGGGTGGTAAATAACATCACCTACTCTGAAAGTGCCGGCATTGACGATTTGTATTCTGCTGCCTATAAGGGAATGTATAACCGCGTAGGCGATTGTACCGTAAAACAAAAAACAGCAGAAGTCATGCTCAATCGCCTCGGCATCAAAAATATGGAAATCGAAAAAATCCGCGACACCCGCGGCCATTACTGGTTATTGATTGATGTGGGGGAAGGCTGGTACCATTACGATCCAAATGCCCAGTTAGACGGTTCCTTAATCTTCTACTGGCATGATGCGGATTTGTGGGAATACTCCAACACCCACGGAAATACTCATAACTACGACAAGAGCAAATATCCTACCATTCAATAAGAATTCGGAGGTCTTTATGACATTAAAAGAGATTAAAATCGGTGAATCCGCCAGGGTTTTAAATGTCGGCGGTGACGGCGCCCTTCGCCAACACTTTTTGGATATGGGAATCATCCCCGGTGCCACCGTTACCATCGTAAAATATGCACCTATGGGAGATCCCGTGGAACTGATGATTCACGGATATGAACTGACCCTTCGTTTGGACGATGCAGCAAGAATCGATGTAGAACCTGCTAAGGTTTGCGAAGGAGAAGCCATACCCACACAGAAGAAAAAACCTTCTGCCCATCCGGGTCTTGGTGAGGCGGGTAAATCCCATCCGGAAGTAAATACCACGCCACTGGACGATTCCACCCAGCTTACCTTTGCGCTTGTGGGAAATCAGAACTGCGGAAAGACCACCCTTTTTAATCAGTTAACCGGTGCCAACCAACACGTTGGGAACTTCCCCGGTGTCACCGTAGACCGAAAAGACGGTGTCATCAAAGGTCATCCAAATACTTTAGTTACAGACCTTCCGGGTATCTATTCCATGTCTCCTTACAGCAGCGAGGAAATCGTATCCCGTAACTTTGTTTTAAAAGATAAGCCAAAGGCTATCATCAATATCGTAGACGCTACCAATATTGAGCGTAACCTTTACCTCACCATGCAGCTTTTGGAAATGAATACCCCGATGGTCGTAGCTCTTAATATGATGGACGAGCTTCGCGCCAACGGAGGAACCATCGACATCAACGCCATGGAAGAAATGCTTGGTGTTCCCGTGGTTCCGATTTCCGCTGCAAAGAATCAAGGTATCGGAGAATTAATTGAACATGCCATTCACGTGGCGCACTATCAGGAAACACCCATGCGTCACGATTTCTGTGGAGAAAACGACCACGGCGGAGCAGTTCACCGCTGCCTGCATGGCACAAGACACCTGATTGAAGATCATGCAAAATCTGCAGGAATTCCACTTCATTTTGCGGCAAGCAAACTAATCGAAGGGGATTCTTTGATTACATCTCAATTGGAATTGGACGAAAACGAACTGGAAACCATCCGTCATTTGGCACTGCAAATGGAAAAGGAAAGCGGTCTTGATTCTTCTGCTGCCATTGCAGATATGCGTTACTCTTATATTTTTAAAGTATGTGACGAGTGCGTGAAAAAGCCAGAAAAGAGTAAAGAAAGCATCCGAAGTGAAAAAATCGATCGGGTATTAACCGGACGTTTTACCGCCATTCCTTTATTTGTATTAATTATGGTGACTGTTTTCTGGCTTACCTTTGAAGTCATCGGCGGAACCCTTCAGGGATGGTTGGAAATCGGCATCGACGCCCTAACTGCGCAGGTAGATGCCTTTCTTACCGCGGGAGAAGTAAATCCGGTATTGCACGGACTCATCGTCGAAGGAATCTTTGCCGGTGTCGGAAGCGTTTTAAGCTTCCTTCCGATTATTGTAACCTTGTTTTTCTTTTTATCCCTTTTGGAAGACAGCGGCTACATTGCCAGGGTTGCTTTCTTTATGGATAAACTTCTTCGAAAAATCGGTCTTTCCGGAAGAAGTATTGTTCCAATGTTAATCGGTTTCGGCTGTACGGTACCGGCGGTCATGTCCACCCGTACCCTCCCGAGCGAACGGGACAGAAAGATGACCATTCTTCTTACTCCGTTTATGAGCTGTACCGCTAAGCTTCCGATTTATGCCTTCTTTGTGGATGCATTCTTTAGTGAACACAAAGCCCTGATTATGGCAGGACTATACTTCCTTGGAATCCTGTTTGGAATCTTTAACGCCGTACTGTATCGAAAGACACTGTTTAAAGGAGAGGCAGTTCCGTTTGTTATGGAACTTCCAAACTACCGACTTCCCGGATTAAAATCCGTAGGTATTCTCCTTTGGGAGAAAGCAAAGGACTTCTTGCAAAGAGCCTTTACCATTATTTTCCTGGCCACCATTATCATCTGGCTCTTACAAAGCTTTGATCCAAGATTTAACATGGTTACCGACCAGTCCAAGAGTATCTTGGCCTATATCGGAAATTACTTAAGCGTTCTTCTAATTCCGATTGGTCTTGGCAACTGGCAGATCAGTACCGCTTTGATTACAGGATTTATCGCAAAGGAAAGCGTAGTTTCCACTTTGGAAATTCTCTTCGGTCAAAATGTTACCGGCATGATGTCCTCTGCAACCGCCGCATCTCTTTTGGTATTCTCACTTCTCTACACACCTTGTGTAGCAGCTATCGCAGCCATCAAGCGAGAACTGGGAAAAAAATGGGCGCTGATTGTTGTCCTATGGCAATGTATCGTTGCCTGGATTGCAGCCTTTATCACCTATCGAATAGTGTTAGGAATATGATTTAAAAAATCTCAAATGGTTTTCACAGGTGTCCCTACATGAAAACATTTGAGATTTTTAATTATTGTTCTCTTTCCATACGGCATTCCCCCGACGCACATATACTCACGGAAATACCTGAGCATAGCGTATTGCACTTTTCCAAGCGACTTTCAAGGTGTTTTCTGCACTTTTTCACTCAAATATGTTACAGTATATATGGAGGAATCAGTCATGAACAAAAAAACTATAATGTCTATGCCAATAACCTGCTTCTGGGCAGTCATCGCCACATGTTTTTTGGGAATTGTAATAGGTTCTTTTCGTGATTTTGAAATCAATGTCGCTCTGGCTAATAAAACCGAGCTGGGCTCTTTTTTTGCCACCTATGGTTCTTACTTCTCTTACTGTCTATATCCTGCAGCAGGAGCCTGCCTATACTCAGGGTTTAGAAAAAAAGGGGAACGATATCGTCTGCTGTCCCGGACTCTTCTTGTCCTTGGCTGGTTTATGGCGGTATATTATTCCAACAATTATAACGGAAAGGCTGTCCGCTCTCTGTTTGGATACACAGCCGGGGAGTCGTCTGCAGCACTGTCTGTTATAAGCTGGTTTTTCTGGGCGGTTCTGTATAGCTGGGTTCCATTTGTTGTGATCCGATTGGTTGATGACAATAATCCAGATAAGCTGATTGCGGTGGGCGCATCTATCCTGATTGCAGGAATTGCCGCAGATAATATAAACCTTTGGCTTAAACAGGTGGCTTCCCGCCCGCGGTACAAGTATCTTATCACCCTGGATGATCCAAGGGCGGAATTCCGCAACTGGTGGCAGATGGTTCCAAATCTGGCAGGCAGCGATGACAGCTTTAAGAGTTGGCCCAGTGGTAATATGACCATTGCAAGCATGATGTTTGCAATGCCCATGTTAACGGATGTTATGAAAAAGAGAAGCATTAGAAAAAACAAGATAGCGTTTTCGCTATCCTGTGTGTTTGTGGTTATCTACGGCTATAACCGGATCCATATGACCAATCATTTTTTGTCAGATGTTTGTTTTGGAGTATTGATAACATATCTGATCTACTCGATCATCAGCACCGCATTTCTGAGTAGCCAGAGAGAATAGATCTGGCGGGACTCGCCAGAACAACAAAAAATCATTCGAATATTGGATTGACGTTTTTCCTGTACCATAGTATTATCCTTTTTAAAGGAAATGGGTTTTTTGTCTGGTAAGCGATTATTCGCCGAGAGAGTTGCTCGTTTCTTTTTTTATGTCTATAACATCATAAACCGGAAGTGCGAATCTCGAGTCATATCTATACCATCCATTTTTTGCATCTCTCTTATGTTTTTTTCGCGGTTCTCTCTAAAATACTTACCAACGGATATTTCTATCATTTCCGGAATTCCTGTTGCAGCATTCGCTTTTGCCTTTGCATTTGCTCCTTTAAGGCTATTCGTATAGTAACTGTTTTACCCATGAGAACCACAGTCTCCACTGTTGTCCGGCTGAGCGACCGAATATCATAAAGACATAGAGTGGCTACCTCAACAATATTCTTTATTCTATTAGAGCATCTTTTGTAACTGTTTTTGAATAAACAAAATCCATATCACCATCTATAAGTACTATATCTCTGTACATATTAGGATTAAGGAGTTTTATCACTTCAGCCTGTGAGATATAAAAACTAATCCCCGGTGCATTGCAACTCAAAAGATCTACACCCGCATCTTCAACATCTTTATGTGTAATTAAATACAAAATATTCTCCAGACAGCTATACTCTCTGTAGTCTCTCAAACCCGGATCATGACCATAATTCTTATTTGGATCATCCTCCTCATAATCATATGTTGGTATAATAAGGTCCTTGTTCTCAACTCTCAATTCATCAAAAGCATAGCCATAATCATATACAGAAAAAAATATTCCCTGTCCAACAATAAAACTCTCAAGATAAGGAGTGCAATTATTGATGTGGATATACTGTTGAATTTGAAGATTGTTCCGCTCAAGGACATCAGTTTTAATCAATTCAAAAAGCTTGACTCTGCTAAGGCTTATACTATCTATCAAATCTCTCTTTGAAATCAATTTTTCTTTTTCGTTCTTGATTTCATTAACATAGTCAACATCTTCAATATATTCATTAACGCTCTGATAGCCAGCCATCCTTGCTTCATTCTCAAACATTTTTCCGGCCACCATAAACTTGAGCGGATAGATACTCTTTATCGCTTCTGTGTTATTTCGCAA
>DAIMGJ010000009.1:0-87372 GCA_036723975.1 Lachnospiraceae bacterium
GTTTTATGTGTAGAAAATCCAACGGCAAGTCTTTTTTCTTTAGCTTTTAATCCTTTTAATCTCTCTTTATAATCTTTAAGAAGGGCTTTTTATGACCCACATAAGAGTGTATTATAGACTTAAAAAGAGCTTAAAAAGAGCGCGTACTTTTGCTTAACTAATTAACACGGAGGAATTATAAATGTATTATGGTGGATTAACAAAACAATATGCATTGAGTAAGACTATTAAAAATGAACTCATTCCGATTGGAAAAACTTTAGAAAACATTCATAAGGATAATATTCTTGAAATTGATAAGAAAAGAAAGAGTGACTATGAACATGTAAAGAAACTGATGGATGAGTATCATAAACAACTTATTAATGAGGCTTTGGATAAATGTATGTTATCTGAATTGGATTCTGCAGCAGATATTTACTTGAAAAAACAGACAACTGCAGAAGATATGGATGAGTTTTCAAAACTGCAGGATGCATTGCGTAAGGAAATCGCTAATCAGTTAAAGTTGCATAAAAATTTCTCTATAATTGGAAAGAAGGAAATTCTAAGCTTGTTAGAGAAAATGCCTTTTGTTAATAAGGAAGATAACCAGGCACTTGAAAGTTTTAAAAACTTTTTTACATATTTTTCAAGTTACAATAAAGTAAGAGAAAACTTATATTCTGATGAAAATAAGGCTTCTACGGTAGCTTATCGGTTAATTAATGAAAATCTGCCAAAGTTTCTTGATAACATTAAAGCATACAATTTTGTGAGTGGTATGAGTATTTTGGCAGAAGGAATGGAAGAAGAGGAGCAAGACAGTCTATTTATGGTTGATATGTTTAACCATACTCTTACACAGGATGGTATTGATAACTATAATTATCAGATTGGAAAATTGAATTCAGCTATAAATATATATAACCAAAAAAACTATAAGAATGCTAATTTCCGAAAAGTTCCAAAGATGAAAGAACTGTATAAGCAGATCTTTTCTGACCGAGAAGTAGCCTTTATAGAAGAGTATAAAGATGATAATTCATTAATCACAGATATAGAGCAGTATGTGACTGAACTTGTAGATTATATTAAATCGAATAAAACAAAGGTATTCTATGATGCCTTAAGAGAATCAGAAGGTAAAAGTGTCTATATAAAAAATGATGTTGCTAAGACTACTATGTCTGGCATTGTTTTTGGAGATTGGAATAAAATAGATGCTTTATTGAATGAGGAATATGATTTAACTAATGTAAAGAAAAAGAAGAATGACAAATATTTTGATAAACGTCAAAAAGATTTAAAGAAAAATAAGAGCTATTCACTGGAGCACATTATCGCGTTAAATGACAGTGAAAAAAGTGTAATTGAGGCATACATTCAAAAGGTTGTGGGTGATACGGAAACTATAATAAAAAATAGTGATGCTTTTTCGGAAGCAGTACTTGTTAATCATGACAAAAGTAAAAAGCTTGCAAAGAATACAAAAGCAGTTAAAGCAATAAAGGATTTGCTTGACTCTATAAAGGCTTTGGAACGTGATATTAAGCTGATTAATGGAAGCGGTCAGGAACTGGAGAAGAATCTAAATGTATATGCAGAACAGGAGGAACTGTTACAAGAACTTAAAAAGGTCGATTCCCTCTATAATATGACTAGAAACTATTTGACTAAAAAGCCATTTTCTACAGAGAAATTTAAACTCAATTTTAACAAACCTACATTTTTGAATGGATGGGATAAAAACAAGGAACCAGTTAACCTAGGAATACTGCTTTGCAAGGGTGAAAAGCTTTTCCTTGGAATTATGAATGAAAATTCAAATAAAGTCTTTACTAATCCACCGAAGGCAAAGTCCGACATTGTATATCAAAAAGTCGAATATAAATTACTGCAGAGACCAAATGAAATGCTACCGAAAGTTTTTTTTGCAGAATCCAATATTGATTATTATGCACCGACTGAAGATATAGTTGCTAATTACAAAAAAGGGACACATAAAAAGGGAGATTCGTTTTCAATTGAGGATTGCAGGAAGCTTATTGATTTTTTCAAAGAATCTATCAAAAAACATCCAGATTGGTCAAAATTTGGTTTTAAGTTTTCAGATACAAGTGAGTATAACGATATTAGCGAGTTTTATCGGGAGGTGGAAAAACAGGGATATAAACTATCGTTTACAGACATAGATGAAAGTTATATAAACGACTTGGTGGAGAAGAACCAATTATATTTGTTTCAGATATATAACAAAGACTTTTCTACATATAGTAAAGGAAATTTGAACTTGCATACATTGTACTTGAAAATGTTGTTTGACAAAAGAAACTTGGAAAATGTTGTGTATAAATTAAATGGTGAGGCGGAAGTTTTCTATCGACCTGCATCTATCAAAACGGAAGATTTAATCATACACAAAGCTGGGATTGCTATAAACAATAAAAATCCTAACAGGGTGAAAGAAAAGAGTACTAGTATCTTTGATTATGACATCGTAAAAGATCGTAGGTATAGCGTTGATAAATTTACAATTCATATTCCAGTTACTATGAATTTTGGAGTCGTAGAAAATGGAAGATTTAATGATATTGTAAATACTGCTCTACGAACCGATGGTAATGTCAATGTTATTGGCATAGATAGAGGAGAACGAAACTTGCTCTATGTGGTGGTAGTTGACCCTACAGGGAAGATTTTGGAGCAGATATCGCTTAATTCTATTATTAATCAAGAATTTGATATTGAAACAGATTATCATAAACTGTTGGATGAAAAGGAAGGGGACAGAGA
Source organism: Lachnospiraceae bacterium (assembly GCA_036723975.1). Lineage (GTDB taxonomy): Bacteria > Bacillota > Clostridia > Lachnospirales > Lachnospiraceae > JAILEN01. The sequence goes on from DAIMGJ010000009.1 coordinate 2,776, forward strand.
TAAAGCTCGCAAGGACTGGAATACAATAGAGAATATTAAAGACCTTAAGGCTGGTTATCTTAGTCAGGTTGTAAATGTAATCGCAAAACTTGTTTTAAAGTATAACGCAGTTATTTGTCTTGAGGATTTAAATTTTGGCTTTAAAAGAGGGCGTCAAAAGGTTGAAAAGCAGGTATATCAAAAATTTGAAAAGATGCTTATTGATAAGTTGAACTATTTGGTGATAGACAAAAGTAGAGAACAAATAGCTCCAGAGAGAGTCGGTGGGGCTCTCAATGCTTTGCAAATGACTTCTAAGTTCAAAAGCTTTAAAGAACTAGGAAAGCAATCCGGGATTATCTTTTATGTGCCGGCATATCTTACAAGTAAAATAGATCCGACTACAGGATTTGTGAATTTATTCTATGTAAAATATGAGAATAAGGAAAAAGCAAAAGAGTTTTTCTCCAAATTTGATTTTATAAGGTTTAACAAATCAGATAATTATTTTGAGTTTGGGATTGATTATACAGTATTTACACAGAGGGCATGTGGACCAAATACTAAATGGATAGTGTGCAGTTATGGAGAAAGAATTATTAAGTTTAGAAATCCCGATAAGAATAATTCTTTTGATGAAAAGTCTATATTAATCACTGACGAACTAAAGACTTTATTTGATACATATTCAATTTCCTATGAAAATGAAGAAGATATAAAAGAACAAATATTGTCAGTGGAAGAAGCGGATTTTTATCGTAGTTTATTACGATTGTTTCATCAGACGTTACAGATGAGAAACAGCACAATAGATGGAACAAAAGATTATATTATTTCTCCGGTTAAGAATGCACAAGGTGTATTTTTCTGCTCAGAAAATAGCGATGGTACAAAGCCTATAGATGCTGATGCAAATGGCGCATATAACATTGCAAGAAAAGGTATTTGGGTTTTGGAACAGATTAAGAATTGTACTGAGAACAAAAAATTGAACCTAGCTATGTCGAATGCAGAGTGGTTGGAGTACGCACAAACACATCTTTTGTAAAAAAAGAATAGAATACAGTATTCAGTCTTTGAAATTGATAATAGTGAAAAGATATTAAATAATATTATGGCGGATATATCTAATAAGTTTGAAAAAAAGTTTTCTCAAGAAGACAGCGTCGTAATTTTTATTCTATCAAAGACATGCAAAACTATAAGATATGGATATGCAAAAAATGAGGAAAGCGACTTGATAATGATAACTGGATGACAAACCGGTAATTTAATATTCACTTTGTAAGCTTTAAGACGATATTTAGTTTGATTTGATGTATATTTTATATTATTTTTACAATATTATATAGCTTTAGATTTGTGTATAATGCTAGTGTACGAGCTTAAAGCTTATAAAGAATTTCTACTATTGTAGATGGATGAATACCTTGGGAAAATCTACTGCTTAAAGCTTATAAAGAATTTCTACTATTGTAGATGTGATCTCGAATCATACCACGGATTACGCTTAAAGCTTATAAAAAATTTCTACTATTGTAGATTACCACGATACCTCAAGGATAACCGAGCTTAAAGCTTATAAAGAATTTCTATTATTGTAGATAGGGTACGGTACAAACGACGTACTATCAGCTTAAAGATTATAAGGAATTTTTGCTGGTTTTAAACTTATGAGAATTGGAGTGGAAAAAACAGATAAGGAACTCTTTGCCTGATTTACAGTAGTTTATAATTTGTTTATAAAGATTTAATAGAATTTTAAGATTTGTCGTTTGAGTTTTCTGCTATAGTTTTATGTGTAGAAAATCCAACGGCAAGTCTTTTTTCTTTAGAGCAGTTCTTACCTTTCAGTTTTCTACAAGTTTTCCATTATTTATAGAACAGGTAGAAAAGGAGAAGGAGGAACGTGTTCTATGGTAAATTCAAAGTACAAAAATGATTTGTTTGTGGAGATTTTTTCACAGGCGGAAAACGGACTGGCAATCTATAATGCACTTTTGGGGACGCATTATGAAGATGCAAGCGAATTGGAAATCGTTACATTAAAGGATGCAATCTTTATGCATAAGAAAAATGATGTGGCACTTCTTTTGCACGCCAGAATGCTTATGCTGGAACATCAGAGTACGATAAATCCGAACATGCCGCTTCGGGGACTGCAGTATTACGGAAAGTCCATGGACGGGTATGTTAAACGTAACAAGTACAATATTTATGGGGAGAAACTGATAAAAATCCCTGCACCATTTTATTTTGTGTTGTATAATGGAACAAAGGAAGCACCGGATCGGATGGTGTTAAAATTATCCGATGCATTCCAGACGAAAACAACCGGCTTTGAGTGGACAGCTACGATGTTAAATATCAATGCCGGACACAACCAGGAACTATTGGCTATATGTCCGATATTAAATGATTATGCGACCCTGATTCGGTATGTCAGGGAAAATGCAGCTTCCGGAATGGAAGAAGAACCTGCGGTAGAAGATGCGGTGAATCGCTGTATCGAGGAAGGACATTTGGAGGAATATTTACGAGGTCACCTCGGGGAGGCAAAGGATATGCTGTTATCAGGATTTGATGAGGAAATCTGGAAAGAAGGCCTGCGCGAAGAAGGCCGCGAAGAAGGGCGAGAACAGGGACGTGAGCAGGAGAGAATCATGTATGTCACAAAGCTTTTATCCAAGAATAAAACTGCGGAGGAAATCGCAGAGTTACTGGATTTGGAGATTGGCAAGGTAAAAGAGATTGAAGAAAACCTCTGTGTAGCCAGTAAATGATACTTGTTTTAATCATTTGTTTCGAAAGATTTATATAGAATTTTGAGACTTGTCGTTGGATTTTTCTACTATAGTTTTATGTGTAGAAAATCCAACGGCAAGTCTTTTGCAGTATTCCGTTAGAAGAAGTACTGAATGCACAGGAGAACCAGCGAGTTGGTTGAAAGTTTTCACTTTACGAACCAGAGGAAATATGAGAAAATGAAAATCGGCATATAACGCGTCTTTTATACTAGGTAAAAGGCGCGTTGATATAGTATGTAAGTGTGAAAGGAGATTAGCAATGATTTACACAAAAGAAGTAGAAAACATGTGTCCTGTTGCCAAGGGCGCTAAGCATGAGCCTGCTCCGATTCCTGAAGAAGGAAAATGGGTACATGCAAAAAAAATCGAAGATATTTCCGGTTTTACACATGGTGTGGGCTGGTGTGCACCTCAGCAGGGAGCTTGTAAGCTTTCTTTGAACGTTAAAAATGGTGTCATCGAGGAAGCACTTGTTGAGACCATCGGATGTTCAGGAATGACTCACTCAGCAGCTATGGCAGCTGAGATCCTTCAGGGAAAGACCATTCTTGAAGCATTAAATACAGACCTTGTATGTGATGCAATCAATACCGCTATGAGAGAATTATTCTTACAGATTGTATACGGACGTACACAGTCTGCATTCTCTGATGACGGTTTGGCTATCGGTGCAGGTTTGGAAGATTTAGGTAAGGGACTTCGTTCTCAGGTTGGTACAATGTACGCTACCAAGGAAAAAGGTGTTCGTTACTTAGAGATGGCAGAAGGCTATGTAACCGGAATTGCTTTAGATGAGAACAACGAAGTTATTGGATATCAGTTCGTTTCCCTTGGAAAGATGACTGACTTCATCAAAAACGGTGATGATCCTAATACTGCTTGGGAAAAAGCAAAAGGTCAGTATGGACGTGTTGATGATGCTGTAAAGATTATCGACCCAAGAAAAGAGTAATTAGGAAAGGAGAATATCACAATGGCTTTATTTGAATCATATGAAAGAAGAATCGATCAGATTAATGCTACATTAAATCAGTACGGCATTAGCTCTATCGAAGAAGCAGAAAAGATCACAAAGGATGCCGGTCTTGATGTTTATAACATGGTAAAAGGCATTCAGCCAATCTGTTTTGAAAATGCGGCATGGGCTTATACAGTAGGTGCTGCAATCGCTATTAAGAAAGGTTGCCGTAAGGCTTCTGATGCAGCAGCTGCAATCGGAGAGGGCTTACAGTCATTCTGTATTCCGGGTTCTGTTGCTGACCATCGTAAGGTAGGTCTTGGACATGGTAACTTAGGAAAGATGCTTTTGGAAGAGGAGACCGAGTGCTTCTGCTTTTTGGCAGGACATGAATCTTTTGCAGCAGCAGAAGGTGCTATCGGTATTGCTGAAAAGGCAAACAAGGTCCGTCAGAAACCGCTTCGCGTTATCTTAAACGGACTTGGAAAGGATGCAGCTCAGATTATTTCCCGTATCAACGGATTTACATATGTTGAGACTAAGTATGATTACAAGACTGCAACCTTAAACATCGTATCTGAAACTCCATACTCTACCGGACTTCGTGCTTCTGTTAAGTGCTACGGTGCAGATGATGTTCAGGAAGGTGTTGCTATCATGCATCATGAAAAGGTTGGTGTATCTATCACAGGTAACTCTACCAACCCAACACGATTCCAGCATCCGGTAGCAGGTACTTACAAGAAGGAATGTATAGAGCAGGGTAAGAAATACTTCTCAGTTGCTTCCGGTGGTGGTACAGGACGTACACTTCATCCGGACAACATGGCAGCAGGTCCTGCTTCTTACGGTATGACAGATACATTGGGACGTATGCATTCTGATGCTCAGTTTGCAGGTTCTTCTTCTGTACCGGCTCACGTAGAAATGATGGGTCTTATCGGTGCAGGTAACAACCCGATGGTTGGTATGACCGTATCAGTTGCAGTTTCAGTTGAAGAAGCCGCTAAGGCAGGTAAATTCTAATTTATCTTTTACACATTTTATAAATAATAAATAAAATCTCAAATGATTTTCATGTAGGGCGCTTTCTTGGCGCTCGGTGAAAATTCATTTGAGATTTTTTTTAGAGAAAGTGACTCCTGTCTTTTGTTCGTGAATAAAGACAGAAGGAATAAAAAGTTCACTTATTTTTCATATTTTTCATATTGTGTTTGAGTGTATCTTTTTGTATAATCCTCTTTGTGTGAATTGAGAAGAGGATATTATGATTAAACATGAATCAAAGATCCAGCAGGAAGCGGATCAGTTATTTGAAATTGCAAAAATACAAATGTCGGATGTTATGAAAGAACAGGCGAAACACGGAATGGCGTTTCGTTACTACAGAGATTCGATTGGACATACATGGATTTACGAAGACGGTTTTCGTAAGTTTTTCAGAGAAGCCACAACAGTATAAAGATACAAGGAGCAGACAGGTTGGTCTGCTCCTTTTTGTTGTTTTATAAAACCTTGAATGCTATAATCTTAAAAGAATTTATACCGATTTTTTTATTCTTTTGGAAAGGGGAAATAAGTATGGAAGCAAAAATAGAAAAATCTAAGAAATTTGTGGATGAATTTAAAGAATTTATTACCAAAGGAAATGTTATGGATATGGCAGTCGGTGTTATCATCGGCGGAGCGTTCCAGAAAATCATTTCTTCTTTGGTGGATGATTTGATTATGCCGCTGATTTCCGCAGTAACCGGCGGTATCGACTTTACAAACTGGTTTGTGGCATTGGACGGCAATGAGTATGCCACATTTGCGGCAGCACAGGCTGCCGGAGCAGCAACATTAAACTATGGAACATTTATTACGGTAGTGATTAATTTCCTTTTGATGGCCTTGGTGGTATTTTGTTTGGTTAAAGTTTTGGATAAGGTCCGTACAACCGTAAAGAAAGAAAAGGAAGCGGAAGAAGTTGCAGAACCAACCGAGAAAGAATGTCCATATTGCAAGATGATGATTCCAATTGGGGCTACCCGATGCGGACATTGTACGTCTGAAGTAGAATAGTTTTATTGTTTCAATAGAAAGGAGGGAGTAAATGAGCGCAGAATCTACGATGACATCGGGAAAGCCCATGTCAATTATTCTTAAGTTTGTTATCCCTCTTTTCATTGGAAATATTTTTCAACAGTTATATAACATGGTGGATACGATTATTGTCGGACACTATGTTGGAACGAAGGCACTTGCTGCGGTAGGTTCCACCGGAACGATTATGTTTCTTGTAATGGGATTTGCTATTGGAATGACAACCGGATTTACGGTTGTTACTGCGCAGAAATTTGGTGCCGAGGATGAAAACGGTGTAAAACGTTCTGTGGCGAACGGTTTTATCCTTTCGATTATTACAATTGTCATTTTAACGATTGTATCGGTTGCCGTGATGCGACCGTTGTTACATCTTATGAATACACCGGCAGATATTTTTGAGGATGCGTATTCCTATATTATTACCATTTGTTATGGTATTTTCGCGCTGGTGTTTTACAATCTGTTTTCTGCATATTGCAGAGCTATGGGAAATTCCAAGGTTCCGCTTTTCTTTTTGGTGTTCAGTGCGATTTTAAACGTGATTTTGGATATTGTGTTTATCGTGGCTTTCCATCTTGGTGTGATGGGAGCTGCACTTGCAACCGATGTGGCGCAGGGATTTTCCGCGATTCTTTGTCTATTTTATATTTTAAAGCATTTCAAAATTCTGGTTCCACGAAAAGAACACTGGTATTTAAGCAAGCATATGACGCTTAAACAGTTAAATATTGCTTTCCCGATGGCGCTGCAGTTTGCCATTACCGCCAGTGGCACCATGGTGATGCAGACCGCGATTAATCTTTTTGGCTCCGAAGCTGTGGCAGCGTTTACTGCTTCTTCCAAGGTGGCGAATCTTGCATCTCAGGGATTTCCATCCATGGGACAAGCTATGGCGACCTATGTGGGACAAAATTACGGAAAGCGTGATCCGCAGCGTATTCACGATGGCGTGCGTGCGTCTATGGTTGCAACCGTGGTATACGGGCTCCTTGCCGGCGGACTTATGATTTTCTTGCTTCGCCCGGCGCTGCATTTGTTCTTTGATGCATCTGTCGATATCGATGCAATGCTTATTTGGGCAAAGCCGTATATTTATTTGGCAGCGATTAACTTTATTCCTTTGGGAATGATTTTTATATTTCGAAATACCATGCAGGGATGCGGACGTGGCTTACTTCCGATGGTAGGTGGCATTGTGGAGTTTTTTGCCCGCTTTATTGCGGCGGTGATTTCCATGAAACTGATGCTCTATGGTCTTGCGGTTGCCTGTGATCCTTTGGCGTGGCTTACCGCCGGAGTTTATACCTTTGTGGCATATCGTTTTATGATGAAAAAAGTGGATGTTGAGTTGGGCGGTACGGAAGTAGAACATGCGATGGAATAGATAATTGGGGGAAGTTTTGTTACCGGGAGTATTTGAGGCAAAGAAAAAATCCGGAGAAGTTTATTATCGGAGCAGTATCACAAAGTTTGGCAAGCATGTAAGCTTGGGGAGTTTTTCAACGGAAAAAAAAGCCCATAAGGCCTATCTTGAGGCGTGCCGAATCTATGAGGATGAACGGATTCATCCGCTGAATCTTCGTTCGTGTATTAAAGAGTTGTCTTTTGAAAAAGGAATCATTCTTTTAAATCACAGAGATTATAAGACCTATTTTAAAACTCCGATTTATTTGCGACAGGGCTATTTCTCTTACTTTTTGGATGGAGTGGGAGAGTTAAAGTTTGATAATGACGATTTGTTCTACTATTCCGAGCATCGGATTTTACTTCACGATGGGCATATGTATGTTAACGACTATGGAATGCAGTACGGGATTTTGGCACGCTACGGAATCAAGAACTATTCGGTTCCGGGGAAAGATTTTACCTTTGCCAACGGAGATATCCATGATTATCGATACGCCAATATTATTGTTGTAAACAAATATCATGGTGTGACGTTCCATGAGGGAAAGGATGCACCTTACCATGAAGCTCATATTCATCTAAACGGTGAGTATATTGTGGGACGGTTTCCTACAGATGCGGAAGCAGCAGTGGCCTACAACAAGGCTGTGGATGCTGCTGTGGCGGCAGGCATCAAAAAGAACTTTATTCAGAACTATGTTTTGGAGTATACTCCTAAGGAGTATGCGGATGTATATACCCGTATACAACTTTCGGGAAATTATATAGAATATCTAAAAGATAAAGAAAAAGAAAAGGAAAAAGAAAAGAAAGAAGAAACGAGGTAAACATTGATGGGCGTGATGTATGTAAGCACGAGAAACAAAAAAGAAGAAGTGACGGCTTCTCAGGCGGTACTTCAGGGTTTGGCAAAGGATGGAGGACTTTTTGTTCCGACAGAGCTTCCAAAACTTGATAAGACCTTTGAAGAACTTGCTGATATGACCTACCGGGAAGTGGCATATGAAGTAATGAAGCTTCTTCTTTCCGACTATACAAAAGAAGAACTGATGCATTGCATTAACTCTGCATATGACGAAAAGTTTGATACGGAAGAAATCGCTCCGCTCGTATTTGCGGATGGCGCATATTATTTGGAACTTTTCCACGGAAAAACCATCGCCTTTAAGGATATGGCGCTTTCCATTTTGCCGTATCTTATGACAACAGCTGCAAAGAAGAACAATGCAAAAAACGAAATTGTGATTTTAACCGCGACAAGCGGTGATACCGGAAAAGCTGCCATGGCAGGCTTTGCGGATGTCCCTGGTACGAAGATTGTTGTATTCTATCCGAAGGATGGTGTATCCGATATTCAAAAGGCCCAGATGGTAACCCAAAAGGGAGACAATACTTTTGTGGTAGGCATCAACGGAAACTTCGATCAGGCACAGACCAGTGTAAAGAAGATGTTTAACGATGTCGCTCTTGCCAAAGAGTTGGACGCTGCAGGCTATCAGTTTTCGTCCGCCAATTCCATTAACATTGGACGGCTTGTTCCGCAGATTGTTTATTATGTATATGCATACAGCCGTCTGTTAAAAGAGGAAAAGATTTCTTCCGGAGAAAAAATTAATATCACAGTTCCGACCGGAAACTTTGGAAATATTTTAGCTGCTTTCTATGGAAAGAAGATGGGACTCCCGGTGGATCGTTTAATCTGTGCATCAAATGAGAATAAGGTTTTGTACGATTTCTTCCAAACCGGCTGCTATGACAAAAACCGCGAATTTAAATTGACGAATTCTCCGTCCATGGATATTTTAATTTCTTCCAACTTGGAGCGTTTGATTTATGAAATTGCTTCCTGCGATGATGAAAAGAATGCATCTTTGATGAAGTCCCTTGTGGAAGATGGAAAGTACGAAATTACACCGGAGATGAAGGCGAAGCTTTCCGATTTCTATGGAAACTTTGCTACAGAAGCGGAGACCGGTGCAGAGATTAAGCGCCTTTACGAAGATACCGGTTATGTGCTCGATACCCATACTGCGGTTGCTTCTGCCGTATATCGTAAGTTTAAGAATGAAACCGGCGATGATAAGCCATGTGTGATTGCATCCACCGCAAGTCCGTTCAAGTTTACCAGAAGCGTAATGGAAGCCATCGGTGCCTCCGATGTAAATAAGTCCGATTTGGAACTGACTGAGGATTTGTCTAAGATTGCAAATGTGGAGATTCCAAATGCCATCGAGGAAATCAAATCCGCTCCTGTTCGTCACACCACAGTTTGTGAAGTAGACGAGATGGAAGCGGTAGTAAAGAAATTCCTTGGGATTTAGTAGTGTTGTTGCTGAGCGACATTGATTAATAAAACTATAGGTGCATATGATAACAATATCTGTTCCAGCTCAGAAGGTTCCGCATCACTAAGAGCTACACCAATTCACTTGGAACAGATATAGTTATCATAGGCACCTTTTGTTTTACTATTCGCTATGGGATAGTGGAATTATTAAAAATTTATTAAATCTTTGGCAAATCCATTTACATTTACCACAAATCCACTTATATTTTTCTTGTCAGGAGAATCTAATCTATGGATTCGAGGCGATTCAGCCACCATTCCCGGTTGTTAGATTTATAAATATTTTGGAGGAGGAAAATGTATGGAGCACGCTTATGACAATGCATTTCGAACGATGGAAATGGATTGTCCAAAACTATTAATTCCTGTGGTGAATGAAGTCTTTCACGAAAACTATCCACTAGATGCAAGGGTAGAAATTTTCCCAAATGAACAGATGATTACAACCCCTGAAGATGAGCAAATTATTCGCATTACAGATTCAAATTTTATGGTGATTGGAAATCAGAGAGTAAAATATCACATTGAATGTGAATCTAATCCCGATAGCCAGGAACTTTTGATTCGAATGTTTCAGTATGATATGCAAATAGTACTAAATAACGTCGAAACGGAAGACGGAAAAATGTTTGTGGAAGTCCCTAAAAGCGCAGTGATTTATTTGCGGTATACGAAGAATACACCGGATATGTTACAAATGGTGATTAGGGATGGAGACCAAGAACTGATTCGAGAGATTCCCGTAATAAAGATTCAAGAGTATTCTTTGGATTCTATCTTTGAAAAACATCTTTTGTTTTTCTTGCCTTTTTATGTTTTTATACATGAAAAGGAACTTTCGTTGTATAATAAAAATGAAGAAAAACGTAAAAATCTGATGGATGAATACAAATCTATTATTTGTAGATTGGAAGAATTGTATTATGCGGGCAAAATCGACGAGATGGAAAAGCAGTGTATTATAACATCTTCACGGGAAGTGCTACGTTTGCTCGCGAAGAAGTATAGGAAAGTGATTGAGGAAGGAGAACGTGTTATGGGCGGTGAATTATTAGATTATCCTGCAAAGAGATCCTATCGTGAGGGGATGGCTGTTGGTAGAGAGGAAGGCAGAGAGTCTACCTTGACTTTGCACGTTACCAAACTTCTTTCCAAGCATATGTCATGTGAAGAAGTTGCAGATCTTTTGGATTTGGATATTGATAAAGTAAAAGAAATTGAAAAGAATATGATGACGTTGAATTAGTCTTTTAAGGTCAGGTTTATTGCTTGTTTTTTTGATGCTTAAATAAAGGTATATTGGAATAATATAGAATCAAAGAATTGACCGATTCTCTTGTCAGGGCGGTCAATTCTTTTTTTATGGAAATTTCATTATAGTATCTGTTTTAACTCTTCTACAGATTCCATAGTTGTGGCCCAGCTGGTGGCGATACGGATGACTGTGTGGGTTTCGTCGTATTTTTCCCAGAAACCATAGGACAGGGAATCCTTTAATTCATCAAGTTTTTGGTTTTCCATTACAATGAAGATTTGATTGGTAGGGGTTTCAATGTAGAATTTATATCCTTTTTTTTGCAAATCTTCGCGGATGATATTTGCCATTTGAATGGCGTGCTTTCCCATGGAAAGGTATAAATCATCTGTAAATAATGTATCAAATTGTACTCCAAGCAAACGACCTTTGGCTAAAAGGGCGCCGTGCTGCTTGATTTGGGTAATCATGTGTTTGGGAGTGTTTTTCCTTGTAAATACGACAGCTTCTCCGAAAAGAGCCCCGGCTTTGGTCCCACCAATATAAAATACATCTGCATAGGTTGCAATGTCTGCCATAACAAGCTCGTTTTGAGCAGCCAGACCGTATGATAATCGCGCTCCGTCAATAAAAAGAGGGATATGAAATCTTTGACAGATACAAGATAGTTCATTAAGTTCCTTTTTGGTATATAGGGTGCCGTATTCTGTAGGGTAAGAGATATATACCATACCGGGGTTTACCATATGTTCACAGTTTTCATCAGCGTAAAAGGTTTCGAGATAGTTTTTTAGTTCATTTCCATGTAATTTACCATCATGAGTCGGCAGAGTGATGACTTTGTGCCCGCTGTATTCAATGGCACCGCCTTCATGAGCTGCTATATGGCCGGTGTCTGGGGCGATGACTCCGTCATAATTAGAAAGCATGGAGTCGATTACTACTTGATTTGTCTGGGTTCCGCCGACTAAAAAGTAGATATCCGCATCCGGGCAATTAATATAGTCTTTTATTTTCTGTTTTGCTTCTTTACAAAAACAATCTTCACCATATCCCGGCGTGGAAATCATGTTTGTGTTTGTTAAAGCCTCTAAAACCTTTGGGTGGCACCCTTCGGCGTAATCGCATGAAAAGTATAGCATCATTTTCTCCTTTGCAACATTTTTACATTTTCCTTTGTATGGTAGTTTATCATAGAGAGGGCGGTTTGTCTGTTAATTTCTTAACAGGCAGTTGTGTATAAAATTCAGACAATTTGAAATTTTACACACGTGTTGTCGAAAGAATCCCCTTGCGATGTGTTTTGTTTTGTGATAATATCAAAGCATCGTGAGGCCGCGATTCTTTTTTTTGACCTTCGTTTGTTAAATATTTAACGGAATGAAAAAATGAATCGGGCAGGAAATACTTATATAAAGGAGAAAAGAATATGGGTAAAAAAGTTGTTTTAGCCGGCGCTTGTCGTACGGCCATCGGAACCATGGGAGGATCACTTTCCACAATTCCGGTTGCTGACCTTGGAGCAATCGTTATCAAGGAAGCTGTAAATCGTGCAGGCATTAAGCCAAGCGACGTTGAGCATGTCTACATGGGCTGCGTTATTCAGGCAGGACAGGGACAAAACGTTGCTCGTCAGGCATCTATTAAGGCAGGACTTCCAATCGAAGTTCCGGCAGTTACCACAAATGTTGTTTGCGGTTCCGGACTTAACTGCGTTAACCAGGCAGCACAGATGATTATGGCAGGTGATGCTGATGTTGTTGTCGCAGGTGGTATGGAAAACATGTCTATGGCTCCATACGCAATTCCTCAGGGACGTTACGGATATCGTATGACATGGCCGTCAGCAAGCCAGGGTGCTTTGGTGGATACCATGGTAAAGGATGCCCTTTGGGATGCATTCAATGATTATCACATGATTCAGACAGCAGATAACATCTGTAAAGAATGGGGACTTACCCGTGAAGAGTTGGATGAGTTTGCATATAATTCACAGCAAAAATGCAAGAAGGCTCAGGAAACCGGTGCATTTAAGGATGAAATCGTTCCGGTTGAGGTTAAGAAAAAGAAAGAAACTGTTATCTTTGATACAGATGAAGGTCCTAGACCTGATGTTACTCTTGAAAAACTTGCCAGCATGAGACCGATTAACAAAGATGGTTTTGTTACAGCAGGTAATGCTTCAGGAATCAACGATGGTGCAGCAGCAATCGTTGTTATGTCTGAGGAAAAAGCAAAAGAGTTAGGTGTTACTCCGATGGCAACTTTCGTAGCAGGTGCACTTGCAGGTGTTCGTCCGGAAGTTATGGGAATCGGACCTGTTGCAGCAGTTAATAAAGTTATGGCTAAGACAGGAATGAAGATTTCTGATTTCGATATCATCGAAGCAAACGAAGCATTTGCAGCACAGTCTGTAGCTGTTGGAAAAGACTTAGGTATTGATGTTGAAAAACAGTTGAATCCAAACGGTGGTGCAATCGCACTTGGACATCCTGTTGGAGCTTCCGGATGCCGTATTCTTGTTACACTTCTTCATGAAATGCAGAAGAGCGGAGCAAAGAAGGGATTAGCAACACTTTGTATCGGCGGTGGTATGGGATGCGCAACCATCGTAGAACGCGACTAACGCGGCTTTATATTATCCACAAATAATAATTCATTCATAGGATGATGTATGATTTCCTCGGCACCGACGCCGCTTCGCCTCATCCCGGTGAATGTCTGTAAAGTCCTGACTTCTAAGGTCGTCAGGCCAACAGACATACACAGTGTATTCGGAGCCGCTCTGCGGTGTCTCTCGGAAATCATAATCATCCTTATGACCGATATTTATTAACACTTTTTTAGGAGGAATAAAACATGAAAGTAGGCGTTATTGGTGCGGGCACCATGGGACAGGGCATTGCTAAGGCATTTGCTCAGACAGAAGGTTATGAAGTATATCTTTGTGATATTAAGCAGGAATGGGCTGATGGCGGCAAGGATAAGATTGCAAAAGGCTACGCTCGTTTGGTTGAAAAAGGGAAAATGGAGCAGTCTGCTGTAGATGCAATTTTGGCTAAGATTACTCCGGGTTTAAAAGAGGATCTTTGCAAAGATGCAGATTTAATCGTAGAAGCTGCATTTGAAAATATGGAAGTAAAGAAGACCACATTTAAAGAGTTGGATGAGATCTGCAAGGATTCTTGTGTTTTTGCTTCCAATACTTCTTCTTTATCTATTACAGAAATCGGAAACGGTTTGAAGCGTCCAATGATTGGTATGCACTTCTTCAATCCGGCAGACCGTATGAAATTAATCGAAGTAATCGCAGGTGTAAATACACCACAGGAAACGGTTGATACCATTAAGAAGATTTCTGAGGAAATCGGAAAGACACCGGTACAGGTAAATGAAGCAGCCGGCTTTGTTGTTAACAGAATCCTGATTCCTTTAATCAACGAAGCAGCATTCATCAAGATGGAAGGTGTTTCCGATGTAGAAGGTATCGATACCGCTATGAAGCTTGGTGCAAATCATCCGATGGGACCTTTGGAATTGGGAGACTTCATTGGTTTGGATATTTGCCTTGCAATCATGGATGTACTTTACAACGAAACGGGAGATTCTAAATATCGTGCGTGCCCACTTCTTCGTAAGATGGTTCGCGGTGGCAACTTAGGTGTTAAGAGCGGAAAGGGATTCTACATTTACAATCCTGACAGAACAAAGACACCGATGGATGCGAAATAAGGAAGGAGAATACACATGGATTTTACATTAGATAAAAAACATGAGATGGCTCGCCAGCTCTTTGCGGAATTCGCAGAGAAGGAAGTAAAGCCATTGGCTCAGGAAACCGACGAGTTAGAGCAGTTCCCTGAAGAGACAGTAAAGAAAATGCAAAAGCTTGGATTCATGGGAATTCCGATTCCGAAGGAGTATGGCGGACAGGGCTGCGATACTTTGACATATGTTCTTTGCGTAGAAGAACTTTCAAAAGTATGCGGTACCACAGGTGTTATTGTTTCCGCACATACATCCCTTTGCTGTGATCCGATTCTTACTTACGGAACAGAAGAGCAGAAGCAGAAATACTTAGTACCTTTGGCAAAGGGCGAAAAGCTTGGAGCTTTCGCACTTACCGAACCGGGTGCCGGTACAGATGCACAGGGTGCTCAGACCAAGGCCGTAGAAGATGGAGATTCTTGGGTATTAAACGGATCTAAGTGCTTTATCACAAACGGTAAATATGCAGATATCTATATTGTATTTGCGGTAACTGATGTTCTTGAAGATGCAAAGGGACGTAAGAATAAACGTTTCTCAGCATTTATTGTAGAAAAAGGTACACCGGGATTTTCTTTCGGAACAAAAGAAAAGAAGATGGGTATCCGCGGTTCTGCAACCTATGAATTAATCTTCGAAGACTGCAGAATTCCAAAGGAAAACCTCCTCGGAATCAGAGGAAAGGGCTTTGGTATGGCAATGCATACATTGGACGGTGGTCGAATCGGTATTGCTACTCAGGCTCTTGGAATTGGTGAAGGAGCTTTGGAAGCTACGATTAATTTCGTAAAAGAGAGAAAACAGTTTGGTCGTCCGATTGGTGCGTTCCAGAATACACAGTTCCAGCTTGCTGATATGGCAACCCGTATGGAAGCTGCTAAGATGCTTGTTTACAAAGCAGCAATGGCGAAGCAGACACAGAAGGTTTACTCTGTGGAAGCTGCACAGGCAAAACTCTTTGCTGCAGAAGCAGCAATGGCAGTTACCACAAAGGCAGTTCAGTTACATGGTGGATATGGTTATACCAGAGAGTACGATGTTGAGCGTATGATGCGCGATGCTAAGATTACCGAGATTTACGAAGGTACATCCGAAGTACAGAGAATGGTTATTTCCGGAGCATTACTTAAGTAGGAGGACGAATAAATGAAAATCGTTGTATGTGTAAAACAGGTTCCGGATACCAAAAACGGTGTTGTATTTAACCCGGATGGAACCTTAAACAGAGGTGCAATGGACAAAGTTATGAACCCGGACGATAAGGCCGGCCTTGAAGTTGCACTTCAGATTAAAGAAAAAACAGGAGCAGAGATTACGGTAGTTACCATGGGTATCCCGGATGCAGATGCAGTTCTGCGTGAAGCATTTGCAATGGGTGCCGACAAGGGTGTACTTATTACCGACCGTGTGTTGGGTGGTGCCGATACTTGGGCAACTTCCTCCACCATCGCTGCGGGAATCAGAAACTTGGATTATGACTTAATCATTACCGGACGTCAGGCTATCGATGGTGATACCGCTCAGGTTGGTCCTCAGATTGCTGAACATCTTGGTATTCCGGTTATCTCTTATGCCGCAGATGTTCAGGTAGAAGGCGACAGCGTAATCGTACAGCGTCAGTATGATGACCGTACACACAAATTAAAAGCTAAGATGCCGGCACTTGTTACCTGCCTTTCAGAAGAGATTACTCCACGTTACATGACTCCGGGCGGAATCTTCGATGCGTTTGAAAAAGAAGTTACCGTTTGGGGACGTAATGACTTAAAGGATTTGGATGACGGTGATATCGGTCTTGCAGGCTCTCCTACAAAGATTGCAAAAGCATCCGATAAGGTACGTAAGGGTGCGGGTGAAACCGTAAACTTAGATCCTACCGAATCTGTTAAGTACATTATGGATAAGTTAAACGAGAAGCACGTAATCTAAGAAAGGTGGTAAGAATATGTCTTTAGAAGAATATAAGGGAGTATTTACCTTTGCTCAGCAAGTAGACCACAAATTAGAGGGCGTTGCATTCGAACTTATTGGTAAGGGTAAAGAATTAGCAAATGATTTGGGAACTGATGTTACAGCTGTATTAATCGGTTCCGATATAAAAGATTTGGCAGATCAGTTGGCTGAGTACGGCGCTGACCACGTAATCGTAGTGGATGATCCAAAGCTTAAGGATTATCGTACCGAGCCGTATGCACAGGCTCTTTCCGGTGTTATCAATGAATTTAAACCGGAAATTGTGCTTGTCGGTGCAACCGCAATCGGCCGTGACCTTGGACCTACCGTATCCGCAAGAGTGAAAACCGGTCTTACGGCAGACTGTACTTCTCTTGAAATCGGTAACTTCCCACTCAATGCGCCGGAAGACCAGCAGAAGAAGAACCAGCTTCTTATGACTCGTCCTGCGTTTGGTGGAAATACCATCGCAACCATCGCATGTCCGGATAACCGTCCTCAGATGGCAACCGTTCGTCCGGGCGTTATGATTAAGCTCGAGCCAAAGAAGGGTGCAAAGGCAGATATTATTGAATTCAAGCCGGATTTAACCGAAAACTGCAAGTATGTTGAAATCTTAGACATCGTTAAAGAAGTTGGAAAGAAAGTAGACATTATGGAAGCAAAGATTTTGGTTTCCGGTGGACGTGGTGTTGGTTCTGCGGAAAACTTCAAGATTTTGGAAGATTTGGCAGAAGCACTTGGCGGAACCGTTTCCTGCTCACGTGCAGTTGTAGATAACGGTTGGAAACCAAAAGACTTACAGGTAGGACAGACCGGTAAAACCGTTCGTCCAAATGTATATTTCGCAATCGGCATTTCAGGAGCCATCCAGCATGTAGCAGGTATGGAAGAGAGTGATATCATCATAGCCATTAACAAAGATGAGACAGCTCCGATTTTTGAGGTTGCCGATTATGGTATCGTAGGTGATTTGAACAAGATTGTTCCTGCACTTACGGAAAGCATTAAGGCGCAGAAAGCCAATGCTTAACTTCCTCTTTTTCACACTTTGAAAAATAGAACCCATATTCTATTTTGCCCCCGACGGACTTCGCTTTCGCCGGGGGTTTTTATTGCGAAAATCCGCAAAAAAGGTAATTGAAGGATATTTTTCTCAAAGGATTTAGTGTATAATATATTTGTTTGAATCTTAACTTATAAGGAGGAGGAAAAGATGGGATTTATTAAAGCATTTGCAGGTGCTATCGGAGGAACATTTGCCGATCAGTGGTTAGATATGATTATGCCACTTGATGCACCGGCAACCGCAGGGGTGATTCCTGCAGTACAAAAAGGAACCAATGCCGGACGTGGTTCAAATACAAAGGGTTCTGAAGGAATCATTACAAACGGAAGTAAGATTTTAGTTCCGGATGGATATGCGCTTATCACATTACAGGATAATGCAGTGACCGGTTTTATTTCTGAACCTGGTGGATATACCTTTACGTCAGAGGATTTAAATGCACAGTCCATTTTCTCCGGCGGTGGATTGGTAGACGGTATTATCAAGCAGGCCTTTGAAAGATTTAAGTTTGGTGGAGTACCGGGCTCAAGACAGGGGGCTGTTTACATTAATTTAAAAGAAATTCCAAACAATAAATTTGGCACACAGTCCGAGATTTATTGGGATGATGCATACATGAATGCACAGGTTGGTGCAATGGTTCGCGGTACCTATATTCTTAAGATTACCGACCCGATTACATTCTTAAAAGGATTTGTTCCGGTAACCTACATCACCAGCGGAAGAATTTTTGATTTTGCTGATATGGACAATGATGCGGCTGAACAGCTCTTTACCGAAGTTGTGGGAAGTTTATCCGCAGCATTTTCTGCATATTCCAACGATCCTGAAAGACAGAATCGTATGACAAAAATTCAGAGCGATCAGCTTGGCTTTGCCAAGGTTTTATCTTCTGTCGTAGAAGACGGATATCAGTGGAAGTCTGACAGAGGATTGGAAATCGTTAAGGTTGCAATCGCAGCTATCGAATATGACGAAGATTCTAAGGCTCTTCTTTCCGATGTTAAGAAAGCAGATGCGCTTTCCGGTGCAAGAGGAAACTCTTTTGCTCAGCAGGCTTTGGCTCGCGGAATGCAGGCAGCCGGAGAAAATGGTGGCGATGGCGCATTAAATATGGGCTTTATGGGCATGGGCATGAACATGGCTCAGGCAGGTATGGCCAATATGCAGCAACCGGCTCAGGGAGCAGGATTTGCAGGTGTTGGTGTTCAGCAGGCTCAGGCTGCACCGGCAGAAGATCCGGTTACCAAATTAAAACAGATGAAAGAACTCTTAGACGCAGGTGTTATTACCCAGGAAGAGTTTGATGCTGCAAAGGCAAAGTTCTTAGGTTAAGGGGGACTTTGCATGTCAGAAGAAAAGATTATTGATACTGGGGCAGGTGCCAAGGACGGACAGACCAAATGTCCAAAGTGTGGTGCAACTGATATCAGTATCAATGAAAATACCGGAGAACTTCGCTGTAACTTCTGCCGTTTTACTTTTCAACCAGAGGTAATGGAAGAGATGAAAGCCGGCGTTGGTGATTTATCCGGCGAAGAGCTTGGAAGCGGTGCCGTAGATATCGATAAAGAAGCAGAGTCCATGGTGACTTTAAAATGTACCAGCTGCGGAGCGGAAGTGGTGATTAACCTAAAGGAATCTTCCCAGGCCAGATGCCATTGGTGCAGAAATATGCTTTCCATCAATTCCAAGGTGCCAAACGGTACGGTTCCGGATGTGATTCTTCCGTTTAACATGAAAAAGGAAGAGGCAAAAAATATTATTGAGGATTATGTGGGTCATCGTAAGTTTTTTGCCAATAAGCGGTTTAAAGAAGAGTTTACTACGGAAAATGTTATGGGAGTATACTTTCCATACATGCTTGTGGATATGAAAGGACATGCTACCTTCGAAGGCGTAGGTGAGCATGAAAAAAGTCATCGTACCGTTACGGAAGGAAGTAAGGACAACAAAACGGAAAAGACTATTTATACCGTGGAGTCCTTCAATGTTAAGCGCGAATGTGATGTGGAAATTGACGACTTAACCGTGGAGTCTTCTGCAAGACGTGCAGGAGCTTCTACGGAAAATGAGACAAATAACATCATAAACGCGATTTTACCTTTTGATACAGAGAACTGTGTAAAGTTTGATTCCAATTATTTACACGGTTATACCTCGGAGAAACGTGACACCAATAAAAAAGATCTTCAAAACATCGTGGATTCTCAGGAGCGTGAAGCAATAAAGTTTGCGCTAAACCGGAGTGTAAGTGAGTATGACCGAGGTGTAAAATGGGAGACGATGGATGTAAAAAAAGAAGGTGAAAAATGGTTGGCAGCATATTTACCGGTGTGGCTGTATTCCTATGTGGAAAACCCGGGCTCGCATAATCAGTTGACGCATTATGTGGCTGTAAATGCCCGTACGAAGGAGACCATCGGAAGTGTGCCTGTTAATAAAAGCCGCATATTTTCCGTTTCCGCATTAATCGGTTTCCTGGTTTTTGTGCTTACCTTTGGATTTTGCCTTCTGTCCAGTTCCGGAGGTGAAACAAAGGGATTTGGACTAAGCGCTGTGTTTGGAGTGATAATTGCGTTGATCTTTTTTTCCTGCGTGTACGGAAAATATCGCAATACTGCAGCAAGACATCACTTTGAAGAAGAAACCAAAATTAATTTGAAAAACATTGAGAAACAGGATCAAAAACTGAAACAGTTTGAAACCGAATCTTCCAGTTTTTCAGCTGCAAACAATATGAGTGTTCAAATCGAACATCTTCATATCTAGGTGACAGGGGGACGGTTCTCTGTCACATTATAAAATAATAATGGGGGCGTCTTTCGTAGGGGAAGGCGCTTCTTTTCTAACTATGAAATATCAAACGGAGGATGAAATCATGAAAAAGACTTTGGCATTGTTACTGACATTCACCCTGACCGTGGGAATGCTTGTGGGTTGCAAGAATACGGCGTCAAAAAACAATTTTTCGGATGAAAGCAAGATGCAAATCGTAACCACTATTTTCCCGGAGTATGATTGGGTCATGAACGTACTTGGCGAAAACTCGGATGCCTTTGAAGTAACGTTGCTGTTGGATAATGGTACGGATATGCACAGTTACCAGCCGACACCTGAAGATATTTTACGGATTTCTTCCTGCGATATATTTGTTTATGTGGGCGGCGAGTCTGATGAATGGGTGGAAGACGCCTTGAATCAGGCGGTAAATCCAAACCTTACAGCCATCAATCTTATGGAGGTTTTGGGAGATGCTGCCAAAGAGGAAGAGTTTGTAGAGGGTATGGAAACTGAGGAAGAGGAAGATGAGGGCGAAGAGGAAGAAGGACCGGAGTATGATGAACATGTTTGGCTTTCTTTGAAAAACGCGTCCTTGTTTGTAGATGCCATTACAGAGGCTGTTTCCGGGAAGGATGAAGCTCATAAGGATATCTATGAAACCAATGCGGCTTCCTACAAAAAAGAACTTTCTTCTTTAGACAAGCAGTATGAAGAAATGGTGGCGAAAGCAAAACGAAATATCCTTTTGTTTGCGGATCGTTTTCCTTTCCGCTATTTGACAGATGACTATGGCTTGAACTATTATGCGGCATTTATCGGTTGCTCTGCAGAAACAGAGGCTAGTTTTTCTACCATATCTTTCTTGTGTGATAAATCGGACGAGTTGGAACTTCCGGCGGTGATGGTAATCGACGGAAGTGATGAGGAGATTGCAAAGACCATTATTTTAAATTCCGCATCTAAGGATAAGAAAGTTTTAACATTGGACTCTATGCAGTCAGTGGCTTTGAAGGATATAAAAAACGGCACGACATATCTTTCCGTTATGGAAGAGAATCTGAAAGTGTTAAAAGAGGCGCTGAACTAAAAAGGATTTTCTTTACGCAAAGAAGTATTGTAGAATAAAAGAAAAGTGAAGAGAAGGGGATATACATATGGAAGAAATGCTTGCATATTTACAAGGCATGGATGATGCAGCGGTTTTGATTCGCTTGATTATGGCTACGATTTGCGGAAGTTTGATTGGATGGGAGCGGGTGGTCAGACGCCACAGCGCAGGTATCCGAACCTTTGCGCTGGTCAGTCTCGGCTCTGCTGTTGCAGCAGTTTTGAATTTATATCTTGCGGGAATGAACGGATTTAATGCGGATGTCAGCCGAATTCCTGCCGGCGTAGTCAGCGGTATCGGCTTCTTGGGTGCAGGTACCATCATTGTTACCGGCAGAAACCAAATCAAAGGACTTACGACAGCCGCTTCTCTTTGGGTGGCTTCTTGTATGGGTATGGCCTTTGGAGCGGGATACATTTCTGTAGGATTTACCTGTTTCCTTTTGGTTATGTTGGCAAATCTTGTTTTGATGAAGCTTACGATTAAAATTGAAGAGCGAAGCAGATATGTCAGCATGTACGTGGAAGTGGAAGAAACTTCCGGTGTGAAGAAACTCCGTAAAAAGCTTTTGGAATATGGCTATACCATTAACTCCATCAACAAAACAAAGGATAAGACACTGTCCGGTACGGATGTAGCTCTTATGATTGAAGTGGATTTCGGTTCAAAGCATTCTCATCAGGAATTGTTTGAAAACCTGAATAATCTGGAATTTGTAAACTATGTGGAAGAAATCTGATAAATCTGTTAAAAAACCACGGATTACCTATATTCCCGGGTGGAGAAATATCCGGTGGATGGTATATCCCGAAAATAAGTATGATACATGCGGCTATACGGCCGCATGTATGCTTTTATACTATTATCATAAAGAACCGGGAGTGTTGTTTGAAAAAGTAATTCCTCCCGAGTTTTTCGGTAAGGACGGGAAACTTTTGACAACGGGCTATACCCTGCAGGACAAGTTGATTCAGTACGCTTCCGTAAATCGTTCCTGGGGCTGGTCGGTGGCAAAGGTTTTAAATTGTTATTTTGAGGAATACCATATTCCGGCAAAGGCACATTTTGGACTCTTTCGTCTGGGTGCATATAAAAGAGTAAAAAACGGGGCGCCGGTGATTTTGTTCGGAAATCTTCCGCGGCATAAGGAAGATTTAAGTGATATTAAAAATCGCTTAAATCACGCGGTTTTGGCTTATGGATTGAATCAAAACGGCACGATGATTCCCAGGTTTATCGTTCATTACGGATGGAAAAACCGGGCGTATCAGGTTTTAAATCACGCGGTAATCGGCTCGTATTGCTATATTGGTTGTACAACGAGGGGGACGTCTTGACGTGTATATTAAGCATGATATAATTGTATTTGCGGCAGCTCTGTTTTGAGTTGATGAGTAATTAAAAAAGTGAGGAGAAAGACTATGAAAAAATGCAAATGGTTACTGGCATTGGCACTATCATTTTTTATGGTGTTTGGTGCTATGCCCTGTACACAAGTGAAGGCTGCAAATCTGTCGGACAACTATGTAGTTGTTTATCGTATGTTTAATACGAGAACAGGAGAGCATTTTTACACTACAAGTGCTCAAGAACGAGAAGAACTTTACTTGAAAGGATGGAATGCGGAAGGATGCGGATGGGTTGCACCTGCGGAATCCGAGTACACACAACCGGTTTACCGATTATTCCATCCAGGACTTGGAGATCATCACTATACCGTAAGTGAGGAAGAAAGACAGGATTGTATACAAAATAAGGGCTGGAGAGATGAAGGGATTCTTTGTCAGGCTGTAAAGACCAAGATGGATGGAACAACACCATTATATCGTGCTTTTCTTCCAAACGTACCTGTTGGAGCACATCATTATACAGCAAATTATAATGAAATAGAAGAAATTGTTTCAACAAAGGGTTGGAATGATGAGGGCTTGGCTTGGTATGCATTAAATATTGATCCAGGTTCAGTTGCTTTGCCGGAACTTCCAGAGAGGGCAGGTATCGCAACTGTTGATTCTTATGCTTCACTTGAAGCTGATGTTTTTTTGGCAGGATCTGGAAGTGGATATCATGCAAAACTTACTATGCAGACTGCTACATCAGCAATCAGCTGGGGAATTCAGTATGATTCCTGTGCAGCAGCTCCTTATACAGGACAGACAGCATATTTGGTAGAAAATGTTGCACATAATGGACCTGGCGGACAGACGTATACTCGTTATGGACTTTCAACTACCGGAGAATGGCATCATATGATGATAACTTATAAGGACGGATGGTGTGAGTTTTACCTTGACAATAATTTTGTAGGTGCTCAGTATAATGAAGGACTTAAAAATGGTACATTGTATTGTGCAGTAGAGGGTGCTGCAAGATTAGACGGAGATTCTGTGGATGCCCGTTTTGATAATATTAAGATTAAGGGCCATGGTAAATATGATCCGGAGCAAGGATTTAATCATTATCACACGGATCACAATGGTCTTTCTGCAGATGTATCTAAATTTGTTGTTTCAACCGGTTCCGTTAACATTGGTGGTGTTATGAATGGACTGGGAGGACGTGATTGGGATAGCGCATATCAGGACGCTTCTCTTGTTGTTCGATTCAGTGATGGATTGTAAAAATTACGTCTTTTCTTTTTAATTATTTAAGGTGGTTGGGAATTCCCAACCACCTTTTTGATTTTTCCATTTATGGATAATGAAAACAGTGTATTTTTAAAAAAAGATTTGATATAATCGGAGTGTGTAGATAGTATTGGGGAGGGCATAAACTATGTACAGAAAACTACGTACTTCATTTGCAGCGTTGTCGGTTGCTTTATTCTTGGCATATATCGCAGCGTTGTTTCTTGCTGAGGGAGCGTTATCTGATACGCTTTCCGGATTCTGTTGTTTATCCGTCGCACTTTCCGTCGGCTTAACCTCCTTTGTAAATCGAAAATATCGCGTTCCCATTTCTTTGATCGCACTTGGCCCCATCTTTTGGATGATTGGGGATGTGTTCTATGTGATTTGTGATCTTGGAAAGATTACGGATGAACAGTTATATAACATTACCAATCCGCTGTATAACATGACCAGTTATATCTATGTTGCGGGTCTTTTGGCATTTGGCTTTGTTCACTTTACCAAAAAGGATTTGCTTCGTCTCTTTGTAAATGCTTTCCTTTGTACGGTGGCAACGGTTGTCATCAGTGTTTCCATTTTCCAATTGGTTACAAGCTCTAAATTCGTAGTAAATGCATTTGGATTTATGACGTACTTTAGAATGATTGTTGCTATGTTTATCATTGTATTTTTCCTGGTGATTGCGGCAAACCATTCCGATAATCGATTAAGTTTGTACGGTATTTTTGTCCTGGATAGTTTCTTTATCTACGGCATCAGTGATATTCGCTATACCATGATGGAAGCAGTTGGAGAAGATCCTTCCGGCTTATTGGCGGATGCCATTTATCTTTTAAGTATGGTGTTACTTGGTATTGCTTATTCCACACAATCCATTTCTGATGTGATGGATGCCCAGGAAGTAAAGAAAGAAGGTCCGCAGAGCGGAAAACCGGGGGTTATGCTGGCTATTGTATTTTTGCTTTTCGGTCTTTGGCTTTTTGTTATGAATGCCTTAAGCGCATACGGATTTTTAATGCTTGTAATCGCCGGTATTGCATATTTCCTTTTAGCAAAGGTGCTTCGTACCAATGAAATCAATGAAGATATCATCGTTCAAAAGGATGAGGAACTAACCGAGGTAAATGAGAAGCTTGCAAATGCTTCGATTTTGGATATCCAGACCGGCTTGAAGAATCGCCGGGCTTGGAATAATTATCGCGAGAAGTTAAAGGTAGAGCATAAGGACAGTCGCTTAATCCTTTATTCTCTTGATATTCATATGTTTAAGATGATTATTGATACCTATGGAGCGGATGCGGCCGATCAGATTCTTGCGGAAGTGGGTCGAAGACTTTTGTCCATTGAAGAGATGGGAATTACCGCCTTCCGTTTGGATGGGGATCAGTTTATGATTCTTTGCGTGGATGAAGGCCATGAAGTGGATTCTGCAAGATTTGCGGATTATTTGACCGGTGTGTTGGATCGTCCTTATGAAGCAAACGAAAAGATTATTCGCGTAACCTTCAAAATCGGTGCTGCCATGTATCCGGATGATACACCGGATATTGATCAGTTGATGAGCTGTGCCGAGTCGGTTCGTGTAGGCTTAAGCCTCAACGGAAATATGTCGGTATGTGCTTTCTTTGATTCAAGCATAATTCCAAAGATGCAAAGAGAAAACTTAATTGGAAATAAACTCCAGAATTTGGATTTTGAGACGAGTTTGGAACTCTATTATCAGCCGCAGGTGGTTGCATCCACCGGAGAGTTAATCGGTATGGAGGCACTGCTTCGTTGGAAAGATGATGAGCTTGGATTTATTCCTCCGGCAGAGTTTATTCCGATTGCCGAGAAACTGGGAATCATGCCGGCCATGGGAGAGTGGATTGTTCGTCAGGCATTTTTTCAGATTATTTCTTGGAACCAGACCTATGGCAAAAACTTAAAAATGGGTATCAACATTTCACAAAAGGAATTGCAGGAAGAATACTTTACAGACACCTTCCTTTATATTATGAAAGAAATGGGCGTTGACCCGGCGTGGATTGACGTGGAGATGTCAGAGAGTGTGGCATTACACGGAGCTGTGGAAAATTCCAATATTATTTCCGAATTGAAGGATGCGGGGGTTACCGTATCTGTGGATAATTTTGGTGTTGGTTATGCATCCTTTAAAAATTTGTTAAATATTCGATTTGATCGTATTGATCTTTCTAAAGAACTGACGGATATTCTTTTGAATCATAAGAATGGTAAGGTTATTGTGGGCGGAATTATTTCCATGGCACAGGGACTAAACCTTAAGGTCAATGCCGAAGGTGTGGAAACAAAGGATCAATTGGACTGCTTGGTAGAACTGGGCTGCGATTACATACAGGGATTTTATTTTGGACAGCCGCTTCCGGCAGAACGATTTGAAGAAAACTGGTTAAAATAGACCTATTGAAAAAAATTGCAAATGGTATTACACTTGAAAGGCTGTTTAAACAACAGCCTTTTATTTGTGTTGATTAAGTGTAAATAGATAAGGAGTTTTTAATGAGAAACGACAGATTGGTTCCGGCGTTGGTTACCACTATGAAAAACTATTCAAAGGAGCAGTTTTTAAAGGATTTGGTTGCCGGTATTATCGTGGCAATTATAGCACTTCCTTTATCCATCGCATTGGCCATTGCTTCCGGCGTGGGACCCAGTGAGGGTATTTATACTGCGATTATTGCAGGATTTATTATTTCAGCTTTTGGTGGAAGCCGAGTGCAGATTGCCGGACCTACGGCGGCATTTGCTACTATAGTAGCAGGAATTGTTGCTAAAAACGGCATGTCCGGTCTTGCGCTTGCAACAATTTTTGCCGGTATTCTTTTGATTTTGATGGGACTTTTGCGTCTGGGAAGTTTGATTCGATTTATTCCCTATACCATTACAACCGGATTTACCGCAGGTATCGCAGTTACCATTGTTATCGGGCAGGTAAAGGACTTCCTTGGACTTACATTTCCAAAGGGAATTTCTACCATTGAAACCATAGATAAGGTAAAGGCCATTGCCGGAAGTATCGATACCTTAAATACACAGGCATTGATGGTTGGATTGATTTCTTTGGCTGTTTTGATTCTTTGGCCTTTTATTCCGAAGGTGGGAGAGGTAATCCCGGCTTCTTTGATAGCTGTGTTTGTAGGAATTGCGCTGGTATTTGGCTTGAAATTACATGTTAATACCATCGGTGATTTATACACCATCGGAAGAGAACTTCCACACCTTCAGATTCCGGAGTTTTCTTTGTCTGCAGTAAGAGATGCTGCATCCAACGGATTTACCATTGCCGTTCTTGCTGCAATTGAATCTTTGCTTTCCTGTGTAGTTGCGGATTCCATGATTAATGCCCATCACAGAAGTAATCAGGAATTGATTGCCCAGGGAGTTGGAAATATCGGCTCTGCATTATTTGGAGGAATCCCGGCAACAGGTGCCATTGCAAGAACCGCAGCCAATATTAAAAACGGTGGTCGCACGCCGATTGCCGGAATTGTTCATTCCATCGTTTTGGTGTTAATGCTTGTGGTATTGATGCCTTATGCATCTTTGATTCCGATGCCGACCATTGCCGCAATTTTGTTTATTGTTGCATATAACATGTGTGGCTGGAGAACCTTTGTACATTTGTCAAAGACCGCTCCGAAGAGTGATATTGCAGTACTTGTTGTTTCATTTGTACTTACGGTTTGCTTCGATTTGGTAGTGGCAATCGGAGTAGGTATTGTACTTGCCTGTGTTCTTTTGATGAAGAGAATGGCAGATGAGGCAACCCTTACCGGCTGGAAATATTTTGACCAGGATACGGATCCGGATGATATCGAATACAAAGTGGTTCCGCGTCAGGTTCGTGTATACGAGATTTCCGGCCCTATGTTTTTCGGAGCAGCGGATTTGATCTCGCAAATGTCTTTAAAGGATTTTACAAAGGTTCTGGTAATCAGAATGCGTTCCGTTCCGGCGTTGGATGCAACCGCAATGCATTCTTTGGAAAGCCTTCACGAAAGATGCGTTCGCCAAGGCGTAACCATGGTATTTTCTCATGTAAATGAACAGCCCATGCGGACGATGAAAAAAGCCGGATTTTATGATATGATAGGAAGCGACAACTTCTGTCCTCATATTGATGACGCAATTAAGCGTGCGACAGATCTTTGTAAATAACAATTGGATAATTATGTAAGTAGGACACGTGATCGCAATCGCAAGTCCCGAAAGGGCGCGATTGAGGAAAGTCCGGGCTTCACAGGGCAGGATGCCGGATAACGTCCGGTGGAGGTGACTCCAAGGCTAGTGCAACAGAAATATACCGCCACTTTGTGGTAAGGGTGGAAAGGCAGTGTAAGAGACTACCGTTTCTTTGGTAACAAGGAAAGCCATGTAAACCCCATTCGAAGCAAGACCGAAACGAAGCGTACGTGGCCCGCCAGCTTCAGGTTGGTCGCTAAAGGCCGGTGGCAACATCGGTATCAGAGATAGATGATCACGCACGACATAACCCGGCTTATCGTCCTGCTTACATTTTTATAATATTGTATCTGTTTAAAAACTTTCGAATCGTTGTAATCATAGGCAAATTCTGCTAATATATCCCTGTTGTAATATATCCCGTCGGAAACTTTTATAATAAGGTTTTGGGAATAGAAACATGGAGGAAAATTGAATGAAGATGAACACAAAAACCATCGTTGGAATGGGACTTTTGACTGCAATTGTCATTGTTTTACAGGCATTGGCATTAAACGTACGTTTCGGGATGTTTTGTATCACATTAGTATTGGTACCGATTATTGTTGGCGCTGCTCTTTACGGATGGAAGGCAGGAGCTTGGCTTGGATTCGTATTTTCGGTAGTCGTTTTGCTTACAGATGCGGGTGCGTTTTTGGCAATCAGTATTCCGGGTACCATTGTTACTGTTCTTGTGAAAGGTACTGTAGCAGGTCTTGTGGCTGGTGTTGTTTACGCATCAATCGTAAAAATTTCAAACAAGATGTTTGCTACCGTTGTAGCCGGTATAGCCGCTCCGGTTGTTAATACAGGTATTTTTATAATCGGTTGTTTTATTTTCTTTTACCCAACCATTTCAGAGTGGGCTGCAGCAGCAGGATATGAAAACGGTGCCGCATATTTGTTACTTGGTATCGTTGGTTTAAACTTTGTGGTTGAATTGGCAATCAATTTGGTTTTGAGTACCGTTATCGTACAGATTGTTACCATCGGTAAAAAAGAAGTAATGTAAAGAAATATAAGAGATCGTAATACGAGAGATATGTGAGAGATAAAAGTCCGATCCGTTTTGGAATGCCATAGTGGATCGGACTTTTTAGTGGAGATAATTTTTATGAATATAATGGAGATAGATACCGTAGATATTGACCTTCAAGAAAATGCGGTGGTAATAATCGACCAAACCAAACTTCCCGGTGAGGTGGTTCTTAAAAAGTTAAGAGATCCAAAGGAAATCTGGGAAGCTATTTACAAACTGGAGGTTCGGGGAGCACCGGCTATTGGGGTGGCTGCTGCGTTTGGTATTTATGTGATTGCAAAGGATATTTCCGATGACTACCCGGGCGAGGAGGAATTCTACCGCGCGTTTCAAGAAAAAAAGGAATACTTAAATTCCTCAAGACCAACGGCAGTGAATCTTTCCTGGGCACTAAATCGGATGGAGAATTGCCTGGATGCATGTCGAGGCAAATCCAGGGAGGAACAGCTAAAAGCCTTAGAGACAATGGCAATCGAGATTCGCGATGAGGATATTCGCGTATGCAAAAAAATCGGCGAATATGGTGTGGAGTTAATCAAGGACGGAGACGGTATTTTAACCCATTGCAATGCCGGAAAACTTGCAACCGTTCGATATGGTACTGCAACGTCTCCCATTTATGTGGCAAAGGAAAGAGGTATGAATCTTCGGGTTTATTGTGATGAAACCAGACCTCTTTTACAGGGCGCAAGACTCACCTCTTTTGAATTGTATGAGTCAGGAATTGATACCACACTTTTGTGTGATAATATGTCTGCGGCTTTAATGAAGCAGGGAAAGGTCAACGCTATATTCGTTGGCTGTGACCGTGTTGCTGCAAACGGTGATACTGCAAATAAAATCGGAACATCCGTGGTGGCTACGGTTGCAAAACGTTACGGAGTGCCTGTATATATTGCAGCACCGACTTCCACCATTGATATGAACTGTGCAAGCGGTGATGATATTGTAATCGAGCAGCGAGACGGAAAAGAAGTAACGGATATGTGGTATGAAAAGCCTATGGCGCCTGCCGGGGTTAAGGTATTTAATCCGGCCTTTGACGTAACGGATCATGAGTTGATTGCCGGAATCGTTACGGAGTACGGAATCGCAAGGGCTCCTTATACGCAGTCGTTAAAAGAGATTTTTGAAAAGAAGAAAGAACAGTCCATTTAGATAGAAAAATCGATGAGGTGATAAAATGACAGAAGAAGAAAAGCAGAAAGCAATCGATGAAGCCATCGAACGTTTAAAATCAAAACAGCAGCCGGTGGAAGAAGAACCGGTAAACAAGCCACATGAGGAACAGGGCGTTCCGGGAATGGGAGGAAATGCACCGAAGGCAAATGAGCGTATTTCAGGTACAGAAGAAGCCAGAAAACGTTTAAACGCAGAGTTTGCTGCAGATGACAACCCATTTTCCCATATTAAGCATGTAATCGGTGTTGTATCCGGAAAAGGTGGTGTAGGAAAGTCTTTCGTAACAGCAGCTATGGCCAATATGATGGCAAAGAAGGGTTATAAAGTAGCCATTATGGATGCGGATATAACAGGCCCTTCCATTCCAAAGATGTATGATGTACACGGACCGGCTATGGGCAACGAAAACGGAACCTATCCGGAAGTCGCAAGAAACGGCGTAAAGATTATGTCCATCAACCTTCTTTTACAGGATGAGGAAGCTCCGGTTGTATGGCGTGGGCCGGTAATCGCAGGAACCGTAAAACAGTTCTGGACTGATGTCCTTTGGGGCGAGATTGATTACATGTTTGTGGATATGCCTCCGGGAACCGGTGATGTTCCGCTTACCGTATTCCAGTCTTTGCCGATTGACGGAATTGTTATCGTTACCTCTCCGCAGGATTTGGTAAAGATGATTGTTAAGAAGGCCTATAATATGGCAGGAATGATGAATGTTCCTGTACTTGGTGTAGTGGAAAACTACAGCTATATGACTTGCCCGGATTGCGGAAAGAAACTTTCTGTATTCGGAGATTCTCATGTTGACGAAGTCGCTTCTGAGCTTGGCATTGATGTACTCGGAAAGCTTCCAATCAACCCAGAATTTGCAGAGAAAGTTGACTGGGGTGTTTGCTACGAAATCGAACTTCCGGAGATTGAGCCTGCGGCAGAGAAATTAAAAAGCCTATTAAGTGATTACGAAAAATAAAGGAGATAACTATCATGGCAAATTTACCAATTGTAACCATTGAAATGGAAAACGGTGATGTGATGAAGGCAGAGCTTTATCCTGAAATCGCTCCGAATACCGTAAATAATTTTATCAGCTTAATCAACAAGGGCTATTACGATGGCGTGATTTTCCATCGCGTGATTCGCGGATTTATGCTTCAGGGTGGAGATCCGGAGGGCACAGGTATGGGTGGCCCGGGATACTCTATCAAGGGTGAATTTACGCACAACGGATTTAAGAACGACTTAAAGCATGAGCCGGGGGTGCTTTCCATGGCACGTACCATGTTCCCGGATTCTGCGGGAAGCCAGTTCTTTATTATGCATCAAACTTCTCCGCATTTGGATGGAGACTATGCGGCTTTCGGTAAAGTCATCGAAGGAATGGACGTGGTTAATAAAATTGCAGAAGTGGATACAGACTTTTCCGATCGTCCGTTACAGGTTCAAAGAATGAAGAAAGTAACGGTGGATACGTTCGGTGTGGAATATCCGGAACCGGAGAAGTGCTAGATTTGACGACTCGTGGAAATTATAAAGAAATTATAAATTTTTTATAAACAAAATATAAACTAAAAATAAATAAAAGATAAAAATCCGATTAAAATTTTTTAGAAAGTTTTAATTGGATTTTTTTTACTTTGGGGCTTATGATGAAATCACTTTCAAATAGATCAAATCAAATGGCAGCTCGCCAATGGAATTCCATTTTTTTTAAAGAAAAGGAAAAGGAGGTAGCTATGTGGAAAATCAGTATTGTGGGGTTGAGGTGTTAAACCTTTTAAAGAATTGTGTGAAATCCGGAATCAATCTGGTGTTTTACGGAGAGACAGCTTCTTTAAAAGAAGAATGCTGTGATTTTTTTACGGCATTTGTTCCGGAGGACGAGAAGGTAATCTGGATTAAGGATACCCAGGAATGGCATTTGAATCCGAAGTGGATTATGCTTACGGGAACTAGGTTTAAAGAGGCTGTTTATGTGACGAATTGCTTTAATCATACCAATGAATCCGAAATCTATAATTTCGTGGATGCGGAAGTACTTCTCGGAAGCGTATCGGTAAATGTCGGTAACAAAGAAAAGAGGGTGCGCTATATCGAACGGATTTGTTTCTTTGATCGAAGGGATACCAAATTGCATCCGTTGGTGATTGTGGAAGACGGTAAGTTTATAAACAGAATTTTGCCGGATTATATTCTGGATAAGATGGCACAAAACCAAATTATCGATGCCTTTTCTTTCGGAGGAAGGATTCATGGAAGAAAACTGGCTATCGGATGAGTATATAAAAAACGGATATGTATTTTCTCTTCGAAAAACCATTCTGTATTACATGCTGGTCTATAGCGGTCTTTTGTTTTTGGGGCGTCTTTTCTTACTGCATTTCTATGAACAACTGTGTTTGTGCGTGGTGGGTCTTTCTTTTTTACCTTTCTATATCAGAAATTCCGACAAAAACCAATATGATCAAAAACAATTCTCGGATTTAAATAAATATATGGAGCAGTTTCTATACTCCTTTATGAAAACAGGAAAGATACTGGCTACGTTGGAAGATTTGTCTTATGTGTTTGAAAAGGATGAATTGGGAGCAATTATTGCTGAGGCAAGAGAATACATCCTAAAGACGGAAGAAGAAACCGCGGAGAAAAATGCATTGCTTTTGATAGAAAACGAGTACGGAAATCTTTTGCTTTCTCTTATTCATAAGTTTTGTCTTCGAGCAGAGGTGTTGGAAGGAAACTACAGACCTTCGCTTATAGTTCTTTTGGAATATCGAAAAGACTGGGCGGAGGAAGTATTTTGCCGTCAGTGGAAAAGAAGAAGAAAGCGTATGTATACGGGAATTGCTGCGATAGCGCTGATTGTTTTGATGTATCGGAATCCATTATCGGAGATAAGAATTGTCGGCGTACTTTTGCTTTGCTTTTTTGCAATGTATCTGGGAGATTTGCAGCTTGGCATGGAATACGCATATAGAGAAAAGGAATTTTTCAAAGAAAAAGAAACAGAAACGGAGAGAATGTTTTTTGAATGGGCCATGATGCTTGTTTTGTATTTGCAAAGGGATTCGGTACAGGTGGCGATTCACAGATCTTATGATGATGCGCCGGAGGATTTAAAACCCCGGTTAAAACAGTTGATAAATAAACTGAGGGAGAATCCGGATGGATTGGAACCGTATCTTGCGTTTTTGAATGAATACTCGCTGCCGGAGGTCCATGCATTTATGAGAATGTTGTATGCGATTTCTTAAAACAAAGGAGGATGTTTATGAGAAAGTTGATTTTTAAAATGATACTTGCGCCGGCACTTTTGATTGTGGGGATTTCCTTTCATCCCGCTTTGCCGGTGTATGCTTATGATGCTTTTGGAGTATCGAATAGGTTTGTGGTGGTTTTGTAATGGATAAGAGTAGGAGGAACTATGGATAAATGGAAGAAAAAGATGCAGAGAAATAAGAATTTTATCGGAAGCGTTGCATTTTTCATGGCGCTTTTGGCACTTTTCATCGGTGTGGTTTATGGGGTAGGAAAGAAAACCGACGTATATGCCAAGGAATCCAAAGATGATTATTCAACCATGCTGGAGAACTTGAACGAAATGGAGCGAATGATTGAAGAAAGCAAAGAACTATTGATTTCTTCTATCGAGCTAAGTGAGGAATCTGTAACTATGGATGAGACTCTGGTAGATAACACAAGTGTTGTTACCGATACGTTGATTCAGGTTCAGATGGATATTGAGGAAAACAAAACGGATATCCTAAATGCAATCGAAGCGTTAAATGAGGATAATGCAAATCAATTATGGGAAACCTATGTGAGAATCTCCCGGGATTATCAAAAGATATCCGAGGAGTTTGATGCATCAATGAATTCGGTTAAGAGCGCAATCGAGAGTTTGTCGAAACAATCAAACACGGAGTACGAGGATCTTGTGGATCGGATAGGAACATTGCAAGATCATTTACTTAAG
This sequence comes from Lachnospiraceae bacterium, assembly GCA_036723975.1. Lineage (GTDB taxonomy): Bacteria > Bacillota > Clostridia > Lachnospirales > Lachnospiraceae > JAILEN01. Next base: position 37,365 of record DAIMGJ010000009.1, read on the forward strand.
GGAAATAAGAGCCTTCAGGACAGTATTGATAAAAGTACAGAGCAAAACAAGGTCTCGCTTAATGAAGCGCAGAATACGGTTTCAGGATGGCTTTCAAAGCTGAAGGGGGAAGTAAACGATAGGTTTTCTTTCCTTTCTGCCGATATCCAAGACAAATATGAGACGCTTTTATCGGAATTAAATACCAAATATGAGGTGCTGACTTCTGATATGGTGTCTTTGAAAAATGATATTTTAAAGAAAATGGAGTCGGAACATAAGGAATTAGAGGAAAAAATAGCACAGCTTAACAACAGTTTAAATTCGACGAATGCAAAATATGTAACCCTGGAGGCAGATATTACCGAATTAAAAAAGACAATAAATACGGTATCTACACAGGTAAACAATATAGATAGGTATTATCCCGTGGGAAGTTTATATTTAAGCCTATCCGACACCAATCCTGCCAGCTTATTCGGTGGAACTTGGCAAAAAGTGGCAGCAGGACAAAACTTAATGGGAGCGGGGAACTCATCGTACCCCTTGGGTTCTATGGGAGGAAGTTATACCAATACATTATCGGTTGCCAATCTGCCGAATTACGACCTAATTGTAAACGATCCCGGACATGCGCATTCCTTTAGTATCAGTGGTGTAGCGGGTGGATCACAAAATGATAATATAGCCCAAGTAGGGGCAATGGACATTACGGTTCCTTACGCTGAGCAAACTGTAAATGGAGTATCTTCTGTAAATGGTACCGGCATACAGATAAATTCCGGAGGAGGCAATCAGGCGTTTTCTATTGTATCCCCTTATTTGGTTGTAAATGTTTGGAAACGAATCGCGTAAATGTTGCATAAAGCCTGAAACTATGGTATTCTAACCTCAGTCGCTTTATCGCTTTAAAGCGAGAAAAAGTGTAGCAAAAAAGATTACGAGGTAGATGACATGAAGGAAGTATCAAAGCTTTTAGGATTCCGAGAGAGCATCAAGGTAGTGGATGCCACATTAAGAGACGGAGGCTTGGTCAACGATTTTTATTTTACGGACGTGTTTGTAAAGAAATTATATGAGACCAATATCAAAGCCGGAGTCGATTATATGGAACTTGGCTATAAGGCTTCAAAGGAATTGTTTGATACAAATAAATTTGGCAAGTGGAAGTTCTGCGATGACGAGGATATCTTATCCGTGATCGGAGACAATGCAGAGAAAAAGATAAAACTGGCGGTTATGGCGGATGTAGGACGTTGCGATTATAAAAACGATATTCGTGAGAAAAAGAACAGTCCCATTGATTTGATTCGTGTGGCCTGTTATGTGCATCAGATTCCGGCAGCAGTTGCTATGGTTGAGGATGCAAAAGAAAAGGGGTATGAAGTCAGCTGCAATATTATGGCCATTTCTTCCGCACAGGATGCGGACGTTAGAGCTGCGCTTGATATGATTGGTCAGTCCTCCGCGGACTGCATATATATTGTGGATAGTTTTGGTTCCCTTTATCCGGAGCAGATTGCCAGAATCGTGGATACTTATATGGAAACAGCCCAGAAGTACAACAAGATTTTGGGAATGCATGCCCATGATAATCAGAAGCTTGCTTTTGCCAATACCATTGAAGCCGTGGGTGACGGTGTGGATTGGCTGGATGCCACCTATGCGGGTATGGGCCGAGGTGCAGGAAACTGTTCGATGGAAAACCTCTTGGGATTCCTTCGTAATCCGAAGTACAATCTCTATCCGGTAATTAAGTTTATTCAGGACGAGATGATGCCCCTTCGCGAGTCGGGATTACAGTGGGGTTATGACTTGCAGTATTTGATGACGGGAATCTTTAACCAGCATCCCCGTACAGCAATTGATTTTACCAAGGAACACAGAAAAGATTATACAGAGTATTACAAAGAGTTGACAGCTCAAGAATAAAGACAAAATCTTTATAAGATATAAAAAAAGAAGGTATCTGATTATTCGTCAGATACCTTCCCTTATGTGGGGGAGTAATGTGCAAGATATCCCTTTATAAGGGAGGTATCTTACATATAACGTCCGTACTTTCCTACGATTTTAGCGTATTCCTCGAAAGCTTCTTTGAAAAAATTCTTCATAGTGTTTATCTCCTTTCTTTTCTGTTCTTACAATTGCATTATAGTTTTCAAATTGTAAAAATGCTCGTCAAAGAAGAGAAAAAAGTAGCCAAATTTTGCAGATGGCTTTGAATGATGAAGTGTGCTAAAATAGAAATATTCTTATTATGAAAGGAATACTTAGTAATATGAGAATGGCGTTTGTCATGACTTGCGCGTTTATTATGATTGTTTTGTTTATGTGCGCAAGCGGAGCAAAAAAAAGCGATAAAGAAATATCATCTATAGTTGAAAAACTTATGCTTATGTCGGCGGGAACCGTATTTACACAGCTTATGATTGTATCGGTTTTAAATCCGATTATAGCAAAAGTTTTTTATAATCTTTACTATATTTCCATTGATTTTCTTCTTTATTTTTTATTGCGGTTTTGCTATGAGTATACCCGCCAGAAAATGGATAAAACTTGGTGGGACTATTTTTTAAGGGGAGCCATCGTTTTAGACTGCGTGTTGATTATCGGTAATATTTTTGGCGAGTACATGTCCGCGGTTTCCGAAGTAATGGTTAACGACGAGTTGTATTATGTGGCTACATTTACCACTCATTATCAGTTCCATCTGTTTTTGTGTTACGTAATGTTTGCAACCGCCATTTTGGCGCTGTTTCGAAAGATTACAAATTCCGATCCGGTTTATTGGTTAGAGTATATTGTAATAGCAGCTGTGTTGATTGCTATTGTGGCAATTAATCTTGTTTATGTGATTCAGGTTTCCGTCATTGATTATTCCATGCTTGGATACATTTGCGGAGGTTTGTTTGTTTATTATTTTTCCATCTATCGAGTCCCGAGACTTTTGGTATATAACATGATTTCCAATATTATTTCGGATGTTCAGGATGGGATTGTTCTTTTTGACGTGGATGGCAATTGTATCTTCGCAAATAATACGGCAAAAGAGTTGCTGGGAGTTCCCAAAGGCGGCTTCCATACGGTAGAACTGCAGCTTCTTGAGTGGCTGAACGAAGGAAGAGCTTACGTTACTAATGACGATTTCATGAATGACACTTACATCCGTATGATGGATGGAGAACGGGTATCGCTTCATATTACATCTCGCGCCATTCGGGGTCGAGATACGGAGATTGGTAATTATTATCGAATTACTAATTACACGAACCAGGTGGAACGCCATCAGAGAGAGCGTTATCTTGCGTTCCATGATCCTTTGACCGGAGTGTACAATCAGACCGGCTTGTTTGATGTAATCGAAAAGAGATTACGGGATAACCCGGATAAGAGTTATTACCTGTTGGCTATTGATATTCGTGACTTTAAGGGCGTAAATGAAGTCTTGGGAAGAAAATGCGGAGATGAGCTTTTGATTCGCGTAGCAAAGCAACTGGCAGAGTTTCAGGCCTTTGATGCCATTTACGGAAGACTGACAGGAGATCGCTTTGGTATTTTATTGGAGCGAAAGTTTTTCCATGCAGGAAAGATTTCCAAGATGTTGAATGAACTTCAGTTTACCGAGGATGATACTTCTTATACGGTGATACTTCATATGGGTGTTTATGAGATTCAGGAAAACGACGAGACACCGATTGACATTATGTTTGACCGTGCGGCATTTGCTATTTCCAAGATTAAATCCAATTTTGAAGAGCGAATTGCTTTCTATGATGAGGTTGCACGTCGTGACATGATGTGGGAGCAGACCATTTCAAGTGAGTTAAATACAGCCATTGAATTTGGCCAGTTTATTCCTTATTTGCAGCCGCAGATCAATTCCGAAGGATACTCCATGGGAGCGGAAGTTTTGATCCGTTGGGCACATCCGACAGAGGGATTGTTGTTGCCGGCACGCTTTATTGAAATCTTTGAGAAAAACGGTATGATTTTAAACCTGGACCGTTATGTTTGGGAACGTGCATGTCAGATTCTTCGCGACTGGAAGGACAAGGGATATGAAGACTATTATTTGTCTGTAAACATTTCCCCGAAGGATATTCATTTGACGGATGTATGTGAGATTCTTACGGGCTTGGTTGAAAAATATGAGATATCACCGAAGAACTTAAAACTTGAAATTACCGAGACTATGATTGCGGATACGGAAAGCAGCATTGAATTGGTAAAAAGATTGCAGGCATACGGATTCATCATCGAAATGGATGATTTCGGAAGCGGCTATTCTTCTTTAAACACGTTAAAGAATATTCCGGTTAACGTTTTAAAGATGGATCTTGGCTTTTTGCGTGATACTCATGATAAGGAAAAGAGTGAAGAAATCCTTTCCTTTGTTGTGGAATTGTCTAAGCGATTGAATATCGGATCGATTGCGGAAGGAATTGAAACGGAAGAGCAGTACATGTTCTTAAAAGAGTGCGGTTGCCAGTTCTTTCAGGGATATTTCTTCTCACAGCCGATTCCGATTTATGAGTACGAGAAGGTATATATTCAGGATCATAAAGGATTTTAAAAGTATGTCCAGATTAGAATATCAAAAATTAAAACTGTATTTCCTCGGGAAAATCCTGATGGAAAACACAGATGAGGCTCATGGAATTACCATGAGCCAAATTTTAAGTTTGCTCGAAAAAAATGATATTTCCGCAGATCGTAAAAGTATTTATCGAGACATTGTCGCTCTCGAAGAACTTGGACTTTATGTAGAAAAGGAAAAAGTTGGGAAAAACTATCTTTATAAAGTGGTGGAAAAGCAGTTTGAAATTGCTGAACTAAAGCTTTTGGTGGATTCTGTTTCCGCCTCTCGCTTTATTACAGAGAAAAAATCCAGAGAGTTGATTGGAAAGCTGGAAAGCCTCGTATCCAAATATGAGGCAAAAGAGTTGCAACGTTCCATCGTGGTTGCCGGTCGAAACAAGACGCAGAATGAAAGTATTTATTACAATGTGGATGCAATTCATTTGGCAATGAACGAGAACAGGCAGATTTCCTTTGAATACTTACAGTGGAACCTAAACAAAGAACTGGTCCCGCGAAAAGAGAAGCCCTATGTGGTTAGCCCGTGGTCACTTTTATGGGACCAGGAAAATTATTATCTTCTGGCGTTTGATGAAGAAGAAGGTATTATGAAAAATTACCGTGTGGACAAGATGCGCCGTATTTCGTCTTTGGATGAAAAACGCATAGGCCGGGAAGAGTTTGAAAAACTGGATATGTCTTCTTATGCGGAAAAAGTTTTTGGTATGTTTTACGGAAGAGAAGAGACTGTAACGATTCTGGCAAAGAATTATTTGATTGGTGTTGTGTTAGATCGATTTGGAACGGATATACCGGTGCGAAAAGAGGATGATGAGTGGATTCGCTTCCGCGCAACGGTGGCAATTAGCGGACAGTTCTTTGGCTGGCTGTTAAGCTTTGGGAAGGATATGAAACTGATTTCTCCGGAGGATGTGGTGACGGAGTATCGCGACTTGTTACAGGATGTATTGGAAGCATAAATGAGAGGAATATATAGGAACTGTTGCTATGAGATTTTACGTGGATTTTGATGATTGTTTGTGTGAGACGGCCCGGTCGTTTACAGAGATTGCAATGCGCTTATTTTGCAAGAATGTATCTTATGAAGAGGTTCGCTTTTTTAATCTGCAAAAGACATTTGATTTAAATGATGAGGAGTATCAGCGCCTGATGGAAGAAGGTCATTGCCCTGAGGTTTTACTTTCATACGAGAAAACACCGGGATGTACGGAAGTTATTAATGAGTGGCTGGATGCGGGGCATGAGGTTTCCGTTATCACCGGACGTCCGTTTTTTACTTACGAGCCTTCCCGTCAGTGGCTGGATGAGCATGATTTAAAGAGGGTAAAGCTCTATTGCTTGAATAAGTATAACAGGGATTCTTTTTACGGAACCAGCGAACATAATTTAGAACTTGAGGACTTCTATAATATGCGTTTTGATTTTGCGATTGAGGATTCTCCGGTGGCATTTCCATATCTGGAACCCTTTAAAGATTTAAAAGTCATGGTCTTTGATCGCCCATGGAACAGGGAATGCGAACTTCCGAATGATAACTATACCCGCTGTAGGGATTGGAAAGAAATAAAAAAGAAGGTTCTTTTGAATTCATAACAAAAAAATAATACATATGGAAAAGTAAAGATTATTGGTATGGCAAAGAAGAAAAAACAAGTAATAAAAAAAGAAACAAAAGAAGAAATAAAAGAAGAAATAAAAGAGGAAAAGAAGGATTTAACCGTAATTCCGGTGAAGGAACTGGGAGATGATTACTCCGATCAGCTTTTTGCTACCATCGGTGCACTGGTTTTCTTCTCTATCGCACTATTGGTTTTTGCAGTAGCAATTGATGACGACAGTTTTAATATTCATACGTTCCTTTTTACGGTAGTTCCGCTTTTGCTGGGCTTTTATTTTGTGTTCGTTCGGAAGAAAGTGCGGAAGTATTTTTATAGTTTAACTCCTGTAATGGAGTATGACGGTATTAAATATAAATGGCTCTTCGGCATTGAAAAAAAGCATACCTATACCCAGTGGGCTGCTTCTGCAGAAAAAGGCCATTACCGTATCGGACGAAGAGGAATCGAATTTTGGCTTGGCTTCGAAAAAATTGTTTTTTTATACAATGTTGGAGTAGCGGAAGAAAGAAATGATTCCATAAAACGATATAAGATGTTTACGGATTATTTGGTAAAAGCCAATCCTGCGTTGCAATACAAGCTTCCCTGTTTTTCTAAAGAGAATATTGATTTACTGGATAAACGATGCTTTTATGCAAGAAGCAGAAGAAATCAGTTTTTTGTCAGTCTAGCCGTGAACTTTTTCTTTTTGGCAGCATATCAGGACAGTGATTCCTTTGAATTTTATCTGGTATTTTTTGTATGCGTGCTTGCAGAGAGCATTATGATGTTTGTTCTTTTGAAGGGGGCATATTATCATTACAAAAACGAGCTTCAATTACGAAAAAAATTACCGGATATAACCGGTGTTGTACGGGACAAGGGAGTCGGCATTCTAAGACCTTATTGGGGCTTTTTGTACGCAGCCCTTTTATTTGCATTTACTTATTACTTACAAATGCTGATTATCAGATAACATTGAAAAGAGACGAGTTATGATTCGAGAAAAATTATATGAAATAAAAGAGTGGAATAAAGTTGTGCATACTACGTGGAACCCTTCGGGACCGGGTGTGATACGTATTCATATGATCCCACCGAAGTTTTCGCTTTTTCATTTTGCTCCGGCAGTTGTGATACTAAACGGTAAGGATGTGTTACCCATAAATGAATCCTGGGCTATTCTTTTAACGGAATTTATCAAAGGGGTAAATGCGTTTGGAGACGGACAGATGAGCCCGGACGTGTTGGATGATATTTTAAATGATGCATTTTACCGCGTAAGGAGAGTATATCCGAATGTCAGCAATGAAACCTTAAAAAATGATTTGGAAATCATTGTATCGACCTTTGATGATATAGCAAGAAACAACGTACCTGCGCTGGATATAGGAAGTGTAAGCTTATCGGACTATGCTCCTTATATGAGTGCACCCCACAGGATGGACCTTATGGTTTCTGCTATGACAAAAGACAACCATTGGGCTTGCAACCAGAAGTGCCTGCATTGTTATGCTGCCGGCCAGAAGTATGGAGAAGTAAAAGAATTAGATACCGATCAATGGAAAAAGATCATTGATAAATGCAGAGCGGCACAGATTACCCAGCTTACATTTACCGGTGGAGAACCAACCCTAAGAAAGGATTTACCGGAACTGATCAAACACGCCAGATGGTTTGTGACGAGATTAAACACCAACGGAATTTTACTCACGAAGGAGCTGGTTTCAAAGCTTGTGGATTCGGAACTGGATAGCGTACAGGTAACGTTATATTCCCATCACCAAGATGTGCATAATGCACTTGTTGGCGCAGAACGCTTTTCGGATACTGTCTCAGGAATCAAAAATGCATTGGAAGCCGGATTAAATCTAAGCGTTAATACACCGCTTTGTTCTTTGAATAAGGATTATGTCGGAATGCTTGAATTCCTGCATGAAATGGGTGTGAAATACGTTACCTGTTCGGGACTGATTGTGACGGGAAATGCCACATCAAAAGATTCGAGACAGTCTCAGCTGTCAAAGGATGAGATTTATGACATTCTAAAGGCGGCAAAAGAATATACGGACAGCCATGATATGGAAATTGATTTTACTTCTCCGGGATGGATAGAGGAGGAAAAACTCCGAAAAATGAAAATGATTACTCCAAGCTGTGGAGCTTGTTTAAGCAATATGGCAATCACACCGGATGGTCATGTAATTCCGTGCCAGAGCTGGTTGTCCTCTGATTTGCTTGGGAATATGCTTACAGATTCCTGGAAGAAGATTTGGAACGATTCCACCTGTAAAAAAATCAGGAAAGAATCTGCCAAGGCAAAAGGCGTATGCCCACTTCGAAAGATGAATGAAGGAGGCATAAAACATGAATCATAAAATGAAATTTAAATGGAAAAGATGGTTTCTTTCTTTCGCATTTTTTATTTTTGCAACGGTTTGTGCCAATAAGACGGTACATGCCGAAGAGTATGAATCCCTTGACCGAATTCGTGATTACGAGGTACAGGTTGATGTAAGGGATGATGGTTCCTGTGATTTGACCTATCACATAGAATGGGAAGTGTTGGACAGTGAATCTGAGGGGCCTTTGACCTGGATTAAGGTTGGAATCCCAAACTGTTTTGCCAATGATTTTAAGGCTCTTTCCGACAATATTGATCAGATTTATTACTACTCTGAAGGCGATGAAGACTTTGTGAGACTGGATTTGGACAGATCGTATAAATCCGGTGAAGTCCTGTATTTGGATTTTACGTTTCATCAAATGAATCTGTTTGATATGTATTCAGAAGACGTGGAATATGATTTTACACCGGGATGGTTCCCGGACACACCGGTGGACAAACTTGTTGTTCGCTGGAATGCAGAAAACGTCAAAAAGGTATCCGATGGGGCCGAACTGGTAGATGACTACTATGTGTGGACCGATACGGAAGGCGGCTATTATGTCACTATGGATGTTTGCGTAACCTACGATATCGATCAGTATGACTACTTGGCAGGTAACGTCTCAGAGGAAGATTATGATGACTTTGAATATGCCGGACTGTATTATATAGATAATAAAGTCGTATCGATTCTTTTACTAGTTCTTCCTCTTGGCGGAGCAGCAGTGATTTGTTTGCTTATGCTGGTATTTAAATCGCTTCGCTCAGATGGATATGATGAAAAAAGAGGTCTTGGTTCTTTGTATTACCAGGGTCAGCAAAGCAGCTACGGTAGAGGCCGATATTATGGAGGCAGCGGCTGTGCCTGTGCTTGTGCCTGTGCCTGTGCTTGTGCCGGTGGAGGACGAGCAGGATGCTCGAGAAAAGATTTTTACGGAACAAAACTTTATACGAAAGATATTTACAATGCATTAGAACAATAAAAAAGAAGGATTCCTTTTTAAAGGAATCCTTCTTTTTTGGAAGAGCTAGCGACGGGAATCGAACCCGTGACCTCCTCACTACCAACGTCACTTTGGTAGTTGAAAATGCCTAGTAGTAACTGTGTAGAAAAATGATTTGCATTCGCTTGGAAAAGATCTTTTATAATTTTAATTGATACCAAATTTTGGTATAATATTACTGTAGATTTACATGCAATGGAGGTAAATGCTATGACGAATTCAGAAGCATGGGATTATGCGATTGGGTTAATCAAAGTAGATGGATTAGAGCCTACCGAAGATTTTAAGAAATATATTGAATTAGAGAAAAAGGGCGAAATAACGATGGAAGATGCCAAAAGGTATCTTGATAAAAAATACAAAATGAAGGAACCTGCAAATGCGTGATCCATATTTATACGAAGATGTATCCGTCTTAAAGAATAAGATGGACATAAAAACGCAGAGCGAATTGGATGATGCGGAAGCAGATTATGTTGTATTCCGATTAAAAGAATTGGCCTTGAATCCTCTTGATGGTGATTATCACACCGGTCATTTCTTAAAGATGCATGAGTATATTTTTCAGGATATATATGAATGGGCTGGCTCACCGAGAAGTATTTTGATCTATAAAGAAGAGGATGTACTGGGTGGTATGTCGGTAGAGTATTCTGATCCGTTTGATATAGTTAACGATTTACACCATGCGTTAAGCGATATGAGAAATAAAGATTGGAAAGTGATGAATCGTGATGTGCTTACGAAGGAGTTCTGCGATTCGCTGGCAAAGTTGTGGAGGATTCATCCGTTTCGAGAAGGAAATACCAGAACAGTGATAACATTTTGTTGCCAATATATTGAAACTAACGGTATTTCAATTAATCGAAAACTTTTTGAAGAACATGCGAGATATGTGAGAACAGCACTTGTTGCATATAATGCATATTTTGCGGATGGAAGTGATTTCTCAAAGAGGGAATATTTAGAAAGAATCGTTGGAGATGCTTTACGGTAATCGATAAGTATATATCCGATTGAGTTGAAAGCAAAAGAGAATTGAAAGTGGCTTGGAAATAAGTCAAATTATTATTAGAAGGATTCCTTCAAAAGGAATCCTTCTTTTGTTATTATGGTCAGTGGGGTTATAAAAAATAGAAATAATTATAACTTTACTTATGGAGGGAATATGTTTTACCACGCGTCATCCGTTGAGGGGATTGAAGAGTTAGAACCAAGGGTTTCAAATCATGAAATCCCATTGGTTTATTTTTCAAAGAAGAGAGAAAATGTACTTGTCTATTTAAGCAATGCGGTTGAAAAATATTGTAAAGATACCGGATTTAAGTATGAAGGTAGATGGCAAAAATGGGGACCGTATGGATTTAACCAAGATGGAAATTTGCGAATAGAAGAATACTATCCGAATATGCTAGAACAGACATATAAAGGTGTGTCGGGATATATTTACAGTGCAAATGAGGTGACAGATTCCGGATTTGAATTGCAGATACCGGATGCGGTTACAAGCAGTGTACCGGTTCCGGTTTCTGATGCAGAATTTGTTCCGGATGCATATAAAGCCATTATGGAAGCAGAAGCGCAGGGGAAAATCACCATTGTACGTTATGAAGATATGCCGGAAAAAATGAGGGCGTGGATAGGGAGAATTATTCCTGAAGAATATAAAGAGGCAACAGATCATCCGGAGTATCGATATTTCCTTAAGGAAAACTTCCCTGACATAATAAAAGAGTGACAAATCGGGATTTGACGCTCCGTCAAACTGAAATTTTCACTTCTACCTAGTTTATATAGAAAGGTCAATGTATGCTCCTGTTACACCAGACCCCAAACTCATTACTTTCATAGAAGAAAAATCGACACCTGATGAATCAATTTCTACTATGTTTTCTTTTTGAGCACTTGAAAATTCTTGTGAACCTTCACCAATTGCAAGTGCTGCTTCATTTGACGCATCACCAAGCTCTTTCATTTTAGCTTTATGTGCTTGTTCCTCTTTTTCATCCCACTGTGAAGCATGGTGTTTTCGTTCTGCTTGTTTAGCCCTTAATTGAGCCATTGATTGAGCCATTTTAGCCGATTGATATAAATCTTTATCATATTCTTGCAGTTTTCTCTCATCACTCGCAGGTACAGTATCTCCATTTGCCATAGCTCTATAAACAGCCATAACTTTCGCATTATCTTTAGCTATCTTTTCATTTGCAGCATCTTGTGTTTTCTGTGCCGCTATTTCTGCCTTTTGTTGAAGCATTTCAGTATGCTCGCCACGGTCTTTTACCAACTGCTTACTAGCTTTCTCCGTAAGAACCAGCACATCTTCTTCATTCGATAACACAACCTCTTTTCCAGTTGCATCCTGTACCTTCGTTCCTTTCGGAACACGATATGCTTCATATGTATGTAGATACCCTGACATATTTGAATCAATTTTGCTCATAATACGAATCCTCCTTGAATTAATCTAAAGAAATCCGTTTCTATATCTGTAATATCGGCACTTTAAATCCAAAAGATAATAGTGCGTCAAATTCAAATTTGTAGGGTGTTTTGCTTTATCCCTATAAAATTTTTTACATTACATGCCGATATACACTTTGAAAAATAAATATTTTGGCAATGGATCGCACTTATTTCAATGGAATGACGTTGGGATAGGTGCTTTTTTTATGAAGGTGGCAAAGAATAATATGAGTACAATTGCAGTTTTAAGCTCACTACGTATTGATGCGGCAACATGTGTTAGAAACCCTGAAAAAGCAAATAGTACCGAAAGATATGCGTCTTTTTCGAAGGTGTTAGAAGGAGAACAGAAAAAATGTCCATATGGTGGTATGGCAGAGGATGGCCTGATTGAGTATAACGGGGTAACTTTTGTTTGCGATTATAAGTCAAATTCCATTTGCTTGGGAGATATGTCTAAACCGAACGACGTATTATGTATTAGCCTTCCAAGCGGAGGACATTTAAAGGTTAATGTAAATAACTTTGGAGAATTATCAAACGCTGCCGGTATGTTTTCGGCGACTGATCTTGCGGCTATTATGAGGGCGATAGCACAGTATAATCATTACACACGTAAAGTAAGGGAAGCCGAGGATGAAGAGATTGAAACCGTAGAAGAAAATGCCGAGCATGCTGCGGAAGTTTCAAGTGATAATAAGGCGAATTTCAGTAACGCACTTAAGAACTACCAAGAATCTCATAAATTATCAGCACAGGAATTAAAAGAGGAAAAAGATTGGCGTGATATGTCAAGCGAAGAGTGGGACAAGATGATGGAAGGCGTTGATAATTATCTTGAGGCTTTTAGAGAAAAGTTACGTGAAATGAAAGAAATGCAAGAAGAAGCAGCGCAGAAAGCTGCTTTAGAGGCGGATTCCGGAATGAAGACATTGGCATCATCAGCGGCAGCTCTAGCTGTGGCAAATGGGTTTGATTCCGGATCATCTGTAAATAACACAGAAAGCCAAGATGTTCTCGTTGAAGATGTTACAGATCGAGAGAAGAATTGGACCAAGACATTAAAAACGGATAATCAATCTATTCTTATGACAGCAAAAGAAGCACAAAAAATGGAACGCAATGCTATGGCAGAAATCCAGGAAATACAATTAAACGGAGTAACCACTGCAAAAGTATCTGTTGATGTTGTGATTTCTAAGTATATGAGAAACTTGGGAGATGATTCGAGAAACAACTCGTAGAATTACTGCGTAATTCTACTTCGTCGTGGCTGTCGCCACGACTTTGCCCAACAAAAAAATGCTTCCTTTGCAAATAAATTTGCAGGAAGCATTTCTTTATTGTGCTACGTTGTTTCTCGTAGCTTTTCGCAAGCTAGCGACGGGAATCGAACCCGTGACCTCCTCACTACCAATGAGGTGCGCTACCGACTGTGCCACGCCAGCTTGTCTGATGCGTCATTTGACGCCGACTTAACGAATATACTATATGCGACTACATAAGTCAAGAGAAAAATCAGAATTATTTAAGGAGATGCAAAGTGCATCTCCTTTTGTGTTATTTATACTCGCTCATAGTTGTTGTCAGTGCCCTGGAGGCTGCGGAAAGCATTTGCTCGTAGGCGGTGGAAACATCGCCGGACTCCACGCTTAACTCGTTTTGAAATTCCTTTAAAAACAGTGCATAGCTTTCGTGATTGGAAAACTCTGAAAGAGATGTTTCCAAAGAGGAAGCAATCTCAGTGTAGTTGGTGGTGGAAGAAGAGGCGATGTCCTTTTCTACAGGGATCGTAACTCCTTCTTCATAGTAACTAAGAACCTTTTGTACATAGTTTTGTGTCTCAGTAAAAGGAGGAATGCCTCCGTACTTTTTTACATTTCCGCTTCCGGCGTTATATGCGGCCAATGCAAGGGATTTATCTCCGTCATATTTTGCCAATAGTCCGGAAAGCATTTTGGCTCCTCCCATAATGTTGTCGTAGGCATTATAGGGGTTTTTCACATCCAAAGCCTCAGCGGAGGAGGGCATAAGCTGCATAATACCCATGGCGCCGGCAGAAGATCTTGCGCTTGGATTAAAGTTTGATTCTGCTTTTGCAACAGCTTTTAAAAACTCTAAGTCGACTCCGTAGGTGTCCGCTGCCTGTTGAAAAATCTGGGATAAGGTCATTTCACCTGTGGTTTGGCTTTCTTTTTGGACTTTTTCGGATGCAATATGATTCGCCGCATTCGTAAGCATTGCCGCAAAAGGATCGGAAGATGCTGCCGAAGAAGATTCTACCGAAGAAGATTCTACCGCAGACTGCGGCTGCTCCTCAGATACTCCTTCTGCAGCTTTTGGAGCCATATATTCTGTTAATAAATATTTGTCATCTGTTTCGATTGTTAATCTCATAGGATTCTCCTCGGAGCCATTATATCAGAATTATCGTCACAAGTAACGGAAATGTTTACTTTTGTTAAGAAATTATCTATAATAAAATGGATTGAAAAAACGTGATGGTTTTTCAGTGGGGAAGTTGATATGAATATGCACCAATTGTCTGATGCCGGACTAAATTTTACGCACTTTAATTCTCAGTATACCGTGGCATCTATTTGTTTCGGTATCATTATGATTGTCTTTTTGTGGGTTCGTTATCCGAAGGATAACCCTACTTTAAATGCATTTCGCCGTTTTACAATTGTTACAGTGGTTGCGGCAGCTTTTGATGTGGCTGCGGCATTTTGTGAGTTTAACAGTAGTGTATCACCCGGTTGGTTAACCCTTATTTTAAACGTAATAAGCAGTATGGTGACGGCTCTTGCCACCTTCGGCTATACCAAATATGTGGATTCCTATGTCAATGATCAACGTTTGATTTGGATTTCCAGATTCAACGAGATTGTTCTGGTTTTGGAATGGGCGCTCTTGGTAGTGACGCTGTTTACACCGATTGCCTTATATGTAAATGACCTCGGAGTTTTGCAGCATGGACCTCTGTTTTCCCTGGCAGTATATGGGGTTCCTTTGTATTATGTGATTGTGGGCACCGCCATTTTATTGCTGCATTATAAATCATATCCGAGACGAACCTTTATTTATTTGATCGGCGCTGTTATTTTTACTATGGCAGGGCTGATTTTCCAGATTAAATATCAAAATATTCGCGTATTTTCTTTCTTTATTGCTTTGGTTGCAATCTTCGTTTTGCTTTTGGCATTGGAGACACCGGATTATTATAAGTTGTTAAAAACTTATGAGGAACTTGATCGATCCCGTGAAGAAGCAGAAAATGCAAAGAAGGCTGCCGAGGCGGCATCTGTTGCAAAGAGTCAGTTCTTGGCTAATATGTCTCACGAGATTCGTACGCCTATGAATACCATTTTGGGTATGGATGAAATGATTCTTCGCGAAAGCGAAAATGCGATGGTGGTAGAATATGCGCAAAACATTTCTCATGCCGGAAAGACGCTGCTTCAAATTATCAATGATATTCTGGATTTTTCAAAGATTGAGTCCGGAAAGATGACGATTGTGTCCGAACCATATCATCTTTCTGATATTTTGCAGGAAATCACCACTATGATTAAAGTACGAAGCGATGAGAGTGGTTTGGTGTTTAA
Organism: Lachnospiraceae bacterium; assembly: GCA_036723975.1. GTDB lineage: Bacteria > Bacillota > Clostridia > Lachnospirales > Lachnospiraceae > JAILEN01. The sequence goes on from DAIMGJ010000009.1 coordinate 53,011, forward strand.
ATACGATATTGAAGATAACCTGCCGGATTATCTTTTGGGGGATGAAGTTCGCGTAAAACAGATATTAATTAATGTTTTAAACAATGCGGTAAAGTATACGGATTACGGACAGGTCTATTTTAAGGTTATCGGAGAAAGAATCATTGTTTCCGATAAGCCCTATGTATCGCTTCAGTTTGTAATCTCAGATACCGGTCGTGGAATGACAAAAGAAGAATTGGAAAACATCTATGTTTCTTTTGAACGATTGGGAGAAAATAAAAACCACAATATCGAAGGTACCGGATTGGGACTTACGATTACAAAGAATCTTGTGGATTTGATGAATGGTGAAATCCGAGTTGAAAGTGAGCCTCAGAAGGGAAGCAAGTTTACCATTATCCTGAAACAGGAAGTCTTAAATGAGGAGACGGTTTCGGAATACGCACAGGATCATCGTGGCGTGGAAGAGGCGTATAATCAGAAGTTTACAGCCCCCAATGCCAAGATTCTAGCAGTGGATGACAATGAGATGAATCTTATGGTGGTTACCAGTTTGCTAAAATCCACACAGATTAAGGTTGTTTTGGCGCATAACGGATATCAGGCCTTGGATCGTATGCGCGAGGAACGTTTTGATGCGATTTTGTTGGATCATATGATGCCGGGGATAGACGGTGTCGAAGTATTGCAAAAAGCAAAGGAAATGACGGAGAATCTTTGTAAAGAGACTCCTGTAATTGTGCTAACAGCAAATGCCATAGCCGGTATGAAAGAAAAATATTTAAACCTAGGGTTTACGGATTATCTTGCAAAACCGGTAAAAGGCGAAGAATTGGAAGAAATGCTTCTTAAGTATTTGCCAAAGGATAAAGTGGTGATTCAGGAGAAAAAAGAAGCGCATTTTGTTCCGATTATGAAGAGCAATTATGTCGAGGATGAAATAAAAAAGTCAGATGCAACCACTGATGCAACTGTTCGTATAGTAGAGGAAGAAAATCCATATATTTCCAAAGAAAACGGAATGAGCTTTTTTGGAAACAATGAAAAGCTCTATTTGGATCTGGTGAAACTGTATGCGGATATTTCTTCGCAAAAAATGGATGAGATTCGTATGGCATATAATGCTGAAAATTGGACGGACTATACTACCTTTATACATGCATTGAAGTCTTCTTCGAAGAATATCGGAGCTCTTGCGGTTTATGACTTGGCTCGTCGTGTGGAAGCAGCCGGACATCAGATGGAAAACGAAAAGAACAGGGATTACAGCCTGGAGTTTATCCATAAGAATCAAGAAGAACTGATGCATCTGTATGAAGAAACCGTTAAAGTGGCAAAGGAAATGACAGACTAGGAGAATTATATCATGTGGGCGGATGAGAGTGTTTTTTATCAGTTCTATCCCTTGGGAATGACAGGGGCACCTTATGAAAATGATGGGAAGCTTGAACACCGTTTTTTAAAGGTATTGGATTGGATTCCTCATTTGAACAAACTGGGGGTGAATGCGGTTTATTTCTCTCCCCTGTTTGAGTCTGATACGCACGGATACAATACCAGAGATTATCGAAAAATAGACACTCGCTTGGGTACAAACGAGGATTTAAAAAAGGTTTGCGACAAACTCCATGAAAACGGCATTCGAATAATTTTGGATGGTGTTTTTAATCATGCGGGCCGTGGCTTTTTTGCGTTTCAGGATGTGTTAAAAAATCGGGAGACTTCACAGTATAGGGACTGGTTTTATATTGATTTTAACGGAAACTCAGCCTACAACGACGGACTTTGGTACGAAGGTTGGGAAGGAAACTTTGATTTGGTAAAGCTAAATCTTTCCAATCCGGCGGTTCGGGAGTATTTACTTGGAAGTGTTAAGTTCTGGATTGATGAATTCGATATCGACGGACTTCGGTTGGATGTCGCTTACATGGTAGATCGAAATTTCTTAAAGGAACTTCGTTGGAATTGCGATCAGTGGAAAGAGGAGTTCTTTTTGCTTGGCGAGATTTTAGGCGGGGACTACAAAACGATTATGAATGATGAAATGTGTCATTCCGCCACCAATTATGAATGCTTCAAGGGTATTTATTCTGCGTTAAACTCACTTAACTTATTTGAAATCGTGCATTCTTTGCTACGGCAGTATGGACCGGAAAACTGGACCCTTTATCGGGGATGGCATCCGGTGGCCTTTGTGGATAATCATGATGTGACGCGAATAGCCTCCAATCTGAATCGAAAAGAGCATATCCCCTTGGCTTACGGAATTATGTTTGCCATGCCGGGGATTCCTATGATTTACTACGGAAGTGAATGGGGGATAGAGGGACATAAAAACCAAGGAGATCCCGCACTTCGACCCGCGGTGGAAAAACCTGAGTGGAACGAATTGACCGATACGGTGGCAGCTATGGCTCGGGCGTACCTTATGTCTAAGCCGCTTCAATATGGTGATTTTTCCAGTATGATTCTGGAAAACCAGCATTGTATTTTTGTGCGAAATTATGAGGGAGAACGTGTACTTTGCGCGGTAAATGCTTCAGATTGCGAGCATACATTCCATGGAGATTTTCAAGCCGGCTGCGCAACCGATTTGATCACCGGAAATACAGTCGACTTTGGCGGAGGACTTACCATGCCACCCAACTCCGTTATGTTTTTAAAGCCTTGACATAACAAGGCTTTTTTTTTATATTTTTCTACAATAGATTTAGGAGAGAAAAAAGGTTACAAGACTATGAAAGAAGCATTTTTGACAAAAGAAAAAGCAGAAGAGATTGCAGCACAGATTCCCACGCCTTTTCATGTATATGACGAGGCCGGAATTCGAAAGAATGTAAAGGCGATTTACGATGCATTTTCCTGGAACAAAGGATTTCGCGAGTATTTTGCAGTTAAGGCAAATGCCAATCCGTTTTTGATAAAGATTTTAAATGAGTATGGTTGCGGTTGCGATTGCTCTTCTATGACGGAATTGATGCTTTCCGATGCCATCGGCATCAGGGAAGAGGGCATTATGTTTTCTTCCAACGATACCCCGCCGGAGGAGTTTGCTTATGCCAACAGCCTTGGCGCCATTATTAACTTAGATGATTTTACACAGATTCAAGTGCTGGAAGAAACCATTGGAGACTTCCCGGAAACTATGAGCTGCCGTTATAACCCGGGCGGTGTGTTTACAATTTCCAACGGGATTATGGATAATCCGGGAGATGCCAAATACGGCATGACTAAGGAGCAAATCATTGAAGCCTACAAGATTTTGAAAGATAAGGGCGTAAAGAACTTTGGTATTCATTCTTTCTTGGTCAGCAATACCGTGACCAATGATTATTATCCGATGTTGGCCCGGACGTTGTTTGAACTTGTGGTGGAGATTTCTAAAAAGACCGGATGCAAGTTTTCTTTCATTAACTTATCAGGCGGGGTGGGAATTCCTTATACCCCTGACCAGAGGGCCAATGATATCTATGCCATCGCCGACGGAGTGCATAAGGCATATGACGAGATTCTTGTTCCTGCAGGCCTTGGTGATGTAGCGATTTACACAGAGATGGGACGCTATATGACAGGCCCCTATGGCGCTCTCGTGACCCGTGCCATTAATGAGAAGCATACCTATAAGGAATATGTGGGCGTGGATGCTTGTGCGGTAAATTTGATGCGTCCCGCCATGTATGGCTCATATCATCACATCACAGTTTTGGGAAAGGAAAATGAGCCTTGCACCGAGACCTATGATGTGGTTGGCTCTTTGTGTGAAAACAACGATAAGTTTGCCGTTGATCGAAAGTTACCGAAGATAGAACGTGGGGATTTGCTTTATATTCATGATACGGGAGCACACGGATATTCCATGGGATACAGCTACAACGGTAAATTAAAATCCGCAGAAGTATTGCTTCATGAAGATGGAAGCTTTGAAATGATTCGAAGAGCAGAGACACCAAAGGATTACTTTGCTACCTTTGATTGCTTCGATGTGCTGAAGGATATGAAGTAGGCAGGCGAGGAATACCCGCACACGCGATGTGGGTGGGACTTGACTCTCGCCTGCCGGCTCGGTCGGTGCTCCTCGCTGCGCGAGGGTCGTCCACCGGACGACCGCACCCCACCCGATGTTGCGTGGCAACATCTTATTGGGTTCAAAATTCACAATATATAAAAAAAGGAATCCAGTCGAGACTGGATTCCTTTTTTCATGCAGGTGGTGGGACTTGAACCCACACGATGTTGCCACCGTCAGATTTTGAGTCTGATGCGTCTGCCATTCCGCCACACCTGCAACGAAACAAATAATACCATAACAAAAATAAGATTTCAACCGCTTTTTTTCGTTTTATACAGTTTTCTTTTTCCGTTGATAAAGATAGTAAAGAATCAGCACGACGGAACTGATACTCCAGGTGATGGGATATACCACGTAGGTCATATAAATCGTGTGTATAAACATGGAGGTAATAGTGAGAATCAGGATTCTGGCCACGCACCAACAAAACAGGAATACAAACATGGGAACCATAGGTTTTCCGATACCTCGGAGGACCGCTGACATAAAATGGGTAAAGGCACACAGAAAGAAAAACAAGGTAACAATATGTGCGCGCTCTACACCATAGAAGATGACATCCGGGTTTTTGTCAAAGAGTCGTACAATGGGTTCTGCAAAGATATACAAAAGGATGCCTAAAACTTCGCCTGAAAGAAGAGTACACAGTGCACCGAAACGGATTCCTTTTTTTACGCGGTCATGTTTTCCTGCACCGATGTTTTGACTAACAAAGGTGGTGATGGCCATACAAAAGCTGGTAACGGGAATAAACATAAATCCTTCAACTTTTACGTAAGCGCCGATTCCGGCCATGGCGTTTTCTCCGAAGGAGTTGATGTAGGACTGAATAACCACGTTGGAAAATGCCATAATAGAGTTTTGCAGTCCTGAAGGCAGGCCGAAGTGAAGAATTCGCTTTACCATCTTGGGAGTCATACCAAGTTTTCGAAAGTCGATTCGATAATCCGCATCCGTATGCATCAAACGTCTTAAACACAAAATTGCACTGGATAACTGGGATACCGCAGTGGCAAATGCTGCTGCGCCTACGCCAAATCCAAACCCCCGAATCAAGATCAAATCCAAAGCAACATTAACAATGGATGAAAAAATCAAATAGTACAAGGGATGCTTGGAGTCTCCGGATGCCTGAAGAATACTCATAAAGACATTGTACATAATAAAGCCTAAAGAACCGGAAAAATAAACTCGAAAATACATCACAGAGTCCGGATATACATTGGCCGGAGTGCTCATTAGAATAAGAATCTGTGGGGTAAGCAAAACTCCGATCAGCGTCATAAGAACAGAGGAGATTAGTCCGAGAGCCACAGTGGTGTGAACTGCTGCTTCTGTGTTCTTTTTGTCTTCGGCACCGATAAATCGGGCAATGACTACGCCGGCACCCATAGAGATTCCGTTAAAGAAACCGATTATTAAAAAAATCAGGTTTCCTGCGGAGGAAACGGCTGCCAAGGCGTTGCTTCCCACGAAGTTTCCAACAATAAGAGAGTCAACGGCGTTATATAATTGTTGAAACAGATTTCCTAAAAATAAGGGAAGGGCAAATGAGATTAGTTTCTTTTGAATGGATCCTTCCGTCATAAGTTCTTTTTTTGTATTCATACTTCTATCCTAATGGTACAGTAGCTTTTAATCAAGATAATTATTCTATTTCCAAAGAGAATCTGCTATGATGAGGTGGAAGAAATGATACTAAAGGATGGGAGTATGAAAAAGCTTATTACAAAACGAAATCTGACCACCTTGGCTTGCGTTGTGGGTTCGTCTGCATTAATGTCCTTTGCCATGCATATCTTTATGGAAGATGCGTCGCTTTTGCCGGCGGGATTTATGGGTGTATCCACGATTGTGCATATGCTTCTGTTACAGTCCGGGATTGATGTTCCTACCTCTATTATTTTGATTTGTATCAATTTCCCGGTGGCAATTTTTTGCGCGAAAAAGATATCCAAACGATTTGTGTTTTTTTCTTTGACTCAGATTTTACTGTTGTCATTGTTTTTGCATATTATGCCGGTATATCCGATTTTTGATGACAACGTGATTTTAAATGTCATCTTCGGAGGATGTATTTACGGTTTTTCCACAGCATTGGCCCTTCGTGGCGGTGCATCCACAGGAGGTACCGACTTTATTGCATTATATGTTTCCAACAAAACGGGAAAAGAAATTTGGATGGGGGTCTTTGCCTTTAACTGTTTTTTGCTGGTATTGTTCGGATATTTGTTTGGATGGGAAAACGCGGGATATTCCATTGTGTTCCAGTATATTTCCACTCATGCCATTACCACATTCCACAATCGTTACAAACGGGTGATGATGCAAATCTTTACCAAGATTCCGAACCAAGTGGTGGAAGAGTACTTACATCGCTTTACCCATGGAATTACTGTTTTCGACGGAACTGGAGGTTATACCGGAGAAAGTACGTCCATGCTGATTTCCGTGACATCATCTTACGAGCTGCAGGATGCAATTGAAGTGATTCGAAAAGCCGATCCCGACGCGATTATTAATGTTACAAAAACATCGGAATTTATTGGTAAATTCGATCAACCTAAATTATAGAAATAAAAAAATCGTAAATACTTTTCATGAAGGGCGCTTCTTTGGCGCCCGATGAAAATGTATTTACGATTTTTTAATAGTATTCTTTGATAATCTAACTAGCGTGCTAGAAGATCAATGATTTCTCCCAAATACACCGTGTGGTAGTCACCATTGGGATAAAACTCCTTTTTGTATGCATCCGGAATATTCTCGGGAAGAATCGGAGCGGAGCATAACTTTTTGCAGATAATTACAAAGTTTCCCTCATCGATGAAAGGAACGTTTAAATCGTGGTTGATATTTAAACGAGCGTTTGCAATTTTATCCTCATCTCGTCCGGAAACCGCTCCTAAATATTTTAAGGAACTGCGAAACTTGTCTTCAAAGAAGGTAACGGAAAATAAATCACCGCTGTCCAGGAACTCTTTGGTGTAACGGGACTCACGAACATAGATGTTTACAACGTTCTTGTTCCATAAAACACCCATGCCTCCCCAGGAAGCAGTCATTGCGTTAACTTTGCCGTCTTTTTCGGCGGTAATAACCCCCCAACTTTTTCCAATCAACGTGAAGGGGTTAATCTCAATTGTATCTATGGGATATGGTTGAAATGTGTGCATAAGTACCTCTCTTTTTTGATAAAAACTCTCCTTATAAGTATAGCGAAGAAATCTTGACACTGCAACTAAAAAGGCCGATAATGTTTTAGAAAAAAAAGATGAAAGATTACTATACGGAGGCTTAAAATGGAAATCAAATTTATCAAACGTGACGTTCTAAAAGAAAAACCACAGGACGAATCAAAACTTGGATTTGGAAAGTACATGACAGATTATATGTTTGTAATGGACTGGGACAAAGACCAGGGATGGCATGATGCCAGAATCGAGCCGAATGCTCCGATTCCGATGGATCCGGCTTGTGTGACACTTCATTATGCACAGGAGACATTCGAAGGCTTAAAAGCATATCGTACTGCGGAGGGAAAGATTCAGTTGTTCCGCCCGGAGATGAATGCAAAGCGTATGATCAATTCCAATGCGCGTCTTTGTATGCCGGAATTCCCGGTAGATATGTTCGTGGAAGCAGTGAAGGCCATTGTAAAATGCGAAGAAGACTGGGTTCCTCACGCAAAGGACACTTCTTTGTATATTCGCCCGTTTATGTTTGCAACAGAAGCAGCATTGGGTGTACATATGGCATCTTCTTATAAGTTTATTATTATTTGCTGTCCGGTAGGTGCTTATTATCCTACAGGATTGGATCCGGTTAAGATTCTGGTAGAGGATGAATTGGTACGTGCCGTTAAGGGTGGTACAGGATTTACCAAATGCGGAGGAAACTACGCAGGTTCCATTCTGGGTCAGGTGAAAGCAGAGAAGATGGGATATACCCAGGTTCTTTGGCTGGATGGCGAAGAAAGAAAATACGTAGAGGAAGTCGGAACCATGAATATCATGTTCAAGATTGCCGGCGAAATCTACACCGCACCGATTGAAGGAACCGTACTTCCCGGTGTTACCAGAGACTCTATGATTCATTTGCTTCGTGACTGGGGTTACAAGGTAAACGAAACAAAGCTTGCTGTTGATGATTTGATGAAAGCAGGCCACGATGGATCTTTGGAAGAAGTGTTCGGAACCGGAACAGCTGCGGTTATCTCTCCTGTAGGGGAACTCCGTTATAAAGATGATGTGGTTGTAATCAACGACATGAAGACCGGCGAGCTTACACAGAAGCTTTACGATACGCTTACCGGAATTCAGTGGGGCAGAATCGAAGACAAGTATAATTGGATTGTACCCGTAGAATAAAACACGAGATTATGTGATAGGGGACGGCTCATAGGAACCGTCCTTCTGTTATATATGGGGTGAGAACCTTTCCCCAACCCTCAAAAAAGGCAAAAAAAAACAACCTAAACGGTAGGTTGTTTTAAAGGGGGTTATATAAAGGGGAAATACTTATGAGATATGAGGGGTTCACATCTCTATTACGTGTTACATTATATCGCCAGGTGTGTAATAAATCTATCGGCAAAACGACAAAATACACAAAAACGATACAATATAATTGTGCAACTTATACAAAAGAGGAAGATATGGGAGAGATTATAAGAGAAAGATTGAGCTCTGATCGAGGGCGGGCTCGGGAGGATGCTGCCTTCGCCAAAGAGCTTTGTAATCAACAGGAAGAACTGTTTATTTACTTATCCGATGAGGATGCAAAAACAAGAAAGAACGCGGCACTGTTACTAGGAATGCTGCCGTGGGAGAGTGATAAAAAGAAAAATGAAGTGGCAGAGAAATTATACGATTATTATGAAAAGGAACCGGTACTATATGTAAGACCTTCTTTTTTAAAAGCCATAGGCCAATTGGAGATTGATTTTTCGGATAGAATCCAATCGGGATTACGCAATCGAAAAAGTCATATCCTGACGCATAGTTTCACTGATGAGGAGTATAAGCATATTGCAGAAGAGCAGCGAATGTTACTTCGCCTTATAAATCATAATGACGGACATGAGTTTACGGGGATAAAAAAGAAAGTTCCTTTGCTGCTTACCGTGGGAAAAGGACATGAAAAGTATTTGATTTCCGACTTGATTCGAAACGAGGTACCGCAGGAGGACATTCGAAAAACCCCTTTTGGCGTCCGTGTTATGACGGAGAATATATCCCCTATACTTTCAAACCGAATATATGATAAAATATACTTCATTGTTCCGATAAAGAAGGACTCGCGCTTTACATTTGAAGATCGAAAAGAAGTGATTGAAAACTCTCTTTTTATTCAAATGTTGGATGATTATTTGTCCGGGGATGGATGTGTTTTCTTCCGTGTTAATGTTTTACTCCAAAAGGAAGACAGTGACTTAAAACACAAGCTTGCCAACGGATTTGCCAGAACTTTGGAGGGAATGTACCCGGAACGATTGGCAAATGCACCCGGCAATTACGAGATTGAAGTCTTTTTTGCGGAACGAAAAGATCATACCTTTGGTATGTTTCTTTGGTTTAAAGAGTTTAAAACAGATCGATTTGCCTATCGGTTGACGAAGAATTCTACCTCCATGGCCCCTATAAAGGCTGCTTGTATGGTGGAGATGTGTTATCCGTATTTGAGAAAGGATGCTACGGTATTGGATCCTTTTTGTGGTAGCGGGACGCTTTTGAGTGAGCGAGCATACAAATTGCCTTATAAGGTTGCTTGTGGAGTTGATGTGTTTTCCGAAGCGGTGCGGGATGCAAAAAAATCTTTTGAAACTGCAGGGATTACGGCACAACTGATTACAAAGGATTATTTTGAGTATTCGGAAAAAGGAGAGTTTGACGAAATCATTACCGAGTTTCCGGATTTGTTTCAAAAGGAAAAGGATTATCGCAAAAAGTTCATTCGTGATTTTTTTGAAAAATCATTGGAGGTTTCCAAACATGGTAGTATTTGGGCAGTCCTGTCCAACGAAAAAGGTTTGATGAAACAGCAGATAAAGGCTGAAAAAAGGGTATACCTGTTGGAGGAAATTCCTTTTGGCGGGTATCGAAGCCTTTATATATTAAGAAAGAAATAGGACGTTAGAAAGTAGGATGTCACAATTGGATCGTCAGGAGAAAAAAGCGTACAAAGAACAATTGGATATCGATATTAATGCATTTCAGAAAATGCAGGATGCGTATTGTGAAAGCAATCATGTCTATGCGGTTTGTTTTGATATCAAATTTCATGGGGTGACCAGATTCTCAGGTGATGAAGAAGCAAAAGTTTTCTTTGAACGCTTTATTTCACAAGAAATGATGCAAACACTGGTAGCATCTTTCGGAGATAACAGCATAGAAAACGTGATTTCCTTTGATATAAGAGAGTCGTTTATCTTTTTAAACGGGGTTGCACTTCGGGATGATGAGGGCACATTGCTTGGCGTAATGCTGGTATTTTGCATTGCGGCGGAACTTATGGCTGAGGAAGATGAAATCTTTGAAAACGCCAGAACTACCAGCTATAGCGATTTTGCCAAAAGTGTTGCTTTAATGGAAATCCTTATGGCACAGTATTTTTCTGTGCGTGCCAGAGAAGATAAACTGGAAATGATGCTCGAAGAAAAAGAATTGTCCGGAGACCATATGAAGCACATGCTTCGCCGAAATGAGGTTATGACCTCCATTTTAAAACGAATGGAGTCGGACAACGATTTTGCTAAGATTTCCGAAGATATTCTGGGAGATATCGGTTCCTTTATGGAGCTTACCAATGCATATCTTTTACGCTTGAATCCGGATGAAAAAACGGTGGATATGATTTGTGAGTGGGCAGGCGTGGAAGGAAAGTTGTATATGAGCAAGTTCTTTTCTGTAGAGCGGGAAAGCATTCCGTTTTTTACGGGTCGACCATATACGATTTCCAGCGATGCAATCCTGCCGGAGAACTTTAAATCATATTTTTTGAGTTATGATATCAGCGCAGGTGTATTCTTACCCTTGTTTATTAATGACAGATTGGGAATGTATGTCTGCTTTACCATGGGCAATATTCCAAAAAAGTGGTCTGTGGATGAAGTCAAACTGCTAAATGATGTAAAGCGTGTGTTACAAACCATTTTGGTGAAGCGTGTAACCAAAAACTCATTGGCCAGTTCCTATGCGGCATTGGATGCAATTCTGGAAAATGCCGGATGCGGTATCTGCGTTTGTGATCAAGGTACACAAAGCATTTTGTTTACCAATGAAACCTATGAGTCCATGCTTGAGGATTATAAGGATCGTCAAAGATTTGAAAGTGCAATTCTTTCCGATAATGAGGAAGATTTGGAATCCGTGCGGGAATTTTGTACGGATCAGAAGAAAAACTGGTATCAGATTTCTTTTTCCAAGATTCATTGGGTGGACGGAAGAGAAGTTCGGTTAAGCACAATCTACGATATTACGGAAGTAAAGAACTATCAGAACCAAATCGAGGAGCGTGCGGTAACGGATTACCTAACCGGACTTTATAACCGACTTCGGTTTGAAGAGGATTTGCGTGATTATATCAGGGATGCGGTTCGCTCTGGTGAGCAGGGAACTTTTATCTATATTGATTTGGATGATTTTAAGGATGTTAATGACGGACTTGGTCATGCAGAGGGAGATGAATTCCTTCAAAAGACTGCAACTGCGTTAAAGACCATTACGCGGGGCGTGGGCAACTGCTATCGTTTGGGGGGCGATGAGTTTGCTATATTAGTTCCTGCAAACTCCCGCGATTTTGTGGAGCGGATTATACAGACGTTACAGAGACGGTTTGGCGAGCTTTGGAACTTAGGTTCCAGCGAGTATTATTGTACCGCTTGTATGGGCGTGGTTTCCTTCCCGAAAGACGGAACAAAGGTGGAAACCCTTTTAAAGCGTGCGGATATCGCAATGTATTCCGCAAAGCAACAAGGCAAAAACAAGGTGGAGTTTTACTCTAAGAATACCAATGATGAAACGATTCATCGATTGGATATGGAGCGTGCCATGCGAAGTGCCATTGATGATGGATTTAAAGAGTTTGAAATCTATTATCAGCCGCTTGTGGATGCATCGAAACCAAATCATCCATGCTGTGGAGCCGAGGCTTTGGTTCGTTGGAACTCCAAGGATTTTGGTATGGTAATGCCTACAGACTTTATTCCTTTGGCAGAGTATTTGGGCCTGATTGTTCCAATCGGGGAATATGTTTTGGAAGAGGCTTGTGCGCGCTGTAAGTACTGGAATGACTTCGGACATCCGGAGTATTCCATCAATGTCAATCTTTCCGTGGTGCAGTTGCTTCAGGGAAATATAGTGGAAAATGTGCGAAAAGTGTTGGCAAAAACCGGTTTGGTCGCACAAAATCTTACTTTGGAAGTGACAGAGTCTTTGGCGGCCGGTGACGGAGAAAAAATGCAAACGGTACTGGAAGCGTTAAAAGGACTTGGTGTTCACCTTGCGTTGGATGATTTTGGTACCGGATATTCGTCTTTGGGCAGATTGAAATATTTGCCTATGGATATTATTAAAATAGATAAGTGCTTTGTGGATGGAATGGAAAATGACGAGTTTTCACAGACGTTTATAGAGACGGTTTCATCTTTGGCAGACTCCATTGATGTCAATGTGGTCGTAGAGGGAGTAGAATCGGAGTCACAGCAAAGTGCCATTTCCAATATGAAAGTGGATATGGTACAAGGCTATTTGTTTGACAAGCCGTTAACCAGAGGGGAATTCGAGGAAAAATATTTATAGAAAGCAGGTAATCATATGGCTTTTGATGATGAAAAGAATTATGCTTCCGATGAATTCGAATCAGAGGAAAAAAAAGATTCATACGAAAATGTATGTTATGTGTGCCACAGAACGGAGAGTACTGCGGGAAAAATGGTGCAGGTAGCACCGGGGCTTCATATTTGTCCGGATTGTTTGCAAAAAACTTTTGACAGTGTTTCTAACATGGGCTTTGATATGAATTCTTTGAATTCTGTTTTCGGAGGAAAGCCCATTGTAGAAACTGCGCCATATCAAGGGGACAAAGAAGAGGACGACAAGGAAAACAATAACAGTTCAAACAATCATATGCCCAATATTTCTTTTTTGAATCTTTCGGATTTAGCAGGATTTGGAGGCATTCCAAATTCTCAGCGCATTAAAAAGAAAAAGAAAAAAGAAGAAAAAAAGGAACCGCCTGTTATTGATATTAAAAACATTCCGCCACCACATGAGATCAAGGCAAAATTGGATGAACATGTGGTAGGACAGGACTATGCCAAAAAGGTGATGTCCGTTGCGGTATATAATCACTACAAGCGCGTGATTCAGTCCGAGAATCTTTTGGAGGATGACGACGGAGTAGAGATTGAAAAGTCCAATATGCTTATGATTGGACCTACAGGAAGCGGAAAGACTTATATGGTAAAGACTCTGGCTCGTCTTTTGGATGTTCCGCTTGCAATTACGGATGCTACATCACTTACGGAAGCCGGTTATATCGGCGATGATATTGAATCTGTGGTATCAAAACTGTTGGCGGCTGCAGATAATGATGTGGAACGTGCGGAAAAGGGTATTATCTTCATCGACGAGATTGATAAGCTGGCAAAAAAGAAGAATGCCCATCAAAGAGATGTTTCCGGAGAGTCCGTTCAGCAGGGAATGCTAAAGCTACTGGAAGGAGCGGAAGTAGAAGTTCCAGTTGGTGCTTCTTCGAAAAATGCAATGGTACCTATGACGACCATTGATACAAAAAATATACTTTTTATTTGTGGCGGAGCTTTCCCGGACTTGCCGGATATTATAAAGGAACGATTAAACAAGTCTTCTTCTATGGGATTTGTGGCAGATTTAAAGGATAAATACGATAACGAGGAAAATATTTTATCCTATACGACTGCGGAAGATTTACGTAAGTTTGGTATGATTCCGGAATTTATCGGAAGACTTCCTGTGGTATTTTCTTTGGAGGCTTTATCCGAGGATATGCTGGTTCGCATTTTGACGGAACCAAAGAATGCGATTTTAAAGCAGTATCAGAAACTGTTAAACTACGATGAAGTAAAACTCGAGTTTGAGGACGAAGCACTTCTTGCCATTGCTGCAAAAGCAAAGGAAAAGGAGTTGGGTGCCAGAGCACTTCGTTCCATTATAGAAGAGTTTATGCTTGATATAATGTATGAAATTCCAAAGGATGATAATATCGGTACGGTAGTAATCACCAAGGATTATATTTTAAAAAAAGGCGGACCGAGAATTATTCCGAGAGAAATCGGTCTTATTGCAAAACAACCGCAAAAGGCAGCTGACAACTAAATGAAAGTATTCCATCTTTTTGACAACAAAAATGTTATGGCCCATATTTTGACCAAGGATACCTTTGATAGGTTTTTGCTTTCCGAGGTTAAAATATACGGAAAGGCCACTTTGCATCTTACGGGGACTCCCGCGCCCGGGTTCTTTGCAGAGGAAAAACTGGATGAAAGGGGCTATGTGTCCTATGGACTGCTTCGACCAATCTGTCTGGAAATGATAAAAGGGAAAAAGACGCCGGAAGGATTTACATTTATGTTTTTACTGCCCACAAAGGAGTTGGAAAGCTTCTTGGAGGAAACGGACAGTACCTTACAGTCCTTTGATGTGGAGAATCTTTCTTTTCTTGTACGTTATAAGGATGGAGAACTGACTCTTACCACCGGCAGCGCCTTTAAGATTTTTACCATGGATAAGAGTATTAATACTGCATGGGATTTATGGGTGGAAAAATACTTAAATTTATGTGGGATTTCCTTTGAGGAAATGCTATAATCCATTGAGAAAATGATGGAAATGCTATAGAATATGAGTATGTATAAGATTGTGATAGACAGCTGTGGCGAGCTGTTTGATGAAATGAAAAACAACGCGCACTTCGCCAATGTGCCGCTTACACTTGAGGTGGGAGAGTGGTCCGTTTCGGACGATTCTTCCTTTGACCAGGCAGAATTTCTTCGCCGTGTCGCTGAGTATGACGGGGCACCAAAGTCTGCCTGCCCTTCTCCGTCTGCGTATATGGCAGAGATGGAGGATGCGGATCGGGTGTATATCGTTACCCTTTCAGCACAGTTGTCCGGTTCGTATAACAGCGCGGTTTTGGCAAAGAACCTGTTTGAGGAAGAGGGGGAGGACGTTAAGATTCATGTTTTCGATTCCAAATCCGCCTCTATCGGTCAGACTTTAATCGGTCAAAAGATTGCAGAGCTTGAGGAAGCGGGGATGAGTTTTGAGGATGTGGTAAAAGAGACTGAGGCATACATTGAAGAACAGCATACCTTCTTTGTACTGGAAAGTCTGGAAACCCTCCGTAAGGCAGGACGCCTTTCAAATCTCAAGTCTATGATTGCCAATACCTTAAACATCAAGCCGATTATGGGCTCTACGGAGATTGGAAGCATTCAGCAGCTGGCACAGGCCAGAGGAATGCGAAAGGCTTTGGAAAAAATGGCGGAATGCATGATGGAAGTGACGAAGAATCCTACGGAAAAGATTTTGGCAATTTCTCATTGCAATTGCCCGAATACAGCAGCTGTTTTAAAGGATATCGTTTCAGCCAAGTCTTCGTTTAAAGATATAATCGTGGTGGATACTAACGGTGTTTCAAGTATGTATGCCAATGATGGCGGCATCATTATGGTAGTATAGAAAGATTATGATTACGGTATGAAATGAGTTCCATTTCATACCGTTTTTTTGAGGAATAAATATGGCTAGTGCATACGAAGAAATTGTAAATAAAATAGAGAACATGAGACGTTTCGGAAAAAAGACGGGATATGAGATTTCAAAAGATCTTTTATCTTATTTGGACTATCCGGAGATGAATTATGAGATTATTCATATTGCGGGAACCAACGGCAAAGGTTCCACTGCTATGTATAGTGCATCTATTCTTTCCACAAAGTACAAAGTCGGACTTTTTACATCCCCGCACCTGATTTCTTTTCGCGAGCGAATTCAAATCGGAACAGATACGGCTTTTGAAATGATACACCAAAGTGACGTGGTACGACTCGGCACTCTGGTGTTGGATATCTGTGCAAAACATGACCTGGAACCTACCATGTTTGATATTACACTTGCAATGGCACTTTTATACTTTAAGGAGCAGGAATGTGACTATGTGGTATTGGAAACGGGACTTGGCGGGAGATTCGATTCCACCAGAGCGGTTTCAAAAGTTCCGGTTGTATCCGTATTCACAAATATCGGATTTGACCATGAAGCCATTCTTGGGGACACACTTACGGAGATTGCGCATAACAAAGCCGGAATCCTTCAAAACGGTACACAAGCCGTTATCGGAGAAATGGACAAAGAGGCAAGAGAAACGATTATTCGCGATTGCGAAACAAAGAGTGTTCCATTTATTTTTGCGGATGAGGTGCCGGGAGACGATTTGCTGTCTCTTCGATTGTCACCGTACCAGATTGAAAACGCAAAAAATGCAATCGCAGCTGTACGCCTTTTAGAAGAAGAATTTGATACTTTTAACGGACTTAAAAGAGCAAAATGGCCGGGCAGGATGGATGTGATCTCAAAAAATCCGTTTATTATGGTAGACGGCGCACACAATCCGCAAGGTGTTGCAGCGCTTAAGAAAGGCTTAAAAACATTTTATCCGGATGAAAAGTTTACCTTTATCGTTGGAGTGTTGGCAGATAAAGACTACGTATCGATGATGGAACAGATGGTTTCCGTTGCAACCAGATTCCTTACGGTAACGGTAGATTCTGCCAGAGCGCTTGATGGAGAAGAATTGGCAAAAACCATATCTTCCTATGGAGTAAGCGCGGAGGTTTATGATAAAATAGAAAATGCGATTTCAGATGCAAAAAAGCAGAAAGAAAAAATCGTTATTTTTGGTTCCTTATATTTTATAGGGGAAGTGCTGGAATTGTTTAAGGAGAAGTAGAAAGTGAATTTTTCTTCCAGGATGGAAGCACTTTTGGTACTGGGGTTACCAAAGGGGGCGACCAAAGATCAGATAAAAACCGCATATAAGCGACTGGCAAGGAAATACCACCCGGATGCCAATCCGGATTCGGACGAAACCTGGAAGTACTACGATGTTCAAGGAGCATATGAGTATCTTTTGGAACATGAAGATGCAGAAATGCGTTCACAGCCTCCGGTTCGAGGCAATAGCGGCCCAAAAGTCTTTGGCTCCAAGGAGGATTTGACAGATCTTTCATTTAAAAGAAAAGTTCGTGCGGAACACATAAAGCAGGAAAAACGATCCGCAGAGCGTGCCCAAAGGGAAAAACGGGCATTGGATAAAGAATATGCCGAGTATCGTCAAAACAAGATTTATGAGGAGACGATGAATAAGATTCATGCGCATCGGGCGGCAGAAGTGACGGCGCAGATTATCGAGGCTTATTTAAAAGGGGAAATTAGATGAGAAAAGAAAAACTTTTCAACATATTCATATCTGTCGTGGAAGTGGCGGTTATCTTATCTTTACTTTTCAGTTTTTTGCTGATTTTTAAAAACGCCGAAAGACAGGGAAAAGTCTTTGACGTTTCCGATAATTGGAACATTATTTTAGGTGATGATCTGTATACCAATATCGATATCACCGGATTTCGTTTTTCAAAAGACGTTAAAAATGATATCCAAAGCCTTGTTATGACACGGGAATTGAGTGAGGAGATGTTGGATGGAACAACTCTTCGTGTGTACAATAAGCTTTGTACATTGGAAGTTTATATTGATGATGAACTGCTTTATGAAGTAAAGCCAAAGGATGCCGATAAAAAGCAGTTTATGGGACTGGGATATTACTTTTTTCAACTGACGAAGCATCGTGGAACCCATAAGCTTACACTGGTATTTCACGCTACGGAACCGGGAGCGATTTCCAATTTGCCGGATATCGAGCTTACCACGTCACAAAATGCGTATTCCAATTACGTGGATAATAATGTTGTTGGTATATTTACCAGTATTTTTCTTGTTGTTTTGGGGCTGATTATTACCATTGTAAGCCTTGCTTATACCTATTTGAATAATGATTATTTTCGATTGTTTTTAATAGGTGTTTTCTCCTTTTTTACCGGCATGTGGTGTATGTGTTCACAGAAAGTTATGCTTTTGCTGGGAACACCGGTATCCGTTAACTCCACAATGGAGTTCCTTTTGATGGAGATCTCTTTTTTACCTCTTTTGGGTTATACCATTAAGATTCGTGAAAATCTCAAGGAAAGAGAAAAAAACATTATTCGATGCACGATGATTATTAATATTGTGTTTAATGTGATTGTGGGTTCTTTGCACTTTACCAATGTTTATCACTATTCGCAGTCTGTGTTTTGGTTTTATATACTCGCGATAATCAATTGTGCAGTGATGCTTTTTGTGGGTGTAAACGATATTTCTGCCATGAGTAAAGGAGAAAGGATTTTTCATTATGCCTTATCCTGCATCTCTCTTTCCGGATTTTGGCTGATTTTTGAATATATCAACGGAAACTATATCAGCAGAGGAGCTCCTCGCTTGGCAAAATCTATAGTGCCGGTAGCGCTGGTTATTTTTGTTGTAGCACTTCTTGCAAGTTATGCGGTGCATTTGTATAACGTTGTGTTGTCTCAGTCCCAGCAGGATACTTTGGCTACCATGGTATATCAGGACGCGCTGACCGGTTTATACAATCGTATCAAGAGTGAAGAAATCTTTAAGGAGTTGGATCAAAAAGACCAGCCCAATTATCTGTTTATTGATTTTGACTTAAACAATCTGAAAAAGACCAATGATGAAAAAGGACATGCGGCCGGTGATTTGCTGATTTCCTCCTTTGGAAAAGTATTACAGGAAAGCTTTTCGAAGTTCGGTAAATCCATGCGAATGGGCGGAGACGAGTTTTTGACCATTATCGAAGGAGATGATATCCCATCTGAGTCGGAACTTATGGAAGATTATTTTAATAAACTGGATGATTATCGTAGAGAAACAGGACTTGATATTGATGCGTCTTACGGATTGGCCAGCAGTAGTGAAGTGTTTAATCCAAAGTCTGAACAGGTTTTCAGAATCGCGGATGAGCGTATGTATGAAATGAAACGTTTAAGCAAAAAAGGACGAGAAAGATAACTATGAAAAACGAAAAAATTCAAAACAGATTTATACGTCTTTCGGTGGAAATTCTCATTATTTTGACAATCACCATTGTTCTTTGCGTTTTTTATATCGGTAGGGAAGTCAACCTGGTGTGGGATTTTGATGAAAACTGGACAGTGATTCAGGAAGGACAGCGTCACGAACACGTGAAACTGAGCCAGTATAAGTTCCCTCACATCATGAACAAGGGAGATTCTATTGTTCTTATTAATACGATTCCGGAGGATGTGGAACAGCAGTCCTCCATCACCCTTTTGGTTTATTTGTCTACAGTAGATGTTTTTGTTGACGGAAAAAAATATTATTCTTACGGAAGAGATTTGGCAAATGCCAAGAAAATGGTGGGAAGCGGATACCATTTTATTCCACTTCCGGAAGAAGCGGGTGGAAAAGAGATTCATATTACGATTTCGTCCTATGAGAATAATTCTTTTTCCAGTATTCCGATGATTCAGATTATACCTTCTCAAAATCTGATTTCTTGTTTTGCAAGACAACATATGCTGCTTTTGTTTGTCAGTATATTTTTAGTGGTATGCGGTGCTATTTTTATGTTTATTGCGTTGGCAGGTATCATTCAAAAAAGCAGTATCAGTTCTGTGGTTTGGCTTGGATCGTTCGCATTTTTGATTGGAATATGGTCTCTATGTTCTACAAAGACCATACAGATATTTTCTCCAAATCTTGCGGTTAATACCAAAATCGAGTATGAGGCTTTATTTCTGGCGATTATACCGCTTTTGGTTCAGATTTATCAATTGCGAAGAGACAGTCCAAAATGGAAAAAATACTTACTACGTTTTAGTTTGATTATTTGTATTTCTTATGCGGTTGTTGCCCCGGTTTTGCACTATACCGATATTGCACATTATTGCGAGACATTGGGTGTGTTCCACTTGTTTATGGTGATTTCTCTTGTGATTATTATCATCGCTGCGTGGAAACCGTTAAAGGACATGAATGCATCCGATAAGGTTTTAAACATTGGATTCTTCGTGCTTTTTGCCACGGGTGGGGTGGATTTGATTCGTTTTTTCGTACAAAAATATTTGCTGGCAAACGAACAAAACTTATCACATTCTCTATTGCCCATCGGAGCAATGATATTTATACTGTTTTTGGCGATGAGCTATCTGTTTTACATTTACAATCGAATCGTCGAAGAGGAAAGCCAAAAGAATCTTATGCGGCTGGCGTTTCACGATCCGCTTACAGGTTTATACAATCGTGCAAAGTGTGAGGACTTATTCACGGAGTTGAAAAGTTCGGAGGAGAATTACACCATCATCAATATGGACCTAAACGGTCTTAAGATGGTAAATGACACCTATGGTCACAGCCAGGGTGATTTGCTCTTAACAACCTTTGCAAATAATCTAAAAGAAACCTTTGATAAAGAGGACTATGTGATTCGAATGGGCGGAGATGAGTTTGTGATTATTAGCTCGAAAGATAAAACCAAGCTTGAGCATGCTATGGTAAAACTTGCCAGGTTAAACAATGAATCTGCCAGAGAATTGGAGTTTGATATTCAGGCTGCTTACGGTATGGCTTCCAAAAAGGATAATCCCAATGCCGACTACGAAAAATTGTATCAGATGGCAGATGAAAAAATGTATCAGATGAAGCTCAAAATGAAAAAAGTCGGAAACTTTTAAACCGTAATTAATTAAAAGAAAGGGCGCAAAAGTATGTACGCTGATGAAGGTGTTATTAAGATTAAGCACGAAGTGCTTAGGGAGGTGGCACGTCTTGCATTTGAAGACCGTTTGGATGAGGAGAGAGAGTTTATCCCTGAAAGATTAATTGAGGGTCCCCATGCACAGTTTCGATGCTGTATTTACAAGGAACGCGAGATTATTCGTCAGCGTGTTCGTTTAGCGGAGGGAAAGGCGCCTACAGAAACGGATAATGGAAACATTATTCAGGTTATTCCTGCCGCTTGTGAGGACTGTCCTATTTCAAGTTATGTGGTAACAGATAACTGCCAGAACTGCCTGGGTAAGGCGTGTGTGAATGCATGTCCGTTTGGTGCGTGTGAGCCGGGACTTCATCGTTCTTATATTGATCCTGCCAAGTGTAAGGAGTGCGGAAAGTGTGCACAGGCATGTCCATATCATGCAATCGCTGCATTGAAGCGCCCGTGTAAGTTCGCTTGCCCGGTGGATGCCATTACTTATGATGAAAACGGTATTTCCGTTATCAACGAAGAAAAATGTATCCGTTGCGGATTATGTATCCACAGATGTCCGTTTGGAGCAATCGGATCAAAAACATATATCGTAGATGTGATTAAAGCATTGAAGTCCCAAAAGCCGGTTTATGCAATGGCTGCTCCTGCAACCGAAGGACAGTTTGGTGAGAATATCACAATGGCCAGCTGGAAGAAGGCAATGAAGAAGCTTGGATTTAAAGACTTCTACGAAGTTGGTTTGGGCGGCGATATGACCGCAGCAGCAGAGGCTGAAGAGTGGGCAGAAGCATATAAAGAAGGAAAGAAGATGACCACATCTTGCTGTCCTGCTTTTGTAAATATGATCAGAAAGCACTTCCCTGAGTTGGAAGATAATATTTCTACCGCGATTTCTCCGATGGCTGCCGTATCACGTATGATTAAGGCAAAAGAGCCGGATGCAATTTGCGTATTTATTGGACCGTGTATTTCAAAAAAGTCCGAATCAAAAGAGTTTAACATCGAAGGAAATGTAGATTACGTTTTGGCATATTCCGAGATTCGTGCCATTATGGCAGCAAAGAACGTCGAGCTTGAGCCGGCAGACAATGATTATCAGGAATCCTCCGTATATGGTAAGCGCTTTGCAAATTCCGGCGGTGTAACAGCTGCAGTACTTCAGAGTTTAAAAGAATCCGAAGACGAGATTGATGCAAAGGTTTGCGTATGTAACGGCGCTGCCGAATGTAAGAAGGCCCTTTTACTTATGAAGATGGGCAGGCTTCCGGAGGACTTTATCGAAGGTATGGCTTGTGAAGGCGGATGTGTTGGCGGACCAAGCTCTTTCCAGAACAAGGATAAAGCAAAACGCACCAGAGAAGCGATGATTTCCGAGGCAGACGGACGTGGCGTACACGAGAATCTGTCAAATTACGACATGGAAGCATTTTCCATGCATAGAGACTAGGGTGAATTATGGAAAAAAAAGAAGTACTTGAGTTAAAGAGACGATTAAAGAAAGAATCCTGCACCATTTCAAAACTTGCAGGTTGTTATGTAAATGCAGCCAAAGAAAAGGTTTGCATGTTTCAGGAAGACTTTTTAAGTCTGGAAGAAGAAGAGTTTTTTAAGTATTTGGAGATTGCCAACAAGGCTTTGTCCGGAACCGTTGGCAATAACCTGATTCAGTTATCTTTTCCAAATGACGAGGAGTTGGAGGGAGGCGCACAGCACTCCCTTTTGGGACTGAAGAATTCCAAGTTGGAAGTGCCGGAAGTAAACGAGGCATTTTTTGATTCTGTAATTAAAAACTATGATTTCGTGGGCAACTATTTGATTTTGGTATTCTACGATATCTATGATGTTCCTACAAAAACAACAGACAATTTAAAACTCGATGAATCCGAGGAGGTTTATGATTATATTCTTTGTGCCGTTTGCCCGGTGAAGCTTACAAAAGCTGCCCTTGGTTATCGCGAGGAGGAAAATCGTATTGCTCCACGTATTCGTGACTGGGCAGTAGATGCGCCGGAAAGCGGCTTCTTGTTCCCCGCATTTACGGATCGAAGCACGGATATTCATAACGTTATGATGTATACCAAGAATGCGAAGGATCCACATAAGGAATTCTGGGAAAACGGACTTGGTTGTGCATCGAAGTATACCGCAACCGAGAAAAAGAACGCATTTGAGCATATGATTGTAAATGCGGTTGGCCCGGAAAATGAAGACTTGGATGATATTATTGCGGATGTAAATCAAAACATTTCCGATTTTATCGATAATGTAAAGGAAGTTCGCGGAGAAAAAGAACCGGTTGTTTTAAATAAAAAGGACGTAGAGGAAATATTATCCGATGCAGGACTTTCCGATCAGAAGGCAGAATATGTTGCAAAGACATATGAAGAATTCTTCCCGGAGGAAGAACTTCCGTTAGCGGATGAGGTGTTAGACACCAAAGTTATTAAAAATAATGAAATCCGTCAGGAGAAAAATGCCTTAAAAGAACAGGTAATTACCTTGACGCAGAAACTAGAACAGGCCGGAGTTCTTACGGAGAACGGAGAAAACATTGATATTATTCTTCGCGTTTCCGAAAAGAAGGCAGAAGAAATTGAAACCCGTACGTTGGATGGTCAAAAGTATATTTTGATTCCGATGGAAGAGGACGAATACGCCACCATTAACGGCGAGGTTCAGGAGTTGTAGTGATAGTATTTTTTGATATCGACGGTACCCTTTGGGATGAAAACAATTTTATCCCCAAGAGCACTGAAAATGCCATTAATCAATTAAGAGAGAATGGTCACTTGGCCTTTATCAATACCGGCAGAGCCAGATCCTTTGTCCGCAGCAAGAAGCTGCTTGGTCTTGGCTTTGACGGTATTGTTTCGGGATGCGGAACCTATATCGAATATAAGGATGAGGTGGTTTTTTACCATCGTCTGGATAATGCGCTTGTGGAGCGAACCATTCGAACCATTCGCGAATTCGGATTCCGTCCGATTTTGGAAGGCATTCACCATTTGTATATGGATGACGGAGATTTTGAAGATGATTTCTACGGACTTAAGGTTCGCCAGGAAATGGGAGAAGATCTTCGTACCATTGAGAACGAGTGGGGCAAGTGGGAGATTTCCAAAATGTCCTGTGCCACAGAGAATTGCGATATCGAAGCTTGTTATGAATTGTTAAAAGATGATTATGATTTTATGATTCATAATCCGCAGGTGGTAGAAATGGTTCCAAAGGGCTTTGACAAAGGTACGGGAATCAAAAAGGTTTGTGAGATTTTAGGTGTTCCGATAGAGGAAACGGTTGCAATCGGTGATAGTGTAAATGATTTGGAAATGCTTGAGGCTGCCGGATTTTCCGTGTGCATGGGAAACGGTGCTCCAAAGGCGAAAGAAGTTTCGGATTACGTAACAAAACCGTTGCATGAGGATGGAATCTATCATGCTTTAAAGTTTATGGAATTAATTTAAGAATTACATAGGGGATTAATTATGGAAAAACAGCATACTTTTTTTGCGTTGTTGTCCCGCCAGAAGTATATTAACAGGTGGGCTTTGATGCGAAATTCCAGAGAGGAATCATTAGCGGAACATTCCTACGAGGTATCTATGCTGGCACATGCGCTTTGTGTGATTGCCAATACAAGATACGGAAGGCATTTAGATGCCAATAAAGCGGCAGTTGTGGGGCTTTATCACGACTCTTCGGAGATTATTACGGGAGATATGCCGACACCGGTAAAATACTACGGTGAAGAGATTAAAAACGCATACAAAAATGTAGAGGCGATTGCGGAAAGCACTCTACTTACCAAACTTCCGAGTGAAATGAAGCCGTGCTATGAGGAAATCTTCAGAGCCGACGATGACGAGGATGAGCGCTATATGCGACGCCTGGTAAAGGCTGCGGACAAGATTTCGGCATACATTAAAACAATTGAAGAAGAAAAATCCGGAAATACCGAGTTTAAAACGGCCAAGACTTCTACGGAGGCGACCTTAAAAAAATTAATGGACGAACTCCCGGAAGTAAGGGATTTTATGGAAGAATTCATTCCTCCTTACGGACATACATTGGATGAATTGACAAGATAGGGATTATGAAAAAAATATCATAAAATAAGGAAAGAAAGAGGACTTAAGAAATGGGAGGATTTTTTGCTTCGGCATTAAAGGAAGATTGTGTATTTGATTTGTTTTTCGGAACAGATTATCATTCTCACTTAGGCACACGTCGCGCGGGAATGGCAGTGTATGGAAAAAGTGGATTCAATCGTGCGATTCACAGTATTGAAAACAGCCCGTTCCGTACAAAATTTGAAAGTGATGTAAATGAGATGGAAGGTAATATGGGGATTGGATGTATTTCCGATTTTGAACCACAGCCTTTGATTGTTCGATCACATCACGGTACTTACGCAATCACAACCGTTGGACGTATTAATAATGTGCAGACGTTGTCGGAGCGAATTTTAAACGGCACCGGAAACCATTTCCTTGAAATGAGCGGTGGCGAAATCAACGCTACAGAATTGGTAGCAACTCTCATTAATGAAAAAGATAATATCGTAGAAGGCATTCAATATGCGCAGGAGATGATTGACGGCTCTATTACCATGATGCTTCTTACACCGAAGGGTATTTATCTGGCCCGTGATAAGATGGGAAGAACCCCGCTTGTTGTCGGTAAAAAAGAAGAGGGCTTTTGTGCCAGCTTTGAAGCTTTTGCCTATTTGAATCTGGGATACGAAGATTATAAAGAACTGGGACCGGGAGAAATCTGTGTGATGACTCCGGAAGCAGTCACCACGTTGGCGCAGCCGGGAAAGAAGATGAAGATTTGTACGTTTCTTTGGGTATACTACGGATATCCGGCATCTTCTTATGAAGGGGTGTCTGTCGAAGGAATGCGTACCAGATGCGGTTCTTTGCTGGCTAGACGAGATGGTATGACGGTTGATGAAATTGATGCGGTAGCCGGTGTTCCGGATTCCGGTACAGCCCATGCGGTAGGATATGCAAATGAGTCCGGCGTTCCGTTTTCAAGACCGTTTATTAAGTATACCCCGACCTGGCCTCGCTCATTCATGCCTACCATGCAGTCCAAGCGTGATTTGATCGCGAAAATGAAACTGATTCCGGTACATGAACTGATTGATCATAAGAGACTTCTTTTGATTGATGATTCTATTGTTCGAGGAACCCAGCTTCGTGAGACGACAGAGTTCTTATATCACAGCGGAGCAAAGGAAGTACATGTACGTCCTGCATGTCCGCCGCTTTTGTTTGGATGTAAGTATATTAACTTCTCACGTTCCACCTCTGAAATGGAATTGATTGCACGTCGTGTAATCGCAAAGGAAGAGGGCGGCGAAGTAGAGCGAAGTATTCTTACCGATTATGCAAATCCTGACAGCGACAGATACCATAAAATGCTTCAGGAGATTAATAAGCAGATGGGCTTTACTTCCTTGCGTTATAACCGCTTAGATGACATGCTTGAGGCGGTAGGAATTGACAAGGATAACTTGTGTACTTATTGCTGGGACGGAAGAGAATAAAGACTGGAAAAAACATATAAAATGCACTATAATATCCTTTGTTGCGGGTTTAAAGGACCTGCGACAAAGGATATTGTTTTGTGAGGTGAAATACATGAGTCAGGCGAAGGTTGACTATAAAAAAGAGCAACGTAAAAATATAAAAAAGACCGTACGTAAGAGAAAAATCTCTCATGTAATCGGAATGGTTGTGTTTGTTTTGGCTGCATGCGGAATGATTGGATGGTTGGGATATTCAGGATACCAGACTTATACTGAGGCAAAGGCAAATGACCCTGCTTCCAGAGAAGAAATCCCTGTTGATTTGGATGCGATTTCTGATTATTTAACAGAGATTACTCCGGAAGAGGAAACAGAAGAAGTTACTGAGGAATCTTCAGAAGATACTGCAGAAGAAAATTCTGATTCCGAAGAAGAAAATGCAGAAGAATCCGCTGAAGAAAATACCGAAGAAACCACAGAAAATGAGGCTTCTGACGAGGAGTAAAAAATTTTTTAAATTTTTTAAAAAAACATGAAAATTTCTATTGACATTGATGGAGATTTTCGCTATTATATCACTTGTCGCTGGTCAAGAGAGATAAACAAAAAGCGACAGGTTATGCGCGAGTGGCTCAGTTGGTGGAGCACCACCTTGCCAAGGTGGGGGTCGCGGGTTCGAGTCCCGTCTCGCGCTCTTCTTTTTAGGTAGTCGAAACCCTTATTTTACAAGGGTTTCGGCTTTTTTTATTTTCTCAAATGGGATGATTTTTTGGGTTGACCCAGGGTTGACCTCCGCTATTTTAGCGGGTTCTGCGTCATTTTCTTTTCTGTTTTCTTGATTTAATGCATTGATTTTGTCTCGAGCATTTTGCAAATAATGTCTACTTGCGAAAGTGTAGTGTCTTTCGTTTGTTTCAACGGTATGACCTAATAATGCGGCTCTGTCCGGTGCATCGATTCCTGCCGGAATTAAAACATTCGTATTAAAGGTTTTTCGAAAGGCATGGTTTCTGGTAGCAGGACACTCCAAGTCTAAAGACTTAAGCATACGCTGCAAATATGCAGTGTATTTGTTGGTCTTTACCCAGGATCCGTCCTTGTTACAGAACACAAACTCCGATTCAATCCCTAAAGACTTCTGTAGGGCCTTTAATTCGGTCAGAATGGCTTCGATTTCAGGTAGGATAGGGAATTCTCGACCACCATTGGAAACACGCTTTTCTTCCTTTGTAGAGTCTTCGTAATAGAACTCTTTTTCGCCGTTTTCATTTTTACGGACAAGCTGTTGTGCGTGGATATGGATGATTCCTTCTGTAAGGTCAATATCAGTCCACTTTAATGCACAAAGCTCAGCAACACGCATACCGGTATTAATGGCAATCAAAGTGATATATCCGTTGATGTAGTATCCATCGATTACGTTACCATGGCCGTGTTCAATTCGCCTACGTACTTCCGCTTTGATGATTTCAATCTCCTCAGGAGAGAAGACGTTGGCTTTGGAAGAACGATCCTGAACTTTGCAATCCGGATAGTATCTGCGCAATTCCAACGCATTTACAGGATTTTTATCAATCTTTTCATAATACAATGCGTATTTAAATGTAAGATTAAGTAACCCCTTAAACTGTTTTAAGCGCTTTTGTCCCGGATTTAGCTCCTTGGTGCGACGTTGAACGTATTCCTGAAGCACGGGAACAGTTATTTCCCGTATGCTTTTAGAAGCAAAGTCCTTTGTAATAAAGTACTTGTAATCCTGGCGGATGCGTTCGATGGTTCGCGGAGAATTGTTCATTGTCCGTTCTTTTTCGTCCAGAGCTTTGCTGAACATGTTTCCGAAGCTTAAATCGTTTGCACTTCCGGAGTAGAAGTCGTAAATCTTGTTGATTAATGCTTCATACGTGCCTGCGACAGTGCGATAAGAATGTCCCGGTAGTTTGGTATACCACCATTTGCGATCATTGTTTTCGCAATCAATCTTTTTGGGTGTACCGTCTTTGTTTACGTGAACAGCTTTTACAAACTGTTCTTTGGCTTTCATCTCCTTTGATTTGTACATTTGTATTTCGCTCGTAGCGTCTAACACATTCATTATACCATCTGCTTGGGCTTTTTTAACATGAAAGATGTTACGCTCGTAATCGGAGATAAGATTCATTAGGGTTTTTAATGAGTTGATTTTATCTTCGTTAATATATGTGTAGTTCATTGTTCCTCCTTTTACAGAGCAAAACAAAAAGAGCAGTACCTCACCAAAAGGCAAGAAACTGCTCCATAAACAAATAAACAGGGTTTTTGCAAAACTGCATTTCCCTGTTTACTCATATTTTTATATTTTTGTTTTTTCTCTGTTTATCTGTTTACATGTTTACAAGAAAAAAAGAGAAGATTTACTTAAATGGTAAATTCTTCTCTTCAGTAGGGGTTATTGGTTCGAAGGTCGGCTCTATGATAGGAGCAGTACGAACCCAGGCTCTTTGAATGCCGTATTTATCAAATCGGTGTGTCGATATTTTTCGATAGTCTTTTTTAAAGGATTGATTTAAAATATCGCCTATTGCATTTGACTGCCAGGATTCCAAATTATCTGTTTCGGAATGACCAAGCGCCTCGACGAATAACATCTTCGCACAAACATATTGTGGCTGATACGTATCAATGTAGTTCATGATGGCGTTTTCCAATGGATCATCCGGCATATACTTTCGTTGCTCATCAACTAAGGTCTCCTGCATTTCTTTGGAGAGCGTCAGTTTGAAATCTTCGTTCTGATAGATATACATAACCTCTGCCCAAAGCTGCTTAAAGTATTCTCTGGATTCTTCTTCGTTTTCCAAGATATGAATTTCCGCATTTTCTGCATTCACTTCAATGGGAAGAAAACGACGGTTACCTGATTTATCCGGTGGGAGAAATTCCAGTCGGTTGGAAGTACCTGCAAATACGCATTGCCTTGGACAATCAATGGGAAACTTGTCATAAGGGACTCGGTAGTTATCGGATAGCCTTGAGATAAATGATTTTGTTTCCTCTACATATTTTGCATGTAGTATGGCAAGCATCTCCGGTATCTCGATGATCCAATGTCCTTTGATATGTTCATGGACTTCCTTGTCGTTTAGCTTTTTTAAATCATCCGTAAACCATAAGTCTGTCATGGCAAGGAATCGTAAAAATGTGGACTTCCCGGCACCTTGTCCTCCGATAAGGCAAAGCATGTATTCGAACTTACAGCCAGGATGGAATACTCTCGATATTGCTCCAAGCATAAATAGCTTTAAGGATTCAATAGCAAGTGGAGTAGGAGCAACACCTAAGTATTTGGTGAGCACTTCGCATAGGCGATTTTTTCCATCCCACTGAAGAGATAATAAAAGCTCTTTGATCGGATGGTAGGCATTTTCTTTTGAAACGATTCGTATCTGGCGCTCAATAATCTTGTCAGCTTTAAGGCCATAAGTTTTTTCCATGTAGGTAATAATGTTATCCAAGTCATTGTCTGAAAAGGTGACTGCATATCGTTTCCATGGCATTTCTTTTACAACATCTGTGTTGCCGGTAAATTCATTGAATCGGATGGCACCTTTTAATAATGGATCATACTTTAGAACCAGTTGGCAGTTATCATTGTTTTGAATGATACGTCCTTTTTCATCACGGGAGAGTAATTCCGGAAGCTTTGGTTCAGCGGGCTTTTGATTTACGAATGTCATCAACTCTTTCTTTGGCATTTGAAATTACCTCCTGATATTTTTTTATAAATTCCTTTTGCTCATCCAACATGCTGTTTTCAATCATATCCATGAGCCAATCGATGGTATCTATGTTTTTTACAGCTTCTTCGAAGAGTGGATGGCAGTGCTCCAGTTCCTCGGGAGTGGTTGGCGCATAATCTCGTTTGGCGCAATGAAGAATATAATAGTAGTCATGCAAATAATTAAGAGCATCCCGTTTGTATAACAGAAATGCTCTTAATTCTTCTTGTTCCTTTTCTCTTTTGATTTCTTCAGCAGTAGGCTTGTAAGGTTTTCCGACTTCAATATCCAAACCAAAATCGGCAATTAGTTTTTTGGTGGCATCCATCGGCGAGAGATGAAACAGTTCTTCTACGAAGTTGATGACATCTCCATCGGCTCCGCATGCAAAGCAATGATAGCGATTATCTACGATCATGCTTGGATGTTTGTCCGGATGAAATGGACAGCAGGCTATGCGATTTCTTTTTACTTTAATTCCATAAAAAACAGCTGCATCCTTTGTGGACACAGCTGACTTCACCTTTTGAAAAATATTCATTTATAATTCGTTCTCCTTTCTTATTTTTGTAGGAATGGATTTCCCAATTATTTTTTTGTAATCTGCATTGATTGCTTTTTGTAGAGAGTAAGCTTTTGACGCCTCTGCCTTAAGGCGCTTGTACTCAACATAAAGAGCAGAGTAATCAGTGTTTAATTCTTCCAGTCGGATCTTTAGTTTGGCGACGGGCACTTGTTTATCCGGATAGTGCTCCGAGATAATACGACGCGCCATGTAATACTGATTTAATTCCGCTCGATGTTCTTCTTTGTAGCGTTCCTTTTCCTTTGCATTTTTTATGGCATACATGGTGGAATAAATAGGTTTGTATCGCTCGTAGTCCTCGTAAGCCTTTAGGATTTCTTTGATTTCTTTTTGCTCTTCACTGATTGGTTTCATCTGTTGTTGAATGTCGGAAACCTTTGCATACATGCTTCGAACATATGCCTCCAAATCATTTAAAGTAGAAATCTTGTTTTCAGTTAGGAAGTTAATTACTTCCGCTTGCTGCTTGATGTTTTTAACCTTTGCTTTGTTGGAGTATGCTCCGGCATTCCTTTCGTCATAGTAGGATTGCAGCGCCTGAACAAAAGCGTTGGATTCTTCTCTTTGATATTTCTCCAGCGATTTGTTTTGAGCGATTTCTTTTTGCAAGGAAGAAATCCAGTTCGAAAGCTCTGAGATTTCACTGCGTAGCCTTTTTATGAATGCATTGGTAGCTTTGATTAATCGGTTCCAGTTGCCCACATCGGTTTGGATGCCCTTCTTTTCCATGGCTCTTACGGTGGGACCCTCATGAATGGTAGGAAGAATATCCATATCTCTGTCACAGTAAGAACGATGGTCGATTCGCTCCGACATTCCTTTTTCTTCATACTTGGCATTTACAAGGGATGCCCAGTTTTCTCTCCATTGTGTTAATGTTTCCGGAGATCCCCAGTCACTAGTAGAAACTGCATTGAACTTTTGCTTTCCGTTTTTATCAAGGAGCGGTTTTCCGTCTTCATCAAATAGGTATTCTCGTTTCTGCTTAGAACCCCAGGTGCCATCTTTGTTCAATGGTCGGATGGGAGCAATCACATGGAAATGCGGGTTTTGGATTCCACCTTCGCCTTTGTCCGGATCATGAATTGCAAGATCTACAATCATTCCTTTTTTAACAAAGTTTTCTGTAACGAATTGCTTTGCTAATGCAAGATTTTCTTCGTAGGTAAATTCGTTTTGCAATGCAACATTAAAGGAATAGGCAAGCTGTGCTTTGGGATGTTTTTCATTAACCTCTACTTCGTTCCAAAGTGTTTCACGATTAAGGAAACGTTCGGGGGCATGGGGCGGAAGAAGAATTTCCGTATAAAGAACGCCTCCTTTTTTCGTGTAATCCTGAATGGTGCCGTAGTAGTCGTCGGTAAGCTTTTCTCCGGACCGATAGGCGGCGCTTGCCACAGCAGATTGTCCTTTGCCACGGGATACTTGTGAGACATTGAAATGATAGAGTGCCATTAGTCATTACCTCCTTTCTGATTTGGTTCAGAGTTCTTTGCCAGATTTACAAATCTGGAATAGAGCTCTTTTACATTTGGAAGTTCAGAAAGGGAACGCATGAAGTCCCAAAAGAGTGTTTGTGGAAGATGCTCGATGCCGTCGAATATGTATTCCAACTCGGCACCTTCCACAATGAGTCTGTGGGTCCTTTCCTTGTCTTGCTTCTGTAGAGCATTTTTTAATCTGGCCTCTGCTCGGTTTAGTCGATGCTCGTCTTGCATCTTTTGCTTTTGGGCTTTTTCTAAGTCAAGCCGCTTTTTTTCTAAATCGTTCATCTTAATTCCTCCTTTCGATTTTAGAAAAATGTTTTTGCCTTCGGAGCCGCAGGCGAACGCAATTTTCTTTCCCGAGAAATCGGGAAAATCGCGCTAGATACCTGTGTAGGTATAGAAGTGCGCCCTTTCCTAAGAAAGGGAGTTTTCTTAGGGCTCCTTTTGAAGCTTTCTGATTAATATTACGAAGGAAAAAGTGACAACCTTTGATTTGATAGGTAATTGCCCGATTTTTGAAAAATTGAAAAAGTTTGGATTGATTTTGATGCAAATCTGCATCGGATATGATATGATGATAAAAACAAATGTTCGGGTTATGAGGAAATATTATGAGCGAGAGATTACCGGGAAATTTACAGGAACGACTTCGAGAACTTCGAGAGGAACATGGCTATTCCAGCCGTAATAAATTAGCGGATGTATTAGGAATTGATCGGACTACCTATAGCCGAATTGAAAACGGAACCACGAAGACCATCAATAGTGATGTGCTTGTAAAGTTGGCGGAACTTTATGATGTTTCGACGGATTATATTTTGGGATTATCCGATACACCGGAGAAAACTTATTATGATATTGGAGAGCTTGGGTTGTCGGTTGAAGCAGCCAAGAATCTGTATTCGGGAAAAGTATCAAAGAACTCTTTAAATGAGTTGCTCTTAAATAATAAATTTGCTGTGGCAACACATATGATGGAAGACTATTTTTGTGGAGCGTTGGCAGAGCTGCTTGTGACGCAAAATGCTATGATGGATAACTCATATAATCTGGTAACGTACTTGATTGAGGCCGGAGAGATACCGAATGATATAGACATGAAAAACTTAAAAAAGACTTTGAAGCATGCCAAGATTTCTCCAAATCAAGCAGAGATAGACCGAATTCAAAGACAACTGACAAGTGCTATAAAAGAGATTCGAAAGAAAGTTGTAAATGAAATAAAAGAGGCAAACGATTATCTGGGACAATCGGAAGTTGCTAACTATGATGTGCTAAAAGCAATCCAGGAAGAGGCAAAAAAGATTCCTACGCTGAAAGGACTACCGGAAGAAAAGAAGAATCAATTTGTAATTGATATGATTAAAAATGGAATCCGAGAGAATAAAACAATTACTGAGGAAGATCTACAAAAGATAGATCAATTAATCGAACAGGTTGCTCCAACGTTAAATGACTTATGGAAGAATCAAACAAAAATTTAGATAAAAGAGAAAAACAGAATAGAAAACTATGTAGTAAAATCAAAGATAATGATTTATTTGCCGAAACGGAACTTCTGATTTCAAATGAACCGATGATTATTCAATTAGCAAGTAGTATGGAGACTCTATATGATTTGGATTTGAATCATTGGGGTGGGATTGATAGAGAGGATATCATTCAGGAAGGCAGAATCGCCATGCTTCGAGCTGCTCAGACCTTTGATGAAAAAGGTGCCGCGAAGTTTTCCACTTATGCCTATACGATTATAAAGAACGCCATGACGGATTTGTGCCGAAAGGGAATCTCGGCATTCGAAGCAAGAATGATTAACTCCGGATTAACTCAGGTTTTTTTAGATGATGATTCTCTTGAGAAGGAATTTGAATTTAGTGTTTCCGATATCGTTCGACATGGTCGTTTTGATCCGACCGGTAACCTTGCAGTGCTTCATGTTATGTTGGAAAAGATGAACAATCGGTTGAAACTTTTAACTCCACGGCAAAGAAGATTATTGGCATACAGATATGGATTAGGAGCACTGGAGTGCAAATCCATAAGTGAAACGGCAGCAT
>DAIMGJ010000009.1:87382-92175 GCA_036723975.1 Lachnospiraceae bacterium
CAGGCTTTTGCGATATCGGGAGCAGTAACCCCCATCAACAGCAAATGCCGGACCCTGCCCTTCAGGTCTTGCGCAAACGGCAGCATATTTTCATCTAACGGAAAAGTATGTGAAGATTATCGAACAGCAGTCATTGGATGTTTTAAGAACTGGGATGAATGATGGGAAGATACTCTGAAATGATATAATTGAATCATATATAATCTTGGAGAGGATAAATTGAATGTCTAGAAAACATCTTCTAAAAGATATGAATATAAAAGGAAAAAGATTTGGAAATCTCACCGCTTTATACAGAACAGATGGTGACAAAGGAACTTGTTGGAGATGCAAGTGTTCCTGTGGAAAAGAGACAACAGTACCAATTTATTTGCTGTTAAAGAATCAGGTTAAGAGTTGTGGATGCCTTAAACATAAGCCAGCATATAATGCAAAGGATCACACCGGAGAACGTTTCGGAATGCTAGTTGCGATAGAAAGATTGCAAAGATATCGGGGGAAGGAGATTTTTTATCGTTGTGTATGTGATTGTGGAGCAGAAAAGAAAATAAGTTCTGGCAATCTTACTAGTGGTCATACTAGAAGTTGTGGAGGAAAGAATCATACGAGAAAAGAGTTTGAACTACTTAACTACAGTCTTGATGACAAAGATAGGTTATATTATGTTTACCGGCATATTTCACCCAGTGGTAAGTCTTATATTGGAATCACAAAACAGGATCCTGAGAGACGTTTCCGAAAAGGAGCGGGATATAAAACACAGAAAGCTTTTTATCGAGCAATAGAAAAGTATGGTTGGGAGTCCTTTCACCATGACATTCTCGAAGAAGGATTAACCGAAAAAGAAGCATATGAAAAAGAGGCCTATTATATTAGTGAAGTATATAAATCATATGCACCTCATGGATATAATTCACGTGAGGGTGGGGTTCATGCTAGACATTACATTATGCCAGTAATTCAGTACTTTGATAATAAGCCGGTTAATTATTTTGAAGGAGTTAATCAAGCAGTAAAAGAGCTTGGAATATGTGCAGCCACAATAAAAAAACATATCGGAACAGAAAATGCTATTGAAGGATATTATTTTGAAATTCTTCCTAAGATGATGCCATACAATGTTGATGTTGAATTACAGGAATTAGAAAGCAAAGAGCATCTTCGCATAAAAGATGTAGTAGAAAAAGAATGGAAAGGAAATACTGTTCAGCGGAATATATCTGGGAAAAAACCTATAAACCAGTATTCCCTAGATGGGAAGTATTTAAATACATTTTCTTGTGTAAAAGAAGCTGCAATTGTTTTGCCGGATGGGAAGACGGATGCCATCTATGCGGCTGTAAATCCCAAAAGACAAGGGGAAACAGCCTATGGATATATGTGGAAATATGATGATGGAAATCATGTTGATATATCACAAGTTCCATATAAGGTTCAAAAAGGAGTCTTAAAAATAGATAAAGAAACCGGAAAAGTCATTATAAGGTATAAATCTATGGCGGAGGCATCTCGTGAATTAGGAGTCAGTATGAATAAAATACGGATTGCTTGCAAAGGAAGAGATTCTTTTAAAGACTTTGTTCTGAAATTTAATAATTAGCTATTGATGAGAAAAATACTCATATGTACTATTTTTATTATAAGAAATTGACAAATCGGAGTTTATGCATCAATTCCTACGCTTTTTGGTTTTTTCGATGCTTAGACCATCAATGCTTTTTTGTTCTGGGCATCGGAATTACAGAAATAGCAAAAATCGATGCCTAAAACTATCAAGATTCGACGTTCTGGGCATCGGAATTACAAAAAATGCAAAAATCGATGTCTAAATTATCAAAATCCGATGTTCTGGGCATCGGAATTTAGAAAAATAGCAAATTCCGATGCCCCAACGCTATGGACCGGGGGTATGGACCAAGGGGACGGGGTTCCCGGCTCATTTTACAAAGGCTTGAATAATCGAGCTGTAAGCTTAGGAATAGAACCAGATAACTAAAAGTAGTAGAGGAAAATACAATGGAATTTATCAGTGATTACATGAGAGATGATACATACCGCCATATGCTGAATGGGCTGACTCAAAAGACATTCGGATTTGATTTTGAAGGCTGGGTTACGAATGGCTATTTTGAAGGTGATTATATTCCTTTTTCCTATGTGGAAGGAGGAATTATGGTATCTAATGTATCTGCCAATCGAATGTGTTTCAGACAAAATGGGTCCGTTCATAACTATATCCAGATAGGAACGGTTATGACTGACTCTGACTATAGAAAGCAGGGACTTGCTGCTGAACTGATGAAACGAGTGATCGAAGAGTATGAGAAAGACTGTGACGGACTTTATCTCTTTGGTGACCTGAGTGCTGCCGGTTTTTATCGTAAGATGGATTTTGAAATCATAAATCAGTACAGATATTTTCTAAAAGAAGAATTCTGTACTTTTGATAAAAACGTTGAGTCGTTCATATCAATACAGGATATGGATGATGCCGTAAAACAGAAATACCGGGATTATGTCCGCGTCAGCGAGCCTCATTCTTCTTTTGAGCAGATCAATAAATACGGTCTGCAGATGTTCTATACATCAGGACTGGATAACGTGTACTACTGTGCAGATCTTGATTGCTTTATTGTGCTGGAAGAGGATGAGATACCTGTTTTGCAGTCAGTTCTGTGCAGGAAAAAAGTCGCCCTTACAGATGTTGTAAGGCGTATAGATCTTGATAAGTCCGGGTTTATGCTGGGATTTACGCCTCTTGAAGAGGATAGGGATAAATGCATCTCTGAAGAGTATGATGGAGGAGACGACTACAGACTTTTTTACAGAGGTAAAAAACTTGAATCTATAGAAAAGGATAAATTATATTTCCCTGATTTATCACATGCTTAAACCTGATGAAAGGTATATTTATGGATTGGATGAATTGGAGATTAACGGAGTATGAAAGAGCAGGTTATTTTACTTAACGGCCCGTCCAGCAGTGGAAAATCTACTTTGGCAAAAGCACTGCAAAATCTGATAACTATTGAGGCTCACAAAAGATGTATAGTGGTTTCCATAGACGATTTTATGAAGATTTCTCAGACAGAAACCATCTATGAGGATGATGTTTTTGAGATATCAGGCGATATGTGCGCAAAAGCATTAGAATTGCTTGAGGCAGGCTTCGACATAATCATTGACCACGTGATAACAAGTGAACGGATTTTTAACCAATTGGTCGGGAGCCTATCTTCTTTTTCTTTGAGGAAGGTGCGGATTACCTGCCCGTTGGATATTTTAAAACACAGAGAATTGAAGCGCGGGGACAGGTGCGTCGGCTCTGCGGAAGCCTCTGCAGAGTACTTGTTTCCGAAGGAGGGATATGACCTGGTCGTTGATACCGGGGGACAATCTCCGGAAGAGAATGCACGGCTGATTTTTACAAGCTTTTTTGATTAACAAATCGGAATTTGTAGGGCAGTTATATTCCAGGATAAATGACTAAGGTAAATTGTAGATGTTCCTGGGACTTTGGAAATAGCATTTGCAGAAAAGGAGCAGTATTGTTTGATCAGAATTGAATTATTATCAAAAGACAATTTTCATCCGGATTCGTTAGAACACTATCAAAGAAAACAGAAAGTAAAAAAAGTATACCGAAAGCAGGACGGAGAGTATATTCTTGTAGATTGTGTGTATACGGAAGATTGGGATCTGAACAAAAAGCGTTCTGTAGCAAAGAAAATATGCAGTGATGAATATATCACATACATTGCTTTGGACAATGATAAAGTGGTCGGTTTTATAGGACTGTTAAAGAAACTTCGTGGTCCGTACATGATTCTTGATATGATGCAGGTGTCTTCTGAATGCAGAGGACAGGGGATTGGCAGACAATTATTTGAAGCGGGAAAAGAGGAAGCAAGAAAAGCCGGTGCGCAGGCTTTGTATATATCTGCCTGTTCTTCTGAAGAGACGATTGCATTTTACAGAGCCATGGGAAGTGACCTGGCAAGTAATCCTATAAAAGAAATTGCGGAAGAAGAACCGTTTGACCTTCAGATGATTTGTCCTGTGAATGATTAAAGTCGTACTATAAGTGGTTAATCAACGAAAACTACGTCGAGACGGTAGCACTTTTAAACGAGAGAAAATATGAATTATATGAGGAGATTTTTGGAGATGAATTCAAATGATTATACAATACGACTTGAGAGAGAAGATGAATACAGAGAAGTTGAAAACCTTGTAAGGGAGTCCTTCTGGAACGTGTATCGCCCGGGATGCAGTGAGCATTATGTGATACATGTCCTTAGGGATGATCCTGCTTTTGTAAAAGAACTTGATTTTGTCATGGAGAAAGACGGCAAGCTTATCGGTCAGAACATGTTTATGAAAACTACCATTGAGGCAGATGATGGAAAGACTATCGACGTTCTTACAATGGGACCGATCGGCATCGCTCCTGAGCTTAAAAGAAAAGGATATGGCAAGGCAATCCTGGACTACTCTCTTGAAAAGGCTGCAGAAATGGGCTTTGGAGCGGTGCTTTTTGAAGGGAATATTGGTTTCTATGGACACAGCGGCTTTGACTATGCCAGCAAGTTCGGAATCAGATACCATGACCTTCCGAAAGATGCTGATTCTTCATTTTTCCTGTGCAAGGAGCTGATTCCTGGATATCTTGATGGGATCACCGGTGTGTACCAGACTCCAAAGGGCTACTATGTTGAAGATGCTGATGTTGAAGAGTTTGATAAGAACTTTCCGCCAAAAGAAAAGCTTAAGCTGCCCGGACAGATTTTTGA
>DAIMGJ010000010.1:0-81431 GCA_036723975.1 Lachnospiraceae bacterium
CGGCGCGGGCGGAGGATATTTGAGAGGAGCTGCCCCTAGTACGAGAGGACCGGGGTGGACGGACCACTGGTGTACCTGCTGTCGACCAACGGCATCGCAGGGTAGCCAAGTCTGGAAGGGATAACCGCTGAAGGCATCTAAGCGGGAAGCCCACCTCAAGATGAGATATCCCATCCTTAAAGGATATAAGATCCCTTGAAGACGACAAGGTTAATAGGGCAGAGGTGTAAGCATGGTAACATGTTCAGCTGACTGTCACTAATCGATCGAAGGCTTTTTTCAAAGTATAGCGAATTCGGATTTATCAGTATGAAGTTTTGAAGGTACAAGCAATATGTTGTTTTTCTAAAAACCGTAGTTTATAATGGACTGCGGGTCTTAGTTTATATAAAGGGGTATAGTTCAGTTGGTAGAACGTTGGTCTCCAAAACCAAATGTCGAGGGTTCGAGTCCTTCTGCCCCTGGATATGAAGCACAAATTTGATTTGTGCTTCTTTTTTTTGTGACGGACACAGTTTATACACAGATGTGTATTGATTGGGATACATAATCGTGAACAGATTGTGACGAAAGGCTGAAAATGCACATTTTCGCTGAAAATGAGTGATTTTGAAGGAAATTGAATTGTGCATTATTACAAAAGTAAATCCTTTTTATTCCGCTTTTTTTATTTAATTACAACAGCAAAACAGAAGAATATAAAAAAATACATAAATTATTGCAAATAATAACCGGGAAATGTCCGTTTTGAAAACAAAGTGAATTATTTTCATAAAAAATGATGTTTTTTGCATAAATCATTTCGTTGACGCGTGTCACTATCCGTGGTTAAATATCAGACGTATTAAAGAGTTCACAGACTTAAATGACGTAGTAAATGTAATCCGATTGTTTGGAGGAAGAATTTATGAAGAAGTTAAAAATAAAGTTAAACAGTGCAAACGATTGTGAAGAATTTGTTAAGATTGCATCTCGTTTTGATTTCGATATTGATCTTGTAAGCGGAACCGTTTACTTGGATGCAAAATCATTACTTGGTGTTTTATCTATGGGCTTAAAAAGAGAATTGAATGTTGTAACTATGGCAGATGATAAAAACTTTGCTTCCGCTATTAAAAAATTCTCTGTAGCTTAATATTATCTTTATTCACGGCTTTCAAAGATTTTCTTTGAAAGCCATTTTTTTGCTTAAATTTGTTATAATCAAACCTATGGAACAACAAGAATTCATAAAACCACAACTTCATATTTCAGTTCGCAATCTGGTGGAATTTGTTTTGCGCAACGGAGACATTGACGATAGACGCTCCGGAAAGAACCCCTTGTCTGCCATGCAGGAGGGACGTAAAATCCATCAAAAGATTCAGGGAAAAATGAAACCAAACTATCATCCTGAAGTTCCCCTTTCCTTTTGTATTTCCTATGACGACTATGATCTTATGATTGAAGGTCGTGCCGATGGAATTATATATGATGATGAGCTTTCAAAAGAATCCTCCGTTTGCGTAGATGAAATCAAGGGTACCTACGGTGATTTGGAATTATTGGAAGAACCGCTTCTTGTGCATTTGGCACAGGCGAAGTGTTATGCCTATTTCCTTTGTGAAGAATATAGTCTATCTTCCATTGATGTGCAGCTTACCTATTGCAATATGGATACCTATGAAGTAAAACGCTTTTTGGATCATTACCGGGCGAAAGATTTATACGACTGGTTTTACGATGTTATTTCTTTATATAAGCGCTGGTCTGATTTTACATTCTATTTTAAAAAGATAAGACAGGAGTCGATTAAAGAATTAAAGTTTCCGTTCCCTTACAGAGAGGGGCAAAAAGAAATGATGGAACATGTATATCGTTCCATTCATCAAAACGGTTTACTTTTTGCACAAGCTCCCACAGGGTCAGGAAAAACGATTGCAACTATTTTTCCGGCATTAAAAGCCATAGGAGAAGGGGATGGCGAACGTATCTTTTATCTTACGGCAAAAACCATAACACGTACCGTTGCAAAAGATACCTTCCTTCTTCTGGGGAAAAACGGATATCGTGGAAAAACAGTGATTATAACCGCGAAAGATAAAATGTGCCCGTTGGAAGAAAGAAAGTGTAATCCGAAGGACTGCCCCTATGCCAAGGGACATTTTGATCGGATTAACGATGCCATTTATGATCTGCTGCAAATGCAGGATATGTTTGATGCACCGGATATATTGGATTTTGCAAAAGAGCGTATGGTATGTCCCTTTGAACTGAATTTGGATTTATCTTCCTGGAGTGACAATGTAATCTGCGACTACAACTATGTCTTTGATCCCAATGTATATTTAAAAAGATTCTTTTCGGAAGGAAACAGAAGCGAAGGCATCTTTTTGGTGGATGAAAGTCATAACCTGATAGAACGTGGCCGGGAAATGTATTCTGAGACTTTAATAAAGGAAGACTTTTTAAAGATAAAAAAATATTTTAAGGTTTATCAGGGTGGAATTACCAAGGGACTGGATAAGTGTAATAAAGATTTGCTTGTTTGGAAGCGTATGCTTTCGGATGAGTTTATGTACCTGGATGATATGGATGCATTTGTGTTGCACCTTATGAACCTTTGCAATGCTTTTGAACGCTTCTTCGAAAAAGGAATTGAAGTGGAACATATGGATGAAGTTTTGGAGTTTTATTTTAAACTTCGAAATTTCATAAATCTGACGGAAGGATTGGATGGACGATATCGAATCTATGTGGATTACAATGACAAAAGTGAGTTTTGCATCCATATGTTTTGCGTGGATCCTTCTTATCAGTTGCAGCAAAGAATCGAAAAGGCAAACAGTGTCGTGTTTTTCTCTGCGACACTTTTGCCGCTTCGCTATTATATAAAACTGTTATGTACCAAAGAGAATCCCTTTGCAATTTATGTGGACTCAATCTTCCCCAAAAAGAATCGAAAGATTATGATTGGCAGGGATGTGACAAGCAAGTATAAAAACCGCAACAAGGACCAGTATAAAAATATTGCTTCTTATATATATGAAGTAACAAAACAAAAAAACGGAAATTATATGATTTTTGCTCCGTCGTATTCTTTTATGGAAAACGTGATAGAAGCATATAGAAATTATTTCTTGCAGGACGAAACGATTATTGAACAAAAATCTTATATGACAGAAACACAGCGGGAAGAGTTTTTGGAAGCTTTTCAATGCAACCATGAAAACACATTACTTGGTTTTTGTGTTCTGGGTGGAATCTTTTCGGAAGGAATTGATCTGACCGGCGAGTGTTTGATTGGTTCCATTGTTATCGGAACCGGACTCCCTCAGATTTCAAATGAACGAAAAATCATATCGGATTATTTTGATACGATTGATGGAAATGGTTTTTCCTATTCCTATTTGTACCCTGGAATGAATAAGGTAATGCAGGCTGCGGGGCGTGTTATAAGAACGATGGAGGACAAAGGCGTCGTCGGACTTTTGGATGAACGGTTCTTACACAGTGAGTATAAAAATACGTTCCCGAAAGAGTGGGATGATTGCACTTCGGTTACGAAAGAAACGGTTGGAAAATGTGTCTTTGATTTTTGGAAAAATTCAGAAAAATAATTCCTTGTTATTTGTGAAAAATTTGTGAAGATTCTAATTTACGAGATACGAATGGTTGTGTTATAATTTGTAAGATTTTGGGATAAACCAAAAAACCATTCTAGATATTGTGGTTTACGTGAATGAGGAAGGGAGCGCTATGAGCACTGTAAGAAGAGTTTATGTGGAGAAAAAGAAGGAGTTTGCGGTGAATGCAAATGCTCTTCGCCACGAGATTAAGCATCAGTTGGAAGTAACCGGCGTTAAAAATGTTCGCTTGTTGGTTCGCTATGATGTAGAAAATGTATCCGACGAAGTTTTTGATCGTGCGATACAGACCGTATTTTCCGAACCGCCTGTGGATGATGTTTATTTGGAAAGTTTTTCCTATGAGGGGAAAGTGTTTTCTGTTGAATACTTGCCTGGGCAGTTTGACCAGAGAGCTGATTCGGCGGAACAGTGCATTAAACTATTAAATGAAAATGAATCTCCTGTGATTCGTTGCGCCACTACTTATGTGATTGAGGGTGACGTG
This sequence comes from Lachnospiraceae bacterium, assembly GCA_036723975.1. Taxonomy (GTDB): domain Bacteria; phylum Bacillota; class Clostridia; order Lachnospirales; family Lachnospiraceae; genus JAILEN01. The sequence continues at coordinate 4,114 of DAIMGJ010000010.1, forward strand.
TCCGACGAAGAACTGAAAACAATTAAAAAATATTGTATCAACCCGGTAGACTCTCGTGAGAGTTCATCCGAAAAGCCACAGACACTTTCCGACGTGTTTGAGGAGCCGGCTGATGTGAAAATCCTTACAGGTTTTATTGATATGAAAGAAAAGGAATTCAAAGAATTATATGATTCTCTTTCTCTTGCCATGACCTTTAAGGATTTTCTTCATATTCAAAACTATTTTAAGAAGGATGAAAAAAGAGATCCTTCTATGACGGAAATAAGAGTTTTAGATACCTATTGGTCTGACCATTGCCGTCATACCACATTTTCCACAGAACTTACCCATGTGGATTTTGAGGATGGAGAGTATCGTAAGCTTTTGGAAGAAACATATGAAGATTACCTTGATAATTTTCATATTCTTTACAAAGGAAGAGATGATAAATATGTTTGCTTGATGGATTTGGCACTTCTTGCTATGAAAAAGTTAAAATCCGAAGGCAAATTACAGGATCAGGAAGAATCTGATGAGATTAACGCATGCTCCATTGTAGTTCCTGTGGAAGTGGATGGTAAAACAGAAGAGTGGCTTGTGAACTTCAAAAATGAGACACACAATCATCCGACGGAAATTGAACCTTTCGGTGGTGCGGCTACCTGCCTGGGCGGTGCCATTCGTGATCCGTTGTCCGGACGTACTTATGTATATCAGGCGATGCGTGTTACCGGTGCAGCCGATCCGACACGACCAAATAAAGAGACAATGGAAGGAAAACTTCCTCAGAAAAAAATCGTTCGTGAGGCTGCGAAAGGTTATTCTTCTTACGGCAACCAGATTGGTTTGGCTACCGGATATGTAAAAGAAATCTATCATCCCAATTATGTTGCAAAACGTATGGAAATCGGAGCTGTTATGGCGGCTGCACCTCGTCGTGCGGTACAACGTTTAAATTCCGATCCGGGTGATAAGATAATTTTGCTTGGCGGACGTACCGGACGTGACGGTATCGGTGGCGCAACCGGTTCCTCCAAGGCACATAATACCCAGTCTACTGAACTTTGCGGCGCGGAAGTACAAAAGGGTAATCCGCCGACAGAGCGTAAACTTCAGAGATTGTTCCGAAGAGAAGAAGTGTCCGCTTTGATTAAAAAATGTAATGACTTTGGTGCCGGCGGCGTATCTGTTGCAATCGGTGAATTGGCTGACGGCCTTAAGATTGATCTTGATAAGGTGCCAAAGAAGTATGCGGGACTTGACGGAACGGAACTTGCAATTTCCGAATCTCAGGAACGTATGGCGGTTGTGGTGGATCCTAAGGATGTAGACACATTCTTAGCATTTGCGGCTGAAGAAAACTTAGAAGCTGTGGAAGTGGCAACAGTTACCGAAGAACCTCGCTTGGTACTTTCTTGGAGAGGAAAAGAAATTGTTAACTTATCACGCGCATTTTTAGATACCAACGGTGCTCATCAGGAGACTACCGTTTACGTGGAATGCCCGAAAAAAGAAGAGGATTATTTTGCTCATTTTGCAATTAAAGATGTGGAAGATGCCTTTGATAAGGGGGATTTAAAGTCCGGATGGCTTCGCACACTGTCTGATTTGAATGTATGCTCTCAAAAGGGATTGGTGGAAATGTTCGACGGCTCCATCGGAGCATCTTCTGTATTTATGCCTTTCGGTGGTAAATATCAGTTAACAGAGACCCAGTCTATGGTTGCAAAACTTCCTGTTGCCAAAGGAAAGTGCGATGCCGTTACTATGATGAGCTATGGCTATGATCCTTACCTTACAACATGGAGTCCGTATCACGGAGCAATTTATGCAGTTACCGAGTCTATGTCAAGAATTGTTGCAGCCGGTGGTGATTATAAAAAGATTCGTTTTACCTTCCAGGAATACTTCCGTCGTATGAGCGAGGATCCCAAACGCTGGAGCCAGCCTTTTGCTGCTCTTTTGGGAGCGTATGAAGCACAAATGAAATACGGACTTCCTTCCATCGGAGGAAAGGACTCCATGTCAGGTACCTTTAATGACATTGATGTTCCGCCTACTTTAGTTTCTTTTGCTGTGGATGTTGCAAATGAAAACGAAATCATTACTCCGGAATTTAAACATACAGACAATGATCTTTGCGTGGTAAAACTTCCGATTAAGGGATATGAAATACCTGACTTTGAGAATGTAATGAAGGTTTATGAATCGTTACATAAGATGATTGTAAAAAAGATGATTTGTTCCGCATATGTTATGGATTCTTATGGTCTTGTGCCTTCTCTTTCCAAAATGGCATTCGGAAATAAAATCGGTGTTTTGCTTGATAAAGAAATGCCTGCAAAGTATTTATTCGCAAATCAGTTGGGCGGTTTCGTAATTGAAGTACCGAAGGGCAAACTCGACGGTGTGGAAAAAGAGTTCAGTGCTGCAGGTGTTGGGGATTTCTTAATCCGTATCGGTTCAACCTGTGAAGACAAGGCATTTATTTACGGAGATCTTCGTGTGGAAATGGATGAGGCTCTTACTGCCTGGACCGGCACATTGGAAAAAGTATTCCCGACCAAGAGCCATGAGGATACATCCATTGTATCTACCGGATTATATGAAGAAAAGAATCTTTATGTTTGCAAGAATAAAGTGGCAGTGCCAAAGGTATTTATTCCGGTATTCCCGGGTACCAATTGCGAATATGACAGTGCAAAAGCATTTTCGCTTGCCGGTGCAGAGCCGATTGTAAAAGTATTTAAGAATCAGAATGCTGCGGATATCCGTGATTCGGTTGAAGTGTTTGCAAAGGCAATTTCAGAATCCCAGATGATTATGTTTCCGGGTGGATTTTCTGCCGGTGATGAACCGGAAGGTTCTGCAAAATTCTTTGCAACTGCTTTCCGTAACGAAAAGATGAAAGAGGCTGTAAACGATCTTTTGTCAAAACGCGACGGATTGGTTCTTGGTATTTGTAACGGATTCCAGGCGCTTATTAAGCTTGGACTGGTACCCTTCGGAGAAATTCAAACACAGACGGCTGAGTCACCGACCCTTACTTACAATACCATCGGCAGACATATTTCCAAGATGGCCCATACCAAGGTGGTATCCAATAAGTCTCCATGGCTTTTGAATGCAACCCTTGGCGGCATTTATGATGTTCCTGCTTCACACGGAGAAGGCCGCTTTGTTGCAAATGATACCTGGCTTAAAGAATTATTTGCAAACGGTCAGGTGGCTACCCAGTATGTGGATGAAGAGGGTCGCCCGACCATGGACGAGGAATGGAATATCAACGGTTCCTTCATGGCAATCGAAGGTATTACATCAAAAGATGGAAGAGTCTTTGGTAAGATGTGTCATTCGGAACGAATTGGCGATCATGTGGCTATGAATATTTATGGAAATCAGAATATGCACATTTTCGAATCCGGTGTTGAATATTTTAAATAAAGCAGAGGTTACTTTTTATGAAAGCATTTCTTATTCTTGAGGATGGTACGGTTTTTACAGGGGAAAGCATAGGTGCAAAAAAGGAGATTATCAGTGAAATCGTCTTTAATACATCTATGACCGGTTATTTGGAGGTTTTAACAGACCCTTCTTATGCCGGACAGGCGGTTTGTATGACTTATCCGTTAATCGGAAATTACGGAATTACTCCGGATATGGAATCAAGCCGTTCTTGGGTGGATGGCTATATCGTTCGTGAATTATCGAGAGTGCCTTCCAATTTCAGATCACAGGGAAGCATCCAGGATTTTCTGAAGGAACAGGATATTCCGGGAATTTGCGGGATTGATACCAGAGCGCTTACCAAGCTCCTTCGAGATAAGGGAACCATGAACGGAATGATTACTACCAATGAAGATTATAATCTTGATGAAGTGCTTCCGAAATTAAAGGCTTATACCACGGGAGATGTGGTTTCCAAGGTGACCCGCAGCGAAAAGAAAGTATATAAAGGAAACGGTAAGAGAGTTGCTGTTTACGATTTCGGTGAAAAGGAAAATATCACCAGATGTCTATTGGAACGTGGCTGTGAGGTTACGGTTTATCCGGCACATACCAAAGCAGACGAAGTTTTATCACAGGGCTTTGACGGAATTATGCTTTCCAACGGACCGGGTGACCCGAAGGATTGCGGGGATATCATTTCTGAAGTAAAGAAACTATATGATAGTGATACACCGATTTTTGCCATTTGTCTTGGACATCAGCTGATGGCGCTTGCTACAGGTGCAGACACGCATAAATTAAAATACGGCCATCGTGGAGGCAATCATCCGGTAAAAGATTTGGCAACCGGAAGAGTTTATATTACATCACAGAACCATGGATATGTTGTGGATGTGGATCGATTGGATCCAAAGGTTGCAACACCGGCCTTTGTTAATGTAAATGATGGTACCAATGAGGGACTTTCTTATACCGGAAAGAATATTTTTACGGTGCAGTTTCATCCGGAGGCCTGCCCGGGCCCACAGGACAGCGGATATTTGTTTGACCGCTTTATGAAGATGATGGAAAGGGTGGAGAAATAAATGCCTAAGAATAAAGACATAAAAAAAGTACTTGTTATCGGTTCCGGTCCAATCGTTATCGGTCAGGCTGCGGAATTTGATTATGCGGGAACTCAGGCTTGCCGTTCTTTAAAAGAAGAGGGTGTGGAGGTAGTTCTTGTTAATTCCAATCCGGCAACTATTATGACGGATAAAGAAATTGCTGATGAGGTTTATATCGAACCTTTAACAGTGGATGTTTTAAAACAGATTATTCTAAAAGAGAAACCGGACAGCGTCCTTCCTACCTTAGGAGGCCAGGCAGGCTTAAACCTTGGTATGGAGTTGGAAGAGTGCGGATTCTTAAAAGAGCAGGGAGTTCGTTTGATCGGTACCACTGCAGATACGATTTTCCGTGCGGAAGACAGACAGGCGTTTAAAGATACCATGGAAAAAATCCATGAACCTGTGGCTGCTTCTCAGGTTGTCAATACCGTGGAAGACGGTGTGAAGTTTACCAATACCATCGGTTATCCGGTGGTGCTTCGTCCTGCCTTTACACTTGGTGGTTCCGGCGGTGGTATTGCTCACGATGAAACCGAACTTCGTGAAATCTTAGAGAACGGCCTTCGCCTTTCCCGTGTACATGAAGTTTTGGTGGAACGTTGTATTGCCGGTTGGAAAGAAATCGAATATGAAGTAATGCGTGATGCGGCCGGAAACTGCATTACCGTTTGTAATATGGAAAACATTGATCCGGTTGGCGTACATACCGGAGATTCTATCGTAGTAGCTCCTTCCCAGACCTTAGGAGATAAGGAATACCAGATGCTACGTTCCTCTGCGCTTAATATTATCTCCGAGCTTGGAATTACAGGAGGATGTAACGTTCAGTATGCCCTTCATCCGGAAAGCTTTGAATACTGCGTTATCGAAGTAAACCCGCGTGTCAGCCGTTCGTCTGCGCTTGCGTCAAAGGCAACCGGTTATCCGATTGCAAAAGTTGCGGCAAAGATTGCCCTTGGCTATACCTTAGATGAAATTAAAAATGCGATTACAGGAAAAACATATGCTTCATTTGAGCCTATGTTGGATTATTGTGTCGTAAAGATTCCTCGTTTACCCTTTGATAAATTTATTACGGCAAAACGTACACTTACCACGCAGATGAAAGCAACCGGAGAAGTTATGAGTATTTGCAATAACTTTGAAGGAGCATTGATGAAGGCCATTCGTTCTTTGGAACAACACGTGGATTCTCTTTTGAGCTATGATTTTAGTTCTCTTACAGATGAAGAATTAGATGAAGAATTGCAGATTGTGGATGACAGAAGAATCTATCGAATTGCGGAAGCACTTCGCAGAGGTGTTTCTTATGCACACATTCATGAGATTTCTTTGATTGATATTTGGTTTATTGATAAAATTTCAGTTTTGGTTGAAATGGAACAGCGCTTAAAGGAAGAAGAACTTACTGCAGAGCTTCTTCGCGAGGCAAAGCGTATTGAGTTTCCGGATACTGTGATTGCATCTCTTACAGGTAAAACTGCAGACGAAATCAAAGAAATGCGATATGAAAACGGTATTGTTGCATCCTACAAGATGGTTGATACCTGTGCCGCTGAGTTTGAGGCTCAGACTCCCTATTATTATTCTGTATATGGTGGAGAAAACGAAGCAGACGGTAAAACAGATAAAAAGAAAGTTCTTGTTTTGGGAAGCGGTCCGATTCGTATCGGTCAGGGCATCGAGTTTGATTTTTGCTCCGTACATTGTACCTGGGCATTTGCAAAAGAAGGTTATGAAACAATTATTGTAAACAATAACCCGGAAACCGTTTCCACAGATTTCGATATTGCGGATAAACTTTACTTTGAGCCACTTACAGCTGAGGATGTTGAGAATATCGTTAATATTGAAAAACCGGACGGAGCAGTGGTTCAGTTCGGCGGACAGACGGCTATTAAACTGACACAGGATTTGATGAAGATGGGAGTTCCGATTTTAGGAACCGATGCCAAAGATGTGGATGCAGCGGAAGACAGAGAATTGTTTGATCAGATCCTTGAACAGACAAATATTCCGCGTGCGGCAGGTGGAACCGTATTTACTGCAGAGGAAGCAATTGCGGTTGCAAATCGACTGGGTTACCCGGTTTTGGTTCGCCCTTCCTATGTACTTGGCGGACAGGGCATGCAGATTGCATTTAATGACGACGAAATCGTTAAGTTTATGGATATCATCAATCAGATTGCTCAGGACCACCCGATTCTTGTAGATAAATATCTTCAGGGAAAAGAAATTGAAGTTGATGCGGTTTGCGACGGCACAGATATTTTAATTCCGGGAATTATGGAACATATCGAGCGAACCGGCGTACACTCCGGAGACAGTATTTCTGTATATCCGGCCCATACCATCGGAGTTGATATCAAAGAAAAGATTACGGATTACACAGCTCGCCTTGCAAAGGCCCTTCATGTTATCGGAATGATTAACATTCAGTTTATCGTTATGAATAACGAAGTGTATGTAATTGAGGTGAATCCACGTTCTTCAAGAACCGTACCTTATATTTCAAAAGTAACCGGTATTCCGATTGTGGATTTGGCTACCAAGGTTATTTTGGGCAAGACCATTAAAGAACTTGGTTATAAGCCGGGACTTCAGCCTGAGGCAGAGTATGTGGCCATTAAGATGCCGGTATTCTCATTTGAAAAGCTTCGTGGTGCTGAGATTTCTTTAGGACCGGAAATGAAGTCTACAGGAGAGTGCCTTGGTATTGCCACAACCTTTAATGAGGCATTATATAAAGCGTTCCTTGGTGCCGGCGTTTCTTTGCCAAAATACAAGCAGATGATTATGACGGTAAATGATAAAGATAAGCCGGAATCTGTGGGTATTGCAAAACGATTTGCGGATTTGGGTTATAAGATTTATGCCACAAGATCAACGGCGAACTATTTAAATGAGCATGGGGTGGAAGCATTCCGTATCAATAAGATTACACAGGAATCTCCAAACGTCATGGATTTGATTATCGGTCATAAGATTGATCTGGTGATTGATACTCCGACGGAAGGACATGGAGATAAAACTCGTGATGGATTCTTGATTCGCCGAAATGCCATTGAGACTGGGGTTTATTGTATCACAGCCCTTGATACAGCCAACGCTTTGGCAACGTCTTTGGAATCCAAATTGACGGATTTTACTCTTGTGGACATAGCCAAAGTAAAAAATGCGTAAAAAACTTTAAAAAAGTGGTTGACGAATACTACCAGATATAGTATATTAATTCTCGGTCGCGCTGATGGGCGACCAAATGGGATCTTAGCTCAGCTGGGAGAGCATCTGCCTTACAAGCAGAGGGTCATAGGTTCGAGCCCTATAGGTCCCATTTGGCTGTAAAGCCATGTGGCGAAGTAGCTCAGCTGGCTAGAGCACACGGTTCATACCCGTGGTGTCGAGAGTTCGAGTCTCCCCTTCGCTACTGATATTAAGAGAGGATTATTCCTCTCTTTTTTTTGTGTTTGTCGTCTATTGAAAAACATCCGTAAAAACTATAAAATATGGGAAGTTAAGTATTTTTGACGGAGTAGATTTATGAGAATCGGAAACGGATATGATGTCCATCGGTTGGTTCCCGACAGGGACTTAATCGTAGGAGGCGTAAAAATAGAACATGAATTTGGACTTTTGGGGCATTCGGATGCGGATGTGCTGTTGCATGCAATCTGTGATGCTGTCTTAGGTGCGGCTGCCCTTGGCGATATTGGAAAACACTTTCCAGACACAGATGAGAAGTACAGGGGAATTTCCTCGATTGTACTTTTAAAAGAGGTCTGTCGCCTTGTGCTTGAAAAAGGCTATGTGGTTTCCAATTTGGATGCCACCATTATTGCTCAGCGACCGAAGTTTCGCCCGTATATTGATGAGATGTGTCAAAATGTGGCGGAAGCATTAAATATACCGGTAGATTATGTTAACATTAAGGCTACGACAGAAGAAGGCCTTGGCTTTACAGGAAAGGAAGAAGGAATTGCGGCATCTTGTGTCTGTTTGCTTGAATCAATTTATGAAGCAAGCAGTGATGTGAGCACAAGCAGAAAATGTGCAGCCTGTCCGGGGTGCGCAAAGCAATAACAGAGAGGAAATAATAATGAAGATTTTTAATACACTTACAAGAACAAAAGAAGAATTTAAACCGATTGAAGAAAACAAAGTTCGCATGTATGTTTGCGGACCTACTGTGTACAACTACATTCATATCGGAAATGCCCGTCCCATGATTGTCTTTGATACGGTTCGCCGCTATATGGAGTATAAGGGCTATGATGTGAACTATGTTTCCAACTTCACGGATGTTGATGATAAAATCATTAAAAAGGCCAATGAAGAAGGTGTGGCTTGCGATGTAATTACCGCTCGTTATATTGAAGCATGCAAAGAAGATATGCGTGATTTAAATGTGAAGCCGGCTACCACGCATCCGCTGGCAACCAATGAAATTGATGGTATGATAGCGATGATTTCTGATTTGATTGAAAAAGGGCATGCTTATGCCGTTAGTGACGGTACGGTTTACTTTAGAACAAGAAGTTTTAAGGATTACGGAAAGCTGTCTTATAAGAATATCGATGATTTGGAAGCGGGACACAGAAGCATTAACGTAACCGGAGATTTAAAAGAAGATCCGCTTGACTTTGTTTTATGGAAGCCGAAAAAAGAAGGGGAGCCGGCATGGCAGTCTCCTTGGTCAGAAGGTCGTCCGGGGTGGCATATTGAGTGTTCCGTAATGGCAAAGAAATATTTGGGAGATTCCATTGATATTCATGCCGGTGGCGAAGATTTGATTTTCCCGCATCATGAAAATGAAATTGCCCAGTCGGAAGCTGCAAACGGTGTTGAGTTCTCACGTTATTGGATGCACAACGGATTCTTAAAGATTGACAATGAGAAGATGTCTAAGTCAAAAGGCAATTTCTTTACCGTAAAGGATATCAAAGCTCGTTATGATTTACAGGTGCTTCGGTTCTTTATGCTTTCTGCACATTACAGAAGTCCGTTAAACTTCTCTGATGAACTTATGGAAGGTGCAAAGAACGGTTTGGAACGTATCTTAAACTGTGTGGATTCCTTAAACTACTTGATTGAGAACAATGCTTCAGAGGATATGACAAACGAGGAAGATGCGCTTCTTACTACTGCCAAAACCTATAAAACGAAGTTTGATGCTGCAATGGATGATGATTTTAATACCGCGGATGCGATTTCTGCTGTATTTGAACTTGTAAAATTTGTAAATACCAATACATCGGAAACTTCTTCAAAAGCATTTGTAAAAGAACTTCTTTCCGATATTACGGTTCTTTGTGATGTTTTGGGTATCATTACAAAAAAAGAAAAGGAAGTGTTGGATTCCGATATTGAGGCATTGATTGAAGAACGCCAAACTGCAAGAAAAGAGAAAAACTTTGCTCGTGCCGACGAAATTCGCGATCAGCTTCTTTCCATGGGAATCGTTTTGGAAGATACCAGAGAAGGGGTAAAATGGAAGAGAGCTTAAACTTTTCTAACATTAAAAAAAATCTTCATATAGAAGATAAAGATATACGAACGTTTTCACCACTTTCCCTTGCATATATTGGGGACACAATTTTTGATCTTTTGATTCGCTCCATTGTGTTGGCAAACGGAAATACACCGGTATCAAAGATGCATAAAGCTTGTTCGGAAATTGTATGTGCGACTTCACAAGCCAAAATGATTGATGCAATCTATGATGATTTGACAGATGAGGAAAAAGAAGTCGTTGCCCGAGGTAGAAATGCAAAGTCGAAAACAACGGCGAAAAATGCTTCTGTTTTGGATTATCGAAAAGCGACTTCTTTGGAAGCGCTTTTGGGCTATTTATACATGGAAGAAAAAATTGATCGTTTGTATGAATTGGTAACCCTTGGCCTTAAAAAGATAGGTAGGATTTAAGAATGAGAAATGAAGAGTCTGTAATAGAAGGTAGAAATGCGGTTCTGGAAGCACTTCGCTCCGAAAAAACCGTAGATAAACTGTTTGTAATAGAAGATAATAACGATGGCCCTATTCGCACCATTCTTCGTGAAGCAAAAAAACAGCATTTAATTGTTGAATTTTGTAAGAAAGAACGTTTGGATCAGATTTCCGTTACCGGAAAACATCAGGGTGTCATTGCCTATATTGCAGCGTATGAATATTCCACTTTGGAAGAGATTTTAAATGTTGCAAGAGAAAAAAACGAAGATCCCTTTATCTTTGTTTTGGACGGCATTGAGGATCCTCACAATTTGGGTGCTATGATTCGTACCGCAAATCTTTGCGGCGCACACGGTGTTATTATTCCCAACCGCAGAGCAGTGGGACTTACGGCAACGGTTGCAAAAGCTTCTGCGGGAGCCTTAAACTATACCAAGGTATGTAAGGTTACAAACATCAATCAGACCATCGAGGATTTAAAAAAGGAAGGTCTTTGGTTTGTCTGTGCGGATATGGGCGGGGAAGAAATGTATCGCTTAAATCTTACCGGACCGATTGGTCTTGTAATTGGAAACGAAGGGGAGGGCGTTTCTCAATTAACCAAGAAGAAATGTGATTTTATCGCCTCCATACCGATGAAGGGAGATATTGATTCTTTGAATGCTTCTGTGGCATGCGGTGTATTGGCTTACGAGATTGTCCGTCAAAGAATTTCAAAATAATGGAAGATACAAGATTACTTGATGAAAAAACAGATGAAGAGTTGGTACGGATGTATCAGGATGGGGAAATCGAAATCGGAGCCTATTTGATTAAGCGATTTTATCCCTTGATTTTAAACTGTTCCAGACACTTGTTTTTGGCAGGCGCGGAAAATGAAGATTTGTATCAGGAAGGAACGGTGGGTCTGTTTCAGGCTTTTCGTGATTTTGACAGAAGTCGCAATGTGAAATTTTCCACCTTTGCTTCCATGTGCATTATGCGCCAACAATCCAAGGCGATTGAAGCGTCCAATCGACTGAAACACCAGCCACTGAATAACTATTTATCAATATATGAGGATTCTGCCGACCATGTGGCACTTATTGATACGTTATCTTCTCCGGAATACGATGACCCGTTGAAGCTTTTTACGGAAGCGGAAAGTTATAAGGAGTTGATGGGCAAAATCAAAAACGAACTTTCAGAGTTTGAAAATCGTGTTTTGGATTTGTATTTAAAAGGAATGGATTATAAATCCATCGCTTATGATTTAGATAAAGAAGAAAAGAGTATTGATAACGCGATACAGCGTATTCGAAATAAAGTAAAAAAGATTTTAAACGGTTAAAAACGGTAAGGAAAAATTCTTACCGTTTTTTTATAATTCAAATATCATTGGTTTTCTCTTTTTGTAGACGGCGTATTCTTTAAAACCAATTGCCTTTAGCTCGTCGGCGATTTTGTCGAAGTGAAGTCCCACGTGTTCCGTCTTATGAGCATCAGCTCCCAAGGTGATTAATTTACCGCCGCAGTCCCGGTAGAACATTAAAGTTTCAAAGTTTGGATTTGGCTCATTTAACCCTGATCGGTAAGCGCCTGTGTTTACTTCCAGAGCGATATCATTCTTAATAAGAATCTTAAAAATCTCACCAATCAAATCTTTGTAATCCCGATAGTCGTAGTGGCTTTCTGCTTCGCTTAAGTGATTCTTGGCGTAGCGTACCACGTAATCCAAATGTCCGAAACTGTCAAAGTCGGTAAAGCAGTTTAGGTTTTCCAAAGCACAGGAAAAATATTCCCGGTAAGCATCTTTTCCGGACCGTCCTTCATAAAACTCCGGATAGTATGGATCCATATGGTTTGCTACGTGAATGGAACCGATGACATAATCCAATGGAAGAGTATTAACCAAATTCTTATGTAAGTCTGCCAAATGGGGCTGAAGTCCCAATTCCATGCCAACCAAAACCGATGTATCGGAAGGATTCTTTGATTCCTCTTCCAAAATGCTTGTCATTTTAAGGAAGTATTCTTTTATATCCAACTCAAAACGATGGGGATCCTCTCCCGGATAATCGTAGTCCATATGATCTGTAAAGGTTATACCTTTTAAACCAAGATCTTTTGCGCGCTGCAACATGGTTTCCGGCGGAATTTCACAATCCGCAGAAAAAGATGTGTGTAAATGAGAGTCCCATAAATGATTCATTTTCAACTCCTTTCATAGGCCCGTAAAAACATTCTTATTATATCGCATTTAAAATACAAAAAAAATACGTGAAAAAATTATCAATCCCATAAATTATGCTTGAAATTACTTGTAAAATTGTATATGATTAAAAACAGCCGAGGCGTACTAGGTCTCAAAGAATTTTATTATTTTAGGAGGATACTCAAATGGCAGTTAGAGTAGCTATTAACGGATTTGGACGTATTGGACGTTTAGCATTCCGTCAGATGTTTGGAGCAGAGGGTTACGAAGTTGTTGCTATCAACGATTTAACAAGCCCCAAAATGTTAGCACATCTTTTGAAGTATGATTCATCTCAGGGAAAATATGCACTTGCTGATACCGTTTCAGCTGGTGAAGATTCTATCACTGTTGATGGAAAGACAATCAAGATTTATGCATTCCCGGATGCAAACAATTGCCCATGGGGAGAATTAAAGGTTGATGTTGTTTTAGAGTGCTCAGGCTTCTATACATCAAAAGAAAAGGCACAGGCACACATCAATGCCGGTGCTAGAAAGGTTGTTATCTCTGCACCTGCAGGAAATGATCTTCCTACTATCGTATATAACGTTAACCACAAGACACTTAAGCCGGAAGATACCATTATCTCTGCAGCTTCTTGTACAACAAACTGCTTAGCTCCTATGGCTAAGGCATTAAATGATCTTGCTGGAATCAAGTCTGGTATCATGAGCACAATTCATGCTTACACAGGTGATCAGATGATCCTTGATGGACCACAGCGTAAGGGTGACCTTCGTCGTTCTCGCGCAGGCGCTGTTAACATCGTTCCTAACTCTACAGGTGCTGCAAAGGCAATCGGTCTTGTAATTCCTGAATTGAACGGTAAGTTAATCGGTTCTGCTCAGCGTGTACCGACCCCTACAGGTTCTACCACAATCCTTGTAGCAACTGTTGAAAAGTCAGTTACTAAGGAAGAAATCAATGCAGCTATGAAGGCAGCATCTACAGAGTCATTTGGTTATAACGAAGATGAAATCGTATCTTCTGATATCGTTGGATCTACCTATGGTTCTATCTTCGATGCTACTCAGACTATGGTTGGTGAAGATAACCTTGTACAGGTTGTTGCTTGGTATGATAACGAGAACAGCTACACATCTCAGATGGTTCGTACAATCAAATACTTCTCTGAGCTTGCATAATTTATTTTAACTTCATAGGTCCAGTCGACTGTGGCTGGACCTTATTTTTTTAAATAACATATAAAGGAGGATATAATTATGGGACTTAATAAAAAGACAGTTGATGATATCAACGTCAATGGTAAGCGCGTTCTTTGCCGTTGTGATTTTAACGTTCCACTCATTGATGGAAAGATTACAGATGAAAACCGTTTGGTTGCTGCACTTCCTACCATCAAGAAGTTGATTGCCGATGGGGGAAAGGTAATTCTTTGCTCTCACCTTGGCAAGGTGAAAACAGAAGAGGATAAGCAGACAAAGACACTTGCTCCGGTTGCTAAGAGATTATCCGAGCTTTTGGGACAGGAAGTAAAGTTTGCTGCTGATCCTGAAGTTGTTGGCCCAAATGCCAGAGCTGCTGTTGAAGCTATGAATAACGGAGATGTTATTTTGCTTGAGAATACACGTTTCCGTGCGGAAGAAACAAAGAACGGAGAAGCATTCTCAAAGGATCTTGCTTCTATCTGTGACGTCTTTGTAAATGATGCATTCGGTACTGCTCACCGTGCACATTGCTCCAACGTGGGTGTTGCAGGTCTTGTAGATACTGCAGTTGTTGGATATTTAATGCAGAAAGAAATTGATTTCTTAGGAAATGCGGTAGAAAATCCGGTTCGCCCGTTTGTAGCTATTTTAGGTGGTGCAAAGGTTGCTGATAAGCTTAATGTTATCAATAACCTTTTAGAGAAGTGCGATACCTTAATTATCGGTGGTGGTATGGCATATACCTTCCTTAAGGCTCAGGGATATGAAATCGGTCTTTCTCTTTGCGATGATACCAAGATTGATTATTGTAAAGAAATGATGGCAAAGGCTGAAAAACTTGGCAAGAAGTTACTTCTTCCTGTTGATGCTGTTACCATTAAAGATTTCCCGAATCCGATTGACGGACCGGTAGAAGTAGAAGTTTATGATTATGATAAACTTCCTGCTGACCGTGAGGGATGTGATATCGGACCTAAGACTCAGGCAATCTATGCTGAGGCTGTAGCTTCTGCAAAAACGGTTGTTTGGAACGGTCCTATGGGTGTGTTTGAAAACCCGACACTTGCAAAAGGTACACTTGCAGTAGCAACCGCACTTGCAAAGACTGATGCAACAACAATTATCGGTGGTGGTGACTCCGCAGCTGCTGTTAACCAGATGGGTCTTGGCGATAAGATGAGCCACATTTCAACCGGTGGTGGCGCTTCTCTCGAATTCTTAGAGGGTAAGGCACTTCCTGGCGTAGAGGCTGCTAACGATAAGTAAATGAAATATCTAAATTCCTGACGCGAGGAAGGAATTTGAATTATTAAGGAGATATATAATGTCTAGAAGAAGAATTATCGCAGGTAACTGGAAGATGAACAAGACACCTTCCGAAGCTGTTGCTCTTTGCGAAGAATTAAAAGATTTAGTTAAAAATGATGATGTGGATGTAGTTTACTGCGTACCTGCAATCGATATTGTTCCGGTTGTGAATGCCGTAAAGGGTTCTAATGTTCATGTTGGTGCAGAGAACTTCTATATTGTTGATTCCGGCGCATTTACCGGTGAAATTTCTGCTCCTATGCTTAAGGATGCAGGTGTTGAGTATATCATTATCGGACACTCTGAAAGAAGAGACATCTTCGGAGAAGATGATGTATTAATTAACGCCAAGGTTAAGAAAGCATTTGCTTCAGGCCTTACACCGATCCTTTGCTGTGGTGAGTCCCTTGCACTTCGTAAGGCTGACACCTACAGAGAATGGATTAAGCGGCAGATTACTTGGGACCTTGATGGTGTTACAGCAGATCAGGTTAAGAACCTTGTTATCGCTTATGAGCCAATTTGGGCTATCGGTACCGGCGAAACCGCTACAGCAGATCAGGCACAGGAAGTATGTAAGTTAATTCGTGACTTGATTGCAGAATTATATGATGCTTCAACAGCAGAAGCAGTTCGTATCCAGTACGGCGGATCTATGAATGCAGGAAATGCTGCAGAACTTCTTTCTAAGCCGGACATTGACGGTGGATTAATCGGAGGAGCTTCTTTGAAGACTGATTTCGGTAAAATCGTAAATGCATAATTATTGATAAATCGTAGAATTAGCTTAAAAACCATCACCTTTTCGGTGGTGGTTTTTTTATTGTATGTAGAGGGAAAATATGCTAAAATGACAACCGTGTGTGAGTTCAAAAATATTTATGAGGAAAATATATGAGTAAAGTTGCAATTTTAACTGATACCAATAGTGGGATTACTCCTGCAGAACAGGAACGTTTAGGAATCTATGTTATTCCGATGCCATTCTATATTAACGATGAATTGCATTATGAATATGTGGATTTAACCCAGGATCACTTCTATGAAATGTTGGAAAATGATTGTACCATTACCACGTCCATGCCGTCTGTCGGTGACGTTATGGACAAATGGGATGAGTTGTTGGAAGAGTATGACGAAGTGGTTTATATTCCAATGTCCAGCGGCCTTTCGTCTTCTTGCCAGACAGCCATGATGGTTGCGGAAGATGACTATGAAGGTAAAGTCTTTGTTGTAGATAACCAGCGTATTTCCGTTACAATGCGTCTTTCTGCGTTGGAAGCCAAAAAGCTTGCAGACGAAGGAAAAAGCGGAGCTGAAATTAAGGCATATTTAGAAGAGCATAAAATGGAGTCTACCATCTACATTACCGTAGATACATTACAGTATTTAAAGAAGGGTGGAAGACTTACTCCGGCGGTTGCAGCCATCGGAACTCTTTTGCATATTAAGCCGGTTCTTCAGATTCAGGGCGAGAAGCTGGATTCTTTTGCTAAAGCTCGTACCATGAAGCAGGCAAAGACAATGATGATGGATGCTATAGAAAAAGACTTAAACGAGCGCTTTCATGATCCAAAAGGCAAGGAATACGTTATTTCCATTGCTCATTCTCATAATTTAAAAGAGGCGGAAATCTTTAAAGCAGAGGCGGAAGAACGTTTCCCGAATCATAAGATTATGATAAATCCTTTGGCACTTTCCATCAGCTGCCATATCGGACCGGGATCTTTGGCGATTACCGCTACGAAATCTATTATTGAAAATATCTAATATTTGAAATATATCTTGCAAAAATGCCAAGGAGGAAATTGAAAAATGATTAAGGCTGTTGTTGGTGCAAACTGGGGTGATGAAGGAAAAGGAAAAATCACCGATATGTTGGCAGAGAAAGCGGATTATATTGTTCGTTTTCAGGGTGGTGCAAATGCAGGTCACACGATTGTAAACAATTATGGTAAATTTGCACTTCATACATTGCCTTCCGGTGTGTTTTATTCGCACACCACAAGCGTAATCGGAAATGGTGTAGCGTTAAATATTCCGATTTTATTTAATGAGATTAAATCCATTACCGATAAGGGGGTTCCGACTCCGAAGATTGTGGTTTCCGATCGCTGTCAGATTGTAATGCCGTATCACATTTTATTTGATCAGTGTGAAGAGGAACGCTTGGGTAAAGCATCATTTGGTTCTACCAAATCAGGTATTGCTCCGTTTTATTCTGATAAGTATGCAAAGATTGGTTTCCAGGTTTCCGAATTGTTTGATGATGATTTGTTAAAAGAAAAGATTCCGAGAGTATGCGCACAGAAGAATGTTATTTTAGAGCATTTATATCATAAGCCGGCCATTGATGAGGCAGAGTTATTAAATACTTTACATGAGTATAGAGATATGGTTGCTCCATATGTTTGTGATGTGTCCGTTCTTTTGAACAATGCATTAAAAGAAGGTAAAACCATTTTGTTAGAGGGACAGCTTGGTACTTTAAAGGATCCGGATCACGGAATCTATCCGATGGTTACTTCTTCCTCTACTTTGGCAGCGTATGGTGCCATTGGTGCCGGTGTACCGCCTTATGAAATTAAGCAGATTATTACTGTATGTAAGGCATATTCTTCTGCAGTTGGTGCAGGTGCGTTTGTTTCCGAAATCTTCGGTGATGAAGCAGACGAGCTTCGCAGACGCGGTGGAGATGGCGGTGAGTATGGTGCTACAACAGGTCGTCCACGTAGAATGGGATGGTTTGACTGCGTGGCTTCTAAGTATGGTTGCCGTTTGCAGGGTACAACAGATGTGGCATTTACCGTTTTGGATGTTTTAGGATATTTGGATGAAATTCCGGTATGTGTGGGATATGAAATTGACGGAGAAGTTACTACAGATTTCCCTGTTACTCATAAATTAGAAAAGGCAAAGCCGGTTCTTAAGAACCTTCCGGGTTGGAAGTGTGATATTCGTGGAATTAAGAACTACGAAGACTTGCCTGAAAATTGCAGAAATTACATTGAGTTTATTGAAGATCAAATCGGATATCCGATTACCATGGTTTCCAACGGACCTTCAAGAAGCGATATTATTTACAGAAAATCCAAATTCTCAAAATAGTTTTAAAAATCGCCTCATTGAGGCGATTTTTAAATGTAGATACAGGAGGAAATACGCATGATTGAAGTAAGGAATGTTACAAAGAAATACGGCAAACATGTTGCCTTAGATAATTTAAATCTTACCATTGAACATGGAAAAATATACGGCCTGTTGGGAGAAAACGGTGCCGGTAAATCCACTACTATGAATATTATTACTGGTTATCTTGCACCATCTATGGGTGAGGTGATAGTGGATGACTACGATATTTTAAAGGAAGCAAATAAAGCAAAAGCGAAAATCGGCTATTTACCGGAGATTCCGCCTCTTTATCAGGATATGACAGTAAAGGAGTATTTAGTATTTGCTGCTCAGTTAAAACGCATTCCGAGAAGAGACAGAAAAGAAGCGGTGGAAACAGCGATGCATAATGCAGGAATCGCTGATGTTTGCAATCGCTTGATAAATAACTTGTCAAAAGGATATAAACAGCGCGTGGGCATTGCTCAGGCTATCTTAGGTTCACCTGAGATTGTGATTCTGGATGAGCCTACCGTTGGATTGGATCCGGTTCAGATTAATGAAATTCGTGAATTGATTCGTGAAATCGGAAAGGAACATACAGTGATTCTAAGTTCCCATATTCTTTCTGAGATACAGGAAGTATGTGACCATGTATTTATGATTTCAAAAGGAAAGCTGGTTTTGGATGAGGATATGGATAAAATCGATTCCTTGGAAAAACTTTTCCTTGAAATCTCTCAAAACAAGGAAGTACAGGCAGAATCCGGAATTGAATCAGAAGAAACATCAGAAGAAACCTCAGAAGATTCTTCGGAAAAAACGGAGACTCCTGAAACAAAGAAATTAACAAGAGCAGAGAAGAAAGAAGAAAAACTTCGTCTGAAAGATGAAAAAAAGCAGGAGAAACTGCGTTTGAAAGAAGAAAAGAAAGACGCAAAGATTCGTGCAAAAGAAGAAAAAAAATCTAGCAAGAGTATTTCTAAAGAAGAAAAAGAAAAGATAAAAAGGCAGGAGCGTATCGAAAAAAGAAAAGCTCGTGCTAAAAAGAAAAATAAGGAGGATAAATAATCATGCTTGCAATTTTTAAAAGAGACTTTAGATCCTTATTTCAAAATGTAATCGGTTTTTTATTTGTGGGATTAATGCTGTCCGTTTTCGGATTGTATTTTACCGTTTATAACTTGAGAGGTGCATCCTCATCAATTACGACCACGCTTTTGGGAGTGATTCATGTCAGCTTGTTTTCTATTCCGCTTTTAACCATGCGTTCTTTGTCGGAAGAAAGAAAAAACAAAACAGACCAGTTGCTTTTAACTGCACCGGTTTCCGTGTTTAAAATCGTGTTTGGAAAGTTTATGGCGCTTGCTGCTGTATTTAGCATTGTAGTTGGCGTTATTTGCCTTACACCGTTGCTTTTATCTTTGTTTGGAACCGTAAACTTTGTTGAAAACTATATCGCAATTTTGGGATTCTGGTTGTTTGGTTTGCTTTGCATTTCCATAGGAATGTTGGTGTCATCTTTTTTTGAAAGCCAGATTTTATCAGCTGTCGTAAGTTTAATATTTATCTTTTTGGGATATATAATGAATGGCCTTATCACAACGTTAAACGCCACCGGTATAGCTCAAAAAATCTTAAAATGCTATGACTTTGTTACTCCGCTTTCAAATTTCATGAACGGTAATTTCCAATTAGCGGATTTGATTTACGATTTAAGTATTATTGCGTTAATGATTTTCTTAACTTGCCAAGGTATTTTGAAGAGACGTTGGAGTGTAAGTTCAAAAAATAGGGGAATGACGATTCTTTCCACTTCCGGAGTAGCAATCGGAATAGTTCTTTGCATAGTTATCAATATTCTTTCGTCCTATATACCTAAGAAGTATTCTACGATTGACTTTACTTCACAGAAGTTATATACCCTGACAAGCGAGTCAAAAGAGTACTTAAAATCTTTGAAAGATGAGATTCAGATTTATGTTGCCGGAAAAGAATCTGCATTGGATGATGTGGAGAATAAGACTCTTTCCAATTTTGCAGATACTTCCAAACATATCAGCGTAGAGTATGTCGATATTGATTCGGATATGAAGTTCTTCCAGAAATATACGGATGATACGGTATCGGTCGGAGATGTCGCGGTGGTACACAATAAAGTGTCCAAGATGATTCGGTATTCTGAGTTGTATCAGTATTCTGTTGATTATGCGACCTATTATCAGTCTGTGTCCGGATATGATGGAGAGGGTCAGCTGATAAGTGCGATTCAATATGTGACCCAGGATAATTTTACAACGATTTATCAGCTGGAAGGCCATGATGAAATAACCCTTGGTACAGAGTTTACCGATGTTATTAAAAAGGCAAATTGGGAATTGGAAAGCTTGAATCTTTTAAGTGTAAAAGCCGTTCCTGAAGACTGCGCTGTTCTGATTATTAATGCGCCTCAGTCAGATTTTTCGGAAGATGATTGTGAAAAAGTATTAAGCTTTATTAAAAATGGCGGCGATGTCATTATGACATTTGACGTTTTATGCAAGGATGAACTAAAGAATTACAAGAGTTTGCTTGATGATTATGAAGTATCGTTAAAAGACGGTATGGTCTTTGATAATGACATGGATTTTTACTATCAGTATCCCAATGTACTGTTGCCGAATGTAGAATCTTCGGATGCTGCTCCAAGCGTATACGGAAATCTTCAAGTTATTGTTCCGTATTCTTATGCATTTAATATGCCGATTTTTAACGAGTCCTATAAAACGCTTTTGTCATCTTCTTATAAGGCATCATTGGATGAAGATGTGAATGCGGAAAATCTGGAGTCTAAGATGCAGGATGCATTAGAGGAGTCGGAAGAAAAAGCAGAGGAAGAGGAAGAAGACAGCATTGGATATTTTTATACTTTGGCTGTGCAAATGGAATTGGATAATGATTCACATGTGATTTTATATGGTAGTCCCTATATGTTTGTGAATCAGTTTAATGAATTGGTTTCCGGACGAAATGCAACGCTTCTTTTGGATAACTTAAAGTACATGATTGGAGAAACAGAGGAAGACCAGACGGTAGTTATTCCTGTAAAATCATTGGAACAGGAGTATTTAACGGTACCGCAGAGTGCATTATTGTTGTTTGGTTTACTTTTCGGAATCGTTATCCCCGTCGTTCTGATTATTATCGGAATCATTTACTGGGTAATCCGTAGGAGAAGATAGTCGGGTAAAAATCCCAATGATCCAGATGGTTATGGGAATAATGAAGGTGGCTCCAAGGGCTGCTCCCAATAAACGGAAGGTTCTTGGGTCATCAATGATAGCAAATACAAAAGTTACAACGTATAAAGAAACAAGTGCAATGACACCTGTGATGGCCAGAATGGGTTTTAAGTTTTTCATAATAAATCCTTTCTAAAAAAGTGTTGTTTTATTGTGTTTTTACATTGAATCTTACTATGTATTTTGCTATACTTTACAATGATTTTCAAATAATTTTTTTAGAGGTTTGATATATGGCATTATTAGAAGAATGGACGAAAGTCGCATATAATGAAAAACAAGAT
This sequence comes from Lachnospiraceae bacterium, assembly GCA_036723975.1. Lineage (GTDB taxonomy): Bacteria > Bacillota > Clostridia > Lachnospirales > Lachnospiraceae > JAILEN01. The sequence goes on from DAIMGJ010000010.1 coordinate 25,990, forward strand.
CGAAATACCATTCAGAGATTTTGGAATGACTACTTTTTAAAGGAAAAAAGTGTTTACGAAAAATTACTGGAGACACCGGATACAGAGGTAAAAGGTACAGTTACCGAGTTGGCGGAAAAGTTTGGACTTAGCGTTATGGAAATGACCGGTTTCCTGGATGGAATTAATGATTCTCTCGTTGAGAAGAATCCAATCGATACCATGGAAGAAGATACTACAGTGTCTTTGAAGTTTGAAAAAGAACTTCTTTACAAGAATATGGTTGCTGCAGGCGCGGATTGGTTATACGAATTACCACAGTGGGATAAGATTTTCGACAAAGAAAAGCAGCGTGAGCTTTATTTGGAAGAAAAGAAATCACACACCATTCGTGTAGGCAAAAAGATTGGTCGTAATGATCCCTGTCCATGCGGAAGCGGAAAGAAATACAAATTCTGCTGCGGCAAAAAGGGTGCATAAAGCCAGATTTTCGTCCTTTGCACTCTTATAATTTAAGTGCAAAGGACTTTTTTATAGAAATTTTTTGGAGGAATGAACATGAAGATTACATTGAAGGATGGATCTGTAAAAGAATACAGTGAAGCAAAAAGAATTATTGATATTGCATTTGATATCAGTGACGGATTGGCACGTGCATGCACAGCTGCAAAATTAAACGGAAACGTAGTTGATCTTCGAACTGAAGTGAGTGAAGATGCGACTCTTGAACTTTTAACCGCTGCAGATGCTGAAGGCCTTCGCGTGCTTCGCCATACAACTTCTCACGTTCTTGCACAGGCTGTTAAAAATTTATATCCGGAAGCGAAACTTGCAATCGGACCTGCAATCGACGAAGGATTTTATTATGACTTTGATGTACAGTCATTTTCTCGTGAAGATTTAGATGCGATTGAAGCTGAAATGAAAAAAATTATTAAAGCCGGCGCGGAACTAAAGTATTTTGAACTTCCGAGAGCTGAAGCGATTGAGCTTATGGAAAAGAGAAATGAGCCTTACAAGGTTGAGTTGATTCAGGATCTCCCGGAAGATGCAACAATTTCTTTCTATGAGCAGGGTGATGGATTTGTTGATCTTTGTGCCGGTCCTCATATTATGAAGATTTCAAAGAGTACCATTAAAGCATTTAAGCTTATTTCATCCTCCGGTGCATATTGGAGAGGCGATGAACATAAACCAATGTTAACCCGCATTTACGGTACTGCATTTAATACAAAAGAAGAATTAAATACATACCTTGAGGAATTGGCGGACAGAAAGAACCGCGATCATAATAAGCTTGGTCGTGATATGGATATCTTTACCACCGTTGATGTAATCGGACAGGGACTTCCGCTTTTCATGCCGAAGGGAACCAAGATGATTCAGAAGCTGCAGCGTTGGATTGAGGATTTGGAGGATTATGAGTGGGGCTATGTACGTACACGTACACCGCTTATGGCAAAGTCCACTCTTTATAAGATTTCCGACCATTGGTATCACTACAAGGACGGAATGTTTGTTATGAACGATATTCCGCTTTCCGATGAAGAAGCGCTTCGTCAGGGTGGAAGAGTTGTAAACGGTATTGAAGATTTATCTTCTTTGGAGCAGGATGAGGATGCAAATTCCTATGCACTTCGTCCAATGACTTGCCCGTTCCAGTATTTTGTATATAAGGCACGTCAGAAGAGCTACCGTGATCTCCCGTATCGTATGGGTGAAACATCCACTCTTTTCAGAAACGAAGATTCCGGAGAAATGCACGGTCTTACCCGTGTGCGTCAGTTTACCATTTCTGAGGGACATCTGGTATGTACTCCGGAACAGATTGATGAAGAATTTAAAAACTGCGTTCGTTTGGCAAAGTATTGCTTAACCACTTTAGGATTGGAAAATGATGTAACCTATCGTATGTCAAAATGGGATCCTGAAAATCCGGATAAGTATTTGGGCTCTGCAGATGATTGGGACCGCGTGGAAAGTGCAATGCGTACCATTTTGGATGAAATCGGTTTGGAGTATACCGAAGAAGCTGGAGAAGCTGCTTTCTACGGACCAAAGCTTGATATTCAGGCAAAGAACGTATACGGCAAAGAAGATACGATGATTACGATTCAGCTGGATATGTTCTTGGCTGAGCGCTATGATATGTACTACATCGATAAGGATGGCGAAAAGAAACGTCCTTACATCATTCATAGAACATCTATGGGATGCTATGAGCGTACCCTTGCCTGGTTGATTGAAAAATATGCCGGCAAGTTCCCAACCTGGCTTTGTGCGGAACAGGTTCGAATCTTACCGATTTCCGAAAAGTATTTCGATTATGCGGATGAAGTATTTAAGGAACTTCGTAAGAACGGCGTAGATGTTACCATCGATAAACGTTCTGAGAAAATTGGATTTAAGATTCGTGAAGCACGTATGGATAAGCTCCCTTACATGCTTGTTGTGGGACAAAACGAAGAAGCGGATAAGACGGTTTCTGTTCGTTCTCGTTTCGAAGGCGATGAAGGCGTGAAACCACTTTCCGAATTCGTATCTCAGATTTGCGAAGAAATCCGCACAAAAGAGATTCGTAAGGAAAATCCTGAAGCAAACAATCAGTAATTGGGAAAGTATTCTATGAATAAACGATTATTATTATCTCTTCTGATTCTTACATTCCTTATTTTTAGTATGGGATGTAAGAAAAAAGAAGAAGTAATTGAAGAACCTGAAAACATAATAACGGAAATAAATTATGATGATTTATCCGTAAAACAGTTGGAAGTGCTTGCATTGGAAAATGACGGAGAGGCTGCATACCGACTGGGTCTGATTTATGATTACGGCTTAAATGATGTTCCACAGAATTTTGCCGATAGCTTTAAATGGTATCAGATTTCATCGGATGCTTCCTTCGGAAAAGGAAGTCTGTATTTGGGATATTCTTATTTAAACGGAACAGGAACGGATAAGGATATTTCTAAGGCAGAAGAGTTGTTTTCAAAAGCATTGGATGAAGGCTGTAAAGAAGGCTATGTTGGTCTTGCAAGATGTATTCTTGATTCGGAGGATGAGTCTCGTTATCCGGAAGCCAAAGATTATGTGGAAAAAGCATACAATGCCAATCTTTTGGATGGCTACTATTATATGGGATATTTTTTTGAAAAAGGAATTGGAATGCAAACCGATTCTTTTGAGGAAACTGAGAATATGGAAGACTCTGAAGAACTTGAATCTTCTAAAGCAGCCATTGAAGTTGAGCCGGATTATGAAAAGGCAGTGGAATGTTATGAAAAAGTACTGGAAAGCGCAACGGATGACATTAATGACCAATTTGCCATAAACTCTGCAAATACAAGACTTGGCTACTTATATGTAAATGGTTTGGTTGGAGAAGAGGCAGATACAAAAACTGCGCTTACTTATTTGAATAATGCTGCGGACAATGGCTTTTTGGAAGCAAAGTATTATTTGGGAATTATGTATTTAACAGGAGTTGGCGTTGATAGGGACGCTGAAAAAGCCCTTTCGTATTTTGAAGATGCAGCTGAAAAGGATTATGCTCCGGCATTAAGTCAAATCGCATACATTTACTTTAACGGTAAAGGTGTTGATGCTGACTATGTTCAGGCGGTGTACTATGAGAAACTTGCTGCGGCTCAAGGATATACCCCTTCACAGATTAATCTCGGTTACTTATATGAAAACGGGTTTGGAGTAGAAAAGAATCTGGAAACTGCACTTGCGTACTACAAACTTGCTTTTGATTCCGGTTATGAAGGCGCCGAAGAGGCGATTACCAGAGTAGAAAGCCAGTTATCTAAATAATTTGATTAGTGATATGAAAAAAAAGACAGTTATTTTGTCGGTAATTCTTCTGGCCCTATTATTTACTGCATGCCATTCAACACAAAAGCCAAAAGAGAATACCGGTACGATTTCGGTGGAAAGCCGAAATGTAGAACAATTAAGCGAAGCGGTTGATATAATTCTAAACAATTGCACCGCTGATTTTGTCGGGAATAATCCGGTTACGGAAGACTTTTTCTTCTGGATCGCCCAAAATTATGGAGACAATACGATTTTTGATATTGTGAAAGACGGAAATGTTTCCGACAGTGAACTATGGTTTCGTAAAACAAACAAAAGCATTCACGTGTTGTGGTATGAATATTGCAAGGCCTTGGGCTTAGATTCTTACGAATATTCTCACATCCATGAGATTCAAACCGATCAATCCTATATTTCCTTTGATTTTTCCGGAGATGTGAACCTTTGCGAAGGAGCAGCCACAACCATTCATATGGATGAACAGTCCGGAGGAATTACGGATTGTTTTTCCGATGAGTTGGTTTCTGAAATGCAGAATGTGGATGTACTTGTATTAAACAATGAGTTTTGCTACAGCGATCGTGGGACTCCGATTCCCGGAAAAGCGTTTACTTTTCGGGCTTTGCCCCAAAGGGTATCTGCCTTAAAGGACCTTGGATGTGATTTAGTTACATTGGCGAACAATCATGTATGGGATTATGGATTAGACGGCCTGACAGATACATTTTTGACGCTGGATGAGGCGTCGATTCCCTATGTAGGCGCAGGGAACAACTTGGGTGAAGCCTGCCGGGCTCAGTATTATATTGCCAACGGACGTAAGATTGCTATTGTAGATGCAACGCAAATAGAACGTTCTTACACCTATACAAAGCAAGCCACAAAGGATGCTCCCGGCGTTTTAAAAACATTGGAGCCTAATCTTTATTGCAAAGTGATTTCCGATACAAAAAGGCAAGCGGATTTTGTAATTGCATGCGTTCATTGGGGAACGGAAGGCAATCAGCATTATGGACAAGATCAAATACTTTTGGCCAATGCTTATGCGGAAGCCGGTGCGGATGTGATTATCGGAGGCCATACTCATTGCTTGCAGGGAATGGAATTCATTGGAGATGTTCCGGTTTTTTACAGTCTTGGTAATTACTGGTTTGCCACTTCTTCCAACATGCCGTCAAATTATGACACCGGATTGGCGCGTATCGAGATTTATCGAAACTTAAGTGTCACCTATAAATTCATACCTTGTGTGTTTTCCGGTGGCGAAACAGTTTTGGCATCGGAGGAAAATACCGGACGAATTATTGCGGAACTAAATAATCTATCACAAACAGTTACTCTTTCGAATGAAGGAATATTAAAGAAAAAAGGAGAATAATGATGAGCAAAAAACCAACAGTACTTATGATTTTAGATGGATTTGGTATTAATGAGAATCCAAAAGGAAATGCCGTTGCAATGGCAAATACACCTGTGATCGACGGATTAAAAAGAGATTATCCATGGGTAAAGGGGTATGCTTCCGGACTTTCCGTAGGTCTTCCGGACGGTCAGATGGGAAACTCTGAAGTAGGCCATATGAATATGGGTGCCGGACGAATCGTTTATCAGGAACTTACCCGTATCAGTAAAGAAATTGAAGACGGCGATTTCTTCAATAACGAATCATTAAAGCTTGCTTTTGCAAATGCAAAGAAGAATCATTCAGCTGTTCATCTTTTCGGACTTTTGTCTGACGGTGGTGTGCATTCACATATTACGCATGTGTACGGACTTCTTGAAATGGCAAAACGTGAGGGAGTAGACAATGTTTACGTACATGCTTTCTTAGACGGAAGAGATACGCCTCCAACCAGTGGTATTACATTTGTAGCTGCATTGGAAGACAAGATGAAAGAACTTGGCGTAGGAAAGATTGCTTCCTTATCCGGTCGTTTCTACGCAATGGATCGAGATAATCGCTGGGACCGTGTGGAAAAAGCCTACCGAAATCTTACGGAAGGAAACGGAGTACAGGCAACTTCCGCAAAAGAAGCAATGCAGGCCTCCTACGATAATGATGTAACCGACGAATTCGTCTTACCGACAACCATTTTGGAAAATGGTGCTCCGGTTGCAGTGATAAAAGACGGAGATTCCATTATTAACTTTAACTTCCGCCCGGACCGTGCGAGAGAGATTACAAGAACTTTCTGTATGGATGATTTTGACGGATTCAATCGTGGCGCAAGAAAAAATGTTACTTATGTATGCTTTACCGAATATGACGTAACAATCCCGAATAAGGAAATTGCCTTTAAGAAGGTAGAATTGAAAAATACTTTTGGCGAATTCCTGGCTGCAAACAAAAAGACCCAGGCACGTATTGCCGAGACCGAAAAATATGCGCATGTAACTTTCTTCTTCAACGGTGGTGTGGAAGCTCCGAACGAAGGAGAGGATCGTATCCTTGTAAATTCTCCGAAGGTTGCAACCTATGACCTTCAGCCGGAGATGAGCGCTCCTGAAGTTTGTGATAAGCTTTGCGAAGCAATTGAATCCGGAAAGTATGATGTAGTTATCTGTAACTTTGCTAATCCGGATATGGTTGGCCATACCGGTGTGATTGAAGCAGCAGTCAAGGCAGTTGAAACCGTTGATGGATGCGTTGGCCGTGCGGTTGAATCCGTAAAGAAGATGGATGGTGTACTTTTCATCTGTGCCGATCACGGTAACTGCGATATGATGATTGATTATGAAACAGGAGAACCGTTTACCGCTCATACAACCAATCCGGTACCGTTTATCCTTGTAAATGCAGATCCGTCTTACAAGTTGGCAGAAGGCGGACGCTTGTGTGATATTATTCCTACCTTAATCGAACTGATGGGAATGGAGCAGCCGGCTGAAATGACAGGAAAGTCACTGCTCGTAAAATAGCAGTTTGACATAAATAATAAGGCAAAAGGAGTAAGAGTAATGACTGATTTGAAACCAATGAAAGAAGGAAAAGTAAGGGAGGTTTACGACAACGGCGATAGCATAATTATGGTTGCTACCGATCGTATTTCTGCTTTCGATGTGATTCTAAAGAACAAGATTGTAGGTAAGGGTGCAATCCTTACACAGATGTCTAAGTTCTGGTTTGATTTTACAAAGGATATCATTCCGAATCACATGATTTCCATCGATGTGAATGACATGCCTGAGTTTTTCCGCAAGGAAGAATACACCGGCAACTCCATGAAGTGTAAGAAGCTTGAAATGCTTCCGATTGAATGCATTGTTCGTGGCTATATTACCGGAACCGGTTGGGCAAGCTACAAGGAAAACGGTACAGTTTGCGGAATTCAGTTACCGGACGGACTTGTGGAATCAGATCAGCTCCCGGAGCCTATTTATACACCAACTACAAAAGCGGATTTAGGAGATCATGACGAACACGTGACCTTTGAAGAAACCGTGGATATTTTGGAAAAGAAATTCCCGGGACGTGGAGAAGAGCTGGCAAAAGCGCTTCGCGACAACACCATTGCCATTTATAAAAAATGTGCTGCTTACGCTAGAGAACGTGGCATTATCATTGCGGATACAAAGTTTGAATTTGGTTTGGATGAAAATGGAACTCTTGTGTTGGGTGATGAAGTATTGACACCGGATTCTTCCCGCTTTTGGCCGGTGGAAGGATATGAACCGGGCAAGTCTCAGCCATCCTTTGATAAACAATTTGTTCGCGATTGGTTAAAGGCAAATCCGGACAGCGATTATTTACTTCCGGATGATGTGATTGAAAAGACCATCGAAAAATACAAAGAAGCATTCGAACTTCTTACCGGATCAAAATTTGAAGGATAAATTGTTTTAAAAGGAGATTTTATTAAATGAGCACAGATCGATATACAAGCCCATTGTCAGAACGTTATGCCAGCAAAGAGATGCAATATATTTTCTCTCAGGACATGAAGTTTAAGACCTGGAGAAAACTTTGGATTGCCCTTGCCGAAACCGAAATGGAACTTGGTCTATCCGAGAACGGAAAGCCGGTCATTACTCAGGAAATGATTGATGAGTTAAAGGCACATCAGGATGATATTAATTATGATGTGGCAAGAGCCAGAGAAAAAGAAGTACGCCACGATGTTATGAGCCATGTGTATGCTTACGGACAACAGTGTCCGAAAGCTGCCGGTATCATTCACTTGGGAGCTACTTCCTGCTACGTTGGTGACAATACGGATGTAATTATTATGCGTGAAGCGCTTATTCTCATCCGTAAGAAATTATTGAATGTTATTTCCAAACTCGCTGACTTTGCAGATACATATAAGGATATGCCGACTTTGGCATTTACTCATTTTCAGCCGGCACAGCCAACCACCGTTGGAAAACGTGCCACACTTTGGATTAATGAGTTTATGATGGACCTTTCGGATGTGGAATATGTTTTATCTACCATGAAGCTTTTAGGCTCAAAAGGTACCACAGGAACACAGGCAAGCTTTAAGGAACTTTTTAACGGTGATGATGAAATCATTGATCGTATTGACCCTATGATTGCAAAGAAGATGGGATTTGAAGAGTGTTATCCGGTGTCCGGTCAGACTTATTCAAGAAAACTGGATACCAGAGTTTTGAATGTTCTTGCAGGAATTGCAGCTTCTGCACACAAGATGTCAAACGACATTCGTTTGTTACAGCATTTAAAAGAAGTGGAAGAGCCTTTTGAAAAGAATCAGATCGGCTCCTCTGCAATGGCATATAAGAGAAATCCGATGAGAAGTGAGCGAATTGCTTCTTTGGCAGATTATATTATCTGTGATGCACTTAATCCTGCCATTATTTCATCTACACAGTGGTTTGAAAGAACCTTAGATGATTCCGCAAACAAACGTCTTTCTGTTCCGGAAGGATTTTTAGCTTGTGACGGAATGCTTGATTTATGTTTGAATGTTGCTGATGGACTTGTGGTTTATCCGAAGGTAATTGAAAAGCATATTATGGCGGAATTGCCGTTTATGGCAACCGAAAATATTATTATGGACGGTGTGAAAAATGGTGGTAACCGTCAGGAATACCATGAACAGATTCGTGTTCGTTCCATGGAAGCTGGAAAGACCGTAAAAGAAGAGGGCAAGGAAAATGACCTTTTGGAGCGAATCGCCGCAGATGAATTCTTCGGACTTGATTTGGACGACTTGAAAGCCTATATGAATCCATCTTTGTATGTGGGACGTTCACCGAGACAGGTGGAAGTTTATTTACGAGACGTTGTTCGCCCGGTCCTTGATGCGAATAAAGAATTATTGGGTGCAACAGCAGAAATTAACGTATAATATATAGAATTAATAAAAAAATCTCAAATGTTATTTACCGGGGCACGCTTTCGCTTCGAGTTTTGACGTAACGGACACTAAACTCACTATCGTTTCGTTAAGTGCCGACGTCAAAAACGAGCCCCTACGTAAAAAACATTTGAGATTTTTATTGCCTAAATTTTTATTATGATAATAATACATCTATTAGTGCTTCATTTTCTTCGTGGTTCATGAAACAGAAGCGAATGAACTTTTCATTTAAGAATGGGAATGTGGAGCAATCCCGAATCATCATTTTCTGACGAATGCAACGGTCAAATAGCTTGCCGGAATCCACATCCTCGGAAAGAATCTTAACCAGCATAAAGTTTGCGGTGGGTGCAAAGGGTTGATAGAGTTTTGATTCTAACAGGCGATTATAACAGTAGTCACGTTCCTTATCAATGAGCTCTTTGGTATCTTTGATATAGTCCTCGTCGGAAAACATGATCCGTCCGGCAATTTCTGCCAAAGAATTAATCATCCAGGGATTCTTGTATTGGTTGATTTGCTTTAATAAATCTTCGTTGCCGGTAATGGCATACCCCAGGCGAAGTCCGGGTGCAGCAAAGAACTTGGATGTTCCGCGCAGAATGATTAGGTTATTGTAGTATTCCGTTAATGGAACAGAAGTTATCTTTTCATAATAATCTGAAAATTCCACATAGGTTTCGTCTACCATGACATAGATATCATGTTGTTTGCAAACATCCAGAATCTGACGCATGTCGGATTGCTGAATGCTGGTAGATGTGGGATTGTTGGGGTTGCAGAGGATGAGTAAGTCAATGTCATCCTTTAATGAAGCAGTAAACTCTTCAATATCCAACGCAAAATCATTGTGGGAGTGTAGTGGGAAATAGGTACTTTTCCCTCCTCCCAAGGTGATTTCTCTTTCGTATTCCGAATAAGTCGGTCCCAGAATCAAGGCCTTTTTGGGATGGGTAATCTGAATAAATAAAGAAATAAGTTCTGTCGAGCCGTTTCCAACAATGATATTATCTTTTTCGGTGTGTACGTAAGAGGCGATGCTTTCTCTTAAAAGTGTATATTCGCGATCCGGATAATTGGAAATGGCATCAATATGAGAGGACAAGGTCTCTCTTAGTTTCGGTGATATTCCAAGCGGATTTACGTTTGCGGAAAATGAGATGATTTCTTCTTTTCTGATTCCGTAAATGGCTTCAATTTTTTCAAGATCACTTCCGTGAAAATGGTCTTTGTGTTTAATCATTTTCTTCCCTCTTCAAATTGAATTACTAGGCTAAATAGTTTATAATTTATTATAACTGTTTAGAAATGAAAAGCAACGTATTTTAGGCATTTATGAGTGCTTGAACAGAATTATAAAATGTACCTCGAGGAGAAAAGTTTTGCGTAAACGTATCTGGCGAATGTCGGAAGATAAGTTTGATGACGTCGCCCCTGTCATAGAATTTCATAGTGAGAAACTGGATCTTGTTGCATACGAAAACGAGATTTTTGAAAGCTATATAGAAATGAAAAGCTTAAATGATGTTCGTTTGCGTGGAATGGTTTATTCCTCCAATCCTTATGTTATCATTGAAAACCCGGAATTTGATGATTTTTCCGTTAAGATTCGTTTTAAAACCGTTCATACCGGGTTTCGAACGGGAGATGAATTAAAGGGCGAATTTCATATTATTGCCAATCAATATACCCATACATTGCCGTTTTCTATTTCCTTTCATCAAAAATATCCGGAAATCCGTGACCGCAAGATTAGTAATCTTAAGGATTTTTGCGGACTTGCCAAGGAAAACTATTCTGAAGCATTGCAACTGTTTTCTTCAGACAAAATGGATATGATTTTAAAGAATGAGCCTCTGGAAAATCAGTTGTTGTATCGTGGCTTTAAATCCGCGCCGATTTCTCCGTCTCATTTGGAAGAGTTTTTGGTAGGCGTCAATCAAAAAGATCGTTGCTTTATTGAAGTTGATGAAAAAAGGTTGGAGTTTTACAACGTTAAAGAGAATCTGAAAGAATCCATTCATATCACCAAAAATACTTGGGGATATGTTGAGTTTGTTGCGGGGTGTGACGCTGATTTTATTACCATTGAAAAGGGCAGATTGAATTCGGACTTTTTCTTGGGAAATAATCTTGAGTTGAATTTTTATATTCATAAAGAGCGTCTTCATGCCGGTAAAAATGAAGCAAAAATCACAATAGAAGGCACAGATATTAAAAAAGAGGTTCTTGTCGTTTGCTCCACCGGAGAAAAGAATTCTGAAATCAATTCTTCTGTTTTGGCGGAGAAAAGAGATCTGTTTACTCTTTCTTCTTTGTATGTTGACTATCGATTAAAGAAAATGACTACCGGTGATTGGGCGAATCAATCCATCGAAATCCTAGATCGTATGATAGAACTTTATCCCGGACGATATATGTATTCCCTTCAGAAAGCGCAGGCGCTGATTGTAAATAAGCAGCGACAGGATGCATTGTGGTTGATTTCCGATTTGAAAAGAGATATTGAGGATAAAAAATCAACGGAATGGGCATATTTATTATATTTATGCACTTTAATCGAGCAAGAAAACAATTATGTAAACAAGCTTACGGAGGAGATTGAAAATATCTTTCGCCTTCATCCTGATGATGTTCGTATCTTTTGGTTTTTGTCTTTCTTAAGAGAAGAGTATCTAAAGGATTCCAGAAGAAAGCTTAGCGCCATCAAACAGTGGGTAGATGCCGGATGTCATAGCCCGTATCTCTATATTGAAGCATACCAGATTTATATGCAGGATCCGTTTTTGCTTACTTCTTTAAACGATTTTTCGTTAAAGATATTAAACTGGGCAGCAAAACGCGGTCAGATATCCGTAAATCTTACGGTCCAATTTGAAAAACTTTTGCCCGAGGAAACGGCATTTGATCGTCGTGTGTTTTTACTTGCACAGCGAATCTACAAGCGATATCCGGAAAAAGACCTGCTTTTTTCCATTGTTTCATATTTGCTTAAAAATCAAATGCTTGGGAAAGAATACTTCGAATGGTATTCTCTTGCGGTAGAAAAAGATCTAAAACTCACCGGATTGTTTGAAGCTTATATGATATCGTTGCCCATAAGCCACGGTGAAGAATTGCCTTCCATAGTTTCTATGTTTTTCCGGTTTGAGAATCATTTACCCATGGAAAAAAAGGCTTATATATATGCCAATGTGATTCAATACAAAAACAACAATTTCCATTTGTATGAACAGTATTTACCGCAGATTCAGCGATTTGCATTGGAGCAAATGCATTTTGGACATATGAATGATGATTTGGCGATTTGCTATCAGGACATGATAGACTCCGGCTTGCTTGACGAAGAAATAGCAAAAGATTTGTCAAAACTTGTATTTATGAAGCGTTTTGTTTGCCTTCGAAATGATATCCGCCGGATTGTTGTTTTTGAAGAGATGTTTGCAAAGCCAAGGATTGTACCGGTTTTAAATAACATTGCTTATTTTTCCGCAATTACCGACAATTTTGTTGTCCTTTTGGAAACGTTAGATGGAAAATACATTCTTGATAAACAAGGATATTATTTGGATAACCTTCTAAATGTGGATTATTCTTTAGGCAAACTTAATTATTTATCCGGTTTTGCAATGTATTATTTCCTGCATGAGTTTGACGGATATGAGAATGCAGATGATATTCCGCAGCAAAAGCTGGGTAAAATCAAAGACTTTTTGTATGATGATGAGATTTCATTAGTATACAAGCGGAAAAAACTTCCTTTGATTTCTTCCATTTTGAAGGAACACGGTAAAGAAGACCTCTTGGTTAAATACTTAGTGGATTATAAGGAATATCGTAATCTTGATTCAAATACAGCTGCAGAAATCATCGACTTACTTATTGTTGCCGATGATTATATGACGGCTTATGAGATGATGGGGATTTATAACGGCCTTTTGGTTCCCGGAAAAAGTTTACTTCGCTTGTGTAACCATATGGTGGATGAAATCGGAGAACAGGCAGAAGATTATCTGATTTCGCTTTTGGCTTACTTAATGCGCCAATATTTGTTTTCTGATGAAACCATCGAATATTTGTGTAACTATTACGTGGGTCCGATAAAAGATATGGTTGGATTATGGAAACTATCGGATGCCAGAGGTCTTTCCACCAGGGGATTGGAAGAACGAATTTTAACATTGATGTTATACTCCGAGGATTTTTCTGTCTCATCTGAGGAAATTTTTGATTCCTATCTGAGGAAAAAAGTTTCTCCGATGATTGTGGAAGCCTATTTAACGTATTTTTCCAGACGTTTTCTTTTGGATAATGAAAATGTTCCGGATACAATATTCAAACGGATTTTGTATATGTATGACGGCAGTCGCCCGTTAAATGAAAGTATGCGTTATGCTTTGCTTAAGTATTTGTGTCAGAAAAATATGTTGGATGACAGGGAGTATGCTTCACTGGATGTTTTGCTTCGGGAGTGTATTTCAAAGAATATTTATTTTGCATTTTTCCGAAGAATGAACGAAAGCTTGCTGATTAAGTATCATATTTACGATAAGAGCTTTATTGAATTTCATGGGCCGAAAAAAGCCAATCTTACCATTACTTATCGCATAAATGATGGGGAAGAACAAAGCGAGCGTTTGATTGAAATGTACGAAGGTATTTACGTAAAGCAGTTTGTATTCTTCTTTGGAGACGCTGTTTCTTATGTTATATCCGATTACGAAACGGATGAGATTTTAAAAGAAGATACCTTGTCCTACCAGGAATTGGTTGAACGGGAAAAACAATCTCGTTACGGAATGTTAAATCGTTTAAAAAGTGACTTTATTTATAACAATCAGCAGGAACTTATCAAAGATTTAAAATACTATCAGGGAATGGATGTTACTACAAAGCATTTATTTCATATTATTCATACCGTGGAAGGTTAGGAGAAAAATTTGGATACTTCATATTCCAAAGGCGTATATTTGGGCTTGGACATCACAGACCGATACGCGCTGGTAAGTTATTATAAACCGAATATGGAAGAACCGGAAACCGTCAGTACCGTCATGGGCTCTGAAATGTTTCAAATTCCCTTGTTTTTATCAAAAAGAAGAGGAATGGGACAGTGGTACATCGGACAAGAAGCAAAAATGCAAGTACAAAGCGGAACCTGTGAGGGGATTGACTCTTTGTTGTCCCGTGCCCTTCGCAGAGAAAACGTGATTCTGGATACCAATGAGTACCCGGCATCGGAACTGTTGTTAATTTTTCTTCGAAAAGTCTTGACTCTACCCGGGGGATATTTCGGAAGTCATAAGTTAGAAAAACTGGTGATTACGGTACCGGTGCTTGATATGGAGCATATGGAATTGTTTACGATTCTTTGCTCTCAACTTGGGCTGGATCCTTCCCAGGTTATGTTTATCGACCATAAAGAAAGCTTTTACTATTATGTGTTTCACCAGAGAGCGGATGTATTCTATCATGATGTTATGCTTTTTGATTTGGAAGAAAATCTTTTGATGGGGTATTTGTTGCAGCGCAATCAAAATACCAATCCCCAATTGGTTCGTATTGAGACGCATAATTACGGGAATCTCATCGATAATAAAGACGAAAAGTTTTTGTTTTTATTAAAACCTGCGTTTGCTGAAGAAGAAATTTCTTCTGTATATTTGACCGGCGACGGATTTGATGGAAACTGGATGAAGCAATCATTACAGTTTTTATGTCATAACAGAAGAGTATTTGCAGGTAAGAATCTGTTTTCCAAAGGAGCATGTTATGCCGGCTATGTAAAAAATGAGAGCCCCCAGTGGCCGTTTGTTTACATGGGAGAACAGGAACTTAAAGTAAATCTTTCCATAAAAGTTTTAAATCATAATGAGATGCAGTTTATTTCGCTGCTGGATGCCGGAGACAACTGGTATGAATCCGAATTTAGTTGCGAAGTGATTTTGGATGGAACAAAAGAAATTGAGTTTTGGGTACAGAGACCGGATTCCAGACAGGCCAGTGTTGAAATATTGGAATTAAAGGATTTGCCGGACAGAGAAAACCGCACTACAAGACTTCGAATCACAGCAAAGCCTGTGTCTGACAGAGGAATAAGATTGACCATACGGGATTTGGGCTTCGGAGAAATTGTTCCTTCATCCAATAAAGTCTGGGAACATGAAATAAAAATTGCCATTCAGGAGTAAACCATGGGCGAGCTGATTTATTGTAAAAATTCCATAGCAAAAACGCCTTATTATATCGAGGATGCAGGATTAAATATTTATTCTCTGGAAGAATTAAGTTATTACATATATCACAATCCTTTTTTGATTGATAAGGCCTTGATGTCTGATGAGTTTATTCTTTGGATGCAACAGGAACTGAAAGAAACAGAGGCAGCAAAGCAGCTTACAGAATTAAAAGACGGAAATGCTCCGCTTCATTTGTTTGTGGGACGTGTTTTAAATACTTGTGGTTATTTATCCAGGAGCGAAATTCGCCAAACCATGGAGCTGATTGCAGAGATTGAGAATAAAAGCGAATCGGAATGTAAAAAGATACGTGGCGATCGGTTTATGGATAAAGGCAAAATTGTGGATGCCATTTATGAGTATGAAAATATTATAAATAACGGTGATGATTCACGGGATGAATTTATAGGTGATATATATCATAATTTGGGTTGTGCCTATGCGAGACTTTTTTTCTTTGATCAGTCAATTTCTTATTTTGACCGGGCATATGAAAAAAATAAACGTCAGGAATCATTAAAGTCATTGTTTTATGCGCTTCGATGCAATCGTAACGAATCACAGTTTGATTCCTATGTGACAAAGTATCATTTGTCTGAGGAAGTCGCTGAAAAGATAAAAGAAGAAGTGACGGTTGTTAGTACCTGTGATGAGATAAAAGCCTTTGGAAAAGAGTTGGATGAAGTTTACGGCAATTCTTCCTCCGAAAGCCAGTTGGATGCACAGTTTGAAAAACTGATTGGTACAATTCAAACCGGTTACAATGAAATGTCAAAAACATCTATGTAGGAAAGTAATATGTTATTTAAGAAGAAACAATCGAAAAACGACAAGCTGGAAGAATCCTTTGCCAAGGTTATTTCGGAGATTCAGAAAATTGATGACTGGAATAACCCCAAAAAAATCGAACATTATATTTTGGATTCCTGCGAGCATATTATTGCTACAACCAAAGAAATTGAAGCATTAAAGGCGGAATACCGGGTTTTAACGTCCTATTTGGAAGATATTGATACACTTCGAAAGCTTCCCAAGAAAGAATTTGCCGAGATTTCTTTGATTGCAAAGAATATTGAGGATTTGGAACGTTCCAAAAATATATATAAAAATACGGAACCAAAACTTACGGAAGACCAATTTGTATTGATTTCAGAGAATGAAAACTCTATACCGGAAACGATTAAACGTATGCAAAACAACGAAAAGTATCAATCTTCCGTGGAAAAAGACATGAGGATGTTGGAGGGAGAAAAGAGTGAGTACGAGATTGAACGTGCAGAGATACTTCGCACCAATTCTTTCATTCGAAAGTTTTCCGTATTGTTGTTTATAACGTTTGCGTCTTTTTTACTTTTGGTATTTGTTTTAAAAGCTTCCGTACATATTGATATTCGTTTGTATTTGTTTGTGATTCTGTTTGTTTCTGCATTTGCAATCTTTTTATTATTCGTATTTTATACAAATAATTCAAAAAGGAATCGTAAACTTATCAGAGATATTAATAAAACCATTTCTCTTTTGAATGTGGTTCGTATGAAGTATGTGAATGTTACCAGTGCCATTGAGTTTGAAAAAGAACGATTTCATGTAAATACTTCCATGGAATTAAACTATTTATGGGATTGCTACATGGAGATGGTACGGAGTCAGGAACAGTACATAAAAGATAATGATGACCTTGAATATTTTATGGGGCGCCTGATTCGTATGCTTAATAATCTAAATCTTTATGATTCTAAAATTTGGCTGAACCAGATAGCGGCGCTTGTTCATGAGGATGTTATGTCAAAAGTAAATCACAATCTGGTGGAACGAAGACAAAAGATTCGCGACAAGATTGCGGAAAACACCAAATCAGTGAAATCTGAGCGAGACGAGATAGACCGTATGATGAAGATTCATAATTACTATGTCCCGGAGATTATTGAAATCATTACATCCGTTGATAAGCTTTGCGGATTAAAAAAACCACAGATTGTTTAAGGTTTACTTTTGCTATTTTTAGAGCTATAATCAACATTTGATTGAATAGAAAGAAGGAGTTTACCTATATGAAGATAAGAACCAGATATGCACCTTCTCCAACAGGAAGAATGCACGTTGGAAATTTAAGAACAGCACTTTATGCATACCTAATTGCAAAGCATGAGGGTGGCGATTTTATTCTTCGAATCGAGGATACAGACCAGGAACGCTATGTAGAAGGCGCTGTAGATATTATTTATCGTACCTTAAAGGACACGGGTCTTGTTCATGATGAAGGCCCGGATAAAGATGGCGGTGTTGGCCCATATGTTCAGAGTGAGCGTCAGGCTCAGGGTATTTATCTGAAATATGCAAAGCAGTTGATTGAAAAAGGTGAAGCATATTATTGCTTCTGCGATCAGGAAAGACTTGATTCTTTAAAAACAGAAGTTGTAGACGGAAAGGTGATTTCAATTTACGATAAGCATTGTCTGTCTCTTTCCAAAGAAGAAGTTGAGGCAAATCTTGCTGCAGGAAAACCATATGTTATTCGTCAGAATAACCCGCGTACCGGAACCACCGCCTTTGAAGATGAAATCTACGGACGTATCGAAGTGGACAATTCCGAGCTTGACGATATGATTTTGATTAAATCTGACGGATATCCAACCTATAACTTTGCAAATGTGGTAGACGATCATTTAATGGGTATTACGCATGTTGTACGTGGTAATGAATACCTTTCTTCTTCACCAAAGTACAATCGATTGTATGAAGCATTTGGCTGGGATGTCCCGGTTTATATTCATTGTCCTTTGATTACAAATGAAGAGCATCAGAAGCTTTCAAAGAGAAGCGGTCATTCTTCTTTTGAAGATTTGATTGAGCAGGGCTTTGTAAAAGAAGCTGTTGTAAACTTTGTTGCACTTCTTGGCTGGAGCCCAAGTGATAACAATGAGATTATGTCTTTGGATGATTTGGTAAAATCCTTTGATTATCATCATATTAATAAGTCTCCGGCTGTTTTTGATATGGTAAAACTTCGTTGGATGAACGGAGAGTATATCAAAGCTATGGATGAAGATACCTTCTATGAAATGGCTGAGCCGTACATCAAAGAAGTAATCAAAAAGGATTTGGATTTAAAGAAGATTGCTTCTTTGGTTCATACCAGAATTGAAACCTTTTTGGATATCAAAGACCATATTGATTTCTTTGAGACCTTACCGGAATACGATACCGAGATGTATGTTCATAAGAAAATGAAGACAACAAAAGAGTCATCCCTTTCTTTGTTACAGGAGATTCTTCCGGTATTGGAAGCGCAGGAGGATTACAGTAATGATGCACTTTTTGCAACCTTAAAGGGGTTTGCTGAAAGCCATGAGTACAAAAATGGTTATGTCTTATGGCCAATTCGTACCGCTGTATCCGGAAAGCAGAATACACCGGGTGGTGCAACAGAGTTAATGGAGATTCTCGGAAAAGAAGAGTCTTTGGCTCGAATCAAAAAAGGTATTGAACTTTTAAGTAAATAATTTTTTCGCATATATTCTGCAAGAAGAGACAAAAAAGGAGTATATGCGTAATGAAAAACAAGCGCTTGCTATCGAGCATTTTACGGGACCCTGCCTTGTAATTGCGGGTCCCGGCTCCGGCAAGACCAAATGTCTGGTTGAGCGGGTTAGTCATCTGATCTTTGCTCACAATATTTCCCCTGAAAAAATTCTTGTTTTAACATTTTCCAAAGATGCTGCGGATGAAATGAAAGCTCGTTTCGTTAAGCAGTCTTCTTTGCGTGGGAAAATGCCGTTTTTCGGTACCTTCCATTCTTTCTTTTTTTCGGTATTGAAAGATGAACTTGGATTAAACAGTCATTATATATTGCCTCATAATGAAGCATTGAAATTAATAAAAAAGGTTTGCTTGAACCGGAAGGTTTTTATCGAAAACTCTGATTTACAAAATGTTTTAAAGGAGATTTCATGCTGTATCAATAAAGACATAGCTCCGGAGGAATTCGAATCAAAACTGTTAAATACAAAATTTGCACAGGTTTTTTACGATTATAGAAGAGAAAAAGAAGCTTGCAGAATGATTGACTTTGATGATATGCAGATGAAAGTCTATGAATTGTTTTTGCAAAAAGAAAAGATTCTTAAAAAGTGGCAAAAAAGATTTGAGTTTGTTTTGGTGGATGAAGTACAGGATATCAATAAACCGCAGTTTCTCATTATGAAACTTTTGGTAAAACCACATCAGAATCTTTTTGCAGTGGGAGATGATGATCAGTCGATTTATGCATTTCGCGGTGCGGTCCCGGGAATTGTGCACTCTTTTCCGAATGAATTCTTGAATTTAAAAATCATTGTTTTGGATGTAAATTACCGGAGTCATAAACGGATTGTCGCTGTTTCTTCCAGATTTATCGCTCATAATAAAAATCGTTTTGAAAAAGAGTATAAAAGTTTTTCGGATGCAAACGGCGTGGTTAAATACTTTCAATTTGATAATGAGCAAAAAGAATGCGAGTATATATTTAATGAAATTATAAAAGCAGAGGGTGAAACCATAGGTGTTTTATACCGAAACAATAGAGAAGGACTGCTTCTCAGTCGCTTTTTGGAACGGAAAGAGATTTGTTATTTTGCAAAAGAATGTTTTTCATATCAAAGCCAAAATGAAATCTTAAATGACGTAATTTCATTTTTGGGCGATTATTACCATGTGGAGGATAATCACTGTAAAAGTAATTTTAAACTACATTTACAGGAGGATGCTTTTGTTCCAAACTCCTATGGTTCTCTTTTCAATATGTTTCGCAAGGCATGGGGGTATGAGAATTATTTGAAAGAAAAATACGGGCGTGATTCTATGCAATTTGAAGAGTGTTTGTATTATTTATCAGAAATTCAATGCTTATTAAAAAGCTATCAAAAGAACACAAATATTTTGGATGTGCTTCGGGATTTAAAAAAACTAAAGATGAAAGAAAATTTTCGTACAGATGTTAAAAGCGATGCCAGAGTATTTCTATATACATATCATGGCTCGAAAGGGTTGGAGTTTGATCGGGTGTTTTGCATCAATGTAAATGAAGGTATCGTACCAGGTGTACTTTGTAGCGAAGATTTGGAAGAGGAAAGAAGAATGTTTTACGTTGCCATTACAAGAGCCAAACATAATCTTTCTGTTTGTTGTATAAAAAACAGAGGGGGAAAATCTTTATCCCCCTCCGAGTTTATAAATGAAATGAAAGCTTGATTATGCTTCTTCCGCTTCGTCCTGGATTTCCTGGAAGCGTTTGCCAACGCGTTCATATTCGTCGTCAGACTGGATGTTGTCAAGATGTGGTTCGCCGGTAGTTTCATCTTCGAAATAACGATAGATAAATACTTCGTTATCATTTAACGGCTCGCCGTTTTCATCAACCGGCAATAAAGCGATGTAGTCCATGTCATCAACATCAAAAATTGTAATGATTTCGCACTCTAATTCTGTGCCGTCATCCAGCTCCAAAGTTACCATTACATCGGTATCGTTATCATCAACAGGGAAAATTTCTTCTTTACTCAATGTTGTTCTCCTTATCAAAATTTTTCATCATTATATAAAAACAATTGAAAAAATGCAATGAAGAAGAGAAAGAACAGGAGATTAGTTGGCGAAAATGAAAGAATTATGCTAAAATATATAGGATTTTTTTACATGATATAGTACATGAAACGAAAAAATCGGAAAGAGGAAATGTTAGTGGCACTTGCTGTAAAAATCGGAGACTTTCAAGAATATGGTGCGATTATAAGAGATAACGATGTTATCTTTACTTTTGATACAAAAAAGCTATCAAGCGCTTCTGTATTGCTCTATGATATCATGTCAAAGAAATTGATTCATGAGATTAAACTTCCAAAAGAATATTCAGTAGGAAGGGTCTATTCTGTCTGTGTATCCGGATTGGATTATAAAAACCTTTGCTATCTGTTGAAATCAGACAAACAGATATTTTTGGATCCTTATGCAAAATCTGTCATCGGTCGTGAGAATTGGATGGATTCCAAACGATATGAAGAGGATTACAAAGTCTATGGCGGTTTTTTAAAGGAGGATTTCGATTGGAAATATCCTTCTGCAAAAATTCAGTCTAAAGACATGATTATGTACAAACTTCACATGCGTGGCTTTACTATGGATCATAAGTTGAATCGATCTGAAAAAGGAAATTACAAGGGCATCATTGCTTTACTTCCCAAGTTAAAAGAATTGGGGATTACCACATTAGAGTTTTTGCCCATTTATGAGTTTGAAGAAATGCGCTATAAGTCTGAACCCAGGATTTCTTCCGGAAAAAAGGCAAAAGAAGTATATTTTCCTGCCTACGGAACCAATTATTGGGGATATGGTAAAGGAGATTATTTTTCTCCAAAGGCTTCTTATTTTGGTGGAAAAGACTGCGTGAACCATGCAAAAGAAATGATTGATGCCATTCATGGTATGCATATGGAAGTGATTATGGGGATTTCATTTTCCAATGAGGATACCGCAGATTATATGAATAGAGTATTGCAGTATTGGGTGAAAGAATACCATGTGGATGGTTTCCATTTACTGGGAGCTGCACTACCTATGGAAAGAATTGTAAAACAACCGTATCTCGCGGACACCAAATTGTTTTATGACAGTTTTTCCGCAGATGTTTTGTATTCTGAGGAGGATAGAAAGCATCTGTATGTTTACAATGATGATTTCATGTACCCACTTCGAAGATTACAACATCATATGGATGGCAATATTGCAGATTTTGCGGATCAGATGCGTCGACAGGGAGAACATTTCGGTTTCGTAAACTATGCAGCCTCCAATAACGGATTTTGTCTTTGGGATGTATACAGTTACGGAGAAAAGCATAATTCTGATAACGGAGAGGATAATACAGACGGCAGTAATTATAACTGCTCTCATAATCATGGCGTGGAAGGCCCTACAAAAAAGGCAACCATTAATCGGATTCGTCTTATGAACGCCAGATGTGCCATTACTTCCGCGCTGTTGTCTCAGGGTGTCCCGCTTATTCTGGCAGGAGACGAAGTTAATAATTCTCAAAGCGGAAACAACAATCCTTATTGTCAGGATAATAAAATCGGTTGGGTGAATTTTTCGTCCAGAAAATCTGCAATGAAGTTTCGCGAATATGTAAAAGCCGTGATTCGGTTTCGAAAGGAACACGACATACTTACCAAAGATACCCCTATGCAGTTGAATGATTATAAGCATGTGGGTATTCCGGATTTATCCTATCATGGCAGAGAACCCTGGATTATGGGAATCGGTGCCGAAAAAAAGGCAATCGGGATTTATTACAGTGGACTGTATTCCGCTTCAAAGAACAAGGAAGATGTGATGCTGCTTTACAATTTTTACTACGATACGGAAACCTTTGCCGCACCGAAGTTGCCGGGAAAGAAAAAATGGTATTTTGTGACAAATACGTCACTTGATACTTTTGTTCCCGATACCAAACCATTGGAGGACCAGACCATGGTTTCTGTCCCCGGTGGAACCGTTACGATATTGGTAGGAAAGGAAGTTTCAAATGAATAGCTTCTTTGGACATTTGCATACAATAAATCATCACAAAAAACTGGTGATGGAAGGTTGTTTTAAAGTTGGTTTATACAAACAAGGATTGTTACATGATTTATCCAAGTATTCCCCGGTGGAATTCTGGGTTGGGGTGAAGTACTTCCAAGGTGACAGAAGTCCGAATAATGCAGAGCGAGAGGATAAAGGAGTTTCCCTTGCCTGGTTGCATCATAAGGGCAGAAACAAACACCATATGGAGTATTGGATTGATTATTCTCAGAAAAAAGACGGACGTATGGTTGGTATGGAAATGCCTACAAAGTATGTGGTAGAGATGTTTATCGATCGAATTGCCGCATGCAAGGTTTATCAGAAAGACAAGTATACGGATAAAAGTCCTCTGGAGTATTACAAACGCGGGTTTGACCATTATTTGATTCATCCGAATACACAGGCTCTTTTGGAGGAAATGCTTCAAATGCTTGCCGATAAGGGAGAAAAAGAAACTTTTTTGTATATTCGAAAAAATATACTACACAATAAAAAATAAAGTTGAGGATACACAATGGAAAAGGAAAAAAAGATTTTATACAGCGGAATGCAGGCAACCAGTACATTAACCCTTGGAAACTACTTGGGGGCATTAAAAAACTGGGTGAACATTCATGAAGATTATGACTGCTTTTTCGGTGTAATGGATTTACATAGTTTAACAGTTCGTCAGGATCCGGCGGAGTTTCGCAAAAATGCCAGAAGCATTTACGCTTTATATGTGGCTGCAGGATTGGATCCGGAGAAAAACTGCGTTTATTACCAATCTCATGTGCCTACCCATGCACAGCTTGCCTGGATTTTAAATTGCTTTACGTATATGGGTGAATTAAACCGTATGACACAGTTTAAGGATAAGTCCTCCAAACATGCGGACAATATCAATGCCGGATTGTTTACCTATCCGGTACTTATGGCTGCAGATATTTTGCTTTATCAGGCGGATGTGGTACCGATTGGTAAGGATCAGATGCAGCATTTGGAAATCACCAGAGATATTGCTGAACGATTCAATAATATTTACGGGGATGTATTTACAATTCCGGAGCCTTATTTGGGAAAAGCAGGCGCAAAGATTATGTCTTTGCAGGAGCCTGCTAAGAAAATGTCTAAATCCGATGAAAATGAAAATGCAACTGTTCGTCTTTTAGATGATAAAGATACCATTATACGCAAGTTTAAACGCGCGGTTACGGATTCGGAGACAGAAGTAAGATTTGATGAAGAAAATAAACCGGGGGTTTCCAATTTGATGAGTATTTATCGTTGTGTCACCGGAAAATCATACGAAGAAATCGAAAAAGAGTTTGTCGGACGTGGATACGGTGACTTTAAGATGGCAGTAGGTGAAGCGGTAGTGGCTGAACTTGCTCCGATTCAGAAGCGTTATGATGAGCTTATGAAAGAAAAGACCTATCTTGATAAATGCATCAAAGAAAATGATGAGAAAGCATATTATTTCTCAAACAAAACACTCCGCAAAGTCCACAAAAAAGTTGGCCTTACGGAGCTGATTCGTTAAAGTTATACAAGTGTGACATCTCGTTTTTCGGGAGTGACGATGATAGAGTAGTTGGTGTGGTAAATCACGTATCCGGGAGCCGCACCGGCTACTTTTTTTAGATGTTTCTTTTGTGTATAATCGATTTCAATTTTATCCTGTTCACGCCCTGTGGAGTAATATCCTGCCAGAGAAGCGGCAAGTTCAAAAATATGATCCGGAAGTTCTTCGTTATTTGATTTTACAATCACATGACTTCCCGGGATGGTTTTTGCGTGAAACCACCAGTCATTTCCCGTAGCAATTTTAAATGTCACTTCTTCATTTTGATAGTTGTTTTTTCCAACATAAATGTGGTATCCATCGGAAGTAACAAAGTGTAAAGGCGCAGCTTTTTTGTGTTGCCCTTTCTTTGCGGTAGGACGTTTTTTGGTATATCCGTATTCGTATAACTCCTGACGAATCATAAGAAGGTCTTCTTCGGATTCAGAGGTGGAAAGCGCACTTAAAATTGATTCCAAATGAGAAATTGATTTTTCGGATTCTCTCATATAGGTATCAAGCGCTTCTTTGGTTCGCTTTAGTTTATTGTATTTGGCATAATACTTGTTGGCATTTTCCATGGCTGAAACGGTTTCATCCAACGGAATGGTAAGTTCTGTATTGTCATAGTAGTTTAATACCGTAACTTTTTTCATGCCTTCTTCCAAACGATAGGCATTTGCCGTGAGAAGCTCGCCATATAGTTTGAATTTATCCATACTTTCCGTATCTTTTAATTGCTTTTGCTGGATCAGGAGTTTCTTTCGATTACGATCCAAAAGGTTTTGAATCTGTTTTCTTAAATCATAGGAGCGTTGCTCCATATTTGTTTTTAGATTTTTTGATGAGTAGAAATACTCCAAAGCTTCTGACATGGAAGTAAATGAAATCTGTTCTTTATCTTCGTAAAAATTCAAAGCAAAAGGATATACCTCAATCGGTTTTTTGGAAGATGGATCCACAATAACCGTTGGTGCATAGTTGTTTTCTTTTAAGTCCGTTAACAGCTTCAGATAGGTTTCATAAAAGGCGTCTTTTTGCCAATCACTTAGGGATAAGACGGAAGCATCAGAATCAATATTGCATCGATAACACAGTTCTTCCGCAATAACGGGACCAAAACCAATCAGAGAAGAAAGAATCATTTTTTTCATTGAAAGCGGTTTTTTGAGTAATACGCTATAGAAATCTTCCTTGCTTAGGTCAAAGCAATCCAAATGGTCTTCCTGTGAAGGTATAAAGTAGGGGCGATTTGGCAGAACTTCTCTGACGGAGGAAACCAAAGCGCTGACATGTTTAATGCTGTCTAAAATTGTATTTTTTTCATCACAGAGAATAATATTTGAATGCTTTCCCATGATTTCAATGTATAAATGCTTCTTTGCGGGATCACCCAATTCGTTTAGATGCTCGATTTCAAAATCCAAAACACGCTCCAAACCAGTTTGTGTGACGGATACGATTTTCCCGCTGTTTAGGTATTTCCGAAGAACCATACAAAAATTGGGGGCAGTCATGGGGCTTACCTTGTTTTCGGATGTTAAATATATGACGGGAAGAGAAGCAAGAGAGGAAAGCAAAAGACGATAGGTTTCTCTGTCTTTAGATGCGGTTACGATAATCTCTTCTTTTTCCGGCTGTGCTATTTTTTTTATATGACTTCCGGATAGTTTTTTATTTAGTTCATGGTTTAGTGCGTGTAAGCAAATTCCGTCGATGGACAATTCTTTCGCCTCCAAAAATTATTTTAAATCACGTGTAGCCCTTATTTTACAAGGGTTTGCGAGGGTTGTAAAGTGGTTTTAAATTTGACAAAGAATACTTGTATTTACTATAATAACAATAATTGTGATAATTGTGTCAAAAAATAGGAACAATTATTGAATTTTAGGAGGCTTGATAAGGTTTATGGCTAACAGTATGACAGGCTTCGGACGATATGAAAACATCGTAAATTCAATGAAAGTTTGCGTTGAAATTAAGTCCGTTAATCATCGTTTTTTAGATTTGAATCTAAAACTTCCAAGGAAATTTTCTTTCTTTGAAAATGAAGCACGCAATATTATTAAAAGTCGTATTTCCAGAGGTAAAGTGGATGTGTTCTTTTCCTTTGAGGAGAATGCAGCTGATGAGGTCGAGATAAATTATCATCCCGAAATTGCCCAAAAATATTATGACGGGTTGATGCAACTTAAAGAACAATTTGATTTAAAAGATACGGTTTCCATAGGTCTTTTGGCAAGATTTCCGGATGTGTTTACCCAGGATGCCAAGGAAGAGGATCAGGAAGAATTAAGTGAGATTTTAAGTGAAACATTAAACAAAGCTTTAGATGATTTTGTTATAAATCGTAAAGAAGAGGGTCAGAGACTGGTTTCCGATTTGCTGTTAAAACTTGATGAAATGGAAGGTTTGGTGGCAAAAGTTGAAACTTATTTCCCTAGCATTATAGATGATTACAAAAACAGACTCTTGGCAAAAACGAAAGAACTGATTGAGAATCATCAGTTGGATGAGTCCCGCATCGCGGCAGAGGTTGTTTTATACGCAGATAAAATCTGTGTGGATGAAGAATTGGTTCGCCTAAAGAGCCACGTACAGGAGGCGAAAGACACCCTTTCCAATAAGGATGAAGTGGGTAGAAAAATGGACTTTTTGGCTCAGGAAATGAATCGTGAAAGCAATACGCTTTTGTCCAAGTCGACTGACGTTAAAGTTGCTGACGTGGGAATCGAACTTAAAACTATTATTGAGAAGATTCGCGAACAGATTCAGAATTTAGAGTAGGAGATTGGTATGGATTTCAGTAAAGGATTGGTAATTGTTTTATCCGGTTTTTCCGGTGCGGGAAAAGGCACCATAATGAAACACCTGTTAAAACTTCATAAAGACGAGTACAATCTGTCTATTTCCGCTACTTCCAGAGAGAAGCGTACCGGAGAAAAGGAAGGCCGTGATTATTTCTTTAAGACTCGTGAAGAATTTGAAGAAATGATTAAGAATAATGAACTTTTAGAATACACAGAGTTTAACGGAAATTATTACGGAACTCCCAAGGAATATGTTGAAACTATAGTGAATCAAGGAAAAGACGTTATTTTGGAAATCGAGATTGACGGAGCTTTGCAGGTAAAAAAGCTTTATCCTGAATCTCTTTTATTATTTGTTACACCACCAACTGCAACTTCTTTGAAAGAGCGTTTGGTAGGCCGTGGAACCGAAACCAAAGAAGTGATTGAACAAAGATTGTCTATAGCTTACGATCAGTCATTTTTAATGGATAAATATGATTATCTGGTGGTGAATGATGATTTGTCAAAATGCGTAAAACGCGTTCATAATACCATTCAGGCCGAGAAGTATCGTGCTTCCAGAAATCAGGAAAATATTGATATTATTCAAAAAGAATTGAAGATGTTTTCGAAAGGAGAATAAAAATGATACATCCATCTTATGTTGAATTAATGAAAGTTGTTAATGAGGATACCGCTTTGGTTGGTGAAGAACCGGTAGTAAACAGCCGTTATTCCATCGTTTGCGCAACGGCTAAAAGAGCAAGACAGATTGTTTCCGGTGATGAACCTTATATTTCCAACACCCAGGGAATGAAGCCTCTTTCCATTGCTGTTCAGGAATTGTATGAAGGCAAACTTAAAATCTTAACCGATGACGAAGTTAAAGAAAAAGATATTGAACTTGCAGAGTATAAAGAGAAAAAAGCTGCTTTAAAGAAAGCCGAAAAAGAAGCATCAGAAGATAAACCTGAAGAATCTTTTAAAGAGGAATAAATGAAAGTAGCTATTATTTCTTTGGGATGCGATAAAAATTATGTCGATTCCGAACATATTATGGCACTTTTGTCAAAAGACGGACATGAATTTGTGCCGGATGTGGAAGATGCTGATATTTGCGTAATTAATACCTGTTGCTTTATACAGGATGCGTTGGAAGAAAGCATTAATACCATTATTGAAGTTGGTAAACTAAAAGAAAGCGGTTCTTTAAAAGTTTTGGTAATCGCCGGATGCCTTGGAGAACGTTTTACAGATGAGGTTTTAACGGATTTGCCGGAAGTCGACGGGATTGTGGGAACCAATTCCTACGATGAAATCTCTGCTTTGATAAAAAAAGCACTGGAAGGGAAAAAAGAAGTTATTAAAAAAGATTTTTCTTCTCTTCCTAAAAATGATGGTCGCTTTTTGAGCAGTGTTGTTCCTTATACCTATCTTAAAATTGCAGAGGGCTGCAATAAGCACTGTACTTATTGCGTGATTCCGTCTATTCGGGGAAACTATCGAAGCGTTCCTATGGAGGAACTTTTGGCGGAAGCGGAAGCTTTGGCAAGGCAAGGAATTAAAGAAATAAATCTGGTAGCGCAGGAAGTTACCATGTACGGTATTGATTTATATGGGAAAAAATCATTGCCGCTGTTGCTGGATAAACTTTCCTCTATAGAAGGAATTCAATGGATTCGACTTTTGTATTGCTATCCGGAGGAAATCGACGAGGAATTGATTTCCAATATGGCGGGCAATCCTAAGATTTGTCATTATATCGATATGCCGATTCAGCATTGCAATAATGAGATTCTTAAGCGCATGGGAAGAAAAACTTCTCAGGCAGATATTGTAAACAAGATTCATGCACTTCGGGAACGTATGCCGGATATTGCTATCAGAAGTACTTTGATTTGCGGTTTTCCGGGGGAAGACGAAGAAATGCACAAAGAATTGCTTTCTTTTGTTTCCGATATGAAATTTGATCGCCTGGGTGCTTTTTCATATTCGAGAGAAGAAGGAACTCCGGCAGCCGAATTTGAACATCAGGTGGATGATGATCAAAAAGATGTATGGAGAGATGAAATAATGGCGCTCCAACAACAAATTTCGCTTGAAAAGAATCAATCTTTGGTAGGTAAAGTGATTCCCTGCTTCGTGGAAGGAAAAGTGGAAGATAACGTCTATGTCGGACGTACCTATCGTGATGCTCCCGATGTGGATGGATATATTTTTATTGAAAGTGATAAAGAGTTTTTCAGTGGAGATATTATCTCTGTGAAAGTTACCGGTTTTAAAGAGTATGATTTAATAGGAGATTATTATGAATTTACCGAATAGGCTTACAATTTTTCGTGTACTTTTGGTTCCGTTTTTTGTAGCGGTATTATTGATTCGCCCCGACGATATGATGTATCGGTGGATTGCGGAGGGAATCTTTATTGTTGCCTCATTGACAGATATGTTAGATGGTAAGATTGCCCGTAAATATAATCTTGTTACAAACTTTGGAAAATTTATGGATCCTCTTGCTGATAAGCTGTTGGTATGTTCCGCAATGATTTGTTTGGTGGAATTAAAAACCCTTTATGCATGGGTTTGCATTATCATTATTGCCAGAGAATTCATTATATCCGGTTTTCGTTTGATTGCTTCCGATAACGGTGTGGTAATTGCCGCAAGCTATTGGGGAAAATTTAAAACCGTATTTCAGATGTTTATGGTAATTGTTATGATTATTTCACCGTTACATCCGTATCTTGTGATTTTGGGTGAGATATTGATGTGGATTGCACTTGCCCTTACCATTATTTCATTGATTGATTATATCGTTAAAAACAAAGATGTTTTAAAAGAACAGAAGTAAAGGAACACTATGCTTAGAGTGATAGCAGGGGAAGCAAGAAGTATTCCTCTTATGACACCGGACGGATTGGATACCCGTCCTACCACTGACAGAGTAAAAGAGACTTTGTTTAATCTTTTACAAAATGATATTTATGGCTGTGAATTTTTGGATTTGTATGCCGGAAGCGGTCAGATAGGAATTGAAGCCTTAAGCCGAGGGGCAAAACTCGCGTGTTTTGTTGAAAAAAACAAAAAAGCGATGGACATCATTCAAAAGAATCTGGAAAAAACAAAGTTTACGGATCGCGCAGAACTGATAAAGAAAGACGTTGTTTCCGCATTGTCTGTGATGAGCGCTTCCTTTGATATCATTTTTATGGATCCGCCTTATGCTCTTGAAACAGAGAAAGAAGTTTTATCCATGATTCAAAAAAATCGTATCTTAAAGGAAGATGGTCTTGTTATCATTGAAGCAGATAAGGATAGAGACTTTTCTTTTGTTTCCGAACATGGTTTTGAGATTATAAAGATTAAGACTTACAAGACGAATCAACATGTATTCTTGAGGGAAATAAAATGAAAAAAGCAATTTACCCGGGAAGTTTTGACCCGGTGACTTTCGGACATTTGGATATTATCGAACGTTCATCCAAAATCTTTGATGAAATCGTTGTTGGTGTGTTGAATAATAGTCAAAAAAATTCATTGTTTTCTGCGGATGAACGTGTTACGATGATTAAAGATTTGGTGAAGGATTATCCCAATGTTTCCGTTGTTTCTTTTGAGGGATTGACCATTGATTTCGCAAGAGAAATGGATGCCAATATTATTATTCGCGGACTTAGAGCTGTAACTGATTTTGAATATGAGTTGCAGATTGCTCAGGTCAATCATGTGGAGTATTCCGATTTGGAAACGGTCTTTTTGACTACGTCGTTGAACTATTCTTATTTAAGTTCCAGTGTGGTTCGTGAGTTTGCTTCACATGGCGGCGATATTTCAAAATTTGTACCAAAAGAAATTATTCCCCGTATTATGGAGAAATATAACAAATAAAAAGGAGAGTTATGTATGGCCAGTGCAATTGAAGATATCATTGATGAACTTGAAGAGTACATTGATAACTGTAAACCATCATCTATTTTCAATGATACTAAAATTGTGGTTAATCGAGATGACATTGAGGGGCTTTTGGCAGAACTTCGAAATAAAACCCCTGAAGAAATTCGTCGATACCAGAAAATTATCAGCAATAAAGAAGCTATTTTGGCTGATGCCAGAGCTAAAGCGGATCAAATTGTTCAGGAGGCTCAGATTACAACCAATGAGTTGGTTTCCGAACATCAGATTATGCAGCAGGCTTATGCTCAGGCAAACGAGGTTGTCATGATTGCCACAAAACAGGCGCAGGAAATGTTGGATGCCGCTACTAATGATGCAAATGATATTCGCACAGGTGCGATTGCTTATACTGATCAGTTGCTTCGCAGCATTCAGGACGTTTTGGCAGCTTCTATTGATACCACAAGATCCAGAAACGAAACTTTCCTTAAGACCATGCAGGGTTATTTGGATGTTGTTGTTTCCAATCGTACGGAACTTGCTCCCGAGACTCAGGCAAGCGTGGAAAAACCGGAGCCGTCCGGAAATAAGGATAACCATGGTGCGGTTACCATGCAAAAGAAAGAGCCTAACGTTTCGGAAACAAATAAAACGGAAGTTAACAGTAAAGCAGAATCGGAAGAAGCGCTTGCTGTTCTTGATATTCCGGAATCATTTTTTAACAAAGAATAATACCTATCCGGAAGGAAAACTCCTTCCGGATTTTTTAATGTTATGAAAAAAATAATTATTGATGAAAAAACGCAAAATCAAAGATTTGATAAATTTTTAAAGAAGTATTTTAAGAATGCTTCTTCCGGATTTATATATAAGATGCTTCGTAAGAAGAATATTACCTTAAACAAAGCGAAAGCCTCCGGAAATGAGATATTAAAAAGCAAAGATGAAGTGTTTGTGTTTTTCAGTGATGAAACCTTTGATAAAATGCGTGGCACGAATGAATCGAGGGATTTATCGAATTACATATTAAAAGATGACCCTTTGAATATTGTTTATGAGAATGACGACTTTATTGCAATCAATAAACCAAAGGGGATTTTGTCTCAAAAAGCAGATACAAGTGATGTTTCTTTAAATGAGTATGTTTTGTCGTATTTGATAAAGAATAAAAAAATTACAGCAGAAGATTTGTCTTTGTATCGACCTTCTTGTGTCAATCGCCTGGATCGCAATACCACAGGATTGATTTTTGCAGCTAAGACTTATAAAGGAGCAAAGGAGTTGTCAGAAATCATTCGAGATAAATCTCATCCAAAAATATATCGATGTGTATGTGCCGGTGAAATAAAAGAAGAACAATTATTAAAACACTATTTGGTAAAGGATGAGAAATCCAATCAGGTATTTATTTATGATAACGAAACCAAGGGAGCAAAAGAGATTATTACAGGAATCAAGCCTTTAAAAACGAACGGAAAAGTATCTCTTTTGGAAGTTACCCTTTATACCGGACGAACCCATCAGATTCGAGCACATTTGAGTTATATAAAACACCCTGTTATCGGTGATTATAAATATGGGGATGCTTCTGTAAACAAGGAATTTAAAGAAATATATGGAATTACATCTCAAATGCTTCATTCCTATGGGTTTGAAGTTCCCGGAGTTGGAATGATTTGCGCAAATATGCCCGTTGAATTTGAAACTATATGGAAATAACGTGATTATATAGGTGATTTATGGCGACATGGGAATCGAGAGGTCTTCGTGGATCAACATTTGAAGACTTTATTAATCGTACAAATGAAATATACAAAGAAAAGAAGTTGGGACTTATACAAAAGATTCCGACTCCCATTACCCCAATCAATATCGATAAAACATCCAGACATATTACACTGGCATATTTTGATCAAAAAAGCACGGTGGATTATATCGGCGTTGTGCAGGGAATTCCGGTATGTTTTGATGCAAAAGAATGTGCCAAGGATACGTTCCCAATGGCAAATATTCACAAGCATCAGTTGGAGTTTATGCGGGATTTCGAAGAACAGGATGGGGTAGCTTTCTTTTTGATTTATTTTTCCGAAGATCAAAAGTATTATTATCTTTCTTATAAGGAAGCTTTGTTCTTTTGGAACAGGATGGCGGATGGCGGAAGAAAAAGTTTCCGAAAGGATGAGCTAAAGGAAAAATTCTTCTTTGATTCCATGCCTACATATCCTGTACCATATCTTAATATGATACAAAAAGACTTAGATGAAAGAAACGTTGACATGGTATAAGGTGTTTTGTATAATGATTTTACTTGCTAACACATTAGCGAACTAAAGTAAAGGCGGTTTTTATGAATAAATTAATACATACACCCGAAGGGGTACGGGACATTTACAGCGAAGAATACAAGAAGAGACAGTATCTTCAGAATAGGATATTGGATAGAATTCATTTATATGGATATGAGAACATTCAAACTCCAACGTTTGAATTCTTTGATGTTTTTGCGAAAGAGATGAGTATGGTGTCTGCCAAAGAATTGTTTAAATTCTTTGATCGAGACGGAAATACACTTGTCCTTCGCCCGGATTTTACACCTTCCATCGCCCGTGCCTGTGCAAAATATTTCACAGAGGATATTCGTCCCATTCGTTTGTCTTATCTTGGCAATGTTTTTTCCAATAACTCAAACTATCAGGGCCGATTAAAAGAGACGACGCAGTTGGGGGTTGAACTTATTGGCGTTGCTTCTTTGGAAGCGGATGCGGAAATTCTTGCCATGGCTTGTGAGTCTCTTTTGTCAGTTGGATTGGAAGAATTTAAAATTTCCATCGGACATGCATCTATTCTCCGGGGGCTGGTTGAAGCTGCGAATTTTAATGATGATGAGATTTTTGAGATAAAAGAATTTGTATTAAATAGAAATTTTTTTGGCCTGGAGGACTATTTAACCAAAAAGAATATTGATTCCGATTTGAAGGAATTGTTTTCTTTGCTTCGGGATTTTTATTCTTCTCCGAAGGAATTTGCCGAACTAAAAGAAAAGGCAAAAAGGTTTGAAAGATTATATTTAACATTTGAGTATTTTGAAAAATTATATAATCTTTTGGAAGCCTATAAAGTCAGTGAATATGTATCTTTTGAAATGGGCCTAATCTCCGAACATGAGTATTATACCGGTGTTATTTTTTCCGGATACACCTATGGATCTGGTGAACCGATTGTAAAAGGTGGCCGATACGATAAATTGTTAAGTCATTTTGGAAAAGATGCGTTTGCCATCGGCTTTGCAATATCCGTGGATGGCCTGCAAATCGCTGTCGATAATCTTAAAATCTCCGTTCCGACAGAACATAAGGCTGACGTGATTTTATATCAAAAAAAGGATCGCGCCAATGCAATTGAAAAAGCAAAAACCTACCGTGACTATGGCAAGGTTGTTCAGATGATTCGTTATTCCTCAAAAGAAGAACTGGAAAGATATAAGGAGCTTTATGCCGGTGATTACATCGAAGTGATTGGAGAGTAGAAAATGAGTGAAGAAAGATACTTAACCGTTGCCCTCGGAAAAGGCCGATTGGCCAAGTCGGCTATGGAACTGTTTGAAAGAATAGGTATTGATTGTGAAGAAATGAAGGATAAGGATTCCCGTAAACTTATCTTTGTAAATGAAGAAAATAAAATGCGTTTCTTTTTATCTAAGGGACCGGATGTTCCGACCTACGTGGAATACGGGGCAGCTGATATTGGTATCGTTGGCGAAGATACCATATTGGAAGAAGCAAGAAACGTATATGAAGTTTTGGATCTGGGCTTTGGAAAGTGTCGCATGTGTGTGTGCGGACCAAAAGAAGCTGCAGAGTATTTAAAGCATCAGGAACTTATTCGCGTAGCGACCAAATACCCACGTATTGCAAAGAATTATTTCTATAATCGCAAGGATCAGACAATCGATATTATCAAACTAAACGGTTCTATTGAATTGGCGCCTATTGTTGGGTTGTCTGAGGTGATTGTGGACATTGTTGAGACCGGAAGTACCTTAAGAGAAAACGGACTTGTTGTGTTAGAAGAAATTTGTCCTTTGTCCGCGAGAGTTATTGTGAATCAGGTTTCCATGAAAATGGAAAACGAAAGAATTACCGGTATTATTACAGCGTTGAAAGAAGAGTTGGAGGGAAAATAAATGAGGATACAGTCACTTACAAAAGCATCTATTGATACCTTGCTTTCTGATTTATTAAAGCGTTCTCCGGCTAACTATGATACTTATGAGGCAAGTGTAAAAGAAATCGTTGAAAACGTCAGAATTAACGGTGATGATTCTTTGTTTTCCTATACCAAACAATTTGATGGCGCGGATATAAAACAATCCGAGCTTGTGGTTACGGAAGAAGAAATTGCTTTGGCTTATAAAGAAGTGGATGACGAATTGGTGCAGGTGATTCGAAAAGCACTTGTTAATATTCGCGCCTTTCATGAAAAACAAGTACAAAACAGTTGGTTTGACAGTCAAAACAAGGGAGTGATTTTGGGTCAAAAGGTGACTCCCATTGAAAATGTGGGTGTTTATGTTCCCGGGGGAAAAGCGGTTTATCCATCTTCGGTGTTAATGAATATTATTCCGGCAAAAGTGGCCGGAGTGGAACACATTTATATGTGTACGCCGCCGGACAAAACAGGAAAGGTTTGCGCCCAGACTTTGGTGGCTGCGAAGGAAGCCGGTGTGGATGTGATTTATAAAGTCGGCGGGGCACAAGCGATAGCTGCTATGGCTTTCGGAACGGAATCCGTTCAAAAGGTTGATAAAATTGTGGGTCCCGGAAACATTTATGTAGCGCTTGCCAAGAAAGCTGTATTTGGACACGTAAGTATTGATTCCATCGCCGGACCATCCGAGATTCTTGTATTATGTGACGAAAGTGCAAATCCGAAATATGTTGCGGCGGATTTATTGTCTCAGGCGGAACATGACGAATTGGCGTCCGCAATTTTAATTACGACTTCTGAAAAGCTTGCTAAAAAAGTTTCTATGGAAATCGATAATTTCCTTAAGGTATTATCCCGTCGGGATATTATATTAAAGTCTTTGGAAAATTTTGGATATATCTTTGTCGCGGAAGATATGGATTCGGCTATAGAAGCCGCAAACTCCATTGCATCTGAACATTTGGAAATTGTGACAAAGAATCCTTTTGAAACTATGACAAAGATAAAGAATGCCGGAGCTATTTTCTTGGGTGAGTATTCTTCCGAGCCTTTGGGAGACTATTTTGCGGGACCTAATCATGTGCTCCCAACAAACGGAACGGCCAGGTTCTTTTCTGCGTTGTCTGTAGATGATTTTATAAAGAAATCTTCTGTGATTTCCTATTCCAGAGAAGCATTAAAAGAAGTACATAAGGATATTGAAAAATTTGCATGTCAAGAGCAGTTGACGGCTCATGCAAATTCCATTAAAGTTAGGTTTGAAGACTAGTTTTCTTGTATTGAGAGGTTATTATGGCAGAAAAAAGAGTTGCAACCATCAATCGTAAGACCAAAGAAACCGATATTTTTTGCGAGTTAAATCTTGACGGAAAAGGAGATTGCGAAGTTTCCACCGGTATTGGCTTTTTGGATCATATGTTGGAGTCATTTGCAAAGCATGGTTTTTTTGATCTTAAGCTTACTTGTAAAGGTGATTTAAATGTAGATTGTCATCATACGATTGAAGATTGCGGAATCGTATTGGGAAACTGTATGAAAAAGGCATTGTCTGATAAAACAGGTATAAAACGCTACGGCAGTTTTATGCTTCCCATGGATGATGCTCTGGTGCTTTGCGCCATTGATTTATCCGGAAGACCGTATTTAAATTTTTCTGCTGATTTTCCTGTGGAAAGAGTGGGATATTTTGATACGGAAATGGTCAGAGAATTCTTTTATGCAATTTCTTATTCCGCAGGAATGAATTTGCATATAAAACTATTAGATGGTATAAATGCACATCATATGGTGGAAGCCATGTTTAAGGCATTTGCAAAAGCTTTGGACGAAGCTTCTCAAAAAGATGAACGGATCACTTCAATTTTATCAACGAAAGAAACACTTTGTTAGGAGTTTTAGTTTATGGAACATAAAAATATAGTTGCAACCATCTATTTAAAAGACGGTAAGGCAGTACAGGGCAGAGAAGATACCGGTGAAGGCCGTGATATTTTAAAACTTGCCAAAATGTATAATGATACCGGTATTGATAAGCTTTTTTGCGTGGATTTATCCAATGACGATGAAGAGCATGAGAAAAACATTCTTGCCATCCGTGAAATCAACCGTTCCGTTGACGTGAAAATCTGCGGTGGCGGAAATATCAAACGCTTGGAAGACGTTAAAAAGTTTTTGTATGCCGGCTGTGTAGAGGTCGTTTTGAACGGTGCGAAACCGGATACCATAAAACTTTTAAAAGAAGCTGCAGAGCGTTTTGGAAAAGAAAAAATGCTTGTGTCCATTAATACTCTCGATTTTGTTTTTAAAAACGCAGAGTTAATGTCTTCTTATGTCCATGAGATTCTTGTTATGAACAAAGAACTGGTGAAAGGACTTGAAGATTTAACGGATGTGCCTTACATTCTTTGCCAGAAAGAGTATGATCTCGATGAAATCGAAAAGCTTTTGTCTTCCGATAAGATTCGCGGAATTTACGGCGATTTTATTAATGATACAACCACGGATATCATGAATCTTAAGGCTGAATTATCCGAGCGTAATATCTTGATGGATAATTTTGCTCCGAAACTGAAATGGTCCGATTTAAAGACAAACTCCGATGGTTTGGTACCGTGTATTGTCCAGGATTATCGTACAGACGAGGTTTTAATGCTTGCCTATATGAATGAGGAGAGCTTCAATACCACCATAAAAACCGGTAAAATGACCTATTACAGCCGTTCACGAAGAGAGTTATGGATTAAAGGAGAGGTTAGCGGACATACGCAGTACGTAAAGTCGCTGACAGCAGATTGTGATTTTGATACACTTCTTGCAAAAGTTTCGCAGGTTGGCGGAATTGCATGTCATACCGGTGCTCCTAATTGCTTCTTTAATGAGATTATAAAAAAAGAGTACGTTGAGCGTAATCCGCTGAAAGTCTTAGAAGATGTTTATAAAGTTATTTTAGATCGAAAGGCAAACCCGAAAGAGGGAAGTTATACAAATTATCTTTTCGATAAAGGTCTTGATAAGATCTTAAAAAAGGTCGGAGAAGAGGCTACCGAAATTGTGATTGCTTCTAAAAACACAAATAATGAAGAGGTTATTTATGAAATCTCCGATTTTATTTATCATTTAATGGTGCTGATGGCGGAAAAAGACGTTACATGGGAAGATATTATACGTGAACTTGCCCAGCGCTAAATGATAGTTTTAATTAATAAGGATTTTTATGAGAAAACTTTTTTTAAGTGATGAAATATTAATGAGTGTCGAAAAGTCGGCACGCTATATAGGCAATGAGGTTAACAGCGTTATGAAGAATCCTAACGCTGTTTCTCTACGTTTTTGCATGTGTTTTCCGGATGTTTATGAGGTTGGCATGAGTCACCTCGGAATCCAGATTCTCTACGAAATGATGAATCGAAGAGATGACGTATATTGTGAGCGTGTATATTCTCCGTGGCCGGATTTACATAAGATTATGAAGGAAAAAAATATTCCTTTGTTTGCATTGGAGTCCCAGGATCCGCTTAAGAACTTTGATATGATCGGTATCACGTTACAGTACGAGATGTGTTATACGAATATCCTGCAGGTGTTGGATTTAGCACAGATTTCTCTTTTACAAAAGGATCGTTCCAAAGAAGATCCCATTATTATCGGTGGTGGACCTTGTGTCTACAATCCGGAACCGATTGCCCCCTTTTTTGATATTTTATATATCGGTGAAGGTGAAACCAGTTATGATGAACTTTTTGATTTGTATATTTCGGAGCGAAACAAACCGGATTATGATAGAGAAGCCTTTTTAAGAAAAGCATCAAGAATTCCGGGCTTATATGTTCCTTCTTTATATCGGGTAACTTATAAAACTGACGGTACAATTGAAAGTTTTGGACCGATTTATGATGATGTTCCGGAAAAAGTTGTGCGTCAGGTTGTGACAGATATGGATGTTTCGCCATATCCGACAGCACCGCTGATTCCTTTTGTAAAAGCGATTCAGGATCGTGCTGTTTTGGAAATTCAGCGCGGCTGTATTCGTGGCTGTCGTTTCTGCCAGGCCGGTATGATTTACCGACCGAATCGTGAACGCAGCTTAAAGGTGCTTAAAGGATATGCCGAAAAGATTTTGGCTTCCACGGGACATGATGAGATTTCTTTGTCATCTTTAAGCTCCAGTGATTATACAGGACTTCCGGAGCTTATTGATTTCTTAATTGAAGCTTGTAACAAAGAAAAGGTAAATATTTCTTTGCCATCTCTTCGTATTGATGCGTTTTCTTTGGATGTAATGTCAAAAGTGCAGGATATTAAAAAGAGTTCTGTTACCTTTGCACCGGAAGCCGGCTCCCAGAGAATGCGAAACGTTATCAATAAAGGCCTTACGGAAGATGACATTTTCGGAGGCGCCAAACAGGCATTTTTAGGCGGCTGGAATAAGGTGAAACTTTATTTTATGCTTGGTCTTCCGGGAGAAACCGAAGAAGATATGAAGGCAATTCCTATTTTGGGAAATGATATCGCTGCCTTGTATTATGAGATGGTTCCGAAGGAAAATCGTGTTGGTAAATGCCAGATTACCATGTCGACTTCCTTTTTTGTCCCGAAGCCCTTCACTCCATTCCAGTGGGCAAGAATGTATACGCCGGATGATTACCTGGGACGTGCAAAAATTGTTAATGATACAATGAAAGAACAGTTAAACCATAAAAGTTTGCGTTATCAGTGGCATCATGCGGATGTTACCGTTTTGGAAGGTGTCTTTGCAAGAGGAGACCGTCGGGTGGCTGATGTTATCCTGTATGCATATGAACACGGTCAGTTTTTCGATGCATGGGGCGAGTTTTTCTCTATGGAAAACTGGAAAAAAGCCTTTGATGCCTGTGGTGTGGATATGGATTTTTATACCATGCGCGAAAGAGATATTGATGAAATCTTTCCTTGGGATTTTATTGATGTTGGTATTACAAAAGAATTCTTTAAACGTGAATGGTTACGGGCTACAAAAGAAGAGAAAATCACGAAAAACTGTAGAGATGCGTGCAATGCTTGCGGTTGTATGACATATAACTGCGGAATTTGTATTCGATAGGAGTTTTATGAGAATCAGACTCAAGTTTTCAAAATACGGAACAATGAAATATATCGGCCATTTGGATATGCTGCGCTATTTCCAAAAGGCCTTTCGACGTGCCAACGTTCCCATGAAGTACTCAGAAGGATTTAATCCTCATCCGATTATGTCCTTTGCGGCACCCCTTGGTGTTGGAATCACTTCGGAAGGGGAATATTTGGATATAGAAACTGAGGTGGATGTTGATTTAAATGCTTTGGTTTGTGATGTAAACGCCCAGATGGTGGAAGGCTGTGATGTGTTGGCTGCCAGAGAACTTTTACAGGACGAGAAAAAGGCCATGGCTGCTGTTACAGCCGCCGATTACATTGTGTTTTTAAAGAAAGATGCGTCTTTGCTTTGTGATTTGAATGTAAAAAATACTGTGGAAGCATTTATTTCGCAGGATAGCATCAATGTGGTTAAGAAAACAAAAAAAGGTGAGCGAGAGATTGATTTAAAACCGTTTGTGTATGATTTTTATGCGGATACATTTGAGCATGCGGATTTTTTATCAAGTCTTTCCGTCGATATAAAAGATGAAGAGTTTTGTTGTGATTCCACAGATCCGGTCTTTTTTTTAAAGGTTTCCTGTGGAAGTATCGATAACATTAAACCGGAATTAGTACTTACAACCTGCTTTGAACAGCTGAGAGATAAAGATAACATTTTTGCAATCCATCGAACACAGATGTATCAGGGTGAGTATCCGAATATCAATGCCTTGGGAGTTTAAGAATGAATACGTATAAGATGCACAAATTTATACTTTCAAATATAGAGTACGAAACCCAAAAGATCTTTTGTGGGGTTTATTTTGATGCATCCAATCATCCCCTTGATATTATGGTAGAAAAGGATTTGTTCCGGGACAATCCTTTTCCGAATGAGGCAATTTATGTTGGAAAGGTTGCACGGATTTTACCGAATCAGGGTGCGTTTGTAAGGGTTTCATCCAATGTAAGCGGCTATTTACCCTTAACCGAGAATCAGAATTTTTTTTATGTGCGAAAAAACGGAAAAAAACAAGAACTTCAAGTAGATGACGAAATCCTGGTTCAGATTAAAAAGCAGCCCATCAAAACGAAAGAAATGGTTTTGGATTCCAATCTTTCTTTTCACGGTGACCATGTGATTCTGGTTACGGGGGCTTTTAATGTATCTGTTTCTCAGAAACTGAAAAAAG
The DNA here is from genome assembly GCA_036723975.1 of Lachnospiraceae bacterium. GTDB lineage: Bacteria > Bacillota > Clostridia > Lachnospirales > Lachnospiraceae > JAILEN01. The sequence continues at coordinate 67,672 of DAIMGJ010000010.1, forward strand.
CACAAAAAGCTCATTTTAAAGAATTGTTATGTGAAAAGTTTCCGGATTTATCCGAATTTGGATTTGTTGTTCGAACCAATGCAATAAAGATTTCCGATGAAGATCTTCTTGCGGAAGCAGAGGCACTGTTTAAAGAATATAAACATCTTTTAACCTATGCCAAAAACAGAACCGTTTTTGAGTGCGTGAAAAAAGGAAAAGATATTATAGAAGAGTCCCTTCGAAGGCTTGATCCTTCCATATGTGAAATTGAAACGGATGATAAGGATATTTACAATTCGCTTTTGGCGATTATGGAAAAGGATATGTATGCTCCATTTATGGCCAATTTAAAGTTTTATGAAGATACTTCCTATCCACTGGCGAAACTTTACGGCATTCATACCGTATTGGAAAATGCATTAAAACCAACTGCCTGGTTGAACTCAGGTGCAAACCTCATTATTGAGCAGACGGAAAGTATGACGGTGGTGGATGTGAATTCCTCAAAGCAGAATTCCAAAAAGGAAACAAATGCGTTTTTAATTAATGTTGAAGCTGCTAAGGAACTGGCGTTGCAGATTCGATTAAGAAATATCTCCGGCATTATTATCGTAGACTTTATCAATATGAAATCAGACGTAAATAAAGCGCAGTTGATTTCTGTTTTGTGCGAAGAAACAAAGTTTGATCCCTGCAAAGTTACGGTTTTGGATTATACAAAACTGGGACTCGTGGAAATAACAAGAGAAAAACGCTATCCATCTTTAAAAGAAGTGTTGACATTAAAGAAATAGGATGGTATCATATCACAGTATGCCGCACAGCGAGGTTTTTTAAGTTCGTAAGACACCGAAGCTGGCGAGTAATGATAATAGGAGGTGCCAATATGTACGCAATTATTGCAACAGGTGGTAAGCAGTACAAAGTATCTGAAGGCGATATCATTACCATTGAAAAGCTTGGAGTAGAAGCTGGTGAGAAAGTTACCTTTGATCAGGTATTAGCTGTGAGCGATAAGGGACTTAAAGTAGGTGATCCTACAGTTTCCGGAGCTACCGTTGAAGCTTCTGTACTTCGTGAAGGAAGAGCTAAAAAGGTTATCGTTTATAAGTATAAACCAAAGACTGGTTATCATAAGAAGAACGGTCATAGACAGTCTTTCACACAGGTAAAGATTGAAAAGATCAACGCTTAATCTATGATTAAAGTCACTGTTTTTAAAAAAGACAATTCATTTATGGGATTAAAGAGTGTTGGTCATGCAGGTTATGCCGACAAGGGACAGGATATTGTTTGTTCCGCAGTGAGCGTTCTTTTGATTAACACAGTAAATTCCATAGAAACACTTACCCAAGATGAGATTTCTTATAAGAATATTTCTTCGGGAGATTTGGAGGTTTCCTTTCCAAAGGGTTTATCCGATTCCGGGAATTTGCTTATGAATTCTTTGATTTTGGGATTGAATGAAATCAAAAATGAGTACGGCGAAACGTACTTTACTTTATCGGTTAAGGAGGTGTAAAGACATGTTACAGATGAACCTTCAGTTATTTGCTCATAAAAAGGGAATGGGTTCTACAAAGAACGGTAGAGATTCTGAGTCTAAGAGATTAGGCGCAAAGAGAGCAGATGGTCAGTTTATTACTGCTGGAAGCATCATTTATAAACAGCGTGGAACAAAGATCCATCCTGGAGTAAATGTTGGTAAGGGCGGAGATGATACTTTGTTTGCAAAGGAAAGCGGAATTCTTCGTTTTGAAAGAAAAGGTAGAGACAAGAAGCAGGCTTCTGTCTATCCAGTAGAGAACTAATATGTTTATCGGACCCGACTCTTGCAAGAGCCGGGTCTTATTTTTCTTAAAGGTGAATGTTATGTTTGCAGATCGTGCAAAAATTATTATAAAATCAGGAAAAGGCGGAAACGGACATGTGTCTTTTCGCCGTGAAAAATATGTTCCGGCCGGTGGTCCTGACGGTGGTGACGGCGGTAAAGGCGGAGACGTAATTTTTGAAGTGGATAAGGGAATGAATAACTTATCCGATTATCGTCATAAGCATAAGTTTTCTGCCACACCGGGTGAAGAAGGCGGCAAAAGAAATTGCCATGGAAAAAATGGTGCCGATCTTATTCTAAAAGTGCCGGAAGGTACGGTTGTAAAAGAAGCACAGAGCGGAAAAGTCATTGCCGATATGTCCGGTGATAATCAGCGACAAATCGTTTTGTTTGGCGGCAAAGGCGGACTCGGAAATCAGCATTTTGCGACTTCCACCATGCAGGCTCCGAAATATGCGCAGCCGGGTGGAGAATGTATAGAGCTGGAAGTCCTTTTGGAACTAAAAGTTCTTGCGGATGTAGGATTGGTTGGTTTTCCAAACGCCGGAAAGTCCACACTTTTATCACGTATTTCCAACGCAAAGCCTGAGATTGCAAGCTATCCGTTTACGACCCTGCATCCGATTTTGGGTGTGGTTGATATCGGCGAAGGAAAAGGCTTTGTTATGGCAGATATTCCGGGTCTTATAGAAGGAGCTTCCGAAGGTGTAGGCCTTGGGCATCAGTTTTTAAGACATATTGAACGTACGAAGGTGCTTGTTCATATGGTAGATGGAGCTTCTTTTGACGGAAGAGATCCGGTTGAAGATGTTTATACCATTCGCAAAGAACTAAAGAATTACAGCGATGTAATTGCAAATAAGCCTCAGATTATCGTAATTAATAAATTGGATGCCGTACCGGATCAAAAAGAAGAAATATTAAAGCGTATGCAGGATGAATTTGGTGCTGACGGCACAAAAATCCTTCCGATTTCTGCAGTTTCCGGAGAGGGCGTAGATGTCTTGGTTCGGGAAATTGCAAATATGCTTTCTAATTTTGATGATAAACCGATTGTTTATGAACAGGAATACGATCCGGCAGAGCATGTATTTGAGAACGAAGCCTATGAGGTTTATATTGCGGAGGACGGTGCATATTGCGTGGAAGGTCCTAAGATTGAAAAAATGCTTGGATACACCAATATGGAATCTGAAAAAGGATTTTTGTTCTTCCAACGATTTATGAAAGAACAGGGTATTTTAAAGGAATTGGAAGAGAAGGGTATCAAAGACGGCGATACGGTTCGTATGTATTCCCTAGAGTTTGAGTACTATAAGTAAGAGGTTGTTATGACAAATAAACAAAGAGCATATTTATCTTCTTTAGCAAATGACCTGGATGCTATTTTTCAGGTAGGCAAAAATTCACTTTCTCCTGAATTGATTCAGGGAATTGATGACGCAATCGCAAAGCGAGAGTTAATTAAGGTATCTGTATTAAAGAACTGTTTTGATGATCCAAAAGAGATTGCAGCTGTTATTGCAGAACGTACCCGTTCCGAAGTGGTACGTGTAATCGGCAAAAAGATTATACTTTATCGTCCGGCTAAGAAACCGGTGATTGAACTTCCGAAGAAATAGGGTTAGATTATGAAGATTGGTGTATTAGGCGGAACTTTTAATCCCATTCATAATGGGCATATTGAGATGGCAAGACAGGCACTTTCCATGGCTAGTTTGGATGAAGTTTGGATTATGCCTGCAAAAATCCCACCGCATAAGGATTCTCGTCAGGTTTGTTCTGCGGCACATCGCTTCTATATGTGTGAGTTGGCTTGTAAAGACCTTGAAGGTGTTGTTGTATCGCAGTTTGAATTTAACAGTGATCATAACAATTATACGTATCAAACCTTAGAAAAACTTCGATTAGAGTATCCGGATCATGAATTTTATTTTATAATGGGTCAAGATTCCGTAGAATCATTCGAAAACTGGAAAAATCCTCAAATAATTCTAAATAATGCAACTCTTTTGGTTTTTCTTCGAGGAAGTCATTATGCCGAGGAAAAACAACGTTGTTTAGATACAATTGATTATTTGCTAAAGAAATTTGAAGGAAACATCATTTCCGTTGATTACGAACCGGATAATTGTTCTTCTACAGAAATCAGGAATGCTTTTTATAATGATGACAAAACTTTTGATTTTGCATCAAAGCTTTCCAAAGATGTTTATGATTATATTTTGATGCATCGTTTATACGATAAATTGGAAGAATATGATATAGACTCTTTTAAAAAAGAATTAGAACAGAAGTTAAAACCTTCTCGATTTTTGCATTGCTTGGGGGTTGCAGAAACAGCCGAACATTTAGCTTATGAATATGATTATCCGAAAGATATTGCATATGTTGCGGGACTTTTGCATGATTGTGCTAAATATATGTCTGCCAAAGAACTACTGTCTTATGCTAAAGAACATGATATTGAAGTGCTAGAAGGGGATATAAAAGCCCCACATTTACTACATGCGCCTGTTGGAGCATATATGGCGAAACATGTATTTGGTATTAATGATCCGGAAATTTGTCACTCCATATTGGTTCATACGACCGGTTGCCCGAATATGTCATTGTTGGATAAGATAATATTTGTAGCAGATTATATCGAACCAAATCGTGATAAAGCCCCCAGATTGGATGAATTAAGAAAACAATCTGATTATGATATAGACAAAGTAATTGTAATGATTTTAGAGGATACCATTTCGTATATTAAGAGTCAGGGCGCTTTTATGGATTTGAGAACCTTAGACACGTATAACTACTATAAAGGAGAAAAGAAATGAATACAAAAGAGTTAACAGCTAAAGTTTATCAGGCACTTGATGAAAAATTGGCTGAAGATATTTCTGTAATTGATATATCAAATATTTCCGTAATAGCGGATTACTTTATTGTGGCAACCGCAAAAAATCAGAATCATTTGTCGGCTTTACAGGATGCAGCAGATGAAGTGATGTATAAAAACGGTTTCCATGCAAAACAAGTAGAGGGAAATCGTAATTCCACATGGATCCTAATGGACTATGAAGATATAATTATTCATCTGTTTTCTGCAGAAGACAGACTGTTTTATAATTTAGAACGAATCTGGCAAGACGGTACTTTTGTTACCGAAGAAGAATTAAAAGAATTTATGGATTAAAGCAAACGCATGCATTTACATTTCATTGTAAATGCATGCGTTTGCTATTTAAAAGAAGCGATATACGCCGAAAACTTTACCGAGTATTTGACAGTTTGGAACAATAATATCATCCATGTTTGAATTCTCCGGATGTAAAACAATATGATCCGCCTTTTTATAGAAAGTCTTTACCGTGGCGGAATCATCTACCAATGCAACAACCATATCACCGTCTCGAGCAGTGTCGGTGCGTTCTACTATAATGGTATCCCCGTCCAAAATACCGGCCTCAACCATGGATTCTCCTTTCACATGCAACATAAAGCATTCGCCCCTAGGTGCATACTCCGCAGGAATCGGAAAGTAGCTTTCAATATTCTGAATGGCCAAAAGCGGTTGTCCTGCGGCTACCTGTCCGACAACCGGTACACTGACCATCTCACGTCTTGTGAGATTGAAATTGTCGTCTAAGATTTCAATTGTTCTGGACTTGGTGGGATCTCGACGAATATATCCGTTCTTTTCCAGTTTTTCCAAATGAGAGAATACGGACGAAGTGGACTTTAAATTTACCGCTGCGCATATTTCTCGAACAGAAGGGGGAAATCCCTTGGATAAGATTTCTGATTTCATGAAATCTAAGATTTCTTGCTGTTTATCTGTGATTTTACCGTATGACATAGGAACCTCCTTACATTTATATTAGAAGTATAGCATACTTTGATTTAATAGCAAACATATTTTTGGGAAAATTTGTTCGAAAAATATATTGACAAACATGCGTTTGTTCGATAATATGTTCGTAGAACATTTGTTTTGACTATTTGAGAGAGGTGTGTCATGAAAAGAAGAAGTACTTATCGCAAACATTATAGTTCATCATCGAACGCAAAAAGTAGAAGAACATGCTTAGTGTCTTTTCAACGGCTGGCTGTTTTCAGTGCAGTTCTTGTTTTTGTTTTGATATTTGTATTTTCTTCTTTTGCAGACGCGCATAACGATCTGCAAAAGTATTATACCAGCGTATGTGTGGAAAATGGTCAGACTCTTTGGGATATTTCCGGTATCTATTGTTCGCCGGAATATAGTGACAGAGAAGCTTATATTGATGAGGTAATGCGTTTAAATCATTTGACTTCATCGGATATTCATAGCGGGAATTATTTAATAGTCCCTTATTACGGCTCCGAACCCTTGTAAATCTTTCCTGAAATAGATATAATTCATAAAGATTATCTTTTATGGAAAGTGGACTATGTTTCGTTTTTTGTTTGTTATAATTGCAAATCTTTTCCGTGGACCGTATATGATTCCTCATATGCGCAAATTAGCTAAGAATAAAGCCAAGTATTCATTTGAGGTTCGCTATCGATATGTGAAGCAAATGATACGTTATATGATGAATTCAGGTAATATTTCCACAGAAGTATATGGCAGGGAAAATCTTCCTCAAGATGGTGGATATGTTATGTTCCCGAATCATCAAGGTAAGTTTGATGCATTGGCTGTGATAAACGGACACGACAAGCCATGTACCTTTGTTATGGACAAGGCGAAATCAAAGACATTTTTAGTAAATGAAATGTGTAACTTGATAGATGCGAAACGACTGGATTTGGATGACATTCGTCAAAACCTTAAAATCATCAATGAAATTACCGAGGAAGTAAAAGAAGGAAAACGCTTTATTCTGTTTTCTGAAGGCGGCTATTCTAAGAATCATAATAAAGTTAAAAATTTTAAGCCGGGGAGTTTCAAATCTGCAATGTCTGCAAAAGCACCATTGGTCCCTGTTTGTTTAATAGATTCTTATATTCCCTTTAACAGTTTAAAACTGGGTTCATGTGTTACCAAGGTTATCTTTCTTGAACCAATCTTTTATGATGAATACAAAGATATGAAGACACCGGAAGTTGCAAAGATGGTACGTGAAAGAATTATTGCCAAAATGGCAGAATTCGGCATTGAAGGAGAAGAATAAGGTTTCTTTCTTGAATTGTGATTTTTCTTGATTTTTATTTGATTTTTGCTTGACGTACGTGATTCTATATGATATATTACAGAAGTTGTAAAAAAAGTAGAGTATCCACTCTCACCTAAGCGCAATTGGGCGACTTAGTGTCATTACACTTTTTATTATGTGTTTTTGATTTGTGGATAGTCTGCCTATCCACTTTTTTATTGGGAGGACAAAGCTATTAGTAATAACGATTTACAGATTAACGAACAGATTCGCGATAAAGAAGTTCGTTTGATCGGACAAGATGGAGAACAACTTGGAATAATGTCTGCAAAGGATGCTTTTTTTAAAGCGCAAGAGTTGGAGTTGGATTTGGTGAAGATTTCTCCAAATGCGAAGCCACCGGTTTGCAAGATTATCGATTATGGAAAATATCGATATGAATTGGCTCGTAAAGAGAAGGAGGCCAAGAAAAAGCAAAAGATTGTGGAAGTAAAAGAAATTCGTTTGTCTCCGAACATCGAAGCGAATGATCTCAATACCAAGATTACCGCTGCCAAGAAGTTTTTGGCAAAGGGTAACAAGGTAAAGATTACATTGCGTTTTCGTGGTCGTGAAATGGCACATATGTCTACCAGTAAGCACATCCTTGATGATTTTGCGGAAAGCTTATCGGATGTTTGTGTTGTGGAGAAGCCTGCAAAGCAGGAAGGCAGAAGTATCAGTATGATACTTGCAGAAAAGAAATGATTTTAGGAGGATTTTAAATTATGCCAAAGATTAAGACTAAAAGAGCTGCTGCAAAGCGTTTTAAAGCTACAGGTACAGGTAAATTAAAAAGAGCTAAGGCTAACAAGAGCCACATCTTAACCAAGAAGTCTACAAAGAGAAAGAGAAGCTTAAGACAGGCAGCTATGACAGATGCTACTAATGTTAAAGCAATGAAGAAAGTATTACCGTACATTTAAGAAGAGTTTGGTTAGGAGGAATTTAAAATGGCAAGAATTAAAGGCGGAATGAACGCTAAAAAGAAACATAACAGAGTTTTAAAGATGGCAAAGGGATACCGTGGAGCTCGCTCTAAACAGTATCGTATTGCTAAACAGTCCGTGATGAGAGCGTTAAAGAGCTCTTATGCCGGAAGAAAAGAAAGAAAGAGACAGTATCGCCAGCTTTGGATTGCACGTATCAATGCAGCTGCAAGATTAAACGGTCTTTCTTATTCTAAGTTTATGTATGGTTTAAAATTAGCTAACGTTGATTTGAACCGTAAAGTATTAGCTGATATGGCAGTTAATGATGCTGAAGGATTCAAGGATTTAGCTGAACTTGCAAAGAGCAAAATCGCTTAATTTCTTTTTGATTTTTTATCCCTTAGGTAGTGATACCTAGGGGATTTTTGTGTATAATGAATACTATGAAAAGCAATGGTAAAAAAAGAATGGCTGATAAGAATAATGTTGTAAAATTTCATAAAGACTTTCATATCAATATCGCTTTTGTTATCTTTTTTATTATATTCATTTATATTTTGTTTCACGTTTTTTCTTATTTAACTTCCGAAAACATCACGATTTATGAAGTGAATCAGGGAACCATTACATCAAAAGATTCCTATAAAGCTTTAGCAATTCGTCAGGAAGAAGTTTTTTCTGCAGCACAGGATGGAAATGTATATTATTTTGCACCGAACAAATCAAGAGTGGGTGCAAAGTCTTTGATTTATGCTATTGATAAAGACGGTACCGTAATAAACAGCTTTAAAAATGCAAATTCATCCGGTGCAGATATATCTCAGATGGATTTGTCCGGTCTGGAGTATTCGCTTCAAAACTTTGTAAATGATTATAATGCCAATGACTATCATAAGATTTATTCCTTTAAATCAAATCTTGCTGATGATTTACAACAAATCGTTGATGAAAGTATATTGGAAACCTATGAATCTGATATAAAAAATGCTCTCCAAAACGGTACTTATTTTACGTATTACGCCCCCAAAACCGGACTGATTGTATATCAGACGGATGGATTTGAATCGGTTAATCTGGATAATTTCTCTTCTGATTTATTTGATTCCGGAAATATAAGCACAAATAATTTGCGCAGCAATGAAAGTGTTCTGGAAGGAGAGGCTGTATTTAAACTGATTACTTCCGATAATTGGAATTTGGTTATGCCGATTGATACTGATATGGTAGAAACATTGGAAAATGATTCGGCTATTGAAATTGAGTTTACGGAAGATAATGCCGTTACGTGGTGCAGTTATTCCATTATTGATAAAGCAGGCGTAAATTATTTGGTATTGTCACTTGATGATTCCATGGAACGATATGCTGATCAGAGATTTATCGGTATCAATTTAAAACTGGATGAGAAAAACGGATTAAAGATTCCAAACAGCGCCATTATTGACAAAACCTTTTATACTGTCCCTAAGAAGTATTTTACAAAGGGGGAAGATTCCTCAAGTTACGGATTGTTGATAAAAAACGGTTCAAACGTTGAATTTAAAAGAACAACTATTTATTTTGAAGATGACAATTCTTATTACGTGGATGGTGAAACGGTTTCTGAAGGTGATGTTTGTTTGATGGTTAATTCAAAAGATACATATGAAATTGGAACGGATACCGGCGTTTTACAGGGCGTTTATAATGTAAACAAAGGATATACCGTATTTAAGATTATTGATATTATTTATCAAAACAACGAGTATACGATTGTCAAAGCAGGAACGGATTATGGATTGTCTTTATATGATAGAATCGTTCTTCAGGGCGACAAAGTGAGCGAAAACGAGATTCTTTAGTCTGAAAGGTGAATATATGCTAAAAGATAACTTAAAATCAGTAGAAGAAAATATACAAAGAGCGTGTGATAAATCCGGACGAAAGAGGAGTGAAGTTACACTTGTTTCTGTTAGTAAAACAAAACCTGTTGAGACTTTAAAAGAGGCATACGATCTTGGTGTGCGTGTGTTTGGAGAAAACAAAGTTCAGGAACTTGAAGTGAAAATTCCTGCTTTTGGTGATGATGTTTCCTGGCATATGATTGGACATCTTCAGCGTAATAAGGTGAAATATATTATTGGAAAAGTTGATTTGATTCATAGCGTAGATTCTCTTAGACTTGCGGAAGAGATTCAAAAAGAATCAAAGAAGAAAAATGTAATCTCCGATATTTTAATTGAGGTAAATGTAGCTGAAGAAGAATCAAAGTTTGGTGTTCGTGTAGATGAGGTTTTAGAATTGGTAGAAACCATTTCCAAATTACCAAATATTCGAATTCGTGGATTGATGACAATAGCACCATATGTTGTGGATTCTGAAGAAAATCGATGGGTTTTCCGCAAAATAAAGGATTTATCTGTTGACATAGCAAGTAAAAACATTGATAATGTATATATGGATATTCTGTCGATGGGAATGACAGGAGATTATACCGTAGCTATCGAAGAGGGTGCAACTTTGGTTCGTGTCGGAACAGGCATCTTTGGAGAAAGAAATTATAATATATAAGGAGAGGACCCATGGGCGTATTTGATAAAATGTTGTCAGCTATGAAGCTTGGTGATGAAGATTATGACGACGATGAATACGATGATGAATATGATGATGACGAGGAAGTAGAAGAGCGCAAGTCTATTTTTAAACATTCCGATGAAAGTGAGAAAAAGAGTTCTTCCGGAGCATCTATTTCCAGATTTACCACTATGAGAGGTGGCAAGAAAAATGCATCCAACAGCATGGAGGTTTGCGTTATTAAACCGTCCTCTTTTGAAGACGCCAGAGAAATTGCCGAAACATTATTGGCAGATCGTACCGTTATTCTTAATATGGAAGGTTTGGATTTAGCATTAGCACAGCGTTTGATTGATTTTATTTCCGGTGCATGCTATGCGATTGATGGTAACTTACAGAAAGTATCAAATTATATTTTCATTATTACACCAGCGAACGTAGATATTTCCGGTGACTTACAAGAGCTTATGAGTGCTTTTGATTTCTCCGGTATTCAGACAGGTTTTTAATTAAATAATTAGTTTTGTCTCAATCATAAGGAAAGATGAAATGAAAGCCTCCGATGTTGTTTTTGGAGGCTTTTTCTATAGGAGGATTGAAAATGCATAAGATTTTACCTGTAAACTATGAAAATAAATTCTGCTATAACATTATATTTAAAAGCTCATTTGAAAATTTATGTAAAAGTATATTCGAGATTAAACAAAATAACTACGATAAAATATGTATTGTTACAGATGATGTGGTTGAAAATTTGTATTTAGATGATGTAAAGCGCTTTCTGTCTGATAAATTTAATCTTGTTATAACATATACATTGCCAAATGGAGAAAAATCAAAGAATCTATCCAACATAGAGAAATTATATGAATATTTAATTAAACACAAGTTCTCTCGAAAAGATCTTTTAATTGCTTTGGGCGGTGGTGTGGTCGGAGATATGACCGGATTCTGTGCAGCAACCTATTTGAGAGGAATAGATTTTGTTCAAATTCCAACAACCTTATTATCACAAGTTGATAGTAGTATTGGTGGAAAAACCGGTGTGGACTTTTTGGGATATAAAAATATGGTAGGTGCGTTTTACATGCCCAAATTGGTATACATTAATACATCTGTTTTAAAGACTTTAAGCAAAGAACAGTTTTCATGCGGTATGGGTGAAGTTATTAAATACGGTTGTATTTGGGATAAAACGTTTTACGATTATTTACAGAAGCATGTAGTTGACATTTTGTCTTTGGAAGATTCTGTTTTAGAAGAAATGATTTATACCTGCTGCGATATTAAGCGACAGGTTGTTGAAATAGATCCAAAAGAAGAGGGACTTCGTTCTATTCTTAATTTTGGCCATACAATTGGTCATGCAATTGAAAAATTGTCGGGTTTTCAGCTGTTTCACGGTCAGTGCGTAGCTGTTGGAATGGTTGCTGCGATGTATTTATCTTTTAAGTTGGGAAATATATCCGAAAACGAATTGGATGGGTTCAAGCATCTTTTAAAATCCTATAATCTTCCGGTATCTGCGGGAGCTTTTGACAAAACAGAAGTTTTGAATACTTCAAAATCTGACAAAAAAGCGGAAAAGCAATATATTAAGTTTATTATTCTAGATCATCTTGGAAAAGCAAAAGAGTACAAAAACTTTATTGATAATGAATTGCTGGATGCAATATCTTATATTACAGAGGAATAATTATGAATCACACAAAAAAAATACACATTATATTACCCTTTTTAATTGTACCGGTATTGATTTTTTTGGATCAGCTTACAAAGAAACTGGCCGTAAGTATGCTTGCCGGAAAGCCTTCTGTTGTCCTAATTAACGGAGTTTTGGAATTTTCATATGTAGAAAATACCGGAGCAGCCTTTAGTATTTTGGAAGGGAAAATGATTGTTTTTTATATCATTACATTGTTTATTGGCGGCGGAATCGTTTATTATATGATAAAAATGCCAAAACATGGTAAATTTTTATTGCTGTATTATACATTTGCGGTATTACTAGCCGGTGCTGTAGGAAATCTAATCGATCGTGTCGTATACCATTATGTGGTTGATTTTATATATTTTTCATTGATTAATTTTCCGGTGTTTAATGTGGCTGACATTTATGTTACCTGCAGTGTGTTTCTTGTTTTGATTTTACTTTTGTTTTATTATTCTGAAGACGAATGTAACCTTGTTTTTTCTCATAAAGGAACCAAATAATGGAAGAATTTTTGATTGAAATGGAACAGGATGAACAAAGAATCGACGCGGTTTTGGCGGAACGATTCCGGGATTTATCCAGAAGTCATTTTCAAAAACTTATCAAAGACGGCAAAATCCTGGTAAACGGAGAAACAGTAAAACCCAGCTATAAATGCTGCGTAGATGATTCGGTTATGCTTTATGAATTTGAACCTAAACCTGTGGAAATAACACCGGAAGATATTCCTCTTGATATTTTATATGAAGATGAAGACATTTTGGTAGTTAACAAGCCAAAAAATATGGTAGTTCACCCAGGAAACGGACATTTGACGGGCACTTTGGTAAATGCCATTATGTATCATTGCAAAGATGATTTGTCCGGAATTAACGGTGAAATCCGTCCCGGAATCGTTCATCGAATCGATAAGGACACCACAGGAAGCCTTGTAATCTGCAAGAATGATAAAGCACATATCTTTTTGGCGGATAAAATGAAAGATCACGATATCGATCGAATCTATTTGGGTATCGTTAAAGGCAACCATATTTCGGATAAAGGAATTGTTGATGAACCCATTGGAAGAGATCCGAAGAATCGCATTAAAATGGCTGTTAATCATAAGAACGGAAAGCCAGCCAAAACGCACTATGTTAAACTTGCGGAGCACGACGGATATGCACTGATGGCCTTTCGTTTGGAAACCGGCCGAACCCATCAGATTCGTGTGCATATGGCTCATTTGGGCCATCCGCTTTTGGGTGATGAGGTTTACGGAGCTAAACAGTCTAAGTTTAATCTGCAGGGGCAATGTTTGCATGCGTATAAACTGGGATTCATTCATCCGACGTCAAAGGAATATATGGCGTTTTACGCGCCGATTCCCGAGTATTTTGCTCATTTAACGGATGTATTACATTTGGAATATGATTTAAGTAATTTGGAATCGTTGATTTAAAATAAGAACTGTTTTAGTAATTATTATTTGAATTATTATGATTATTTGAATATAAGAAATAAGGACCGGTCATTTAAGTGAGGTGACCCCTCAAAGTTAGACTTTTTTACGAGACGACTTTGGTCGTCTCGTT
>DAIMGJ010000011.1:0-75568 GCA_036723975.1 Lachnospiraceae bacterium
CGAGACGACCAAAGTCGTCTCGTAAAAAAGTCTAACTTTGAGGGGTCACCTCATTATTCGTCTTCCTCTTTCTCATTTTCTATTACCTGATCCATAAAATCCCAGATATCTTCCAGGCCCTGTTTGGTTACGGAAGAAAAAGGAATAATGATGGTATCTACATCTGCACCCAAGCCGTTTCGTATGGCTTTTATATGCTTGTCCAATTGGGAACGACCGATTTTATCTGCTTTTGTGCAGATTACGATGGGCTGATATCCCATATAGTCAATCCACTCGTACATTTGCTTGTCGTGTGCACCGGGTTCATGGCGAATATCCACCAGCAAAAATACACAGCGCAACTTCTCAGAAGTATCCAAATAGCGTTCAATCATTTCACCCCATTTTTCCACTTCTGACTTGGACGCTCTTGCGTATCCGTAGCCGGGCAAATCCACCAGATAGATTTCATTATTTACATTATAAAAATTAATGGTCTGTGTTTTACCGGGTTGTGCGGAAGTTCGTGCCAAAGATTTGCGATTTAACACCGCATTAATCAAAGATGACTTTCCCACATTACTTTTTCCGGCAAAAGCAACTTCCGGTAAAGTATTCTCCGGTAGTTGACTTGTGATTCCACACACAGTTTCAAGTTCTGCACTTTTAATTTTCATGTTTTAAGCGCTTTCTTTTCCTGCTTTCTTCTTCATGGAAACAACTTCAGACTTCTTTTCAACGAGAAGGACGTTCTCTTCCACCTTTTCTCTGGTGATGTTTAACTTCTTCACAGACTCTTCGGATGGAATCTCAAACATATCCTCCATCATGACATTTTCCATGATGGCACGGAGTCCTCGCGCACCGGTCTTTCTTTCCAAAGACTTCTCTGCAATAGCTTCAAGGGCATCCTTTTCAAAGGTAAGATCTACATCATCCATCTTAAAGAGTGCCTTGTACTGCTTAACAAGAGAATTCTTCGGCTCGGTAAGGATTCGAATTAAATCATCCTTATCAAGCTCTTCCAGTGCAACGTTAATCGGAACACGTCCGATAAACTCAGGAATCAAACCAAACTTCACGAAGTCCTGTGGAAGCGCCTGCTTTAAAAGCTCGCTTTCACGTTCTTTATCGGTCTTAATCTCGGTCACTTCGGTATTAAATCCAATACGCTTGGTGTCCATACGAGATTCGATAATCTTATCCAATCCTTCGAATGCACCACCGCAAATAAACAGGATATTTGTTGTATCAATCGGTATCAACTCCTGCTGCGGATGCTTTCTTCCACCCTGTGGAGGTACGGAAGCATTGGTTCCCTCTAACATCTTAAGAAGCGCCTGCTGTACACCCTCACCGGATACGTCTCTGGTAATGGATACATTTTCAGACTTCTTTGTAATTTTGTCGATTTCGTCGATGTAAATAATTCCGTATTCAGCCTTCGGAACATCATAGTCCGCTGCCTGAATCAGTTTTAACAAAATATTCTCAACGTCTTCACCAACGTAGCCGGCTTCTGTAAGGGTGGTCGCATCTGCAATTGCAAAAGGAACACCGATAATACGAGCCAATGTCTGCGCCAAAAGGGTCTTACCACTACCGGTAGGTCCCAAAAGAAGAACATTGGATTTCTGTAATTCTACGTTTAAGTCCTTCGGGTCCGCAAGTATTCTTTTGTAATGATTATAAACCGCTACAGATAAAACCTTTTTTGCTTCATCCTGACCGATTACATACTCATCAAGGAATTTCTTCAATTCCTTTGGTTTCAAAAGATTGATTTCCGGTCGATCATTGTCAAATTTGGATGTCTCTTCCGCATCCATTAATTCTTCTTCAATAATCTCGCTGCAAATATCAACGCATTCGTCGCAGATATACGCACCATTTGGTCCGGCAATCAGCTTTTGAACCTGAGACTGCGTCTTCCCGCAGAAAGAGCATCTGATTTTGTCGTCGCTGTTGCGTCCTGCCATTTTATTCTCCTTAAAAAGGAGCCTATCGCTCCCTTATGCCTCGTTTCTGTTTTCGATGATCTTGTCAATAAGACCATATTCCAAAGCTTCCTTCGAGCTCATATAGTAATCACGCTCAGTATCAGCTGCTACCTTTTCAAACGGCTGACCGGTGTTTGCTGCAAGCATTTCATTCAAACGTTTCTTTGTCTTTAAAATGTTTTCAGCCTGAATTTCGATTTCAGTTGCCTGACCTTTTGCACCGCCGGATGGCTGATGAATCATAATCTCAGAGTTTGGAAGTGCAAGACGTTTGCCCTTTGCACCACCTGCAAGCAAGAATGCACCCATAGATGCGGCAAGTCCTACACAAATGGTAGAAACATCGCATTTGATGTACTGCATGGTATCATAAATTGCAAGACCTGCAGTCACCATTCCACCCGGACTGTTAATATAAAGATGAATATCCTTATTCGGGTCTTCTGACTCTAAGAATAATAACTGTGCAATGGTAAGAGACGCGGTGGTCTCATTTACTTCTTCTCCTAAGAAAATGATTCGATCCTTTAACAATCTGGAATAGATATCGTAGGAACGTTCTCCTCTTGAATTCTGTTCAATGACATAAGGTATTGTAGCCATAGATTCATCCCCTTTATTTTTCTTCAGCCTCTTTCTCAGCCTTCTTCTTTGGCTTTGCACGAAGCTTCATGTTTTCTGTAACAAAGTTGATTGCCTTTTCCAAAGCAACATCTTTCTTCATGTTTTCTTTTTCAGAATCCGGAATGTTCTTCTTGATATCTTCAACCTTCATTCCGTACTGTTCTGCCATTTCTTCGATCTTCTTTTCTACGTCCTCATCGGTTCCTTCGAAGCCTTCTGCCTTAGCAATTGCTTCAAGTACCAAAGAACCCTTGATTCTGTCTTCTGCATCCGGACGCATCTGAGCCTTTAACTGATCTAAAGTCATGCCGGTAAACTGCATGTACTGCTCAAAAGAAAGTCCGCTCTGACGAAGATTGTTTGCATATTCGCTAAGCATCTGATTAACCTGGAAGTCAACCATTGCATCCGGAATATCCATCTTGGAATCAGCGATAATCTTAGCCAAAGCTTCATCTTCCTGTGTACGCTTAGCAGCGTTTTCTTTTCTTTCGATAAGAGTCTTCTTAACATCTTCCTTATAATCTGCAACAGAATCAAATCCCTGATCCTCAGCAAATTCATCGTTTAATTCAGGAAGCTCTTTTGCTGTAATCTTGTGTAATTTACATTTGAAAAGTGCAGCCTTTCCGGCTAACTCTTCTGCATGATAATCCTCAGGGAATGTAACGTTTACGTCGATATCTTCCTCTAAGTTCTTTCCGCAAAGCTGATCTTCAAATCCGGGAATAAAGGAATTTGAGCCAAGCTCTAAGGTATAGTTTTCAGACTTTCCACCTTCGAAAGGTACGCCGTCAACAGAACCGTCAAAATCAAGAACAACGATATCGCCCATCTGTGCTGCACGATCGGTTACATCGATGGAACGAGCGTTTCTGGTAAGCTGAGACTTGATTTCTTTTTCAACATCTTCATCAGAAACAGTTGTATCAATACGTGTTACGGTAATTCCGTTATATTTTCCAAGTTTAACATCAGGCTTTAATGCAACTTCAGCAGTAAAGATGAAAGGCTTACCCTTTTCAATCTGAACCACTTCTACTTCCGGCTGAGAAACAATATCCAAACCGCACTCATCATAAGCCTTCGGATACTCTTCCTGAATCAAAATATTTGCAGCTTCATCAAAGAAGATTTCAGGTCCGTACATTTTCTCAATCATCTGCTGAGGTACTTTACCCTTTCTGAATCCCGGGATGGAGATGCTGTTTTTCTGGCGATTATAAGCCTTCTTTGTAGCTTCAACTAAACGGTCAGCCTCTACTTCAATAGTAAGCTTTGCCATGTTATTGTCTAAATTTTCTACTTTTACACTCATTTTTCTTAATCTTCCTTCCTAACTTTTGTGTAAACACTGCGAGTAATTATAGCACAAAACCACACGTGTTTCAAATATAAAAAGGGGACGGAAAAACCGTCCCCAAAATCAATGTTAAATCTTCATTGCAGCCTCGTAGGCACCCCAAATAACCGTACGTAAATTTCCGATGGAATTGCAGTCACCAACATAGAACACATTGCTCTTTTTGTTCTTTGGATCTCCCAACGGTTTCGGAATATAACCTGCAGAAGAAATCACGGAATCACATTTGATTTCGATTTCTTTTCCTTCTTTATCCGTACAGGTAATTCCGTCATCACGAACTTCTTTTAAGGTTGTTTCCAAATACACCGGAATCTTATGCCACTCGAACCACTCTCTTAAGTAAGAACTGTTTGCAAGGCAAACACCTTTTTGTGATACCAAATCATCCTTCATTTCAACAATAATCGGATGCTTGCCCAAAAGCGCCAGTTCATACGCAATTTCACTTCCGGTTAATCCACCGCCAATGACAGCTACGGTATCCCCTACTTCCGTACCCGTTAGGTACTCACAAGCCTCTACCATTTTCTCATGTCCCGGCACACGTCCAAGTACTCTGGCTGTAGAGCCTGTTGCCACAACAATCGGCATTCCGTCAAATTCATCCAGAGAAGTCACTTCGTGATTCAAGTGAATCGTCACGTTTTGCTTTTCCATCTCTCGACGATACCATGCCAAAAGCTCACGAAGCTTTCCTTTGTAGGACTCCGCACTTGCAGCGATAAAGGTTCCGCCTAAAACATCGGACTTTTCATAGATGACCGGCTTATGGCCGCGAAGCGTTAGGACACGGGCCGCCTCCATTCCTCCGATACCACCTCCGATGATCGCAACTTCCTTCGGCGAAGATGTCTTTTGAATAAAGTGCTTTTCTTTTTGCATCGTCTCGGCATTTACCGCACAACGAGCCAAATGTAAAGAATCGGACAATTCCTGATCGTTCGGGACGCCCTTGTAATGACACATATTAAAGCAACCGCTATGACAAAGAATACACGGACGAATATCTTCTTCCCTATCATTTAAAAGTTTGGTCACCCATTCGGTGTCCGCCAGGAATCTTCTCGCAAATCCGGCACCGTCAATTTCTCCCTTTGCAACAGCTTCTGCTGCCACCTCAGGATCCATTCTTCCGGCACAAACCACAGGGATATCCACATATTTTCTGATGTTTTTAACATCTTCCAGATTGCAGTTCTCCGGCATATAGATTGGCGGATGTGCCCAGTACCATGCATCATAAGTACCGTTATCGCAGTTTAGCATGTCGTAACCGGCATCCTGCAAATACTTCGCAGCACGTTTGGATTCTTCATAATCACGTCCCACTTCCGTATATTCCTCTCCCGGAAGCGCTCCCTGACGAAATCCCTTGGTTTTGGAAACTACAGAGTAACGTAGTGAAACCGGGAAGTCTTCTCCACAGACCTTCTTGATTTCCTGTACGATTTCCACAGCAAAACGATACTTGTTTTCAAAAGAGCCGCCATATTCATCGGTACGTTTATTTACATAATCCAAAGTAAACTGATCCAAAAGATATCCCTCATGTACCGCATGGATTTCCACGCCATCCACACCGGCTTCCTTAAGCAATCGCGCGGTTTCTCCAAATGCGTGTACAAATTCGTGAATCTCTTCCACCGTAAGTGCACGGGAAGGAATTTTATCCGACCAACGGTTTGGAGAAGGACTTGCGGATGCTGTAATCTTATCCAAATCCATTACCGGCTTAGAAAGTACCCTTAGTACAGGATTTGTATAAAGGGTCTCCATCATGGGACTAACCGTAAAGGAGCGTCCGAATCCTGCGGTCAACTGCACAAAAAGTTTTGCTCCCGTCTTATGAAACTTCGGCATCCACTCTGCCAAATCGCGATACATCTTTTTATTCTTATGAAGCCACTGACCAAACATGGGATTGTAAATCGGTTGGCATCCCGGAAGTACAAGGCCTGCATTATTCTTTGCCACTTCCAAAATAAAATCGGCTCCTGCCTTATCAAAATGGTTTTTCTCCATCCAGCCGAACAAGTCCGTTCCTCCCATAGAGGTTAAAACCACACGGTTTTTAATCTCACAATTCCCGATTTTCCATGGGGTAAAAAGCGGTTCTAATTTCTGATTCATTTTCCTATTTCCTCCTAGTTATGAAAGCCGGTATTACCGTCTGTAAAATGCATATTTGTTTTGCGATAGGTATTCTCGCCACGGCCAATATTGGTTGCCGGCGCCGGGAAATACACATCTCCTACTGCAGTATCATCCACCTTTAAGTATGCGTCCTGCCAAACGGGCAATTCCTCATTATGAACAATCTTACTCTTTGCATCCGTCAAAGTTTCATTACGCTCCCAAAGATCCGTACATTCATGCAACCAGTAACCGCCTCTGGTTAAGGAACCTGCCACGGTATAGGTTCCGCCCTCTGTCATCTGTTTCTTAAGCGCTTCCAAGACGCCTGCGCAAAGAATCATTCCCGGAATATAGTCAAGAGGCACTCCGTTTAGGTTTACAGGTGCTTCCATGGATCCGTTTCGTACACTGAGCCCTGTAATATCTTCCGCACAAGGAGCCCAGCCCGGGCGATTTGCCCATACCGTATCGGAGAAACACATCAAACTTCCGTAAATCACATTTGGATTTAGTGCGTGAATGTCATCAATGGAAAGCCCAAACTTATCCAGCGCACCTCTCTGATAAGAACAGATTACCACATCCGCTTCTTTTACAAGTTCTTTTGCGCGAGCCAATTGATCCTCTTTATTGAAGTCAAGCTGGATGGAATTTTTTCCTGCCCAACCGTCAAGTTCCAACATCGCCTGTTCCTGATGCAAATAATCACCACGGCGAATCATAAGTACATCCGCACCGGCCTCCGCCAAAAGTCTCGTGCAAGCAGGTCCTGCGATAATATGGGTTAAATCAAGCACTTTTACTCCGGAAAGCGGTCCCTTCTTCGAATCATATTTCCCAAAAGTTTTTACCGGCGCCTCCCCGGTCTTTGTTAAGCGAAACAGCGGCATATCGCAAACGGCTTTTCCCACTTCGGTTTCTTCCCATTCTTTGCGAGAGCGAAGCATACAACCGCAAGCACCGTTTTCAAAGGTCGTCTCTTCTAATTCCTCGGCATTCCATTTTGCTACAGCTTTTGCCGTCGTCTTTTTATCAAACGGAAGAGAACCAAATACAAACTTATCCGGATCTTTTTTGATGTTTAAAGTCTCCATCATGATTTTCTTCTGAGACTCATAGTAAACATGTGCTGAAAAGCTTCTTCCATCCTTGGTTGCATATTTATAAAAGGAACCGTTTAATGCGTTATCCACGCGGATTGCGGAATCATATCGCGACTGTACAAAGGTTTTATTTCCCTCATAGGCACTCATATAAAGTCGAATCACCTGCATTCCCGCAAGAGCAACATCACAAAGTACCGGTTCCGGTGCATCTCCATTTCGAAGAATTGCTATATCTTGTGTCAACGCCGCATCCAACGCCAAAATCGCAGCTGCCGGTCCGGTCTGCAATACTTTTTCCTCTTCAAACAAACGCTTCACCGCTTTTTTTCGAAGAGACAAAAGTACAAGCTTTAATACCCCCGGAAATGGATTGTGCCTGTAGCAGGCATCCTTAATCATCTTTTCCCTGCTTTCAGAAAGGTTAAACAGCACCTCACACTCCGGATGAATATTCAGTTTCTCCGTCAAATCCTCATAACATGCAACAGCCTGTGCCGCCTTGTGTTCCATTACCTGACTCATTTATAAATCCCCCATTTTCTTTATAATTGATAGACAATGCTATCGGAAATCTGCGCAGCTTTATCTTTGCCAAGGAAGTAAGCAATGATGGCAAGTGCAAAAGGAATCGCCGTTCCAAGTCCACGGGATGTAATGATATTCCCATCCACATTTACTTCCTGTTCGTTTGCGTTTGCGCCGGTCAGTCCGTCCTCCATTCCCGGATAGCAGCTTGCATTCTTTCCTTCCAATACACCTGCATATCCAAGTACTGTAGGTGCCGCACAAATAGCAGCCACCAGTTTATCGTTTTTTGCAAAATCCTTTACAGTTTCAATTACGTTTACATCTTCTCTTAAGTAATTGGTGCCCGGCATACCACCCGGCAAAATCACTCCGTCGTAATCCTTTGCATTTGTATCTTTCAGGCTCTTATCCACACCGATTTTTATCTTGTGAGAGCCAATCACTTCTTCTTTTCCCGAAACGGAAACCATATCGATTGCCAGTCCCGCCCGACGTGCCAAATCAACGACGGTAAGAGCTTCGATTTCTTCGCATCCGTCTGCCATGCAAATCATAAGTTTTGCCATTTCATTTCCCTCCAACATTTGATACTATAGTTATGGTTTATTTATCAAAAAACACCTTTTTCATTATATTACATGAGGGTTTTATATGGAAATAGAAAAAAAGTTTTTAATTCAATCTTTAAAGGATGTTCCGGGTGATATTTCCGATTACGATTATCACGATTTGGAACAGGGATATCTAAGTACCGCACCGGTAGTCCGCGTGCGAAAAGAAGACGATACCTATTATCTCACCTACAAAGGAAGCGGCATGCTTGTTCGTGAGGAATACAACCTTCCTCTGACGAAAGAATCCTATGAGCATCTAATCACAAAGGCCGATGGCATCGTAATTAAAAAACGCCGTTATCTCATTCCTTTGGACAACGGACTCACTTGTGAACTGGATGTCTTTCATGGAAAATATGAAGGACTTCTTTTGGCAGAAGTAGAGTTTTCTTCGGAAGAAGCAGCAGTCTCCTTTGTAGCGCCGACATGGTTTGGCTCAGATGTCACCTTTGACAGTCGCTACCATAACTCCAACATGAGCAAAGCTGCAATTATGGAAGCCTAAAAAACCTCCTTACCGTTTTATCGGTAAAGAGGTTTTTATCATTCTCTAAGTTTTTTACCAATCGGAGTCCCAACCGGAATCGTAATCTGATCCGGAGTCCCAAGAATCCCAGTCAGAGCCTGAGTCCCAACTATCGTCGCTGTCCCAGCTCCAATCGTCATCATCGTCCCAATAGCTGTCGGAATCCCAATCGTCATTGTCATCACTTGAACCGGAATCAAACCAGTTGGTATCTTCAAATCTTGAACCAAAATCCCAGGAAGTATCATAGTCGTTTTCTGTGTCAGAAGTAATGGCACTATCTAATTCGTCATCATCGTCCACTTCCAGCCAATCATCCGAAAGTGGATCGTAACGATACCAATAAGAATCTTGATAATAATAATCATTCCCCTTGTACCGATAGTATCCGTTGCTCGGTGATTTATCGAAGATGGCAACAAGTATCGCCAATGCAAAAAAAATACCAAAAAAGATTAGCGTATACTTTCCGATGTTTCCAAAAAAGCCATCTATCAAATTAGAAAAGAATCGGTAGGTTTTCTCATTTTCATTGGAAGTTTTGGGTTTTTGATGACTCTTTTGATCTGCGATTTCTGCCTTTAATCTCTGATAAAGCTCATTTACCGCATAACCTTCATCTACACCCTGATAACGAATGGCACGGGTACCATCGGCTTTGTTCTTGTAAACAACAAAGTCACCATTAATATCTTTATAAATACCAAAGGCTTTCGGTTGTTTATAATCCTTTCCGATAAAAAAGCGTGTTACTTCTTCCGGTGGAAGATTATGTGCCTTGTACCATTCCTGTAATTCTTCAATGGTCTTTGGCTGTTTATCTGCCACACGATTGACCGCTGAAATTGTCGCGCCGCAATACGGACATTTTTCCAAGCCTTCGTCAATCATCTGGCGACAGTATTCGCATTTTACTCTCATATACCTATTCCCGTTTTATACGTTTCGCACTTGTAAGCGAAAACGCGCTTTTTTGCCATTTCTAACGAAAGCGCGCCGTTTCATATTTCATGCGCATACGAAGACAATTTTTCAAATCTTCTGTACGTGTGTGGATATCACCATCCTCAATCACAACATCCATAGAAGCCGCAAGATTATCAATCACATGATCGTCGATTTCTTCCAATACTTCCATTTTTTGAATGATGTCTAACTTATCCTCCAATTTATCCGCATCAAAAAATTGCATCATTAATTCCATATCGCATCTCCACTCTATTTATTAAAATTATTTGCACTAAAAATATGTCGTGCTTCTTTTTCCGTTGCAAAATCTACAATTACAACACCGTAACAGGTCTGTGGTTTAAATTGATATTCCATCAACTGCTTGTTTAAAAATACGAGCATACTTCTTCGGATGTCCCACCTTTCCGCTTCCTGAAGTAGAAAGGAAATTTAAAGAAAATGTCTCATCAGACGCCTGGCAGTTTTCAAAAGATTCCACCACCGCATCCCATTTCATATCAACACCGTATTTGTAACGGTCCTGTATCCACAGTTGATTTGTATCCGTAATCATGGTCACTTCCTGAGTATCTGCCACAGCTTCTTTATTGTTCTGTTCCGACCATGAGAAATGGAGTCCTGTTCTGTTTTCTCCTTCCCCGTTTACATCCGCAAAACGAGTGGCAAGTACAATTTTTCCTCGCACATCTCCCAAGGTCGGAATCTCATTCTTCGTATACCATCTGGAAGCATTTTGATCCAGAACCTTGAAAAATTCGCTTTCCACCTTAGAGACATCGTCATCGTCATTTTCCGCTTTCACACAGAAGAGAATCGTCTCTGTCGGATGTTCTTCCAAAAAGGCATACACGTCCGAAAGCACATCTTCCAGATATAAGGTATCTCCAAACAAATTCAAAAAGCTTTTGTCTGCCTTACAGGTTCCAAATGCATGAATAAACTTTAATCTTGTTCCATCATCGGTTTCATCCAGTGCCAAACGAATATCCAAGTAGCGATATCCGGACTCCAATTGATCCTTAAATTCCAAACTTTGGCACTGCAAAAAGAAGCTCGGGAAGATATGCGCCGTTGCACTATCATGGGTTCCCGGAATGGTTATGGAAGACAAGTAAGATTCATCCGGCAACAGCCCCATCCAATCGGAAGCCACGCAATCCGAATCAACTTCCGCCCATTCCTCCTCGGAGTCTTCCGCCAAAGTCCTGGAAGAAATTGAAAACACCATCGCAGTGGCCAGCAATAGCACCAGTCCCGATTTCATCAGTTTTTTCATATGAATAACCCCTCATATTTAATTTTAAACTCATTTCCTCAATGTCCAAATTATACCACATATGGTGTATTGAGACAAACCTAAATCAAAATATAGGCGATTTATCAATATTTTAGCAGAAACCACCGGAAACGATAGAAAGAAAGCCCGACAGATATCTTGTCGGGCTCTATATATGTTGTTTTTCTTCCGGCACTACTTTTTTCAAAATAATCATTACCGGCTTAAACAAGAATAAACAGATGAAAAAATTTCCGATTCCATGAACGATATCATATGGAATTCCGGCTACCCACCAGGTAAACTGCTGCGCCACACCACCAATCACAAGTGTGTACAGCGAGCATAAAAAACCAAAGGATAATCCAAATGCACCGGACAGTATCGCATAAAACCATGGATTCTGTTTTCCGACTTTTTGGGTTAGCAAGACCAGAATTACCAGTATCGGCCACACATATGCATAGGCGATCACCCACACTCCGGCGCCGAAATAAAAAGCCTCAATCACAGTAAACGCCCATGTCAAAAAAAGTACTCGCCAACCAAACATCAGGGCAAAAACGATAAACAAGAAGCTTACCAGCTCTATATTCGGCAGAAAATCCAACGCATGCTTACTTGCTTCAATAATAGCCAGCATGATTCCCATGCTGGCTACATCGTAAGCACCCCATTTTTTTGATGCTTTTTCTTCCATATATCTTAGAATGTCTCGAAAGCGAGCTTGAATGCATCACCATCTGCAACCGGCTGCTCGTCAACACCATACTGGCCATATTCACCGTTTACATAGATTGCCCAGTAAGAACCTGCATTGGAATCTGCTTTTCCGCCATTAACTGTATCAACAAAGAAGCCGTAATCTCCGTCGCTTCCTTCGTATGTGAAATCTTCGTTTGCAGCTACTTCATCCAATAATTCATGAAGAACTTCTGCGTCAGTCTTTCCTTCGTAAGAGGTTTCTGTTCCGTCTTCTGCTATAACTGTAAGAGTATAAGACTTAGAACCTGAAGCGGTCTTTGGACCAAACTTTGCATAAATACCTACGCCTGCTAAAATCACAACAACAAGTGCTACGATTCCGATAATAATACCTTTTTTATTATTCATGTTTTCCTCCTTCTTGTGCAGCCAAGAACTCGTGGCTATCGCACTTCATCAGGCAGGTCTCCCGGCTAAAAGATAAATTCCGCCGCCTTCCCGATGGAACATCAGTGGCATATTGGCAAAATATGATTCTTCTTACGGTGACGAGTTCGCTTGGGAGTTGCACCCAATTCCCTATTATCCATATCTCCAGAGGGATACGGCACCTGATAAATCAATTTTCCTTTGGTATTTTATTTGAATTTACAGTATTTGTAAACCTTTATCTTACCCAGTCGTCTCTGTCAAAGTGTTGTTCATTCATCCAATCCACAACCGCCTGCAAACCTTCTTCGGAAAACGCTTCCTTGTGCGTCATCTTCTTTTCGTCCGCAGTTGCCTCAAAGCTGTACGGCTCCGGCCAAACCGTAGCCAAAAAGTAGGGATCCTCCACCTGGGCCTCCGGATTGTCCTCCGGTGCCTTTGGCGTAACCTTTTCTACGCGGTAACGTAGGTTTCTCTCCTGATCGCTACCGGAAAAATGTTCTTTATTATAAAAAGCTAATGCCAATAATCTCTTTCGTTCAATCACGTCTGTGTCTCCTTTTTAGTACTTTATGCTCTTTATATGCTTTATACTCTTATACTCTACGCAATTTAATATTAATGCCTTTTTTCTTTATGCATTCCAATCTTTATGTTTGCATTTTTAGCATTATGCATTTTAAGCATTATGCCTCTTAAACTTTATGCTTTATAATCCGGATTTATTCGAGTTAGATACTCCTCATATTCCTGCACATGCTCGATTTCATTTTCCGTATTGGCAATCCGCTGCATGGTGGTTTCTTCTACCTCATCCTCTAAACCGGTCAAAGCCTTAAAAGGCGCGAACTGCGCCGCACGGGTAATGGCATCCATCCTCGGATGAACCTTGGATGTGGGATGCTCCATGTTTATTATATCATCATACTTATGTGTTTCTTCCATACCTTTCCCTTTATATGTTTCTTCCATACCTTTCCCTTTATGCCTTATGTCCGCCAATCTGAGCGTTTCGTTCTTTTGTCATTGCGCCTTCTTCAAAACTGGTGCCGCGTAGGATGGCATTCTTTCCAAAACGCGATTTGATTGAAAGCATAGCTTCCTGCAAAGCGCGCTCCTTTGCTTTCTTTTCTTCGTCCGCATCCGTATCCGTGGAATTCTTTTCCCCTGCCATCATATCAAATATCGTCATTTGACGTCCGGTATCTCCCACTTTTTTCTTCGCCATTTTTTCCGAAATGACATTGTTGGATGTAAGCGTCACCCTACGAATCAGAAGGGATGGGTCGGTCAATCGCTCAAACAAAGCTACAAACCCATCGATTAAGGCAGAGCATGTGGAAGTGTAATCATCCAAATTATAAGTGCCGTGCGCATGCTTCGGAACCGGTCGACCATATCGGTCAATGGTCACCTCGCCATGATATGCACTTCTGCGATTCGGATCTAAAAGATTTTCCACATCATAACCGATGGTCAGCACAAGTTGATTCGTCACCAAATGCTTTTCTACCAGCTCCAGTGCCAATCCCTCTGCCATCTCTTTTACAATGACGCAGGCCTTTTCGTTGGTATATGGCTCTTTTAACACCTGACCGTGTCCCAAAGAATTGGTTTCCGGTCGATAGGACTGAATCAAATCAATAGTTGTAGGCTCATAGCCCCAGGCATGATCAATTAAAAGTTCAGCATTTACACCAAAAAGCTTGTATAACAGCTCTTCATTATAATACTCCTCCGGTTTTCCGATGGAGCAGCGGGCAATATCACCCATGGTATACATGCCGTGCTTTTCTAATTTTCTGGCATAGCCCTGTCCAAGACGCCAAAAATCCGTCAGTGGCCTGTGATTCCAAAGGAGTCTGCGATAACTCATCTCGTTCAAAGAAGCTATGCGTACACCGTTTTCATCCGGATCCATATGCTTTGCCACGATGTCCATGGCGATTTTGCATAGGTACATATTGGTTCCAATGCCTGCGGTGGCGGTGATGCCTGTTTCTTTTAAAACATCATTTATCATTTTGCGAGCCAATTCTTCAGCCGTCATATGATAGGTGTTTAAATACGCCGTCACATCCATAAAGCACTCATCAACCGAATACACATGCATATCTTCCGGCGCAATGTAACGGAGATAAATACCAAAGATATGGGTGCTGTATTCCATGTAAAGCTTCATTCGCGGAGGTGCAACAATATAGTCTATGTGAAACTGCTTGGCTTTTTGCTCCACCTCGAAAAGTCTCGGTCGCCCCGGAATTCCGTATTTTTTCAACTCCGGAGATACCGCAAGACAAATGGTTTTACCGGTACGGGTGGGATCCGCCACAACCAACCGGGTGGTAATGGGATCCAAATCCCGTTCGTGACATTCAACGGAGGCATAGAAAGACTTTAAATCAATGGCGATATATGTTTTTTCCATGAAACCTCCTTTCCTGTCGTTCCATCTGCATTATAACATATTTATCGAACTTTTGTTCACTTAAATATCAAAAAAAAGAGACGGTTCAAACGAACCGTCTCAAAAATCTTTATTTCACAACAATCTTATCTAATTTCCAGATATCATCCACATATTCCTGAATGGTACGGTCAGATGAGAATTTGCCCACGCTGGCAACATTCATAATCGCCATCTTCGCCCAACGTGCTTCATCCTTGTATGCTTCTTCTACCTTTTCTCTGGTTTCCGCATAAGAACGGAAGTCCAAAAGGTTAAAATAGGTATCCGCATACTGTGTTGACTGAGTATTCAACAATGAGTTATAAAGCGGTCTGAAGAGCTCCGGATCGTTTGGTGAATAAAATCCGTTGATAAGCTGCATCAACACTCTTCTGATATCCTGATCGTTGTTAAAGATGCCCATCGGATCGTAGTCACGATTCATTTCGTGAGCAATTACTTCATCTGCGCTCATACCGAAGATAAATGCATTTTCTTCGCCCATTTCCTGAACCATCTCAACATTTGCGCCGTCCATGGTACCGATGGTAACCGCACCGTTTAACATAAACTTCATGTTACCGGTACCGGACGCCTCTTTGGAAGCGGTGGAAATCTGTTCGGATACATCTGCTGCCGCGAAAATCCACTCCGCATTGGAGACACGATAATCCTCGATAAAGACTACCTTAATCTTTCCCTTAATGGAAGGATCGTTATTGATGACTTCCGCAACATTGTTAATCAACTTAATGGTAAGCTTTGCAATCTCATATCCTGCTGCCGCTTTTGCACCGAAGATAAAGGTACGCGGATAGTAATCTCTTTCCGGATGATCCTTCATTTCGTTGTACAAATACATAACATGTAAGATATTTAAAAGCTGACGCTTGTACTCATGCAAACGTTTTACCTGAACATCAAAGATAGAGCGAGGATCCACCTCCACACCATTATGTTCCTTGATATATTCCGCAAGCCGAACCTTATTCTTGTATTTGATGTTCATAAACTCCTGCTGTGCCTTCTTATCGTCGGCATATACCTTGAGTTTTTTCATCTTGGACAAATCGGTAATCCATTCCGGTCCGATATGGTCGGTTACCCAATCTGCCAAAAGCGGATTTCCGTGAAGCAAGAATCTTCTTTGGGTGATACCGTTTGTCTTATTGTTAAACTTCTCCGGATACATGTCGTAGAAATCTTTTAATGACTGCTTTTTCAAAATCTCCGTATGAAGTGCAGCTACGCCGTTTACGGAAAATCCGGCTGCAATGGCAAGGTGCGCCATCTTTACCTGACCGTCACAGATGATGGCCATACGATTCTTTTTGTCCTGATCTCCCGGAAACTTCTTTTCAATTTCCAGGCAGAAGCGGCGATTGATTTCTTCCACAATGTTGTAAATACGCGGAAGCAAGCGAGAAAAGATCTCGATTGGCCATTTTTCCAAAGCTTCCGCCATGATGGTATGGTTGGTATAAGCCACACAGTGAGTGGTAATCTCCCACGCATCATCCCAGCCAAGTCCGTGCTCATCCATTAAAAGTCGCATAAGTTCCGCAACCGTAAGGGTCGGATGGGTATCATTCATCTGGAAAACAACCTTTTTCGGAAGGTCATGCAAATCATCATGCTTCTTTAAAAACTTATCGATAGCTCTTTGTAAAGACGCGGAAACAAAGAAATACTGCTGCTTTAAACGGAGTTCTTTACCGGAGACATGGTTGTCGTTCGGATAAAGCACTTCCACTAAGCTTCGCGCCAAGTTTTCTTCCTCTACCGCCTTTTGATAGTCACCCTTATCAAAGCTTTCCAAAGAAAATACCTGCTTCGGAACCGCATCCCAAATCATAAGGGAATTCACCACATGGTTACCATATCCCACTACCGGCATATCATAAGGAACTGCCAATACAGAGTTGTAATCACGGTGTGTAAACTCAATATGTCCATCCGGCTTTGCCTCGGAGGTAACATATCCGCCAAATTTGATTTCATACTGATACTCAGGGCGCTTAACTTCGAAAGGATAACCGTCCTTTAGCCAATCATCCGGCACTTCCTTCTGATATCCGTCCACAATTTTCTGTTTGAACATACCGTAGCGATAACGAATACCGCAACCGTATGCCGCATATCCGAGTGTGGATAAGGAATCCAAAAAGCAAGCAGCGAGTCTTCCCAAACCACCGTTTCCGAGGGCCGGGTCCGGCTCTTCGTCTTCAATGTTGGCAAGGTCAAATCCCAAGTCTTCCAAGACTTCCTTAAATACATCATAGGACTTCAAATTGATCATGTTGTTTCCAAGCAAACGACCGATCAAGAATTCCATGGACATGTAATAAACGATTTTCGGATCTTTTTCATCCATGACCTTCTGAGTCTTTAACCACTCATCAATCACAAAATCCTTTACGATTAAAGAAATCGCCTGATACACTTCCTGATTGGAAGCCTCGTCCAAATCCTTACGATACTGACGTCGAATGTTGTCTCGAAGTTCTCCTTTAATGTAGTCCTTGTCGTTAATCTCGTGATTTTGATTATTCATATTCTCACTCTCCCCACTTTTTATTTTACGGTTTGTGACGTTTGATTAGTTTTTGGAAACGGAAAGGTTTACTTCTTCTCCATTAATATTCCAGGTCTTAGCGTAGCCTTCAACCGCTCCCTTAGTAACAGATGTTGCCAATACTTCCCCGGCAATTTCATCTGCATGCTTTTCAAAAATACCTTCTGCTTTTTCGGTTCCTGTATAACCCACACTGATGTGGTCCATAACCTCGAAATCAGCTTCTTTTCTCATGGTCTGAATCTTGGAAATGATTTCACGAACCATACCCTCTTCCAAGAGTTCACCGGTTAAATTGGTATCAAGAACAACTGTAATCTCATTATCTCCGTCGGAAATGAATCCTTCCTGAGATTCTTGAGAAATCAATAAATCTTCTTCTTCAAGACGAATCGATGCATCTACTTCCGGAAGAGTAATTGCTCCCTCAGATTTCAACTGTGCGTATGCCTTATTTCCATCAAGGCCAGCCAACGCTTCCTGGATGCCCTTTAAGAACTTACCGTACTTCGGTCCAACAGTACGAAGCTGTGGCTTGAAGGAGTAGGTGGTTGCCTGTGATACATCATCAGAGAACTCTGCATGCTTCACGTTCAACTCATCTTCAATAATTTCAATATAGAACTCCGGAAGAGCCTTTTCAGCCTTAACGTACATATTTCCGATTGGCTGACGGTTCTTAATGTTTGCGGTATTTCGACAAGCACGTCCAAACACAACAATCTTAAGAAGTTCTTTCATGTTCTCTTCAAGTTCCGTATCAATCCACTCTTCTTTTACTTCAGGGAAGTCGCAAAGATGGATGGATTCCGGTGCGTTCTGATCCAAAGAACGAACCATGTTCTGATAGATTTCTTCTGTCATAAACGGAATCATCGGAGCAGCTGCCTTTGCGATTGTAACAAGGCAGGTATAAAGTGTCATGTAAGCATTGATCTTGTCCTGCTCCATGCCCTTTGCCCAGAAACGTTCACGGCTTCGACGAACATACCAGTTAGACAAATCATCCACGAAGGAATCAAGTGCACGTGCTGCTTCCGGAATCTGGTAATTTCCGAGACGGTTATCTACTTCCCTAACTGTAGAATACAATCTGGAAAGTGCCCATTTATCCATTACGGAAAGTTTGTCATAATCAAGTGTATACTTTGTAGCATCAAACTCGTCAATATTTGCATAAAGGATAAAGAATGCATAGGTGTTCCAAAGGGTTCCCATGAACTTTCTTTGTCCTTCCTGAACGGCCTTGCCATGGAAGCGATTCGGCAACCATGGTGCGGAGTTGATGTAGAAATACCAACGGATGGCATCTGCACCGTAAGTCTCCAATGCTTCAAACGGGTCAACCGCGTTGCCCTTGGACTTGGACATCTTCTGTCCGTTTTCATCCTGAACGTGACCGAGTACGATAACGTTCTCATAGGGAGCCTTATTAAATAACAAGGTGGATTCTGCCATCAAAGAGTAGAACCATCCACGGGTCTGATCCACTGCTTCGGAAATAAACTTTGCAGGGAACTGCTGTTCAAATAAATCCTTATTTTCAAAGGGATAATGGTGCTGAGCAAAGGGCATTGCACCACTGTCAAACCAGCAGTCGATAACTTCCGGTACACGACGCATGGTCTTTCCGCAGTCCGGGCAAACGAAAGTTACTTCGTCGATATACGGACGGTGAAGTTCCACTTTGGCATCTTCCGGATTGCCGGAACGCTCTGCCAGTTCTGCACGAGATCCGATGGATTCTCTGTGTCCGCAGTCTTCACATTCCCAGATATTAAGCGGTGTTCCCCAATAACGGTTACGGGAAATACCCCAATCCTGAATGTTCTCAAGCCAATCACCGAAACGTCCTTTTCCGATGGATTCCGGAATCCAGTTAACGGTGTTGTTATTTCGAATCAAGTCATCCTTTACTTCGGTCATCTTGATAAACCAAGACTCACGTGCATAGTAGATAAGCGGAGTATCGCATCTCCAGCAGTGTGGATAATCATGTTCAAACTTCGGTGCTGCGAAAAGAAGTCCGCGTTTATCAAGTTCCACCAAAACTTCCGGATCGGCGCTCTTTACACCTTTATCCATTTCTGCCTGGGTTGGCTTTGCACGCATACCGCCGAATGGTGTCTCGTCAAGCATCTCACCCTTTTCATTTACCATCTGTACAAACGGAAGGTCATAATTTCTACCAACGTTTGCATCGTCCTCACCGAAAGCCGGTGCGATATGAACGATACCGGTACCGTCTGTCATGGTTACATATTCATCACAGGTAACAAAGAAGCCCTTCTTATGCTGCTTTTCTGCACGAACTGCTGCACACTCATATAACGGCTCAAATTCTTTGTATTCCAAATCCTTACCCTTGTAGGATTCCAACACTTCGTAGGTCTTTTCCCCTTCGTTTTCCGAAAGAGAAGAAAGCACGCTGTCTGCCAAAGCCTTTGCGAGATAGTAAGTATATCCGTCAACGGCTTTTACCTTTACATAAGTCTCATGCGGGTTTACACAAAGAGCAACGTTGGAAGGCAGTGTCCAAGGTGTTGTGGTCCATGCCAAAAAGTAAGCGTCTTCGTCCTTTACTTTAAAACGAACAATTGCGGAACGCTCTTTGATGGTCTTATATCCCTGTGCCACTTCCTGAGAAGAAAGCGGGGTTCCGCAACGTGGGCAATAAGGTACGACTTTAAAGCCCTTGTATAAAAGATTCTTGTTCCAGATTTCTTTTAACGCCCACCACTCTGACTCAATAAAATTATCATCATAGGTAACATACGGGTTGTCCATATCTGCCCAGAAACCAACGGTTCCGGAGAAATCCTCCCACATGCCCTTGTATTTCCATACAGATTCCTTACATTTGTCAATGAAAGGCTCCATACCGTATTCTTCAATCTGTTCTTTTCCGTTTAAGCCCAGAAGCTTTTCCACTTCCAGCTCCACCGGAAGTCCGTGGGTATCCCAGCCGGCTTTACGCGGTACGTATTTACCCTTCATGGTCTGGTATCTCGGAATCATATCTTTGATAACGCGGGTAAGCACATGACCGATATGCGGTTTTCCGTTTGCGGTTGGCGGTCCGTCGTAAAATGTATAGGTTTCTCCCTCTTTACGAGAGTCCATAGACTTTTGGAAAATATCATTTTCTTCCCAAAATTCTTTAATCTGCTTTTCACGGTCTACGAAATTCAAATTCGTATCAACTTTTTTGTACATCGTTTTTCTTCTATTCCCTTCTAACTTCTTATTTCTGACAGGGCTTTTGCCCTCTTTTTACAAAATCATTTACAAAGGCTTATAGCCACCTTCTTCAATAAACCATTTATCATCCTCAAAATCATCGGGGTCGTCCTCTATACTGCCACCGAAGTTGTTGCCGTAATCTTCGATAAACTGCTCTATAGAGTCCGGATCTTCAAAATCATAATCGCCATACTCATCCAAAATAGAATCTGACAACGCAGTATTTCCCGTAAGAATCACCCAAAAAGCTATGCAGGCAACCAGTGAAATAATGCCGGTAATCAAGCCCGCAATGGCAAGACCTTTTCCTTTTTTTGATTTCACAAGCTGTACGATACCAAATATAATGGCAAGCGGTGCCGTAATATAGGTCAAACAGCTGCAGAAAAATACCATGGATACAATACCCAAAATCAAAGCAGCGATGCCAAAACCGTTGCCCGGTTCACTTCCGCCACCGTATGGGTTTTCCACAGTACCGCCATAAGGATTTTCTACCGTACCGGTATAAACTTTCTTTTCATTCTGATTTTCATCCTGAAAATAATCGCTCATATTTACTCTCGCTTTCTAATAAAATTCAATGGACTCAAATACCTCATTCCAATCTATGCTGTCATTCATTTGCAGTGTTCCGAAAAAAATAGCAAAGGCAATCGCGAACAAAATCATCATGCCCAGGTTAACGGCTCCCAGAATTCCTCCCACCGTTGCAATACGGTTCGGCTCAAATTGTTTTCTGTGATAAACAAATAGAATCACGGAGATAATTGCCAGCGGAATTCCGATATACAATCTGCAAATAAAGACATAAGACAATGTGGCGCTTATGAGAGTGGCAAGGCTTAGGTAAAAGTCTCTTCTTTCATTCATCCCTGCAACCTCCACATTATTTTAATCCACGATTTAGACTAGCATATTTCCACTTCAAGGGCAAGAAAAAAGGCACGAAAACCGTGCCTTTTCCATAGGATTTTTCTTTTTTTTCAATTTTCCACAAAATTAAAGATTTGACGCATAAAAATCTAGTACTTCTTCATAATACCGTTTACGATCTGCATCAAAGGCGTTAAAGATTTCATGCTTCGATGACGGATACACCTTTTTTTCGATGTTCGGATTGTTAGCTAAAAACTTATTCTGTCCGCCGGGCTCCACCATGGTATCAAGTCCCGCTTGAAACAAAACGCAGGGCACTATGATTTTGTCTGCATTTTTAATCGCCTCATCCATAGCCTTTAAAGACTCTCTGCACCACTTGTAAGTGCCTCCGT
Source organism: Lachnospiraceae bacterium (assembly GCA_036723975.1). Taxonomy (GTDB): domain Bacteria; phylum Bacillota; class Clostridia; order Lachnospirales; family Lachnospiraceae; genus JAILEN01. Next base: position 21,806 of record DAIMGJ010000011.1, read on the forward strand.
TGGTTTGATAGTTTTTGTTTTTTATCTTTTCTTCAAACAAATACGCATGCCGCTTTTGTGACTGTGCAGAGCAGTTTGGATAGGTATTTATCCCATCAAATCCATGCTGTCCAGGTAGATATTTTTCATCCCATCCCGCAATCTTTGACCACAACGTCAGCATTTTTACCACCACCGGTGATTTTCCTCGAAAATTCAGCTGAAGCATAGGTGACGACAAAACCGCCGCCTTTACTCCATTGGGATTTTGTTCCAAATACAGACTGGCAATACAGCCACCCATGGAATGGGAATACAAAAACAGTTTTCCGGTTTTGGATTTTTGCTTTACCACCTCGTCAATAAAGATTTTCAGGTCATCTACATAGGACTGGAACCGAAGCACATGAACTTTATCATGTTCTTCAATTTCCCGATAAGAAAGTCCATGTCCGCGATGTTCGATATAGAACACGGAATATCCGGCCTGATAATAATAGTAAAACATCTCATGATACTTGGGGAAATGCTCGGAAAATCCATGAGAAATCACGATTGTAGCCCGCTCATCCTCGTTTAGGGCATAATAATAGTGAATATTTTTATCCTCATATCCTAAGAAATCACCCTGATCTATTTTGGAAAGAAACGGGATTACTTCCGCCTTCATGCGGCTTTCATAGTCATTGTCCCCAATCAAAAAATCCTTGTCCTTATAATCTCGTATCATAGGCTATCTCCCTATCTTCCAAGTACGCGCAATGCCATATCCGGATAATTGGTGATTACGGAATCCACCTGTGCATCCATACACATTTTGACGTACTTTTCTTCATTTACAGTCCAAACGTGCAGCTTCAATCCTTTCTTTTTACACTCTTCCACAAATCCCGGATACTGCAGGTTATACAGTGCCGGATGAAGTGCGTTTACCCCATGTTTTTCTCCGTAGGACGGCATATCAATAGGACCGTCGCCATACAAAAATCCAACAACGGTGCTTGGATCCAATTCATGAATCTTTTTTACCGTGTAATGGTTAAACGAAGAATAAAAGACTCTGTCTTCCATTCCAAACTCTTTTGTTAATGCCAAAAGTTTCTCTTCGATGGGATAGAACACCACACCTGTTTTAATCTCGATGTTGATGACAAGATTGGTAGGCTTTACCAGTTCAAATACCTCGCGCATCGTCGGAATGTCCGCATGCTCGTACTCTTTGTGGGTACGGTTATAGTTGAATTTGCGAAGTTCTTCCAATGTGTAGTCTTTTACCCATCCTTTTCCGTCTGAAGTCCGATCGATAGTCTCATCATGAATGACTACGATTTCTCCATCCTTTGTCATCTGAACATCAAGTTCAAATCCATCAGCCCCCATTTCAATGGCCTTTTCAAAAGCCGGCATGGTATTTTCCGGAGCATATCCACTGGCTCCGCGATGTGCCAAAACTAACATATCTTACTCCTTCTTTCTGTTAATCATCAAAATCAAAGGCTTCCAAGCCTGTTTTTCCTTCTTTGGTATCTCCATGTTTTACAAAATTCATGGTAATAAACGCAAGAATCATAAACGCAGCAGCATAAACGAAGAATACCCCGTATCCCACATTATGCAGTAACCATCCGCATACAATCGGAGTTACAATCTGAGCAGTCATACTGAAGGTATAGTAATACCCGGTAAATCTACCCACATCGCTTCCCTTACACATTTCAAGTACCATAGGAAGTGAGTTTACGTTGATTGCCGCCCATGCCATACCGATGAATGCAAACAATATATAAAGCCATGTTGCAAACTGATCGTTTCCAAATGTATAGAACAATCCGATTAAATAGCAGGTTGCCATAATGACAATACCACCAAGGATGGACTTTTTACGGCCAATCTTTCCGGCCACAAATCCAACCGGAATATAAGACAAAATTGCGCCTGCATTTGCAATCAAAAGGCATTTAGAAGCTCCCCCCAATGCCATATTCCATTTTACGCTTGCATAAGTAGTAAACCAGGTTTCCACAGCATTGTAAGATATAAACCAAAGCGCAATGGAGAAAAGCAAGAACAATAAACTTCTTTTAACTTCTTTTGGAAGCTCCTCATGTCCGCTTCCGTCATCCACTGCAAGGTTTTCTTCCGGATGAGCCGCCTCGTACTCCTCCATCTCCGCCATCAACTTCTTCTCGTTTACGGTCATCATTACCATAATCAAAGCAAAAATCATAATTCCCGCAACGATTAAGAAAATAAGAAAATAATTAATATGATCCAGTCCGTCCGTCTTCTTGGATGAATAAAGAACGGCTGCAAGAGCAAGATAAAGAATTCCGCCGACCGCACCCATAAGGTTGATGATGGCATTTCCCTGACTGCGGAATTTCTTCGGTGTTAAATCCGGCATCAAAGCAACAGCCGGGCTTCTGTATGTGCCCATTGCTACCAAAAGACATCCCAAAACACCAACAAACAACACAAGTTTTCCCGTTGATGGATTGGCGAAATAGCTGTTATCAATAAGCGGAATCAAAAGCATCAATACAACTGCTGCTATAGTTCCTGCTAAAATAAACGGTTTTCTGCGGCCCAGCGGGCTTTTGCATTTGTCGGAAATTGCCCCAAAAATCGGCAAAAGAAAAAGTCCCAATACGTTATCTGCCGCCATGATGACACCGCTGATGGTCTCACTCATGTGGAACGTATTTGTCAAAATGAGTGGCACGATGTTGTTGTACATCTGCCAGAATGCGCATATGGATAAGAATGCGAATCCAATTCGAATGGTTTGTCCAGGTCTAAATTTCATGTTTTTCAAGTACCCCCTAGTTTTATATTAAGTTTTCACCCTTTCTTCTGTGTGAAACTGCACATTCACACGGTACTATTGTAACACTTGTGGATTATCGTGAAAAGAAAAGTTTTTCTATTTTTTCATCTGTGATAAAATACTATTTAACTGACTATTGGGATTTTTTTAAACTAATAAATCGCTACTTACAGCAAAGGAGCATAATGTACATTCAACTTAATTCACAGATTATTTACTATGAACATATGGGAAGTGGAGAAAAGACGCTGCTTCTTCTTCACGGAAACGGAGAAGATCATACGATTTTTAACGAGTTATGTGAGGCTTTAGAGCCGCACTTTGATATCTATGCCATTGATTCCAGAGGGCAGGGATTATCTGCCACGCCAAACGAATACCACTATGAGGATATGGCACAGGATGTGTTAAATCTGATTGAAGCACTTTCCTTAAAAGATGTGGCGGTATTTGGTTTTTCGGATGGAGGTATCATCGCTCTTTTGGCAGAGATAATGTCACCCGGAACTTTCTCCCATATCATTACCGCCGGGGCAAATACCAATCCAAATGCATTGAGTTTTCATTGCAGGAAGGAAATTAAAAGAGAGTTTAAGAACACACAAAGTGCCCTTATAAAAATGATGTTGGATGAGCCGAATATTACAGACAATGAATTAAAAACCATTTCCTGTCCGGTCCTCTTATTCGGAGGACAAAAGGATCTGGTTGTCCCGAAAGAATTCGATCATATGAACAAACTAATTGAAGGAAGCACCCTTGCCATCTTAAAAGGGGAGGACCACGGAAGCTATGTCATTCACTCTTCCGCATTAGCTCCGGAAATTCGATCCTTTGTTCTTGGAATAGAATAATATGTTTTTTGAAAGCGTTTAGTTCTATTTGTTAACTTTAGATTAAACTTTACAATAGGTTGATATCACATGAGATTAGATAAATATTTATCCGATATGGGGGTTGCTACCCGTAGCGAATCAAAGAAAATTATTAAGGCCGGCCGTATTACCGTTGATGGTGAAGTAATCACGGATCCGGCTTTTCACGTATCCGATACACACAGTGTATCCTTTGATGGCACTCCCCTTTCCTACCGGGAGCATATCTATTATATGTTAAACAAGCCCCAGGGAGTCATCACCGCCACAAAGGACAATTCCAAGAAAACAATTCTTGATTTAATAAATCAAAAAGACAGGATTCGGGAATTATTTCCGGTAGGTCGATTGGATAAAGATACGGAAGGTCTCCTTTTGATTACCGATGACGGAGCATTGGCTCATGAATTGCTTTCACCAAAGAAGCACGTGGATAAAACCTATCGCGCCATTGTCACCGGCGAAGTCACACAGGAAGACATAGTTTCCTTTGCTAAAGGATTGGAAATAGATGGCGGAGAAATATGTTTACCCGCTTTGTTGATTGTAGAATCAACCACGCTTCTTAAGCATCTTTCAGCAGAATATCACAAGAAATTTCCGCCAAAATCCGAAGGAACTCTTGCACCGGACGACACCTTGTCCTTTATTCGCATTACCATTCGCGAAGGCAAGTATCATCAAATCAAACGTATGTGTAAACGGTGCGGGCATGAAGTCTTATATTTAAAAAGACTCACCATGGGTCCATTAACCCTTGATGAGTCTCTGCCTCTCGGCGCCTACCGTCCGCTAACGTCGGAAGAGGTTTCTGATCTTAAATCTTAACTCCTGCTTCCGCAGGGATTCATAATTACAATCCGAAACATCCACCACCGATAAACTCTCGAATCAAAGAGTTATTGGCAATGTCTTCCGTCGGCATGGGAAGGACATAATCCAACAGTTTTAACAAACGATTGGCTTCCGCATACTGTTCCATAGACGGGTCAATCGCATATAATTGCGGCTGGCAATAAGTTTTTAATACCGCCATTTCATAAATCAACGCTGAATTAAACATGGCATCTGCATCTTCCTGGAAGGGGAAGATATTCTTTTCTTCGCCCCGTCTTACAGAATCCCACATGGAAATCGTACCTGCAGCTGAGGTTCCTCTTGTTCGTGCATCTCGCACAATACGTCGAATCAGTCGTCCGTCTGTGGTCGGAAGCGGATTATGCTCATCGATGGAAAGCTGCGTCAATGCCGAAATATAAATCTTAAACTTCGATTCCTTCGGCAATGCATAGGACAACTTTTCATTTAGTCCGTGAATTCCTTCGATGACGAGCACATCATCTTTTCCAAGCTGCATATAGCGATCCCGATACTCTCTTTTTCCGGTTTTAAAGTTAAAATTCGGAAGAAGTGTGCGTTCTCCGTTTAAAAGCTTTTGCATATCGGAGTTAAACAGTTCGATATCCAATCCCTCCAGCGCCTCAAAGTCCTTTTCTCCAAACTCATCCAAGGGCATCTGGTCACGGTTTTTGTAATAATCATCCAACGGGAATGGATGCGGATTTAAGCCTCTGGCCTTCAACTGTGTGGACAGGCGATGGGAAAACGTGGTCTTTCCGGAAGAAGATGGTCCCGCAATCATAATAAACTTGCGATTTGGATCAGAAATAATCTCCTTTGCCAAAGAACCGATTTGCTCTTCCATTAAGGCTTCCTGTGCCAATATAATCTCTCTGGATTTTCCGGCTGCGATTGCGTCATTCAATGCTCCCACCGTGGGAACTTCCATTAAACGACCCCAATCAGAAGATGCCTTTAACGTATGGAACAGCTTCACCGCCGGGTCAAAATCCAAAAGTTTATACGGGTCCTTCTTCGAAGGATACAAAAGCATAAAGCCATCTTCAAATTTCTTAATATCAAAGGTATGCAGATATCCGGTTGACGGAACCATAAATCCGTAGAAATAGTCATAATAATGATCGATTTCATACACATTGATATTGGAACTGGTTCTGTACCGAAGAAGTCGCTCCTTATCCTTATACCCTGCTTTTTTAAAGTAGGAAGCGGCCTGCGACGTCTTTAGCATAATCTTGCCAAGCGAAATATCCTTTGAAACCAGCTCATCCATGGTCGCTTTTATTTTGGAAACCAGCTCATCTGTTACTTCTCTTCCATCGGATAGCTTGCAAAAATATCCGTCTCCCAAAGAAAACATTACTCTGGCATCCGCATCCGGATCAATATCAAAAAGTGCCCGTTCCATTAAGAATATCAAACTACGCTGATAGGTGCGTCGTCCGTTCTTATCGTAAGTCGTTATGAACTTAATCTCTCCGTCTCTGTCGGCAGTTTTGAAAAGTTCAACAAACTTTCCGTTCACTTCACAAAGGACAATATCCTTAAAGTGCTCAAAATCCAACTGTTTGGCAATTTCTAAGTAGGTTATGCCTGCTTCGTATTCGTATTCTTTTCCATCATACGTAATCTTTATCTTCTCCATAGCAAACCCTCCAAGTCAAAATATTTAATCGTGATATAATTTATTCGCTTAACCAATATGGCATTTTCTTTTCTTCCGTATAGATGTCCAATGCGGTTTTTCCTTTTAAGAACATGGATATATGTTCAATAAAAATATGCTCGATTCCGTAGTGCCCCGCATCAACAATGGAAAGTCCCTGTGCCTCCGCATCAATACCGCTGTGATGATCAATATCTCCGGTAATCAGCACATCTGCCCCCGCCTTAAGTGCAGTGGATATTTCGCTTTTCCCGGACCCCGGTGAAATCGCAATCGTTCCTACAATCTGATCTGCATCTCCGTACACGCGTACATAGGGAAGTCCAAAGCTTTCTCTGACTTTCTTTGCATACTCCCCTAAAGTTACAGGTTCATTTAACAAAGACCCGATTCTTCCGATTCCCATATTGACATCTTCTTTCCCGTCAATGGCAACCGGATCCAATGCAATGGTATGATCCAATCCCAGCTTTTGCTCTGCCAAAAAGCCCATGCGATGAATATCAAAATTGGTATGCATGGCAAAACAAGCAATCTTGTTCTGAATCAACTTCATCACACGCTCGCCCACATAATCTGTCGCCACCACACGATTGAGATTCGAAAAAATCAACGGATGATGGGTAATAATCATATCTACGTCCTTCTCGATGGCGTGATTGATAACTTCATCTGTGGCATCCAGCGCAATGTAAACGCTTTTTACTTCCCAATCTCCGTCGCCAACCAAAAGACCGACGTTGTCCCAATCAAGCGCATCTTTTGAAGGTGCGTCGGCTTCTAAAAGTTCAATTAATTCAGATACTTTCATATGGCCCCCTACTCATAATACGATAATGCTGTTTTAATCATCTTAAGTTTTTCTTGTATCTCTGCTATTCTCTCGTTAGCCCTCTCACTATTTGACGCTTCAATCTGCTCCAGCGTATCTTCCCATACTTTTTGTTCCTTTAAAAGGAACTCCTTAAGCATCGGATTCTTTTGTTGAAGCGTGTGTCCACCATATGCAAACTCCACATCAGAAGTGAGATTGTAACCCTTGGATGCAAACTCTGAAGTCCTTGGGCATACCCTCATGGGGAAATAGTACTTTCCTTCGTCGAGGACGCATTCTTCTTCCAAAAGCAAATAGCCTTCCTCCATCAAAAAGCGTCGAAAATGCGGGATATCCGACTGCGGTTGAAGAATCAACTCCTTACAGCAGGCGGCCACATCATGCCCTTTTTTAAGGATTTCTTCCATCAACGGACCTCCCATACCGGCAATGATTACGGTATCCGCCTCCTTTGGAGAAAGTTTTTCCAACCCATCCGATAAGCGAAACGTTATCTTATCTTCCAAGCAATATGCCGAAACATTTTCTTTCGCTTTGCTAAGCGGCCCCGGGCGTACATCCATAGCAATTGCGCATTCCTTTTTTCCGGACTGCACCAAATAAATGGATAAATAGCCATGATCGCAGCCGATATCCGCCACAACACCGCCTTTGGAACATAAGTCGGCATTTACTTGCATTCGTTTTGATAAAGTCACCATTTTACTGCTCTAAGTAATCCTTTAACTTTCTGCTGCGGCTTGGGTGACGAAGCTTGCGAAGCGCCTTTGCTTCAATCTGACGGATACGTTCACGGGTAACATTAAACTCCTTACCTACTTCTTCCAAAGTACGGCTTCTTCCGTCTTCCAAACCAAATCGTAAAATAAGTACCTTTTGTTCTCTTTCCGTAAGGGTTTCAAGAACTTCTCCCAACTGCTCTCTTAATAACGTAAATGTTGCGGCGTCTGCAGGCACCGGAACATTGTCGTCCTGAATAAAGTCACCAAGATGAGAGTCTTCCTCTTCACCGATTGGTGTTTCCAAAGAAACCGGCTCCTGGGAAATCTTTAAGATTTCACGAACCTTTTCTACCGGCACATCCATTTCAGCTGCGATTTCTTCCGGAGTGGGTTCGCGACCTAATTCCTGTAACAACTGACGTGAAACGCGAATCAGCTTGTTAATGGTTTCCACCATATGTACCGGAATACGAATGGTACGAGCCTGATCTGCAATCGCACGGGTAATAGCCTGACGAATCCACCAGGTCGCATAGGTGGAGAATTTGTATCCCTTGGTATAATCAAACTTCTCAACCGCCTTGATTAATCCTAAGTTTCCTTCCTGAATCAAATCAAGGAAAAGCATACCACGTCCAACGTAGCGCTTTGCAATGGAAACCACCAGTCGAAGGTTGGCCTCCGCCAGCTTTTTCTTGGCTTCCTGGTCACCTTCTGCCATGGCCTTTGCGAGCTCAATTTCTTCATCAGCGGAAAGAAGCGGTACTTTACCGATTTCCTTTAGATACATACGAACCGGATCCTCGATGGAAACTCCGTCCGGAACCGTAAGGTCAATCTTTTCCACTTCCACATCTTCTTCATCTTCCAAAGCAAGGTCAATGTCCTCGTCGTCCTCGGACATCATCAAAATATCAACCTTGTTTCTGCGAAGGAACACCAAGATTTTGTTATACTGTTCCTTGGTAAGGTTTAAGGACTTTGTAGCCTCTTGAATATCGATTTCTTCCAAGAGATTCTTTTTATCTCCTGCAAGCTTTAACAAGTCCTGCAAAGCTTTTTCAAAAATAGCTGTCTGTTCTTCTGTTGAAAGTCCCTTTTTATCAGCAGACTTTTTTGCAGGCTTTTCCTCTGTTTTTTTCTCCGCGGTCTTTTTCTCTGCAGTCTTTTTTGTGGTAGTCTTTTTTGCTACCTTTTCTTCTTCGGTTGTCGTTTTCTTGGTTTTCTTTTCTGCCATATATTTGTCCTCTTTCTCTTAGATATAATAACTGATGTTTTCCAGTTCTTTTTGCAGTTTCTTTTCTTCCATAACAAGAGTAAGCATACCCGGATCCGTCTCCGGCATTTGCTCTCTCCTTCGTTTAAAGGAATCTTTTTTTACTCTCATTACCACTTCTTTTAAGCCCCTTTCTTTTGCTTCAGGGGATTCCAATTCACCGATGGGCGCGTGAAAAATAGACGCTACTTCCTGCTGTTCATCCTCTTCTTCAAAGAGATTAATGATGTTGGTTGGCATTAACTCATCCTTTTGAATCTGCTCAAAAAGATGGGTCGCCACAGTCCGAAACATCCCTTCTTCAAAATCTTCAGCAGTAATATATTTTTCAAGCTTCCCCAGTAAAAACGGTTCTTCCGTAATCCTTGTAAGAAGCATTTTCTGGGCCTGTCTGGCAGCATTGTCCTTTTTGGCTTTTTGCGGAGTCAGCGGAGTTTCCTCTCTGTACTCTCGGGGAGAAGAAGGATTCAAAGCTTCCTTTGCCGCCACGGAATTGACCATGGAACGCAGCTCATCTGCCCGAATACCGTAAGTAGTCGCCACCGCCTCAATATAATTGGTTCGTTCCAAGTCATCCGGAAAATGAACGATGCGTCCGGCAATCTCCCGGTAGAAAGCAGTTTTGGATGTGGGATCCGACATATTGTAATCCCTCTGTAACATCCGCACCGTAAACAAAAAGCTGTTTTCTGCATTTCGGATACGCTCCTCATAAGCAGCAGCACCTTTTGCTTTTATAAACTCATCCGGATCCTTGTAAGGCTCCATGTTAATAATCTTGCAGGTAAGTCCCGCGCCTTCCAAAATAGGAATCGCCCGGAGCTTTGCTTTTGTACCGGCCTCGTCACTGTCAAAACTTAAATACACATCGTTTACAAACCGCTTCATCAGTGATGCATGCCCCGGGGTAAAGGCGGTTCCCAAAGATGCCACGGCACAATCAAATCCTGCCTGATGCAAAGCAATGACATCCATATACCCCTCGCAAAGGATGAAATACCCTCGCTTCGATGCTCTTGAAAACTGAAGTCCGTAAAGAGTACGGGACTTATCAAAAATCGGAGTCTCCGGAGAATTTAAATACTTCGGTTCTCCATCCCCCATAACACGACCTCCAAAAGCAACCACACGCTTTTGCTGATCAAAAATGGGGAACATGGCACGATTCCAAAACTTGTCTTTACCACCACGCTTTTCATCAATGGTAACCAGACCGCTGTCTTTTAAAACCTCATCCTTATATCCCTTACTCTTTAGGTAACGATACAATTCATCACTGGTTTTGCCTGCGTATCCAAGGCCAAATTTGTTCATGGTCTCCTCGGAAAGCTGTCGTCCCGAAAAATAATCGTAAGCCTGCTTTCCTCTTTGGTCTCGCATAGACAGGTAAAAATACTTGGCCGCTTCTTTTTGAATTTCAAAAAGCTGCTCCTTTTTGTTTTGCGCAGCCCTTTGTTCCGAAGTCATCTCCTCCTGTGGAAGCTCCACCCCCACCTGAGCAGCCAGGGTCTGCACTGCCTCCGGAAAAGTCATATTCTCGTGCTGCATCAAAAAAGTATACGCATTCCCACCTTTGCCACAGCCGAAACAGTAAAACATCTGCTTCTGCGGCGACACGGAAAAAGAGCCTGTCTTTTCATTATGGAAAGGGCAAAGGCCAAAATAGGTGTTGCCCTTCTTTTTTAAACTGACATATGGAGAAATCACATCAACAATATCCACTTTGGAACTGATCTCGTTGATAATCTCCTCCGAATACATTGGCATGTTTTAGTACTCCTCCCAGGAAATCGGAATAAATATCTCGTTAAATGTCTTGCAGGCAAAGGAATCCGTCATTCCGGAGATGTAATCACACACCACTCGCTCCAATGGTTCACCCTCGTCCATATACATTCCGCGATATCGATCCGGCAATGCATTGGAGTTTTCCAAATAGTAACGATATAATTCTTCAATCATACGACTGGCTTTGGTTTCTTCTCCCTTTGCCACCGGATTGGTATATACATTGGTAAACAACCAGCTTCGAAGATCCTTCATAGCCTCGTCAACCTCAGTTGACATACGAATCTCCGGAGAACCGGTACTGTTTATAATTACATCATGAATCAGGCGATCCAGCCTGGCCTTAACAGAAGTTCCGAGGGTGTTTCGAATCTCCTTCGGTAAAGATTCCTCTGCCATAATCTTTCCGCGGATTGCATCATCCACGTCGGAATTGATATAGGCAATCTTATCCGCAAGGCGAACAATCTGTCCCTCCGGGGTCGCCGGATGTCCACTGGTTCTGTGATTTCGCATCCCGTCCCGGACTTCCCATGTAAGGTTTAAGCCGCGGCCTTCCTGCTCTAACTTCTCAACAACACGAACACTTTGCTCTGCATGAATAAACCCTTCCGAAGACATTCTGTTTAAAACGCGCTCCCCGCAATGTCCAAAGGGGGTATGTCCCAAATCATGTCCCAATGCAATTGCCTCTACCAAATCCTCGTTCATTCGAAGTGCCTTTGCAATGGTTCTGGCATTCTGTGAAACCTCTAGGGTATGGGACATACGGGTACGGTAATGGTCCCCTTGCGGGTCCAAAAATACCTGTGTTTTGTTTTTTAAACGACGGAATGATTTGGAATGTAGAATACGATCCCTATCTCGTTGAAATACCGGACGAATATCACACTGTGGTTCTTCCACGTCTCGTCCTCTTGAATTCTGATCCAATGTGGCAAATTCACTTAAGGTCTCTGCCTGCATCTGCTCAATCTGCTCACGTATTGTCATGTTTTATTTCCTCACCAAGACAAAAAAGGGTTTCTACTGTATTTATTCCGCATACATCGTAGAAATCCTTTTTATTCTTTCATTATTCTTTTAAATTTTGTTTCAATGCCTCAAAATCAACGGAAGAACCAATGGAATAGGTCGTAGGTTCATCATTTCCTGCCATTTCTTTTATCCGCTTTACTTCCGCAAGAAACCTTTCCTTATCACGGCTCTTTGCATAAAGTGATGCTGTATTTCTGGCATCGTACAACGCATCATGAGCTTTCCCGTCAAACATTTCCCCTGCCATATAAAGAGCTTTTTCCAAAGAAAGGGAATAATGGACGCCAACAAGAGTGCCGTATTCCTTTTGGAAGTCCCTCCAACAATCTAACAGGTAGTTTATTTTTTCGCTTTCCGGAATCTTTTTTAACTGCAATTCATGGGTCAGTTGCAGTTTATCGTTTGCACTCCACGCAAAAACTGTAAAGTCCCGATAATGATTGCACCACTCCAAAAAATCAGCAAACGCCTTTTCAAAATAAGGGGCTTTCTCCAAACGCTGAATGGTAATGCCGGTAAGCAAACGAATGTGTTCATCAATATAATCGGAATACCGCGGCTTCACAAAGCGCTTAAACGACGATATTTCTTCATTTTTATCATTTAAAACTACTGCGCCGATCTGAATGATTTCCGTATGGCAGATGGAATACTCCTCAGGATGCTCCTCCGCGAAAATCGGCTGCATTTCAAAATCTACAAAAATATTATACATATTTTTATTTTACCATTTCAAAGCAAAAAAGGAATCCCTTTTTGGATTCCTTCTATAAAGTGCAGAAGATGGGACTTGACTCTCGCTTCGCATTAAAGCCACGATTCACATAAGAAAAATGCCCGGACAAATTGTCCGGGCATTTTTCTTAATGCGGAGAGCTGTGAAGTAGTAGAACACTTTTCTCCGCTTGTTTTCTCCTTTATTTCCGAAAACAAGATGCTATGCTCAGCTTCATCAAACTTGCTTGTTATTATCAGTCTGTCATCAAACACATATATTTTATCCACAAAATATCCCAATACAATATCTCTGTTCTCTGGGTCTGACATATCCGCATGTCTGAATCTTTCAAAGAATGCATTTACCGACTCACTGTCTTTTACAACTCGGCTTTTTATCTCTTCAGTGGCTATAACGTCCATTAAAGCTTTTTTACGTTCTTCAAGCTGAGCTAACTTAGTATTTATAGTTTCACCGCTTGCACCGCCTAAGATTGCTTTTATCACATTATCAAGCTGTGATTCTGTTGTTCTCAAATCAGACTTAAGCGAATCTATGTATTGCACGTCATATGCTTTCTTGTAATATTCTGCAAGGTCAACCGCCAATGATGCGAGATTTTCTGTATCATCAAGGAACATCGCAAGTTGAGCGCATACATATTCCTCTAGATATTCTTTTCGCACAGGCGTCTTTTTACATCCATTTCCACGTTTTCCTTTATGTTGGTCGTTGCAGGAATAATAGTAATACTTCGAACCAGATTTTGAACGTCCCGAAGTGCCTTGCATGCTGTCTCCGCATTCACCGCAGTATAGTTTGCCCGTAAGGAAAAATCTCGGTTTATTATTATCATCTAAACCACGTGCATTCTGTGCGCCAAATTTCTTGTTCTTTGCAAGCATCTTCTGAGCTTCATCAAACAGTTTCTTGTCAACAATCACAGGCATTCCACCTTCAATGACTGTATCTGCATATCGATATGTGCCGATATAAGCATCATTCTTCAATATATGACGGACACTGTTTATGGTAAATTTTCTGCCATGAATGGTTACTCGCCCTTTATCATTTAGTTGATTACAGATTTGCTGCATGCTTTTGCCATCGGCATACAGCCTAAAAATACGTTGCACGATTGGTGCTGTATCAGGGTCAATAACATAATGTTTATTATGACGTCCTTCTCCCTCAAACGTGTAGCCAAGCATTTTAACTCCGAGATACAATCCACGTTCCCTGTTATAATACTGACCACGTCTGACATTTACAGATAACTGTTTAGAATAATATGCTGCAAATTTTTCAAGCATACCCTCCATCAGATATGATTCAGGGGAATCATCAGGTGTGGGTTCAGCTATATAATGTATTCGACAGCCAGCATCTCGAATTGTCTTTTTGGCGATATACATATCATCGTCATTACGTGCCAGTCTATCTACCTTCCAAAGGATAAGAATAGCAGGCTTTATATCGCCTATTTGAGCAAGCATGTTAACAAAGCCATCTCTTTTTGTTAATGATGATTTTCCGGAGATACCATCATCCATGAACTCATACAAAAGTTCGTAACCATGAGCTTTTGCATAACGCTTAGCTTCCTCCTGTTGCTGTTGAACAGAAGTTTCCTGTTTATCAGAAGAACATCGATAGTATGCTATCGCTATATTATTGTCATTATATGGGACTTCTTTCTTTTTTGGCATAATATAAATCTCCTAAAAATCCTTATCCAAATTATACCAAAAGAGCTTTAATCAAAAAAGGACTGTGCGTGCGTTCATCTATTAGTTGACATCACGCACAGTAAATACGCCCATATTTATGTATTGTTAAAAATATCTGATGGTAAATCTCCAAATACTTCTTTGTATTCATCAAGGCGCCTTCGTGACTGTAACGCAAGATTAATAACATTCTGTAACAAATGTATGACTCCCATATATGGTCGAATGTCAGGCTTGCCATTTTCAAGTAGTGGTTCATCAGGATATTGCCAACAATCAGAAAGCATTTCAGCAACATATGCATAATCTGTAAGCAAGCCATCTGCAAAGCATTCATATTCTTTGTTTTTATGCTTCCTAGCAAAGGTTACTGCAGTGTTTTGAATTTGTAGCTTCTCCAGTGCCGGTTTAAGTTCTTCGATTTCTCTCTGTGAAAAGGAACCATCATCCACAATTTCTATAGCTTCAACAAAATCATTTGTACTATTTGGATGAAATTTCAATTTAAGCATATGATTCCCCTATTCCTCGAAGCAGATTACATAAGCTCGATTAACAAGCACATCCTCTGGGGATAGTTCTGTTGCATTGATTTCACAAACCATGGCGTTGAAATCTTCGATGTTATATTCTCCCTGTAGAGGTACAAGAATTGCCTCGTGAAGGGAACTTGGCAACACACATAGTGAAGAGCAGTCATGTTCTTTGGCAAAATTCTTCAGCAATTCATGATTCAAGATACTTGCGGCACCTTTCACCTTTTCTTTATTGCTAATCACATACATCTCGCAAGGTAACATATCAAACATATTATCATCCGCACCATCACCAAGCATTTCAGCCAAAACTGATGATAGGCTTTGTAAGGTGGTTGCTTCAAAAGTATTTTGCTCAGCTTTTTCCCATGCGATTTCTTCTGAAATATTTGCAGATGCAAGTAACTCGGTATTTAGTTTTATTGACCACATATCGTGGTTTTCACCATTTTCTGCGAAGTACAAGTAAGCCTCCATTCCTGGGAATTCTTCAACAGGGTGTTTAACAAGTTTCTCTTCAGATTCTTTCTGAACTCCAATACGAATTCTTTCAAGAATGAAATCTCGGTTCTTTAGCTTCGCAAGATCAATATCAGGAGCCTGATGCTGTTCTATGATATTGCTGATAATCTCAATTGCTTTATCCAGATTATCTTCACAACGTTCGATAATCGAATCACAATAAATGGTTGGTGCAATCGGTGAATCACTCCTTACACATATTCCTTGAAGATGCACATCACCATTCTTAGTTACATCTGTAGGAATGAAGCGGTACTGCGGATACTTCTGTGATAATTCTTCAATTAGTGTTTCTCTTGTAATCATCTTAATCCTCCTTAAGGTCATAGTTCTATAGTTGTTGCTTCTGAGTTTTCAAAAAGTGCATTACAGATTTTTTCCTGTAGTGCGGAGTAAATTCCTCGTACACCATATTCAGGCGTCATATTTGCCAGTTCTTCAATGTAATTGGGATGAACATTAATAGATATGCCATATTGTTTTTCAAGTCTTGTAACAGGGCTATAGCGATTGTCATTTAGGATTTCCCTAACAGTTTCAGGTGACATGGATGGCAATAGAATAATCCCGCTGTTGATTCTGCCAAGAAATTCATTGCTAAGAATGCCAGAAGTCAAAACATCTGCTTTTGTTATAGTTATAGGGGAATCTTCTGATTTGTAATTATTAGACGAGCAAAAGCCAATATCTTTTTTTCGGTTCTTTTTCAATTCCGAAAAACTACCCAGAAAAACAAAATTGACTAATGATGTATCAACGAGCTTGCGTTGCTTATCCTCACCTACGTATATCGAAGCACCTTCTGCGAGTTTAAGAATCTCGTCAGCCATCATACTTCCGACATTTGAGCCCTTTAAAATGCATTTATCAAACTCATCGATAAATACCCATGGCTTTTGTGAAGTATCAACTGATAGCAGACAGTCAGATAATGAATTGTTTCCCTTAAATGCCTTTGGTGAAGCATTGGAAGCGTCAAAAATAGACGTATTGGGATAAATCTCTTTCAAAACGCGGGCAAGTTCTGTCTTACCGCAACCAGATTCACCAATCACAAGAAAATTGCTTTTGGTATCACGATGGAGCGAGCTCCAAATAGCCACAGACATTTTCTTCTTGTATTCGTCACAGCCATATATCTTTGAATCAAAGTAGTTATAGATTGATTTAGGTGTAGCGAAAATACTTTCATCGAAAGATACCTCTGTTGTCTTAGTTAGCTCCACTCGATCATCCCACCAAGGGTGTCCTCGGTTATTACCATCCATGATTAAGCCCTCCTTTTCATGAATCAAACCGAGCATCGAAGATGCTAAACTATTTGTTCACAAAAATTTCACATTTTCATACTTTTGCATAGTTTTTAATACTTTTAAAAAGTTTTGCAAACTTTTACAAGCTTTTGGAGAAACGCTGATTTTACGGGCATTGACAGCAATAAACTATGTTGTATTATGGTGTTATGAAGCTTCAAAATTTTAAGTAAAAAGAGACTCGAGTCCTGCTTTGGAGGACAAAATTATGATTAAAGAATTAGATTTGGAACTTATCAATAAAGATAAGGCAAAATTGGATGAAATCGCTAAAATCATTTCATCCATAAGGAACTTTAGGTATGATATGTTACAGATAGAATCTAATCCGATTCTAGAAGAGAATATTAATGAGAAACATACAAAAGTTATTAATTCTGCGATTCAAGCATCTTTAGATATTGAATCTGAAATGTATGGATTTTATCAAATTCTTTTTAAGGATAAAGAATCTGGTGTAAAGTTCAAGTATTTACTAGATCAAGTATTCAAAAATTCACCAGCAGAGTTAGCAAAAATGGATATGTATAATGGCTATGCTAAAGATTTATCAACACCTACAATTGAATCATAATTTCAAGTTGAAAATCAGCGCTGATGGGTGTAATATAATCTTAGAAAGGTCTCCATTAACCTACTAACCTGCGAGTTAGTGAAGAGATGAACTTTAAAGAAGGTCTCCATTAACCTTCGGGTTTTCCGTAAAGAGATGAACTTTAATGAGTGGGAAGCTTAAGCTTCCCACATTTTTTGTTAGGGGATTGCTATGTTTAAACTGGATGGAAATTTAAAATTTGTAAATGTAGATATGGATTATCTGAAGCACCTTCATAATGCTTGTTCTGAAGTCTTCTATAAACCTAACGACTATGATAACAAACCTTATTTGGGCGTTCTTATGACAAACAACGATAAGAAATATGTTTTGCCACTGACGTCCGCAAAAGAAAAGCATAAAACATGGAAAGATACATATCCTGATAGATTTCTCGTTTTTGCTATTGAAGATAAAGAATCTGTATCTCACAATGCGGTGTGTGTTGCAACAGACGATGATACAAAAGTTAAGCATATATTATCTGCTGTTGATATAAAGAAAATGATTCCGGTTACAGATGATGTAATATCATTTGTAGACTTCAATGCCGCAGAAGGTGATTCAGAAGAACTTGCTAAATACAAGGATTTGTTAAACAAGGAATATTCTTTTTGCGTAAAGATTGTAGATGATATTTTGCTCAAGGCATCAAAGATATATGATAAGCAAATTAGCTCTGGCAAGGTCCAAATGTTTGCTTGCGATTTTACCAAATTAGAGACAGCTTTAACCGAATGGAAAGAACAACATCATTAAGATTAATTGCGGTAGTTTTTGCTACCGCTTTTTTCATGTTTTGCTTTCTGAAAATTAAATGAGCGAAGCGAATTTTGCATAAGGGGCGCTCTCGGCTATGCCGAGCACAAGCAGAGCGATGTGCCAGCGCCCCTTATGCCCTTGTACTATTTGGCTCAGAATTATTGAATTTAATTGCCAAATGGCTGGAAACCCAGTATTTATCGACCTTAGCAATTTACACTTTTATATGCAAAAAGTGTGTAATCTTTTCAACAGTGTGTAAATAGAGGTCTTAGCCCCTTGATTTTACGTACCCTAATTTACACACGATTTACGCTTGCATGACACACAGTTGAAATAAAAAAATAGCAGATAGGGTCCCATACTTATGGGGATAATCCGCAAAAAAATATCTCCCGAGATTATTCTCGGGAGATTGAAAAATTAGCCTTCTTCTACAGAATCAACTACACCATCTGTAAGATGTATTTTGTAAGCTCTTACAACCAAGCCACCATTATCTATACACTGTTGAGAATGTGTGCTCCAATCAAAACTGATTGTACCGTCCTCAGCTGTTGTGATGTTTGCAATACCATAAGCATTTCCATTCTCATAATAAACCATGATTGTTGAAATATCATCAGATTCGATAGCGATCATATAAACGGAAGTTCCTTCAGTTTCTGCAACGGCATCAATTACATTAGCAATTGTAGTAGCATCAACTGTGCCGTTATCCAATTCTGTGAAGTAACTTGCGACAGATGTTTTAGCGAACACGTCGTTCATCAAGTCACTTGTGCTGCTGTAATTCTTACCAAAAAATACGTTATTGGTTCCATTAAGCATTGAATCATGTATAAGATGTGTAATGACATCATTGTATGTATCAAAAGTTGCAGGCGGATTATCGATATTCTCAGCTGAAAAATCAATTCCATATACGTTGTTTTCAACGACATTCAGTGATTCAATGAAAGCTTCTGTATCTGACGATGCTTCCGCCTCAGTTGAAACAGGTGCATCACCACCTTTATCTTCAGCTACTTCTGATGTATCTTTTGCATCAGAACCAACTACTGTTTGCACCTCAGAAGTTGATTCTTCCGATGTTTTGTCACCGCAAGCGGTAAGCACAGATGCAACCATTGCTGTTGCAAGGATTAACGATAAGATTTTCTTTTTCATAAATACATTGACCTCCTCAGGTTCGTTATTTTAATATTTTATAACATATTAGGTAACATTAAATATAACAACTATTTTGTTGTTTTTCAAACATTTCATCCGTTCAGCAATTACTTTCTATTAGGATTGCTGTATTTGTTGTTAAAACTTTCTGCTTTTTGATTAAGTATTCTCGTCTTATTTTCTTCATGTAAAAAGATAGAAAATAATACCCCCTTAAATAACGTGACTGCCTTGCCCCTATCATCAAAGTCTCTTACTTTTGAGATGTAAGAGAATAAAATTGCGATAATCGGTCTACTGATAACATCTGCAACGACAATGCTTAATACTGTTGTGATTAGTACATCTAGTAATAACGCAAGTATCATTATTGCCATATACTTGGAATCATCATATGCTATTCCCGCTGAATCAATATAGTTTAAGAGATGATAATCGATAAACTTTGTAAGATTCTTTATGATGAAATAAAAAGAAATAACAGCAATCAAAAGCCAAACGCCTTTGCCTTTTACTATGGCTTCATCTTCTGGATCACTCAAAATAATGGCAACAACAATAGCAGGTATTATTAAAACAATGCCGAATAAATAAAACTTTATAAATGAACGATTCTTGCTTTTTGCTATGAATGCCGGAATCAATGCTACAACAAAAATTCCAAACATAGTTACAAGTTTTAATATAAAATCTGCATTTCCCATAAGAAACAGCCTCCTATACTAGTAGTAAAACAAGTGCAACTGCGATTATTACTATAAGAACGAGCAATACCGTAAACAAAATACTCTTGGTTCCGTTTATCCCCGCACCATGATATTTATTTGCTTCTGTAAATGCTTCTCTGTCGAAAAGCATTTTTATTAGCAGAGGTCTGTCAAATATTGCTCTAATCAGACGAATTATGAGCAAAAGTCCACCGATTTCAATTATGCCAAAAATCACCTTAATTACATCATGGTGTGCTTCAACAAATTCATAGTTAAAAGCAACAATATATGCTGCCAGCGCTTGAACTACGATGGTTATTATTATTCCAAATACGCATACAACCATCTTTATGCCTTTTTTGGCAGAATCTGGATCATTCGGGTCAGCATTAGCCATCATAATCCCCGTAGCTAAAGAGTCTGCTCCAGATTTCAGCGATTCAGCTGGTGTTAATATTGATGAGCTCATAATGTCATGTACTCTTTCAGCCATCTTTGCTCGTTCATGTGCCTTTATTGCTCGCTCTATTTTTGCAGCATCTTCAGGAGAAACCTCGATAGTTTTCCCATCCAATAAATCTGCTAAATCCTTTGGAT
This sequence comes from Lachnospiraceae bacterium, assembly GCA_036723975.1. Taxonomy (GTDB): domain Bacteria; phylum Bacillota; class Clostridia; order Lachnospirales; family Lachnospiraceae; genus JAILEN01. Next base: position 42,329 of record DAIMGJ010000011.1, read on the forward strand.
CTATTCCCATTGTGCCTCCTCGTATAATATATATTGCAATTCATTCTTTTTTTAATTCGCTTGTTAGAATTATAACATATATTATCACAGATTATATATCATATATTTTCATATTCTTCAGCTCTAGAATTAACATATAAGTAGTTATAAAGGATGTGATTCTATGGCAGATAAATTGATAATAAAAAAGCGTGGCTCTGATGGATATAAAACCTTTTCTATTCGAATAAAAGAAGAGACTGTAGAAAGAATAGATGAGATGGCTTCAAAAACAGAAAGAAGCCGTAACGAACTTATCGGAACTCTTTTAGAATATGCGCTTGATAATAGTGTAATTCAATGATATTAGTGTGACACACCTTCTGCGTTACTGTAGAAGGTGTTTTTTTCGCACATACGAAAAAGAGCATAGGCTTTTTTTACCTATGCTCTAAATCAAACACTATAGCGAAGCTACCTCTGAACAACCATATCTTTGAATGAAAGGTGTTCTCAACTTCGCATTTTCGTGCAGAAGATGGGACTTGAACCCACACGATATTGCTACCACAGGCACCTGAAGCCTGCGCGTCTGCCAATTCCGCCACTTCTGCGCGTCTGCCTGCGATGGAACTACCGTTCCATCTTCGGTATTCCGCCACTTCTGCGTACAAATGGTATTTTATCGATTTTTGTATAAAGTGTCAACAAAAAAAGGTGACAGAGAACCGTCTGTCACCTTTAAAACTACGCAATTATTTCTTTTGCGAAGCGTTTCACGTCTGCGATATCCTGGTCGTTTGGACGACCCTTATGCATCATCAAGAAACTGCCACGGCAATAGAAATTCTTCTCTTCCACAACAAGACCCATATCCTTGATAATCTTGGATATCTCCGGATATGCGCGTTCTGCCAATGCAGAAGTAGAAAATACTACGATTTTTCCAACCTTATGTGGATCTAAATCCGCGATGAAACGTTTCATTTCCTCCGCGATTCCGTATGCGTAAACACTGGCACCCAAGAAAAGTATATCTGTCTGTTCCTCAATTGGATGCTGTGTATTTAATGCCTCCACTCCACAAGTTTCTGCAATTGCATCTGCAAGTTTTTTTGTGTTTCCACTCTTTGAGTAATAACGTACTGCAACTGACATATGATTTTGTTTCCTCCTTCATCATTATGATCTGATTCGAATATCAGTAAGTGCCACCTGATCACCTGTCAATGATACATAAATCTCTTTATTATCATCTGTAATCGTGGTTACATTTTTGATGGAAATACCGTTATTTGAAGTAACTGTGGTGATACGATTTCCAAAGCGGCGAATCACTACGCTGGCTTCAAATCCCTGCTTTCCAATGTTCTTCCAGTCATCCCAATTTGTAAAATCGGATGTCTTTTTCATTGTAAGCTTATTGGTGGCATAATTTCCATCATTTTCTGTCTCTCCGTCGAAACGGATAAGTGCATATTCCCGGTAGTCTTCCCCGTATGGTTGTTTATCCTTGGAATAAAACACGTTAATAAACGGGCACTGCCATACACGCTGTGCTGCCGGTAACATCATAACATAAAAGTTTAATTCCATGCCATCGGTTACCAAAACGCCCTCGGTTGATGCGCTTCGATATCCATCGATTTGAACATTCGGGACATCGCCTTCCAGTCGATTGATATAATTAATTTCGTTGGCGATTCGAGGAATGTAGTCTTCCGGCACCTCTTCCTCTTCCCGTGTAATCACTACATCTCCGATACGGCAGTGTTCACCGGTAAAGGCCAGATAAGCAAATCCGGAATTATCCTCAAGGGCAACTACTGATTCCATTGTACCATAAATGCTTGTGGTTCGAACCAGAACATGATCTTTTACCTTTACAGCAAACAACTCATATTCAATCGGTTCTCCCAAATCATAGGCTTCTTTTTGGCCAATGACGTCTCCGACCTTGTTGTATTCCGATTTCATATTTCTTGCAGCAGAAGAAATGGTATAACCATCCAGCCACAATTCACCGTATTCAACATAGTTTAAGTTCTCGATATCCTTTACATTGGTGTGCACTCTAGCATCCAAAGAGTCAAACAGAATCACTGCCGGCATGCAGACATCTTCTTCTATCGATTTTCTCGGCTCGCAGGTAAAATGTACCCGAACCGGTTTTTGCATCAATGAAAATCCTTCGGAGATATGATCGCGATATGCACCGCAGAGAAGCTCACTGTTTTCGGAGAACTCCTTTTGCTGGTGACGTTCCTGCATAATATACTCAGAATCGTTGTCAATTAATTCCAGCATCAGTTTTGCATATTTCGGATCAAACTGGGTATCCATTCCCTTAACAAGTTCTTCGCGCACCTTAAGCTGTGGCAAAGGATCCCTGTAGCTTCTTTGGGATGTCATGGTATCATAGGCATCTGCTACAGCAATGATTCTTGCCATCTCCGGGATTTCTTCTCCCACAAGTCCTTCCGGATATCCGGTTCCGTCATACCATTCGTGATGGTACAAGGCTCCAACTTTTAAAAAAGGGAATTCCGTAATGTTGGATAATATTTCACTTCCGATTTCCGGATAACGCTTTAGCTCAGTGTATTCTTCATCGGTTAATGCATGGTCTTTTGAAACAATACTGTCCGGAATACCGATTTTACCCACCTCATGAAGCATTGCAGCATAATATATTTCTCTACATTCTTTCCGCGTTTTTCCTGCCTTTTCTGCCAAAATACCGGCATAGTGTGCTACTCTTGCAGAATGTCCCTTGGAATAAGGATCCTTTGCGTCAATTGCTCCGACAAATGCCGTTACGGTCTGATCGAATAATTGGTATATTCTTTGTTGTTCTTCCTCTAAGTGCTCAATTCGACTTTCATTCGCCCATTCAATTTGCTGGTTTGCATCCTGAAGTGCAATCAAATATATGACAACAACCATGAATACCACGGACATATTGGTCAAGGAAATTCCGTAGGCAAACGCCTGTATTGCGGATGCAATTAACGGACATGATGCAAAGAGGAAAATTGACCAGCGCACACTTTTTCTTAAGGTTTTACTGTGCTGAAGAATCGACGAAATCTGAATCACCATAATAAACACCGGCATAATATAGCATAAGAAGAATAGCGGGCCTCTGTTATAGGTGTTATGTTCATCAAAATAATAATAAATCCCGGTAAACTGGGAAACCAAAACCAAAAATACGCCGGCCGCCACAAGGTAATCCACTACTTTAATTCGAAGCGGAACCTCTTTACGCCCTCCTTCATTTAAGTAAAGGTCTTTTAAATACTCATTAAAAATCTGAAGATTTATCAGACTAAATGCAAATACCGCAAAGTTGGTCAGGCGAACCATCACAAAGGCCAATGTACCGTCCACACCTCGAAAGGCATATGCCAACCGGTCCGCAAATACCAGGCAGGCAGCCCCCAACGCCAGCCAAACGATAATTCTTCGTCGCTTCGGAGAAAAAACTTTGCTGACGGATGCAAAGATTGCAATCATGACGCTGATTGCAATCAGTCCGGTCATCATATCAAATTGATACGTTCTAAAAAAATCAAACACTGTTTATTACTCCCCAATATGTGTTAAGAAATACTCCGAAAGTTTGCGTTCTAATTCTTCACGTTCAATACTCTTTAAAAAATATCCCTGTGGGTTCAATGACATTACCTGCATAACACTGTCTTTGTCACTTTTTCCCGTTAAAAACATTACCGGAATATTTTTGGTCTCCGGCTCACTGTGAAGCATCTCAAGAACCTGCGGTCCGGAGGTGACAGGCATTTCATAATCTAAAAGGATAAGATCTGCCTTGTGTTTTCCAAGCCAGCGAAGGGCCTGCATTCCGGAATTTGCCATGGCAACCTTATAGGTTCCCTTCAGCCATTCTCGTACCAATCCAAGGTAATTGGGATCATCATCCACAATCAGAATTGTCTTTTTAAAATCCCCTGCCTCCACACGAAGAAAAACCTCCTGTACAGAAGATACCAACTCATCATTGTTAAGCGGTCGATAGAAAGTTTTATACACCAAATCTCCCGAAAAATGATCGCAGAAGTACTGCTGATCGTTTTTTTCCAGCACGGGGATTACTTGTTTATCCGTTTCGGAAGCTTTCTCACTTATAAAGTGCATTGCATCCTCAGGCGGGCGCTCCCCATCTTCCAGATACAAAATAATAAGCATAGCCGATTCCCACTTGGAATTAATTTCCGTAACATTCCATGTAGAAAAAATAGCATCCAATCTCGCATCTTTCAGTTTCTTTTCCATGGTCCGCACCAAAAATGTTTCTTTTTCCGCTATAATCATTGCCGCATTTTTTTCCATATTGCCTATTCTCCCTGTTTTAATAAGTCTTCCATCTCATCCCACTGAAACAGTTTTAACATCGTTTGCAGTTCTTTAAACACTTCCTCATCCTTTGGCGGAAGCTTGTATTCTTTTAACTGGCCCAAAATCATTTCCACGGAGTCATAATCCATACTCGGAACAAGTTCTCTTAACGCATCATATGCGTCCTGCAATTCTTCCGAAGTGATTTCTTTTTTCTCTTCTTCCACTTCCTCAGGCTTGTCCATAATTCGTGCCAGCTTATCCTTGTAAGCTCTATAGTCCGCAACCATTATCGACGTATTTTCTTTGATAAAGGCTACATCTTCATTGTTACCGGCCTTTTCCAAATCTTCGCATCTCTTAGACATCTCTAAATCTCCGATAATTCGGAAAGAAGTCTTTAATGCATGTACCTTTACAGTATATAACATTAAATCCCCTTCCTCATAGGCCTTTTTAATCACATTGATGTTTCCGTCAATGGTTTCATAGAATATCTGCAAAGAGAAGATGAAAGCAGCGATGCCACCGGAATTCTTGATTCCTTCCTCCACATCTATGCCTTCCACTTCATACACCCAGGAAAGCGCTTCCGGAATCTTGTCCAGTTCCTCGAAGCCTGTTGCTTCATCCGGCTTCGAAACAATTTCCTCCGGAAGATGTTTCATAATTGTTTTTTCCAGCAGTCTCGAGTCAATGGGCTTCGCCAAAAATCCGTTAAATCCATTGGCAATGTAGTACTCTTCCCCCTGCGTCGTATTAGCAGTAAGCGCATACACCGGCAAATCCGGATGGGTTTCACGAATATGCTTGCAGCATTCCACACCGTCCATTCCCGGCATCATATGATCCAAAAGAACGATATCAAAATCGCCATAGCGCAACTTTTCCAAACATTCCTCGCCGCTTGATGCGGTGGTTAAAAACATCTTTGTAGACTTTAACAAGCCCTTGATAACGTTTAGGTTCATTGGGTTGTCATCCACAACCAGAACTTCCGCATCCGGTGCAATAAACTGCGGTACGTACGGACCCTTTGCAACGGAATCATCCACTTCTTTGAATTCACCGATTGGTTTTTTATCAACAACCTTTTGTGTCAAAGTCAAAATGAATTCGCTTCCTTTTCCGTATTCACTTTCGCACCAGAGATTGCCACCCATAAGTTCTGCGAACTGTCTTGAAATATCGAGTCCCAAACCGGTTCCCTGAATGGCGGAATTCTTCTCTTCATCCAGTCTCTCATAGGCATTGAAAAGCTTATCCAAATCCTCTTCTTTTACACCGATTCCCGTATCCTTTACGGAATAGCGAATACTGTATATATCGTCATTTTTTTCTTCCACGGAAACCTTTAAGGTAAATCCGCCATGCTCCGTATACTTCACCGCATTGGTCAAAAGGTTTAATACAATCTGCTTGATTTTTCCAACGTCTCCATAGAAGGTTCTTGGCAGGGTCTCATCAATATCCACGCCAAAGGACAGGTCTTTCTGCGCAGCACGCCCACGAATCATGGAACAGATTCCTCGAAGCATTTCCGTTGTATCGTAGTTTTGCTCCACAAGATGCATCTTTCCGGATTCGATTTTTGACATATCCAAAACATCATTAATTAAGCTAAGCAAAGATTCCGCCGCATTATGAACATCCAGTGCGTAGTTAATAATGGAGAGGAAATATTGCTTTGGAACATCCGTAGCATCCTCACGCAGAATCATTTCATTCATACCCATAATCGTGTTAATCGGCGTACGAATTTCATGAGACATGTTGGCAAGGAAACGGGACTTCGCGCTGTTGGCACGCTCCGCTTCTTCTTTGGCTTCGCGAATTTCGTTGTATTGTCTTCTTACGATAGTGCCTGTCATAACACGCCATACGATAACACCCACAATCACTGCAACCAAAGCAACCAAAAGTACGCGAACCGCCGTAAGTTCAAAAAACTCCGGCTGCTTTACGATTTTAAAGGACGCATCCTGTTCCACCACTCCCGTAGCTTCGTTTAACACCTGAATGTGAAGGGTATAACTACCATAACGGAATCCTGTATATTCCAGGGAAGAAAGTTCGCTTTGTTTTTCAACAACGCCCTGATCCTCACCGCCTTCAAAGTACATGTTTACAAGCGGGTTTGTCATGGAATAATCCAAAACCGCAGGGTAGAAATAGATTCGGTTTACATTTGCGGGGATAATATAGTTTCCTTCCTCATCCGGATAAATAATCGTTTCATCCGCCTGGATGTATTTTAAATCTACCTTCACCTCTCCGCTCTGGTTAAAGTAATTATTGATATTTACCAAATCCACGCCGCCTCTGGTGGATACGTAAAGATTTCCCTCTTCGTCCAAATAGCTGAAGGAGTTGCTGGTGGTAACATCCGCCATTCCGTTTGATGTGTTGTACAAACGATATTCAAACTTTTCACCGGATAAAACATCCTGTGCATTTACACAATAAATACCGTAAGAAGAAAGTACCCATAAATCTCCGGAATTGTCGTAGTACACATCAAAATTGTTGTTGTAGGGAAAATGCTCCACAACAAATATTTTTCCGTTTTTCATATATTCAATGGAGTTGGAGGTAATAATCCAATCCACATTTCGTTCCGGGTCCTTTTTGATACGAAGAATAACGTCACTGGTTAAGTTGTCCCATCTGGTAAGATGTTGCACCTTATCCCCAACAATTGCATAGACGCCATCTCCGTCGCTTCCGCAATAAATAGTGCCGTCTATGCCCTCCTCTACGGTAAGCAGCACCGGATTAGAGAGGCCGTCCTCTTCCTTAAAGGTCTTTTCGACTTTTCCGTTCTTTAAAATTGCAAGTCCAAGGTTTGTTCCCACAAGGATTCGTCCGTCCTGTGTTAAGGAAGCGCACCTCGTTTTATTACATAAAAATCCGTTTTCTTCGGTATAGCTTACGATTTCGTCGCTTTTCGTATAACATACCAGTCCCAAATCATTGGTATACGTACAAACCCAGAGATTTCCGTTTTCTTCCAAAATGCATCGAATACGGCTGTCACCGATATATTCCGTAAGGGCATTTTGCACCGGATGATTATCCTCGTCCAAGGCATACATGCCCTTATCTGTTCCCACATATAAAAGTCCGTTATGTTTGCAGGTAGAGTTTACAACTTCCGGTTCCAATCCCGCTTCCTGTGTCAGGTTTTTGAAATTGCCGGTAACAATTTTCATGACACCCTGACGGGTAGAGGCAAACCAGAGATTTCCCTGATAATCCGGACACATCATTTCAATGGAGCTGTTCATGGGCAGGGAATCCACTACCTTAAACTCATCATTTTCCAAGTATCCGATAACGGAATCCGTATTAATCCAAATTTTTCCACAGGCAGACGTAATCCAATACGCATAAGTGGCCGGTGCAATGGAGATTCTTTTCATGGATGAAAACTGTTGTCCAAAGGTTCCGTAATACACCATATCCGATTCCGTACCGAAATACATCATTCCCGGCTTCTTTGGATCGGCATAAATCGTGGAAACAATCTCGTTGCCCAACTGTTCTGCCGTAAAAAACTCTTCCAAAGCTCCATCTTTTAATGTAAATATGGAGCCCTGCTTTGTACTGGCATATACATTTCCATCAACATCCGACGTCAAGCGTATAATATACTCGTGGTTGACTCGTGAGTCATTTATCAAATGGAAGTTCAAATCCGTATCCACGAAGCCCACACCGGAGGTAAATCCCACATAAATACGTCCGTTATCATCCTCCGCAAACCCACGTACAGAGGAAGACGGTAATTCGTCCTTATAGGTAAAGCGCTCAAAGGTTCCGTCTCGGTTTAACACCACGATACCGTTATCGTTGGTACCAAACCACATTCGACCATGGCTGTCCTCGAAAATGGTTTTTGCACTGGTAAGTCCGTAAGAAGCGTCCATTCGTTCAAAAGTCACACCATCGTAGCGCATAACGCCTGCATAGCTTCCCACCCAGATATATCCGTCAGAAGAAGCATATACGTAATTGGCGTCCGATGTCGGCAAACCATTGTCTGCATTATATAAAACGGCAGAATATCCCGCATTTTCGATCTGTCCGGATACCGCATATCCGCCGCCGCTTTGTTCATTATTCGCAGTTGACTGCACACCGTCAGAATCTGTTACTGCAGCATGAAGCACCAGTCCATTCTGCAAAAACAGAATTGATGCAGCCAGCACCGCACAAAGTTGTTTTCTCCCCATTCCAGTCATTGAATTCCTCCAAGTATTACATTCCCTGGTATTTCTTTAGCACCTGTTTCACTTCCGGAAGTGCGTCTAAAAATGCATTCACGCACTTCGGATCAAATTGTGTTCCTGAGCCCTCTTCCATGATCATTAAGGCTTTTTCCAGCGGAAATGCCGGCTTATACACACGTGGACTCGTCAAGGCATCAAATACATCCGCCACCGCCATAATTCGTGCAGAAAGCGGAATTACCTCACCACGAAGGCCCTCCGGATATCCTTTTCCATCCCATCTTTCATGATGATAAGCCGCCATGTTTCTGGCTTCCTTCAAATAGTTTTCACCTTCAACGGTAGCAATCGCCTTTTCAAGGATTTCTTTACCGTAGGTGGTATGCATCTTCATGATTTCATATTCTTCGTCCGTAAGCTTTCCGGGCTTGTTTAATACGGTATCGGAAATATTAATTTTTCCCACATCATGAAGCGGTGCAGACATTACAATATCCGACATATACTTCGGTGTCAGTTTTTCCACGTAATACCCGTTGTTTAACAGACTTTCCGCAATAATCTTTACGTAGGCAGCCGTTTTTTGTACATGGGCCCCCGTATCGGAATCACGGTTTTCCACCATGTCCGCCATAGTAACAATCAAACCGTTTTGCATCTTTGCGGTTGCATCCGCGAAATAATTGATATCCCTTAACTGGTTTGTGGTATCTGCTGCCATTTTGCAAAGGGAATTGTACAGCTGTTCCACTTCATCTCCCGTATAAATATCAATATCCCGAAGTTTCTTTACCTCTTTATCCATTTCCTCCTGGTTGCCGGAGTGCTTCATAAACCCATCCGCCCAGGCTACCATACTGTTTACCGGTTGAATCAAGTGGCTCTTTGTAAACCAAAGTGCGAAGGAAATAATCAAAATCAAAAATCCGGAGAAAATCATTGCAACTTTCGTTAAATAACTTATTGCAAATCCGGTTATGCTTGACATGGCAACATCCGCGCCGACATAGGCAACACATTCCCCATTTTCATCTCGAATCGGTTCATATACCGTAAGTAACCATCCGGTATCCGTAGTTGCTTCCACAGGAGGGATTTCTCCTCCTTCTAACAGGGTTTCCAAATACGGATAGAAGGGTTCATCAATGGGAGCTACCTCGCCCGGTGCGTACGCCGGCATATCTTCCGTTTCCAAGTCCATAATATAATGTCCGCCATCCTGTTGTACGGAAATGATATATAAGTATTTCACATGGGCAGAGTTATCACGAATCTCATAAAGCTTCTCTCTCGTTTCTGCATACCCTTTTGCATTTTCGCCTTTTTTTAAAAATTCCTTGACCTGTTCACCATCTAAGAGCATCGCCGTATAGTGAGCTGTACTTTCCGCACTCAAACGGCATTCATTTTTTTCTGCCTGATAATATTGGGATACACCAATCCACCCCATAACAAGGGTAATCAAAACTGCGGCTACAATTAGCATACCTACGGTTTTAATCAAAATAGAATTCCGTCCGGATTGTACGTGTTTTTTGTTATCGGCAATCTCTTCATTTGACAAAGGTCTCTGTTTCCAGCCGCTGTTCCAAATTCCAATCACATATTCTCTCGGGATAAAATACGCAACTGCTCCGACCACAAATGAGCAAATACCCTTGTCCACAAAATTCAAACCGATATTAATCAAAACAGAAGCCAGAAAATACGGAATATTCGCATTGTTGCTAAAGGATGTGGCAGCATCTACCACATCGTCAAACTGATTGTCTCCCAAAAGGATCCACTGAAATAAAGTTCCAAGTACTCCGCCAATCAACGCCAAAACGATGACAAAAGAAAATACTTTCCAAATGCTTTTCTTTCTGTCTTTATCACGGGCATACAGACTGGAAACAAGCGCCATCAGCACACCTATTAACATGTAATACAGGGAATATGGAGCAAAAAATGAGCAAAAGAAATTTGTAAGAACGGCAACCAATATACCGGGAAAGAACCCGCAAATGCTGCCGGCAGCAATCGTTCCGATTGCATCAAGATAGAGAGGTAATTGCAGTCTGTGCATCAAATACGCCAGCAGTACGTTTACCACAACCCCTCCCGCTATCGTAATGTTACGATATTTCACGTAACCATTATTTCTGTGGCCAAAAATTCTCACTTACTCTCCCTCCAAATGAAAACGACCTCTTGTAAATATATGAAGTGATACAAACCGTGTCAAAAATACATACAATCACTATTATTATAGGCTTTTACGAACACGGTTTCAACTATTTCGCCTCGCACAAATCCTGTAACGGACATATTTCACACTTTGGACTTCTGGCAAAACAGATTTGACGACCGAAGGTAATGATTTGAATGTTATACAAAATCCAATGATCCTTTGGAAGTTTCTTCATTAAATCGTACTCCACTTTCACCGGATCATCCTCTTTTGTCAGTCCCAAACGCTTGGAAATTCGCTTTACATGGGTATCCACCACAATACTTGGTATATGATAAATATTCCCCAGTATTACATTTGCAGTCTTTCGTCCCACTCCGGGAAGTGCTGTCAACTCCTCAATGGTATCCGGAAGACGACCATCGTATTTTTCCACCAATACCCGTGCACAGGCAATAATATTTTTCGCCTTGTTGTGATAAAACCCGGTAGAACGAATATCTTCTTCCATTTCCTGCAAAGGAGCGTTCGCAAACGCTTCCAGAGTCGGATACTTCACAAACAAATCCTTTGTCACAATATTTACCCTAGCATCTGTACATTGCGCACTTAAAATAACAGCGATTAAAAGCTGCCAGGCCGTCTCATGATTTAAATAGCAAATCTTATCGGTTCCATAGACATCATCTAATCGCTTTAATATCTCCAATGTTCTTTTTGTCGCCATACTACAACACCGCTAAGATTTCCGTAAGAACCACATAGGTTCCCACAACCCAAAGTAACACCGCGCCGGTAGCATAGGCATAAGTCTTTTGCTCAAACCCATAATGATAGCCGGTAAAAATTCCGCCAATTACCACTAAAATATAACAAATCACAATGGCAATCAGCATTACATATACATTGGCCCTAATTAATCCGCAGGCGCAGCCCGCCGCCAAAATATACAAGGACATCACTACTACCAGACGAATGTAGGAATGGATTCCAAACTCCCGGCGTTTTTCCTGAATAAACTCTTTTTGGATGGCTTTTATAATTAAGCGAACCCCCAGAAAAAAGAAAATAGCAGAAGAAATGATGCCCGCCGTCAATTCCTCATTGGAAAACACATCATGCTCGTTTAATTCGTAGCAAAGAAAATACCCTCCAAAGAAAAAGAGTAAGCTAAGCCCCGTGGTAATGGCACAGGCAATGGCCAAAGATCCCTTTTTAATTTCGGGAGCCATAGCACCTTCCACCTCCATTGTGGCAAAAGCATCTAAGCTGATTCCGATAATAATCAAAATACTAATCCAAATATTCATCCCTACTCCTCTATCATTTCAATCATATCCACGATGGAATGTACCATCAAAAACACAAATACATTTACCACATCCTCGATGGGAACCTGCATCCCGTCCTCTACCCACTCAATCACGGCATAGCAGACGGTATTGGCAAAAAAATCAGCGGTTCGTTTGGAGGTAAGCCAAGGATATACAATCTTTTGCTGAATTTTTTCCGCATCCAAACGACAGAGTATCAAATCCGTTACTTTCTGTACCAGAATCTCTTTAAAGGAATTCTGTCCTTCCAGCTTTACAGCCTTTACATAGAACTCTTTTTCCTTTTCCATTTTCTTTAATGCTTCCGTTACCGCTTCCTTTAACTGTCCACGGTCAAGTTGTGGCTCCATGGGTGCAATTAATTCCTTTTCCACAATCCATTCCAAAAGCTCATACTTATCCTGAAAATGATTATAAAAAGTAGGCCGGATGACACCGGCCTTATCCGTTATTTCTTTAATCGTTATTTTTTCAATAGCCTTTGTCGTTGCAAGTTCCTTAAAACTTTCAGAGAGCAAGGTGTCAATTGCATTTTTGCTTTGTACAGACATTTTTTCTCCTAAACCATCAGTTTCACTATCGTAAGATTCCAGGCATTCCGATCGGAAGTCAAATCAATGATTCTTCCTGATTGAATCAATTTTACCGTAGGGCGAAGAGAGTAGCCCTTGTGGTTTTCCACAACGAGGGCATATTCCCCGTTGGAAAGTTCCACTTCACATCCCACCGGATAAACACAGAGCTCCCAAACCATGGTCTTTACCACCTCAGGATCAAACTCCATACCGCTTCTTCCCATAATATATTCCATAACCTCCGAAGGAAGATAGGGGTCATGATAAGCGCGCTTTGAAGTCATGGCATCATATACATCCGCTGCCTTTATAATACGGGAAATAATGCCGGTCTCTTTTCCGGTTTTGCGGCAGGGATATCCACCGCCGTCATACCACTCATGATGCTCGTAGATACCCATTAAAACCTCGTGAGGAAGATCATAGTGTTCCATCAAAAACTCGTAACCTTCTCTTGGGTGATCCATCATACGGACACGCTCTTCCTCCGTCAGTCTGCGGGGTGCGTTTAAAATACTCTCGTCGATAAAAACCTTTCCGATATCATGCAAAAAACCTGCGGTTACAGCATTGCGAAGCTGTTCCTCCGACAAGCCGAGTTTCACGCCAATAACGCCGGTAAGAATCCCGACATTTACAGAATGGAAATATGTGTAGTTGTCGTAGGTACGAACTTCCATCATGTTATAAACAACATCTCGATTACTTAAGACATTATCCACAACTCTGGAAACATTTTCTAAAATCTCATCCCTTTTTCCGGGGGCATCCCCGGTAAGATCTCCAAACATTTTGGAGATCAACTGTAAAGAAGCCCTTTTCACCTCCGGTTCAATGACCTCTTTAATCTCTACATCCTTTGAAATATCATCATCGATATAGATTCCCTCAACTTCCAGAAAACTGATATAGGAAATATTTTCTTTTGTAAGTTTGGTATGCCTTTTTAAAAGCATTTGACCATTTATATCCTGAAGTTCCTGCCCTAAGAGCATGCCCTCCTTCAGTTGGTTTACGGGAAGATATCTCATTTAACTCATCCTATTCGTTTAATTCCACATCCACATAATAACCTTTTTCGGTTTTTTCAATACTTACAACCTTGCCTTCTGTGGATACGATTCGCTCTTGAGTCGAATAATTGGCAGACATGGCATAGGCATGTCCAAGCATATAATAGTAAGAATTCGGCAAGCTGTATTCTTTTACTGTCAGCACATCGCCCACTTCCAACAGGCCGGTGCGTTCCATTTTAAATCGTTCTGTTCTCATGTCTCATGTCTCAGTTTAAAAGAAATCATCTACGTCTTCTTCTTTGGTAACAACAGAATCCACCACACGCTCTGCAACGTTTACGTGGCGAACCATAACCATGGAAGAAATACCGTCATAGATTAAAAACAGCCCCAACAAACGCATAGCCACTTTAATAATGGCAAATGCCATACAGATACAGATAATTCCGAAGACAATGGTAAGTGCGCTTCCGGCAATCATCCATCCCCATTTTGAGGCATCCACATGCTTTGCGGTAATAGCCAAAGACAATTCCTGCACTCCGCTTGCAACCAAAACCACGCCGATTACAATAGGGATAATAGAAGCGGCTTTGGAAGGGTTGATTAAAATCCATACACCCAATATCAACACAATAAATCCAACAAGTAAACCTGTGTATCTTTTGTCTTCGCTAATCAGTTTACTGATAACCTGTACCGCTCCGATAACGATAAGCAACACGCCAACCGCAACGGCAATCAAATTGGTAACCTGCGCAGGCCAAATTAAGAAAATCACACCCAAAATCACGCATACAACAGCAGAAAGTGTAACATGCAATCGAATTGCTTTTAATTTTTCGATGAAATTATCAAACATAACCCTTCTCCTTACTATTGATGTTATACACAGTTGTACAAACTAAATAATAAAACAAAATTCCATTTTTTTCAATGATTCCAAGGGAATCGGAAGCACCGGATATTCGTCCACATTTGAGAAATACGTTTGTTGGCATCTCCGTTATAATAGCTCATCACGGCGCAACGCCTAATAACATCCTCTGTAGGATACTGCGCCAAAAGCTGTCGATGCAGTTGTTCCTTTGGAACCGTAATAACAGCATCCTTTCCAAAGAAATAAGACAAATCGTAATTCACTCCGTTCTCATCCTCATAACAATACTTTACGTATTCCAAAATATCTTCGTTTTCTCCGCCGGAAATGGCTGATGTATAACCGATGTAGTTCATATTTCGGATCACATTGTCCGGGCGGGAAATAAAGTTAATGAACGCCTCCGCAGCATGCTGTTTTTTAGCATTTCCCTGAATACCGTCCTTTAACATGCAAAAGCCGTCAAACCAAAGATTGGAAGCTTCTTCCGGTATAAAAAAGTCCAGTTCGTAGTCATCCTCCTCTGCCTGGTCCATGGTATATACCGCATCTCCGGACCACTGCATGTTAGCAACCACCTTACCGCTGACCATATCCGCTTTTCCACTGTCAGTCTCCAAGGAATACGAGTTTTGTCTCATAGAAGAAAGAATCTCTTCCACTTGATTTACCGTATCCGCATCCGTTGCATTTAATCTCTCGCTTAAGCGATCGGCATAGTTTTTATCATTCAAAAAGTCTTCACTTAAAAAGTCTTTCTCATTTAAA
This sequence comes from Lachnospiraceae bacterium, assembly GCA_036723975.1. GTDB lineage: Bacteria > Bacillota > Clostridia > Lachnospirales > Lachnospiraceae > JAILEN01. The sequence goes on from DAIMGJ010000011.1 coordinate 57,645, forward strand.
ATGCAAAGTGCCACAATGTAGGAATCGCGAATGGAATCCTTCATTGTTACCTGTTTGTAATACTTTGGATTCAAAAGAAGGCTCCAGTGCTTTAGGTCCTCTTCTTCCACTTTATCCGGATTATAAACGATTCCCATGCTTCCCCACATGTAGCCTGCGCCATAATCCATCATGCATTTACCATCAATGGAAAGGTTCTCGAATACTCCTTGGATATAGGGAGACAACCCTTTTGCATAATAATTGTTTTCATCGGAAGTATCAAAAAACTCATCGGAAAATGCTACCAGTTTATCCTCGCTAAGCATTTTCAGTATCATATATTCCGACGGGCAAACCAAATCAAACCGACTTCCGAGAGTCAACTGATTGTATAAGTCCTCATTGGTTCCATAGGTGGAATACTCTACACGAACCTTTTGACCATAAGTCTCATAGTACCAATCTTCAAAATCTTCCACCATGGAGTTTTCCGCAAATACGGTTACTCCGTTATCCAGCTCAACCGCCTCGTCCCAATCACCTTCGTCAATGTATTCTTCGCAATTTGCCACCCGAAGAACCAGCTCATCGGATTCTTTTTCTTTGCATCCGCCAAGGAGGAAAACATTGCCGGTCACAGCGATTAAAAGACATAATAATCGAAATTTATTTCTCATTTGCTTCCGTTTCCTTCACATTTTTCATGCTTCTCAAATAACCGAAAAGCACCACACAAACCACAAGTAAAAAGATGAGTGTGGACAATGCCCACAACGCGGTTTTGATTTCCGTCTGAGATCCCTTGGTTGCATTTACCACATAAGTGGAAATGGTATCAAAGGCCGCCGGCTTCGTATACGTGGTAATAAAGTAGTCATCCACGCTTAAGGTAACACTGGTTAAAAATCCGGAAACAATTCCGGGAACCAGCTCCTTTAAAACAACTTTGCGAAGTGCCATCCACGGGGTGCAGCCCAAGTCTAAAGCCGCCTCATATAAATGAGGATCCATGGCATAAAGTCTCGGTTTGATGGACAAATATACAAATGGCGTACATAAAACACATTGTCCGATCAAAAGCGGCAAAAAGGTATCCTTTGAAATTCGAAGGAACACAATCAAAAGAATACATACGGAAAAACCGGTTACCACATCCGCATTTACCACGGGAATACGGTTAAAAAATTCCAATACGGTCTTTTGCTTTTTGCTTCCGTAGTACACACCCAGTGCACCGCAGGTTCCAAGCACTACAGACAATATTGATACTGCAAGTGCCAAAGCCACGGTTCCGAATATCATGCTCCTTAATTCATCCGTGGTAAACAACGTCACATAATTGTGAAATGAAAACCCGCGGATTTTTCCAATCATCGTGGATTTTGTAAAACTGTACACCGACAAAATAAGAATCGGAGAATACATAAACAAAAGTACCACGACAAGCCATAGACGGGAGATTATCTTTTTCATGACAACACACCTCCCTTTTCTTTTTTCTCTTTATCTTCGTCTGTATCAAAAAGATTCAGAAGTGCAATCAATGTAAGAAGCACCGCGGAAATCATAGCTCCGTTATGCCAGTCGTAGGCACTGAAGTAGCTTCCGATTAAGCTTCCCATGATATACGTAGAGTTGTACATCAAATCCAAAACCACATAGTTTGTCATAGCCGGCAAAAATACCATGGTAATTCCGCTGATAATCCCCGGCTTGCTTAAAGGAAGCATTACCTTCCAAAGAATTGCGGCCTTGCCTGCTCCCAAATCCGCCGCTGCTTCCCACATAGAAGCATCAATTTTGGTAATGGAATTGTAAATCGGCAAAATCATAAAGGGCAAAAAGTCGTAGCTCATACCAAGGATGGTATTTACAAAAGGATAATATGCAATATTCCCCTCAATCGCGGATAGGATTTCCTTTAACGCGGTAAGTCGAAGTACCGAGTTGATCCACATAGGCGTAATAAACATCATTAGAACCAGTCTCGGATTTCTCACATATCCCCTGGCTAAAATATAGGCAGTCGGATATGCTAAAAGAAGACAAAACGCAGTTGTTAAAACACCTATCAACAAACTGTAAAATAACGTAGCCTGGATTCTTTTGCTCTGGAAAAAATCCAAAAAGTTTTCTATAGTGGGCTGGCCGCTTCCATCGGTAAAGGCATAGTACAAAACAATAATCAGCGGAAGCACCACGAATAAAACCATAAAAATTCCGTAGGGAATGCTAAGTTTACGTCCCGGAAATTTCAACTTATGCTTCCTCCTTTAATTTGGTGTACTCGATCCGATTCTCAGGAACCACGATGGAAACAAAGTCTCCGGTGTTCCATAAATACTCGTCATTTACAAAATAGTTTAAGTTATCCTCGGTCTGAACGGTGTAACTATAGTGGTCACCCTTATAGATAATGGATACAATATTTCCCGTAATGTTTCCTTCTTCCGCATCATCGGAAAGTCTCGCATGAGACGGCGAGAAGAACGCATCGTACAGCACGCCATCCCGCTCCACAACAAAGTGGTTCTTATGGGTATCGTAAAGCATAACATGAATATCTTCTGCAGCCACACTGACCCCGGTCTTATCTCCCACAGTAAGAGGGCGTTTATCATATACCACAATCTCGTTCTTTCCGCTCTGAAGGGTTATCTCATAATAGGTTCCTTTAAAAAGACAGGAAATCACTTCGCCGGAAATCTTTCCCTCGCCTTCCTTGCACCACACAAAGCCTTCCGGACGAATCACCACTTCCACTTCGGTTCCAACCGGATAATCTTCTTCACAAGTAAAGGAAGCTCCTAAGAATTCCACCTGGCGGAACCCGCTCATCTTTCCGTGGAAAATATTACTTTCACCGATGAAATCGGCGACAAACGCATTGCTTGGTATACGATAGATATCCTCCGGTCGTCCTACCTGCTGGATATCTCCCTGAGACAATACAACAATACGATCTGACATGGTAAGGGCTTCTTCCTGATCGTGCGTTACAAAGATAAAGGTAATTCCCAGTTCTTCATGCATGTGCTTTAATTCCAACTGCATCTCTCGACGCATTTTGTAATCAAGGGCTCCCAAAGGCTCATCCAAAAGCAGAATTTCCGGTTCGTTTACAATAGCGCGAGCGATGGCAATACGCTGCTGCTGTCCCCCGGACAACGTCTGTACCTTTCGTTTCTCAAATCCTTCTAAGTCTACAATTTCCAATGCCCTCCTTACCTTTTCCTCAATGGCAGGCTTGGACATTTTCTTTAATGTCAAACCAAAGGCAATGTTCTCGTAGACATTCATATGTGGAAACAGCGCATACTTTTGAAACACCGTATTAATCGGGCGTTCGTTGGGAGGAAGTTTTGCAATGTTTTCTCCGTGCAACAAAATCTCGCCCTCCGTGGGTGTTTCAAATCCTGCTATCATACGAAGCAGCGTGGTTTTACCACAGCCTGACGGTCCTAAAAGAGTAACAAATTCACCCTTTTTGATTTGAAGATCCACACCGGAAATAACATCCGTTACTCCGTCGAAGGATTTTCTTAAGTGTTTCAATTCGATAATGTTTTTGTTTTCCAATCTTTTTTCCTCAATAAAAAAATGTATAATAAATCAACAGATTTATTATACATTTTTTCTTGTAGAAATAAAGGATTTTATCCTTATTTTTAGCCTTTATAGTCGATATTTTGACCAAAGTTTAATTCTTCCGCGGTTACTACAGAATCAACTGCGGAATTGTAAGAAAAAGCAGACACCTTGTCAAACAAGCCTTCTGCGGAATCAGATTCGATGAAGTGATAGCTTACCTCGGCGTCTTCTTTTACCTTTTCTGCTTCTTCATGTCTCTTTTGGCGTGCTTCTTCCACACGCTCCTCGGCCTTTTCCTTCTCGGCTTTCTTCTTTTCTGCTTTCTTGGCTTCTGCCTTTGCTTCACGCTGTTTTTCGATACGCTTTGCCTGCGCCTCGGATGATTTCTCCAATGTAGCAAAATAGCTTGCATTTCCGTGGGAATCAACGTTGATTCCAAAATTCTTTACGGACGCACCGCTGGAGACAAGAGAATTCTTCATCTCCGTCAGCTTGGTCTGAGCCATGGCGATGATTCCTTCGTACTTCTTCGCAAAGGAAGGATCGTTTGCCATCTTTTCCAGTTTTTCCGCATCGATTAAAACCACCTGCTTACTTGCATTTCCGTAAGAAGCCGCATTTTTCTGCACTTGTGATTTTAAATCATTGGACACCAGAATAAACTCCATGTTTCCAAACTTGGATTTTAATTTCTCATAGTATTCTTTTGCTTTGTCGGATAGTTGAACATCTCCTATGGCCAACCCATAGTCAGATGCCTTGGGAACCAATGAGCTTATTGAAGAAATCGGCTCATAGGTCTTGGTTTTGATTTCCTCTTTTTGAGAGGTCGCAGATGCAGTCCTGCTTTCCTCAACCTTTTTTGCGTCGGACGTTTTATAAGTCTGGACTGCTTGCTGATATGCATTCATTCCATAAATACTTGACGTCATAGTAAAACCTCCTTGTTTTCAACTGTGTAAATCCTTTTACAACAACTACTATATTTAGAAGCCACATAAGTATAGTTTTCTATTTATTACATCGGAGCCTTCTTTATAAAGCTTAACACTTTTTCAAAAAATTTTTTGTATTTTTAAAAGAAACTGTTAAAATAATCTGTGAAATACTTTAAGGAAGGGGACAAAGTATGAATTTTATTTTTATTTCTCCCAATTTTCCGGGAAATTATTACCATTTTTGTGAAAAGTTATTGGAAAACGGCGTAAACGTGCTTGGAATCGGCGATGCACCTTACGAATCCTTAAGTAATGAACTTCGTTTTTCTCTAACGGAATACTACAAAGTTGAATCTTTGGAAGATTATGATTCCATGATTCGTGCTGTAGGATTCTTTACTTTTAAATATGGAAAAATCGATTGGATTGAGTCTAACAACGAGTTTTGGTTAAATCAGGATGCACGACTTAGGGTGGATTTCAATATCCATACCGGTTTTATCAAACAGACCGCAATCGACCGATTAAAAAAGAAATCTCTGATGAAGGAAATATTTGCGAAATCATCCATTCCTTCCGCCAGATATCATATGGTTTCCACCGCTGCAGCAGGCAAAAAGTTTGCAAAAGAAGTGGGATATCCGGTGGTTGTAACTGCGGATTTTACCTCCGATATTTCAGACACCTGGAAGTTAAATAATGATGACGAGCTGGAGAAGTTTTATAAAACCCGTCCATCCGGCGAGTTTATTATGGAAGAATATATCGACGGCGACGTTTATTCTTACGACGCCATCATCGACGATAAAGGAAATGCTCTTTTCGAATCCACAACCCGCTATCCTTCCGTATTGGATACGGTTATGAGCAAAAACGAGTTTTCTTATTTTGTATATCCGGATTTGCCGGAAGAACTTCAGGAAATCGGTAGAAAAACAGCAAAAGCCTTTGAATTGAAATGTCGATTTGTTCACTTTGAGTTTATCCGAATGGAAAAAGCAAAGAAAAACCTTGGAAGGAAAAACGACTTTATCGCTGTAAAAGTAAGCGGTTGTCCGGGAGGCGGTCCGATATGCGACATGATGAATTACGCTCATTCGTCCGACGTTTACCAAATTTGGGCAAATATGATTACCGGAAAAGAAACAAAGCCCAGCAAATCGAAAAAGCCAATGTACAGCGTATATTCCTTCCGTCGCGGCAATCGAAGCTTTGCTCACACCAATCGAAAGATTTTACAGAAATATGCCTCCGCAATTTCCGATCACAGAGAGGTTCCGCCACTTGACTGGGAACACGAAGGCGAATACAGCTACATCGCAGTATTTGACACACTGCCAAAAGCGCAGGCCTTCCTCAGATATATTTCTGAAAGAAGATAATTAAAAAAATCTCAAATAGTTTTCACATGAAAACTTATTTGAGATTTTTTTATTGCTATTAATTATAAAAAAGACAGAGGAATGAACCTCTGTCTTTGAAAGTGCGCGACCAGGGTCTCGAACCCTGGACACCCTGATTAAGAGTCAGGTGCTCTACCAACTGAGCTAGTCGCGCATCTGTTGTTTGTCACAACAAATGGAATTATATAACAGCAAAAATAATAATGCAAGTACTTTTTTTATTTTTTCACAAAAAATCCATAAATTATTTTTTTGCTAGCATTTTCCGGTAAATCCGTACCATCTCCAAGCACGATACAACGCAGCATCTTCCGCATCCGCGGGAACAAAATGAAGTTTATTTGCACGTCTCGCGAATTTACGAAGTTTTGATTTTCTATATGATTTCTTTTCCTCTTTGGAAGCATTTTGCATCGTATAAAACAGCATCAGTTCCACAAGTGCCATATTTTGCGCACACAGCCACTGGGCATCTTCGTAATCGCCAAGTAATATCCTGCTCCAATCGTAAGCTTCCAAAAGTTCAATCTCATCCACGGCGGATTCTGACGGAACATGATGGATGACACGTTCCGGTACCATACGCACATAATCGCAGTGCAGCAAATACTCCGTCAAAAAACAAAGATCCCATGCGTCGGATTTTCCTTCTTCAAACTGAATATGAAAGCCCTGGATTAAATCACGTCGGAAGACTTTATTCCAAAGCATGCTTTGATCGTGGTCCATATAAAAGATTCGTGAAAGCATATCTTCATTTGACATTACCCGGGTTGTAGACTCAGGGCTTTTTTCTCCCACCGACGGCACATCGTATCCCACACAGCCAAGATCGGCCTGCTTTTTCCCGTCCCCCGGTTCCATTGCCTTTAAAAGCCAGGTTTCATAATCCGGCTCTATCGTATCTCCTTCACGTAAAAAACAGATATACTTTCCGGTTGCTTTTTTTATTTCCTGATTTAAAACTGCCGAACGATGCATCGCATCATCCGGCAGATAAATCACACTAAAAATCTCACTCATCATTCGCTCATCCAAAGATTCAAATCCACATTTCCACTGATACCGTTTACACTTCCGCTGTCGGTGTACTGCCAGATTTTATACTCGTAAGGCCAGTACAGCTCTTTGTTATATCCTGCGAACCATTTATCATACTCACTCAGCTGTGTTAAATCCAAAAGCACAGCTCCCATCTCCGTATTATGATAAATCATCGGTGTATAGCCGGCATTTGAAACCGCTTCGCAAAACGTGCGAACCAAAGCAGTACGTTCTTCCACAGAAAGCGCATTTCCTCTTCCGCTGCTATCCTGCGTCTTTTCCACATCTAAAACGATTGGAAGTTCAATACCTTTTTCAGAAGCCACAGAAATCGCTACCTGAGCCTCTTCCAGTATCTCAGCCTCATTTACCGCCTGGGTAAACACGTATAATCCCACAGGGATGCCGGCAGCATGGGCACCATCCACATTGGCACGACACTTTTCGTCTTCCACCAGTTTTCCGCTTCCGTATCCGCGATACGCCGCACGAATGAAAGCAAACTCAACGCCATCTGCGCGAACTGCCTGCCAATCAATATTTCCCTGGAACGACGAAACATCAATACCGAATTTTGCTGTTCCGTGAGCATCATCGGTGTAGGTATAACGTCCCGTATTTTCATCCACATAGAGATTCTCGATATTGTAATCGTTTTTCGCAAGAGCCTCATTAATCTCAAAGAAATAATAGCCTTCGCTGGAAGGCACCACCAAACTTTCCGGGTACAACATCTTTAAAACGGAAAGTGTGGAATAACCGTCGGCAAAATACTGTTTCACCTGATCCATAACAGAATTCTTGCCGTCATTTCTTGCCTCATCAATCAGCTCTCTAACCTCGGCAGAAGAATATACATGTCCATTTATGCGCACGCGATTTCCGATTCCGGTCAACAGGTTTCCCGCAGTTAATACCACTACCGTTGCAACCACAGAAGTCAGAGAAACCACCAAATACTGAGCGCTTCTCTTTTTCATAATATTCACCTCAAAAAAAGCTATACTAATATGCATCCTGCACTTTCGCAGAATCCATATTAGTATAGCAGATTATCAGTAAAAAGAAATCCTTTATCTGTCTTTTGTATGATATAACAGTTTACTTTGCAAGGGTTTCCAAAACATCTACGCAGTTATCAATTCCGACGCGTCCGGAGTTTAAAATAATATCAAAGTAGTTCTTTGCACCCCAACTTCCTTCAGAGTGTGCAGCAAAGAATTTTTCACGCTTTTTATCAAACTTTTTCATCACATCTTCTGCTTCGGAAGATGAAATATTTTCCACATTAATGGTACGATCCAAACGGAAGTCCTTATCCGCAGTGATAAAGACTTTAAGCACTTCCTGATCTTTTAAGATTTCACAGGCTGCACGTCCCACAAACACACACTTGGTGCGTTCAGCCGCTTCCTGAATAATTTCTTTTTCTGTGTTGTAAATCTTTTCTTCAAGGGTCATACTGTCTTTCGATGGTTTGAAGAACGTATTTACCGGGTTCTGCTCATCCATGGCAGAAACCTGTTCGTACGGAATGCCAAGGCGCTTGCAGGTTTCTACAACCACACCCCTGTCATAGAGTTCAAACCCAAGGCGCTTTGCCAGTTTTTCGGCAATCTCGTGTCCACCGCTTCCATACTCTCTTTCAATTGCAATTACGTTGTACATGTAAAATTCCTCCCCATAGTTTATTTTAATTACTTACTTCTTCCAATAAGTAACTATGATACCTGATTTAAAAACCGCTCTCTGATTTCCTGATCCACATGCTCTCCAAGTTTTGAAACATTATCCTTCGGAATAAATCCGCCCGCCATAAAGGAATGTCCGCCACCGGAGCCAATATCCGAAACCGCACCCGCAATCATTTTTCCGGCATCCACTGTATTTACTTCCGAACGCACCGAAAACTTGATTCCGTCGTTTCTCTTTGCGTAGATTACAGCCACTTCCACTTCCGCAAGTGCCAAAATGAAATCAGCCACTACCGCAATCTGTGAATCCGGACAAGCAAACGGAATTCCTGCGAAACCGATCTTGTCATATACATAAATATTCTCAATCGCTGCACCGTATGCCTGCAAATCGGAAAATTCCATGTTGTTCATAGTAAGGCTTGTGATAATCTCCTGAGATGCCAAATCATACAAATAGGAAAATGCATGGATATCTTCCTGTGTGACACCTCTGGTGAAGTTTAAGGTATCCATCTTCAGCCCAAACAAAAGTGCCGTGGCTGTCTCCTTGTCCGGAGTAATCCGAAGCTTTTCATAATACTGTGTAATCATGGTACAGCAGCTTCCGACTCTGCGCACATCCAGATAGTCGTAGTCCTCACCACCCACCAACGGGTGATGGTCAATACAAGCCACTTCGTCACCCACCAAATTGCGAATATTTCCACCGCCCTTTTGCGAATCGATACAAATAATCGGATCATGTTCCCGCATTTCCACAGGAAGCGCCTTTTCCGGATAAATATCTATATTGCAGTACTGCGTCATGTTCTGTGTATTAACACGGTCAATCTGTCCCACGTAGCAAAGAATCGCATTGATTCCGTAATATTTTAATATCCCCTGTAATCCAAATCCGGAACCGATAGCATCCGGATCCGGGAAATTATGTGTCTGAATAAAAACCCTTTTGTCTCTAAGCTTTTCCACAAGCTCAAGAAACTTCTTCTCGTTCATTTTCATTCCCCTAAAGTTATTTTCTCTTATTATAACACAAACAGCGGTGTCAAATCGACACCGCTGAAAGAAGAATTTTATTCCTTCTTTTATATGCATCACTCGATGTTTTTTAACGCCACATCCAACGGAATTTTTTTGATTCGATGGAAGTCAATCAACGAAACAAACAAATATCCGATCAGCAAATACAAAACAGATAGAATCATAGATGATACCTTCATATAAAACGCAAAATATCCATCCATCTGTAGCATAAACACATGGAACACCCAAATCATAAGATAGTATCCAATCCAAAAACTAATTACGGAAAACAACACCACCACCATCGCCGTTGGCACAATATAGACGGAACCGATTTCTTTTTGTCGGAATCCCAAAATCTTTGCCATGGAAATGGACTGCTCGTTTTTCTCGATGATGATTTTCGCAAGCAAATAAATCAATGCCGCCGCAAGCACCACCAAAGCATATTTAAAGATATCCATAAATCCGCCCATGGAGTGCTGCAACTGTGTGGTCACCTTTGTGATATCTTCCTCCGTTACTACAGTTGCAATGTATTTTTCATCAATATCGGAAATCTCATTTTTTGAGAAATATCCGGAGAACTCATCTGCATCCTTATCAAATACATGCGCATAGTTTTCTCGATCCATAAATACCGCAATGCCGCCTTCATAATCCACGATTCCTTTTATCGTAAATTCATAGGATTTATCTTCATATTCCGCATGAAGAGGCAACGTATCTCCTGTTTTAAGAGTAAACTTCTTTGCAAAAGCAGAAGAAACATAAACTTCCTTTTCTTTTAAGTTCTCTTTCAACGTAATGTAATCGCTATCCGGATTGATACCGTATACGGTTACGCTTTCGTCGCCACCGCTTCCCATACCGGTACGGAAACTACTTTTTTCTTTCTCATATAAAAGATTCGTCATACAAAACTCTTCTGCTGAGGCTTCCGATGTGGTAATGGTATTAGAGTCCTCGTCTTTGTCATCAAGTAATATGTACTGGTATTTTGCAAACATCATATTCTTTGCCTCCGCGGCATAATGATTCAAAGAATCCGGAAGTCCAAAGGCAAAACAAAGCATAAGTTCAATCAAAACCACACCAACAATTAATACCAGGTAATTTGGCATATTCTGAAACAGCACGCGCAGACGAAATCTACGGATAAAGGACCACCGTGGAAGGCGCATGGCTTTCGAGCGCTTCGTTTTCTTTAAATCATGACGCAAGAAACGAAGAGGACTTAACTGTAATTTCTTTATGATGACAAATAAATTTATAAAAAACATCAATGTCAGCGGAATCACCGTGGTTTTTACAAGCGCCGTATTGCTCCAAACCGCATGACAGGTCGGCAGGCTATAACTGTTGTAATACAGATACACCGCCAAATCTTTAAACACCGTATAGCCTAAAACATTTCCGATGACCGCTCCAAGTATGGTAACTACCACCGGCATGGTCATATAGTGAATGATCAGTTCTCTTTTACTGTAGCCGGAAGCCCGAAGGGTTCCGATCACGGAAGCTTCTTTTTCGATGGTATTACTGATGGTAATGGCAAAGATAAATGCGATGACTCCGATTAGGATATAACACAAAATCGCGGTGCCCGCGGAATCTCCTTCGATATCGCTAACCGCAAAATTGCTTGCCTGCCTTAAATACTCCGGCAGATAATCATCGATTTCATTTTCTTCCACCAACACCTGCGTGATGAGTGCCTTTAAGAAATTATCTGCGGCATCCGCTTCTGCCACTTTATCCTCCGGCTCTTCTCTATAAAGGTATGCATAGTTGTAGTGAATTCTGGATGTAAAGTGATCAAAAGCCTGGGGTGTTACCATGGCCACATCAAATCCAAAGGCATCAAACATCAAATCCGTATTGGATTCGTGAAGGGTCAAATAGTTTACATAGGATAAAAGTCCCACCACACGAAACTCTTTTTTTCCAACCGTAATCGTATCACCGACTGTCACTCCCACATTATCTGCGTGCATACGATCGATGGCGATTTCATCGGCTTTTTCCGGTGCTCTTCCTTCCACGAAAGAGGCCTTATCAATCTCAGCATCGCTTTTAAATACGCGAACTGTGGCATCTTCTTCGCCGTCGTTATCGCTATCTTCCGACTCATTCCGATAGAAGTTTTCATAAATCGTTACTTCAGTAGGGGAAAAATCTTCATCCTCCAGATGATACTTATCCGAGATTTCTCCCCACTTTTCGTCTACCTTTTTCTCCACTTCCTCATGGGCTTCTTTGTAAGCTTCATCTACGGACTCTATATACTCATCCGATTCTTTTACTTTTTTCAATGTTGATGAAAAAGAAGATTTCATCGCAGCATCAATCTGTGCTTGAATCATGGATTCATCTGTAATTCCAAATGCTGCACACTGTGCTCTAACACCCTCTTCAATGGCATTTTTCACCTGTTTATTTACTTCTTTTTCAATTTCTTCCTCGACTTTCTCGTCTGCTTCTTTATTTCCTTTTTCGATATAGTAGGCGCGGACATCCGCTTTCTTTCCCGTAGAGATTTTTTGAAGAAATTCATCTGAGGCCTTCTTTTTCAGTTCAAAACTTCCGTCCTCTAAAATTAGTTCTTTTTGACCGTCGTACACCGCAGAAAGCATACTGTCGTGACCCACGTACATACCGGAAATAACGCCAATCATAAGAACCATAAATACGATAATAACAATGTATTTATGCCAATCGCTTTTCAATTCTCTCGGAACTCGCTTGATAAGAGGATTTCTCATAAGTGACACCTCCTACCAATCCAGATCCATAGCTGAAATCTTGTTTTCATTTTTATCGTTATGACGAACCACACCGTCTCTCAGTTTTACCACATGGTCAGCCATATTTTTAATGGCTTCGTTATGGGTAACCATGATTACTGTGGTTCCGTACTTTTGATTGCAATCCTCAATCAAAGATAAAATTTCTTTTGATGTTTTGTAATCCAGTGCTCCTGTTGGTTCATCACACATCAAAATATCCGGATTCTTTACCACCGCTCTTCCGATGGATACTCTCTGTTGCTGTCCACCGGATAACTGATTGGGATACTTATACTTATGATTCTGAAGCCCCAGGGTCGTAATCAATTCTTCCACATCCAAAGGTGCATCCGATAAATAGGCGCCCACTTCAATGTTTTCCTTTACATTTAAATTTGGAATCAGATTATACATCTGGAATACATAACCCAAGTGTTTCCGACGATATGCGGTAAGTTCTCTTTCGTTCATATCTTCCAATTTGTCTCCGGCAATACTGACAAAGCCTTCATCCGGAGTATCGATGCCTCCGATGATATTTAAGAGTGTGGATTTTCCGGAACCGGAAGGTCCTAAAAGTACACAAAATTCTCCTTTTTCCACCGTAAAATCCATTCCGCGAAGCACATCCTGTTTTGCCTCGCCACTCCCAAAACTCTTCTTTAGGTTTTTAATCTCAAGAAATTTTTCTTCCATAGTTACTCTCCCTTAATTTGCACCTTCCAAACTCCAGGCTGCACTTTCACTTTGTAGTTGCGCCATTCGTTTAAAGATGCCGTTTTCTTTTTTCATAAGTTCTGACGGAGTTCCTTCTTCCGCCACTTTTCCCTCTGCCAATACGATAATCTTATCTGCAGCTTCTACCGTTCGCATGCGGTGTGCGATAACCAGTACCGTTTTTTCTTCCAAAAGTCTGGATAATGCTCCCTGGACTTTTGTTTCATTTTCCACGTCCAAAGATGCGGTAGCTTCATCCAAAAGAACAATGGGGGCATTTTTAAGAAGTGCTCTGGCAATGGAGATTCTCTGTCTTTCACCTCCGGAAAGTTTCGCTCCGTTTTCACCGATTTGCGTGTTGTAGCCATTGGGAAGTTTTTCCACAAACTCCTCACAATTGGCAGCCTTTGCGGCAGCGATGACTTCTTCATCCGTCGCACCGTGTTTTCCGAGACGAATGTTTTCCATTACGGTGTCATCAAATAATACAACATCCTGAAATACCATGGAATAATCTCCCAAAAGCACCTCCGGGTCAACGGTATTAATATCTACTCCGCCAACAGAAATCGTACCACCTTGAATGTCCCAAAGTCTGGCTGCAAGACGAGCACAGGTACTTTTTCCGGAACCGGAAGGCCCCACAAGCGCCGTCACTTCACCCTCCTTTGCGGTAAAGCTAACACCGTTTAAAACTGCATCATCTTCATACGCAAATGACACATTATCAAAAACAATTTCATGTCCGTTGGGTTCGAACACATCCGCACCCGTCGCTTCCTTCGTATCATGAATCTCCATCAAACGAGATGCAGAAACCTGCGACATAATCATCTCTGCAATGAGTGCCAAAGCCTGATCAAAAGGTGCATAAATACGGGTAATCACCAGTAAGAACATAAACAACACCATAAACTCCACTTTGCCGGAAAGAATCAGGCTTGTTCCTGTAAGAACCGTTGTCGCCACTCCCAGACGCATAATTACACTGGCTGCGTTTACAAAAACACCGCAGCTAAGTTCACCTAATATCGTCTGTTTTTCAAGATAATCGATTTTTTCGTTTAACTCATTTAAGAACTTCTCTTGTTGATTGGTTGCATGAATTTCACGAATGTTTTCCAGGGTTTCCTGCATGCCGTCCGAAACGCAAAGTCCTGCTTTTTTTACAACTTCCGATTGGCGTTTGGATAAGCTTCGACTACCGAATAATAAGATAAATGCCACCGGAACGCCCCATAAGCAGGCGATTGCCAGTCGCCAATCATAAGCAAACAACATCACAGCCACGATAGCTGTTGAAATGAATGCACCGTACAAATAGCCCAAGCAATGAGACCAGACATGTTCCAGTCGATTTACATCCCCCAAAATGGTTTCTGTCAAATCCGCCAGGTCCCGTTTTCCAAAAAAGCTAAGAGGAAGCTTTCGCATGCGCTCCGCCAAAGAAATACGAACACTTTTTACTTCGCCGTACACAAGCCCATAGGTGGCACGGTACTGCTGAAGATGCGTAAAAATGGATAAAACAAAAAATCCAACCACGAGTCCTACGTACGCCCATGTATTTGGGAGTGCTGCATTCTCTGTAAGGGTATCCATATAACTTTTCATCATATAATACAATATACCCATACCGCCCATCACAATAAGGTTTACAATCACAGTCCAAAATGTTGCCTGCTTTGTATTTTTAATCCCCTGATCCGTCAAGGCATATTTTCTTTGAAACTCTTTTCCGAACATTTACTTTGCCTCCCCTTTTGCGATACGCCATTTCACCGCCTGATTATAGTCTGTCCACATACGGGCATACATACCGTTATTCGCTTTTAATTCTTCATGGGTGCCTTCTTCTTCCACACGACCGTCCGCAAGAACAATAATCTTATCCGCTCCCACTACCGTAGAAAGACGATGTGCAATCATAATCACAGTACGTCCTTTGGTTAAGGTTCGAAATGCTTTTTGAATCAAGGCTTCATTTTCCGGGTCTGCAAAGGCAGTCGCTTCATCCAAAACAACAATCGGGGCATCTTTTAGAATTGCTCTTGCCAGTGCCACACGCTGCTGTTCTCCTCCGGAAAGATAGGTTCCTTTTGTCCCTATTACGGTATCTATGCCATTCGGGAGTTTTTCCAAAATGTCATCACACTGTGCCAAAGACAACGCTTTTTGTACTTCCTCTCGGGTTGCGGTAGGCTTTGCCACATGGACGTTCTCCAAAATACTCGCTTTAAACAAGCGATTGTTTTGGAACACAAATGCGATTTTATCCATCAAGACATGTGGATCTGTCTTACGCACATCCACCCCACCGACAAGAACCGTACCTTCCGTCGCATCCCAAAACCTTGGAATCAGGCTGGCCGCTGTGGTTTTTCCTCCACCGGAAGGCCCCACAAGTGCAACCGTCTGTCCCGGTTCCACCTTAAACGATACATGATTGATGGCAGCCACGTCTGCTCCTTCGTATGTAAAGGATACGTCTTTAAATTCAATGCTGTTGTCTTTGGGCTCCTCTGGATTATCCGTGATTTCAAGAATCGGAGCTTCCATCACCGTAGCGATTCTTCCAAGGGCAGTATTTGCCAGCATGATACCGCTGGCTGCAAACATAATGCGTGCCAGGGCAGTGGAAACAATGGCAGAAAAAACCGCATAGAAGGCAAAGTCAGTTACAAACCCAGCGAAATCACCGTTTGCCAACGCCCGGGGTGCAAGAAATAGAGCCACCGGAATCATAAATACAAAGGCACCCTCTGTGGCAGTTAGATTCAGCGCCTGAGGAAACTGACACACTTTTACGGTATACTGTTCCGCTTTATTGCTGTAATCCTCAATGGCATCCTTAAATGTCTTAAAAGAATAGACCGTCTGCTGAAATACCTTTACCACAGGAATTCCTCGTACATATTCCGTTCCGGCTTTACTCATATAATCCTGCGCACCCTGATACTCCTGCATAAGAGCCGCATTTTTCCCTCCCATCATGGAAAACATTGCAACAACAGATACCACTGCTGCGATTAGGCATGCAGCTCCCATCCTCCAGTCAAATACAAACATAAGAATGATCATTCCGATAAACATAGTTGCACTTCCGACAATATCTGCCAGGTTATGTGCAAGAAGTGTTTCTGTTTCGGAAGCCGCTCCGTTTAAGCGATTTCGAATCAATCCCGATGCATGGGAATCAAAAAAACCAAGGGGCGCCTTCATCAAATGTTCCATTCCACGCTTTCTGATATTGGATGCAGTTCGAAATGCAGCCAAATGCGTACACATCAGCGCCGCAAAGTAAACAACAATTCCTGCGATTGCAAAGATAAGTGCCATCCATCCATAGCGTGCAATGCTCTGCGCTCTCGTCCAATCCGGAGCCACTGCAATCAAATCCCTGGCCACCAGCCAAATACAGATGTAAGGCAGCATGCCAAGCACCATGGCTATCCCGGAAAGCACAAGTCCCAAATAGGTCAGGCCTTTATAATTTCCGGCATAATCAAGCAATACCGCAATATCGCTTTGTTTCTTTTCTTTCATTTTCCGTCTCCTCCTTATGATTTCTGTCGCGTCTTTATGTTAGGTTCCTCTAACACCATATGTATCATATCACTGTTTGTTAGTTTTTGCTAACATTTTTATAAAAATTTAGCGGTGCCAGTATAGACACCGCTGAATAAAAGCTTTATTCACTGCTTTCTGCTGTTTTATCATATTCCAAAATATCTCCCGGTTGGCAGTCCAGCGCATCGCAAATGGCTTCCAATGTAGAAAAACGAATGGCTGAAATTTTTCCATTTTTCATTTTAGAAAGATTTACATTTGAAACGCCAACCTTTTCCGAAAGATCGTTTAAGGAAATCTTCCGATCCGCCATGACGCGGTCCAATCTTAAAATTATCTTTCCCATAGGTGCCTCCTACAATGTCTCATCTGAAAGTTTCTGTAAGGTACGACCATAGTCAAGAATGGTATAAACTACCCAAGTAACAAGAGCAAGCACCAAGCACATTCCAAGTCCGTTGGATGCACCGATGATAACGGTGATAATAATCATAGATACCAGAACTTTTTTTAGCACCTTATCGGAGAATGGGTTACCCTCTTTTAGTACGGTAGAAAAGATGCTTGCGATAAATCCCATCACTACTGCCAGGCAGGCACAATAAACAGAAAGAATAATGCAAGCAAATCCCATTCTCAATGCACCTGAATGCGCATTCTCATCAAAGTATTCCTGTATTTCCGGAACATCAGAAGTAAGCCCGTCATCTAAAACTTTATCTATTTCGTTATTGTCAATGGCTGAAAAATACACATTTCCGATACCGATTTTATAGGTTACGTCTCCACCGTCAACCATTGCATCGTATTTATCCTTATAGGCAAATACCAAAATGGATGATGCCAGTGAAAGGATACAACCTACAATGGCTGCAACCATAAAAATCTTTGAAACAATCTTTGCAGCTTTACAACTCTTTTGAATCTGTGCTAACTTTACACTTTCCTCGTTCATATTATTATCCTCCCAAAATCAAGATAAACATATACTACATCTATCAGCTGATGATTGAAGTATAACCCGAGGATTTATTCTTGTCAATAACTTTTTATCGTTTATCGTTAATTATTTTATTTTTACAATAATGTATATGGGATTAAGCCCTTTCTGCCAGGCTGAATAGCAAGGCGAGATGCGATTTTGTACTCGGAAATGCAACTTTGTAAATT
>DAIMGJ010000012.1:0-70500 GCA_036723975.1 Lachnospiraceae bacterium
TATAATAACTGTGCGCTATATCTATATACTTACGCTTAGCAACAACGAACTAAACTTCCATAAGTATCGGCATAATCATCGGACGGCGTTGCGTTTCTTTCCACACAAAGTCCCCAAGGGCAGATTTTACTTCAGACTTAATCTGTCCCCAATCAGTAACATTTTCAGACATCAAGTCTTCCATCGTATCATTTAAGACCGCTCTTGCAGAATCCATCAAATCTTCTGCTCCGCGAACATATACAAATCCACGGCTGACAATATCCGGTCCTGCCAAAACCAGTCCCGTTCCTGCCTGTAAGGTCATAACAACAATAATGATGCCGTCTTCTGCCAAATGCTGACGATCACGAAGAACAATGTTTCCAACATCTCCAACGCCAAGTCCGTCAACCATAATTGCTCCGGTATGAACATGGCTGACTACTTTTGCAGAATTATCATCCAGCTCTAATACATCACCGGAAGAAATAATAAACACATCCTTGGACTCATAGCCAAGTTCTTTTACAATGGCTTCCTGTGCTTTTAGATGCTTGTACTCACCGTGAACCGGAATACAGTACTTAGGTTGTAAAAGTGTATAAATCAATTTAATCTCTTCCGCACAAGCATGTCCGGATACATGAACGTCCTGAGAGATAACCTTGGCTCCCTTGCGATAAAGCTCGTTCATAATATTAGACACCGCTTTTTCATTTCCCGGAATCGGATGGGATGAAAATACGATGGTATCGTTTGCGGTAATGGAAACCTTCTTGTGCATACCGTTTGCCATACGGGAAAGGGCTGCCATGGTTTCGCCCTGAGATCCGGTAGTGATAATTACCGTCTTCTCATCCGGATAATTCTTAAGTTCATCAACGGAAATCAATGTGTTTTCCGGAATATTCAAATAGCCGAGTTCGGAAGCTGTGGAAATAATATTTACCATGCTTCGTCCTTCTACCACTACTTTTCGTCCGAATTTTTCAGCAGAATTGATAATCTGCTGCACACGATCCACATTGGAAGCAAAGGTTGCAACGATAATACGTCTAGTGGAATTATCCGCAAAAATATTGGAAAACTGACGTCCTACCGTACGCTCTGACTGGGTAAATCCCGGGCGTTCCGCATTGGTGGAATCACACATTACGGCAAGCACGCCTTTTTTACCGATTTCTCCGATACGTTGTAAATCAATGGCATCTCCGTAAACCGGTGTGTAGTCCACTTTAAAGTCCCCGGTATGGAACACAACGCCGGCAGGCGTATAAATTGCGAATGCTGCCGCATCCTGAATACTGTGGTTTGTTTTTACAAACTCTACACGGAACGGTCCAAGGTTGATAGACTGCCCGTACTTAACCACCTTTCTTCGAACTTGGGAAGAAAGATTGTGTTCCTGCAACTTATGGTCAATAATGCCCATGGTAAGTTTTGTCGCATATATCGGCATATTTAACTGTTTTAAGACATAAGGGATCGCACCGATATGATCCTCATGTCCGTGGGTAATAAATAATCCCTTGATTTTCTCCTCATTCTCAATCAAATACGAGATATCCGGGATTACCAAATCTACGCCAAGCATATCATCTGTAGGGAAAGCCAGACCGCAATCCACAACAATAATACTGTCCTCATATTCAAAGACAGTAATATTCATTCCGATTTGCTCCAAACCACCCAACGGAATGATACGCAATTTGCTATTTTTCGTGTTATTCAAAATATCCTCCTTTTGACATTTAAAAGTCCGGTCTTATTCTTCAATATCAATATCTTCAATCAACTCGGAAAAGACAGAAAGAACGGCATCCCACTCTGCGTCATCTTCGACGAATTCATAAATCGCATCCTCGCCGTCTTCAGACACACATTTCAATACAGTAGAATCTACCTCTTCAAAATCATCTTCTTCTGTTTCTTCCGGATTTTGCTCAGATACCAATAGATATTGAGTTCCGTTTAATTTTGTTTCTCCTATTACAAAAAAGGAAAGTGAATCTCCCTCTTCTGAATTCATAATAATCTGTTCCATAATAAAACAACCTATCTGTTTTGATTCTTTTTATAATCCAAATATCCCTGCAAAATAAACATTGCAGCGATTTCATCCACATAGTTTTTTCGATGCTCTCGTCTGATATTAGACTCCATCATAACATTATCGGCGGATACGGTAGTAAGACGTTCATCCCACAGCACAACAGGCACAGAAAACTTCTGCTCCAAATCCGCTTTAAACGCATTGGTTTTTTCGCAGCGGTCACCTTCTGTACCATTTAAGTTTTTGGGATAGCCTAAGACGATCTCAGTGATTTGATACTCTTCGATTAGTTCCTTGATACGCGCAAAGGTAGTGCGCAACTTGGATTCCTTTTCTCTGCGAATGATTTCCACACCCTGTGCAGTTAAAAACAGTGGATCCGATACTGCAACCCCCACAGTCTTTGAGCCAAAATCCAAACCTAAAATTCTTCCTTCAGACAAAGGTTATTTCCATCCTTCGGTTTTAATATACTTATCCAAAAGTTCTTCTACCAGCTCGTCCCGTTCCACCTTCATAATAAGGCTTCTGGCATTGTTATGACTGGTGATAAACGTAGGATCTCCGGACATAATGTATCCAACAATCTGATTAACAGGGTTATATCCTTTTTCGGACAACGCCTGGTAAACCAGTTCTAAGATATCACTAACGGAAACCGCGTTTTCCTTTTCAACTTTGAAATACTGCGTATTATTTAAATCTGCCATAGTTATATCCGTCCTTTTCAATATGAATCCATTGTAATGGATATCCCATCAAAAGTAAAGAAACGGCACTGAATCTTTCCTCTAGATTTCAAAAATCATCAATTCATTTGATAAATATCCTGTTATTTTTCCATCCAAAATTTTGTTTTCTAAATTTTCATCTGTATTTGAAAGAGGATATGCTACTTTTATATACTCTTTCGTAAATCCTGTCATGTAACGTTTATCATCAACAATGATTTCTTCTTCAAACAAAACAGAAACTTTTTTGCCGATAAAATAAGAGCGATACTCTTTTGACATTTCCTCTTCTATAGCTAAAAGTTCATCGGAACGACGCGCTTTTTCTTTTTCCGGCACCTGTCCGGGCATCTTTTCCGCCTTCGTTCCATGGCGTTTGGAATATTTAAATACATGCATTTCATAGAAGCCTATGTCTCTGCAAAACGCTTTGCTCTCCGAGAATTCCTCTTCTGTTTCCTGTGGGAAGCCGACGATGACATCCGTGGTAATGGCCGGATGCTCGAACACCTCTCTCAAGCGACGACAACCTTCTTTGTATTCCGTGGCATTGTACTTACGGTTCATTCGATTTAAGGTAGCATCACAACCACTCTGCAACGAAAGATGAAAATGCGGACAGATTTTTTTCACCTGAGAAATACGCTTGCAAAACTCTTCCGTACAAACCTGAGGTTCCAAAGAGCTTAAACGAATCCGTTCCACACCGTCTATCTTATTTATGGATTCGATTACATCAATCAATTCCACTTCTTTCGGAATGCCATAAGATGTAATATGAATTCCCGTAAGCACGATTTCTTTATAGCCTTTATCTACCCAGTTTTTCACCTCTTCCAAGATGGAATCCAAACTTCTGGAGCGAGCACGTCCTCTGGCATAAGGAATAATACAGTAGGAACAAAACTGATTGCATCCGTCCTGAATTTTAATAAATGCTCTGGTATGCTCTTTTGGAACAAAGGTCGAAAACTCCTCATACTCCGCAACTCCGTCATTGATATCAAAAATCAAAGATTCCACACTTTTAGCATCTTCGTACTTATGGATTTCCTTAATCAGATCATGCTTTTTATTATTTCCGATGATAATATCGCAATTAAAATCTTCCGGTTTTAATCCTGCGATTGTGGCTGTCTGTACATAGCATCCCGCAGCTACAACGATTGCATTGGGGTTTTGTTTTTTGGCACGATGAATCATCTGACGCGATTTTCGATCCGCCATATTTGTAACGGAACAGGTGTTAATAACATAAACATCCGCCACATCATGGAAAGGTACGATTTCATACCCATCATTGATTAACATCTGCTCCATTGCTTCCGTTTCATAGGAATTCACTTTACAGCCAAGATTATGTAAAGCTGCTTTTTTCATTTGCATTTCCTCGATTGACTTTTTAACTTATATGTTTTAGGATTACAGTATATTTACAAACACAATAGGAGGATAAACACATGAAGACAGTTAAAATCTCTTTAAATTCTATCGACAAAGTAAAATCCTTTGTAAATACTATTAGCCAGTTTGATAGCGATTTCGATTTAATTTCCGGACGTTACGTAATTGATGCAAAGTCCATCATGGGAATCTTCTCTCTGGATTTATCTCAGAACATCGATCTTACCATTCATGCGGAAGATGATGCTGAAATCGTTGCTAAGCTTAAAGATTACATCGTTTAAGGTGTAACCGTTATTGTTTCTGTTGTAGATATAGCTACATCCATTAACTCGTCGATTTTTTCGGCGAGTTTTTTTTCGGAATTTTCTATTACAGAAAGTCTTGGTTTTGTCACAGGATGCTTTGCCACGAAAATGGTACAGCAATCCTCAAAGGGCAAAATAGATGTCTCGTAAGTTCCGATTTTTTCGGAACGCTCAATAATCTCCTGCTTATCCATACCAATCAGCGGTCTGTAAACCGGGAGTGTACAAACTGCATTGGTGCATTCCAAAGACTGCATCGTCTGACTTGCAACCTGTCCGATACTTTCACCGGTGATAAGGCCCAAATCCCCATGTTCTTTTGCAAAATGCTCTGCTATCTTCATCATATATCGACGCATAATAATGGTCAGTTCCTCATGAGGACACTGCTCATAAATATACAACTGGATATCCGTAAAGTTTACAATATGCAAATTAATCGGACCTGCGTACTTTGACACCTGCTTTGCCAAATCAACAACCTTTTGCTTTGCACGCTCAGAAGTATATGGCGGTGCATGGAAATAGGTGGCATCTAAGGTTACACCACGTTTTGCAATCATATAACCTGCTACCGGAGAATCAATTCCTCCGGAAAGAAGAAGCATTGCAGAACCGCTGGTTCCCACCGGCATACCTCCCGGTCCCGGAACTTCTTTACAATAATAGTTAATACGCTCACGAATCTCCACATGGAACATCACATCCGGATTATGGACATCCACTCTAAGATTCGGGTATGCCTCTAGGAGTTTTTCACCGATTGCTGCATTTAATTCCATAGAATTCATTGGATAATTCTTGCGACTTCTTCTTGAATCCACTTTAAAGGTAAAGGAAGGATTTTTTCCGTAGATTTCACCAAAGTATTCCACTACTTCTTTTGCCAAGGCATCAAATCCGTTATCCTCAGTTAATACTGCAGGACAGATTCCCACAATACCAAACACGCATGAAAGTGCTTCGATGGCTTCATCCATATCAAAATCAGAAAGAGCCTCCACAAAGATTCGGCCCATGGGACGTGTAACTTCGAATTCTCCCACATCTTTTAAAGCAAACTTAATCTGCTTTACCAAGCTTTCCTCAAAGGTTCGTCTGTTTTTTCCTTTTAATGCGATTTCTCCGTACTTAATTAAAAATGCTTTTTCCATATAATTTCCTTTACTATACTTCCCTCCTCCCGCAGGGGAGGGAATACCATCTATATATTAATTAGTGACGTGTGTATTTTCTGAGTTTAGGAATAATCTCTTTCAACTCCTTAACTGCGTACTCCAACTCTTCTTTCGTTGTGTGGATGGAAAAGCTGAAGCGGACGGTGGAGTCCAAGAGGTTCTTCTTTAATCCGATGGCGGTTAGAGTTTTTGAAACTGCCGGTTTATTGGATGAACATGCACTTCCTGCCGAAACATAAATATGCTTTTCTTCTAAGGCATGTAATAACACTTCCGCACGTACACCTTCGACAGACATGCTTAATATATGAGGTGCGCCGGTTTCATCCAGTGGTCCGTTTAATGAAACACCGTCAATTTTTGAAAGTTCTGTAATCAAATACTCTCTTAACTTATATAATTTCTTTTGATTCTTTTCAAAATTTTTAAAAATATCTTCTACCGCTACCCCAAGTCCTGCAATGGCAGGAACATTTTCCGTACCGGAACGAAGACCCCTCTCCTGTCCGCCGCCTAAAATCACAGGATTGCATTTTACTTTATCAGACTTGTATAAGAATCCGCTTCCCTTTGGTCCGTGAATCTTATGACCACTGACGGAAAGTAAATCAATATTCATCTTCTTCGGAAGCACTTCCACTTTTCCGTAAGATTGAACCGCATCAACATGAAACAAGGTATTCGAATTTTTCTGTTTGATAATATTTCCGGCTTCCATAATCGGCTCAATGGTTCCGATTTCGTTATTTACATGCATAACGGAAACCAGAATGGTGTCCGGTCGGATTTCATTGGAAAGTTCTTTTAAATCAATGCGTCCCTTTTCATCCACATGCAAATAGGTGACATCATAGCCCAGGGTTTCCAAAAGCGCAAACGCATTTCCAACAGAAGGATGCTCAATAGGGGTTGTAATAACATGCATACCGCTTCGCTTGTAAGCCATTGCACATCCGATAATCGCAAGATTATTGGTCTCGGTTCCGCCGGAGGTAAAATAGATTTCTTTATCATTTACCTTTAAGCTTTTCGCAATAATGCTTCTGGTCTCCTTCAGATAATTCTCTGCTTCAAACCCTTTCATGTGCATGGAAGATGGGTTCCCGTAATCCTCCAAAAACACCTTATTCATTTTTTCTACTGCTTTTTCGCTACATTTTGTGGTAGCGGAATTATCTAAATATGCTTCCATGATTAAATCCTTTTTTTATTACACCGACTGCCTATTATAACAACAGTTGGAGCAAAACTCAAATCATTCCTGTGATTCTTTTACTGCCGTAATATTTACCCACTCTCCCTGGTGGTTTTCTTCCAATACCTTAAGACCTGATTTTTCAATGGCCTCCCGTACTTCACCGGCTTTAA
This sequence comes from Lachnospiraceae bacterium, assembly GCA_036723975.1. Classification (GTDB taxonomy): domain Bacteria; phylum Bacillota; class Clostridia; order Lachnospirales; family Lachnospiraceae; genus JAILEN01. Next base: position 7,025 of record DAIMGJ010000012.1, read on the forward strand.
AATCAATAATGCCGGAGGAGATAAAAAGTCCACCCGGTTTCATCCGTCCGGGAATGCGCGGCATCATCTCTACAATAATATCCGCCAAAATATTGGCAACCACCACATCATAGCACTCGTCCCCCAACTTCTTTTCCAATTCATCATCGGTAATTAAGTTTCCGATATGGAAGGAAGTTTTTCCAAAGTCTAGATCATTATTCTTAAAGTTTTCCTGTGCCGATAAAATACAATCCTCATCTATATCGGTACCTGCCACACTACCTGCTCCAAGCTTAAGTGCCACGATAGATAAAATACCGCTGCCAAAACCTAAGTCCAATACGCAATCATCTTTTTTCAAATGCTTTTTCAGTTGTCGGATACAAAGCTGTGTGGTCTCATGCTTTCCGGTACCAAAGGCAATGCCGGGATCGATACGGACTACCATCTGAGACGGATCAACCTCTCTGTCCTCCCAGGTAGGTAAAAATAAAATATCTTCAATCGTAAATTCATGAAAATATTTCTTCCAATTGTTACGCCAATCCTCTTCGTCTGTTTCATCCACGGAAATCTTTCCGGTACCGATATTCATAAACTTCTTTGTTTCTTCCAAAGAAAGCTGAATGCTTTCCAACAATGAGGAGGCATCAAAATCCTCTTCCACATAAAAACAAATCCTGCATTCATCCAAATCGCCTGTTACATCCGGCTGTAATTCCTCATAAACGCCACCCTGCTTTTCATCAAAAACAGGCAAATTGTCCTTTATCTCAATATTTGTAATATCATGTTCCATTAAAATTCCACTGATGACATCTTCCGCTTGAGGAATGGTATCAATGGTATAGCGAATCCATTTCATGGCAGCTCCCCTTTCAAAGGTCTTTTCTTAAATCTTTTCAATTATATCACAAATGCCCATTTGGTCATAAAAAAAGGAAAGTAACTGTCTTACTTTCCTTTGTATCTTAAAAGAATTTTTTCTTTCCTTTTTTCTTTGAAGAATCACCGGATGGATTTTTCGGTCCATCCAAAGTGTTTCCCGTTTCAGCATCAAAAGCTTTAAGTGCCTCTTTTGCTTTTTCGTTTAACTTCGTCGGTACATCAACAAGCAATGTAACGTAATGATCTCCACGCATATTGGAATTACGAAGAGAAGGAATTCCTTTGCCGCGAAGACGAATACGGGTGCCTGTCTGTGTTCCGGCTTTTACCTCATAAACAATCTGACCGTCAATGGTATCAATGATAACTTCACCACCTAATGCAGCTACCGCAAATGAAATCATATGATCGGAATAAACATCATAATCACGACGGACAAAGGTCGGATGCTGGCGGACACGAACTTCCACCATCAAATCGCCACGTGGTCCACCGTTGATTCCCGGCTCACCTTTGTCGCGAATTCGAACGCGCTGTCCATGATCGATTCCTGCCGGAATAGACACAGAGATTTTTTTCTTTCTTGCCACATATCCGGTACCGTGACAATCCACGCACTTGTCTTTGATCATCTGACCGCTTCCGGAACACTCCGGACATGTCGTAACGTTTTGTACTGTACCAAAGAACGACTGGGATGTGGTAATAATCTTACCCTTACCGCCGCATCGGCTACAAGTGGTCTTTGATGTACCCGGTTTTGCACCGCTACCTTTACAGGTTGGACATTCATCTTTTAATACAAGTTCAATTTCTTTTTCGCAACCGAAAGCTGCTTCTTCAAAAGTAATCGTAACGGAAGTATGAATGCTTTGTCCCTTCATAGGACCATTGGAGGCACGACGTGCTCCACCGCCAAAGAAATCCCCAAAGATATCACCGAAGATATCGGAGAAGTCCATACCGGAGAAGTCGAATCCTCCTGCACCACCGGCTCCGCCTTCAAAGGCCGCATGGCCAAACTGGTCATACTGGCGACGCTTATCAGCATCGGAAAGCACTGCATAGGCCTCAGAAGCTTCTTTAAACTTTGCTTCTGCTTCCTTATCTCCGGGATGCATATCCGGATGATACTTCTTTGCAAGCTTACGATATGCACTTTTAATCTGAGCTTCATCGGCGCCGCGATCGACGCCAAGAACCTCATAATAATCACGTTTCTGTTCTGCCATTTTTTAATCCTTAAACTTCCTTGAAGTCAGCATCTACGACATCATCGTTTGCTCCGGCATTAGAAGCCCCCTGAGCATTTGCTGCACCTGACATATCAGGACCTGCTCCGGCTGCATTCTGAGCTGCCTGCGCATTTTCATACATCTTCGCAAATACCTTCTGAGCTGACTCCTGTAATTTTTCCTGAGCAGCCTTAAGTTCAGCCACATCGGATTCAGACATTTCTTCTGCCTGTGGATGCTTATCAAGTAAATCCTTAACCTTCTGAATATCAGCTTCAACCTGAGACTTATCAGCAGCATCAAGGTTTGCACCAACTTCATCAAGTGCCTTCTGAGTCTGGAATACGAAAGAATCTGCATCGTTTCTTGCATCGATTGCTTCTTTACGTTTCTTATCCTGTGCTTCGAATTCAGCAGCTTCTTTTACTGCCTTTTCGATTTCTTCATCAGACATATTGGATCCTGCAGTAATTGTAATGTGCTGTTCTTTTCCGGTACCAAGATCCTTAGCAGATACATTTACAATACCGTTTGCATCAATATCGAAGGTAACCTCAATCTGAGGTACACCACGACGTGCTGGTGGGATACCATCCAATCTGAACTGTCCAAGAGACTTGTTATCTCTTGCAAACTGACGCTCACCCTGAACAACGTTGATATCAACGGCTGTCTGGTTATCCTCTGCAGTAGAGAATACCTGAGACTTTTTGGTAGGAATGGTTGTATTTCTTTCAATCAATCTTGTAGCAACACCACCCATGGTCTCAATTGAAAGAGAAAGCGGAGTAACATCAAGAAGTAAGATTTCACCTGCACCTGCATCTCCGGCAAGCTTACCACCCTGAATAGAAGCACCAAGGGCAACACATTCATCCGGGTTCAATGTCTTGGAAGGCTCATGTCCTGTTAAAGCCTTTACCTTATCCTGAACTGCAGGAATACGTGTGGAACCACCAACCAATAATACCTTAGAAAGGTCAGAAGCGTTTAATCCTGCATCCTTTAATGCGTTCTGAACAGGAATTGCTGTTCTTTCAACCAAGTCATGTGTTAACTCATCAAACTTCGCACGAGTTAAATCCATATCGAAATGCTTCGGTCCTTCAGCGGTTGCTGTAATGAACGGAAGGTTAATGTTTGTGGTTGTTGCAGCAGAAAGTTCTTTCTTTGCTTTCTCAGCAGCTTCTTTTAATCTCTGAAGTGCCATCTTATCGGTAGATAAGTCAACGCCCTCTTTTGCCTTAAACTCTGCAAGCATCCAGTCTGTAATCTTCTGGTCGAAGTCATCACCACCAAGACGGTTATCACCTGATGTAGAAAGTACTTCGATTACGCCATCACCGATTTCAATGATAGAAACATCGAATGTACCACCACCAAGGTCGTATACCATGATCTTCTGCTCATTTTCATTATCCAAACCATAAGCCAAAGCTGCTGCTGTCGGCTCGTTGATAATACGCTTTACATCAAGGCCTGCAATCTTACCGGCATCCTTTGTTGCCTGACGCTGAGCATCGTTAAAGTAAGCAGGAACAGTAATAACTGCTTCTGATACAGGTTCACCAAGATAGTTCTCTGCATCACCCTTTAACTTCTGAAGAATCATTGCAGAAATCTGCTGTGGAGAATAATTCTTTCCGTCGATGGTACGTCCGTTGGATGTACCCATATCTCTCTTGATAGAAGAAATGGTGTTCTCAGCATTTGTTACTGCCTGACGTTTTGCAGGCTCACCGATTAAACGCTCACCATTTTTTGTAAATGCTACGATAGAAGGAGTTGTTCTTGATCCTTCCTGGTTTGCAATAACGGTAGGCTTACCACCTTCCATAACAGCCACACAGCTGTTGGTTGTTCCTAAATCAATACCAATAATCTTTCCCATGATTTTGTCCTCCATTTACTCTTTCTTATTATTGAACAACCGCTACCATAGAATGTCTTACTACAGTATCGCGGTACATATATCCTTTTTGCAATTCCTGTGCAACAATTCCGGATTCGTATTCCTCGGATTCTACCTGCATTACCGCATTATGGAAGTCCGGATTAAATTCCTGACCGACAGCTTCGATTGGTTTTACCCCTGCTTCTTCCAAAGCAGTCATCATCTGTTTGTAAACCATCTTCATTCCGTCGCCAAATGCATCGCCTTCCTGCACTCCGGCAAGGCCACGTTCGAAGTTATCTACCACCGGAAGAATCTTTTCTACGATGGTTTTTGCACCCATGTCATACATCTGTGCTTTTTCTTTTTCGGAACGGGTTCTGAAATTTTCAAACTCAGCAAGCTGACGTTTTACACGATCAGTTAACTCTTCGATTTGCTCATCACGCTTATCTTTCTTCTTGCCGGCTTTCTTTTTATCTTTGGAAGCCTCTTCCTTTTTTTCTTCTGCCTTTTCTTCAGCAGGCTTGGCAGTTTCTTTTGTTTCTTCTGCCTTAGGCTCATTCGTTTCTTTTGTTTCTTCTGCCTTAGGCTCATTCGTTTCTTTTACTTCTTTGGTTTCGAAGTTTTCCATTTCAGCCACGACATCGCCACCTTTCTATTATTTTTCATTAAACTCAATCATTTGATCCAGCTGATGTTTCAAATGATTTAAATTGTCCATAACGTTTTTGTAATCCATACGCTTTGGACCGATGATACCAATGGTACCCTTCACGCCTTCCCCTAATTCATAGGTGGCGGTTACCACAGAGCAATCCTTCATTGTCTGGATTGGAGACTCATCACCGATATATACCTGAATACCGGTTCCGGTCTTATCCCCTGTGGTTTCAATATCAGAAATCAGCTGCTTTAATTCATCCTTTTCTTCAAAAGTAGAAATAAATTCGCTTGCCTTTCTCGAATCTGCAAGTTCCGGATATTTAAAGATGTTTGTTGCACCTGAAGTGTAAATCTCTGTTTCTTCCTCACTGATTGTTTCAGCGATGGAGGAAAGCACCTCTTCTATGATATCCGCAAACTCACTGGCCTGCGCCTTCATATTGGAAATCAAAGCCAAATTAATATCTGCTACCGTAAGTCCATTTAAATGGGTATTCAACAGCATATTCAGCTTCAACATGTTCTCATTGCTAAGCGGAGATGAAACATCAATCAGTTTATTCTTTACAATGTTTCCGCTCATCATAACTACGGATAACACCTGATTCTCATTTACCTGAGAAAGCTGAACAAACTTAACTTTCGTCCCAGAAATCGCCGGTGCGGAAATCATGGTGGCATACTGTGTATTATTCGCAAGTACTTTTACAACCTGCTTCAACAGATTTTCCATCTTTTCCGTACGTTCAATCATCAAATCCTTTATGTCGGTTACTTCCTGCTCTTTTTCAGAAATCAAATGATCCACATAGAATCGATAACCTTTGTCGGAAGGAATACGGCCGGCTGAGGTATGGGGCTGAATAATATAGCCAAGCTCCTCTAAGTCGCTCATCTCGTTTCGAATGGTTGCGGATGAAAGATTCAAATCCGAGCTCTTGGAAATGGTACGACTTCCTACCGGTTCTCCGGTTTCCATATAGTTTTGAATGATTGCATTTAAAATCTTAACTTTTCTCTCGTCTAATTCTTCCATAGACACCTTTTTCCCTGCTGTACTCCCTCTGTTAGCACTCATAAAAATAGAGTGCTAATATCTTCAAAAGATAATTTAGCACCCTGAAACTACTTTGTCAACTATATATTTGTTGTACCTGCCATTAATCCAGCAAAAATTCTGCCATTACACGATTTGCCACATCCATGCCTTTTTCCGTCAAAAAGATTCTGCCCTCCGCCACTTTCAAAAGACCGAGTTTTTCATTCTTTTTGATCACCTTATCGTACAGTCCTTCCACTGTATTGCCGAAGGTTTCATAAAAATCACGTCGATTGATTCCCTGATTCATACGAAGTCCGAGATACATATACTCACTGATGGCATCTCGCTTGGAAAGTTCGATTTCTTCCACTCGGGGAGACTCATCGGACTCCAATCGTTCGATATACTTTAAAAGGTTTCGCTCATTGGAATAACGAACCTCATCAACAAGCGATGCTGCTCCAAGCCCCACACCCAAATATGGTACTCGCTTCCAATAGCCGATATTGTGGATACATTCTTTTCCGTCTTTGGCAAAGTTGGAAATCTCATACTGATGATAGCCTGCTTCTTCCAACATCACCTGTGCGTTTTTAAGAAGTTCGTACTCCTGATCCAAATCCGGTAATGCCAACGTATCCAAATCTTTTTCGCGACGTTCCACATCCTCCCGGAATTTTTCGTAAAACTCTGTACCCTCTTCAATAATCAAAGAATACAAAGAAATATGTTGTGGTTTTAAATGAATCACTTTCTTTACCGAATTGGAAAGCTTATTCCATGTCTGATACGGCAAACCGCTCATTAAATCTACGTTAATGTTCTCAAATCCTGCAAGTTGTGCTTCACGATAGGTCTGCTCAAATTTTTTAAAATCATGAACGCGACCAAGCAGTTCCAATTCATCATCATTGGCAGACTGCAAGCCGATAGAAAGACGATTTACCCCCAAGTGACGGTAAATCTTAAAAGCTTCCACACTTCCAGTACCCGGGTTACACTCCATGGAAAATTCCGCATTCTTTGCCACACGGAAGTTTTCAAAAATCGCATTTATAATACGTTGCATAAAGACGACTTCCAAATAAGTAGGTGTCCCTCCACCGATATAAACAGATGTTATAGTTTCGTCCGCAAAACGCTCTTTATAGCTTTCAATTTCAGAAATCAATGCGTAGGTGTAACGCTCCCGAAGTTTTACATCGTAGTTTCCGGAAAGGAAGTCACAGTATTTACATTTTTGTACGCAAAATGGAATGTGCACATATAATTCCATAACACGCACCTCCCCTTATTCAATATTATTCTTCATCGAGTTTTAAAACACTCATAAATGCTTCCTGCGGGATCTCAACATTTCCTACCTGACGCATTCTCTTTTTACCCTCTTTTTGCTTTTCCAGAAGTTTCTTCTTTCGGCTGATATCACCACCATAGCACTTGGCAAGGACATCCTTTCGCATGGCCTTTACGGTTTCACGGGCAATAATCTTTGAGCCAACGGCTGCCTGAATCGGAATTTCAAATAAGTGACGCGGAATTTCCTGTTTTAACTTTTCGCACATCTTTCTTCCGCGCTCATATGCCGTATCCTTAAATACGATAAAGGAAAGGGCATCCACCATCTCGTGATTAATCAAAATATCAAGTTTCACAAGCTCGCTTCGCTCATAGCCACGCATTTCATAATCAAAGGATGCATAGCCGCGGGAACGACTCTTTAAAGCATCAAAGAAATCATAAATAATCTCATTAAGCGGAAGAACATATTTAAGAAGTGCTCTGGTTTCTTCCATATATTCCATGGAAACATAAATACCGCGGCGCTCCTGACACAAATCCATAATAGATCCGATGTAGTCCTTCGTTACCATAATCTCCGCATCCACCATAGGTTCTTCCATATAATCTATCTCGGAAGGGTCCGGTAAGTTCGATGGGTTGGTAAGCTCTATCATGGTACCGTCGGTTTTGTATACGCGATAGACAACGCCGGGAGCCGTTGTAACCAAATCAAGGTTATACTCTCTCTCCAAGCGCTCCTGAATCACATCAAGATGCAACAGTCCAAGGAAACCACAGCGGAATCCAAATCCCAAAGCAATGGAGGTCTCCGGCTCATACTGCAATGCCGCATCGTTAAGCTGCAACTTTTCCAACGCATCTCGAAGATCCGGATACTTTGCACCGTCTGCCGGATACATACCGCAGTACACCATAGGGTTCACTTTCTTGTATCCCGGAAGTGCTTCCTTACAAGGATTTGAAACGGAAGTCACCGTATCTCCCACGCGAGTGTCCCGAACATTTTTAATGGACGCGGTCATATACCCTACCATACCGGCAGATAATTCATCACACGGAATAAACTGACCCGCTCCGAAATAACCAACCTCAACGACATCAAATTCGGCACCGGTGGCCATCATTTTAACCTTATCTCCGGCTTTGATGGTACCTTCTTTGATTCGGAAAAATACAATAACTCCCACATAAGGATCGTAAAGGGAATCAAATATCAATGCCTGAAGCGGTGCATCCTTATCTCCGGTGGGAGCCGGAAGTTTTTCAATAATCTGTTTTAATACTTCATCAATATTTAATCCCGTCTTTGCGGAAATCTGCGGTGCATCCTCTGCTTCCAAACCGATCACATCTTCGATTTCATCAATAACACGCTTTGGATCCGCACTTGGAAGATCGATTTTATTAATAACGGGAAGCACTTCCAAATCGTGATCCAATGCTAAATACACATTAGCAAGGGTCTGTGCTTCAATTCCCTGTGCAGCATCCACAACCAAAATAGCACCATCACATGCTGCCAACGAACGGGAAACTTCATAATTGAAATCCACGTGTCCCGGAGTATCAATCAGATTTAAAACATATTCTTCTCCCTCGGTTGTTTTGTAAATCAAACGAACCGCCTGGGATTTAATCGTAATTCCTCTTTCTCTTTCCAAGTCCATATTATCAAGAACCTGAGACTGCATCTCACGCTCGGTTAAAAGGCCGGTACGTTCAATCAATCGATCCGCAAGGGTTGATTTTCCATGATCAATATGGGCTACTATACAAAAATTTCTAATCTTACTTTGGTCAATGGCCATTATATATCTCCGTTTTTCTTTTTTTGTTTTTCTTCATACATGCGATCATCCGCAATCTTAAGCACCTGATCCGCAGTAAATTCATCATTTGGCGAAATTTCAAGCAATCCGATTGATACCTTTATATCAAAAGGATACTGTCGAAGCATATTCATTTTTCCGACTTCTTTTTTTATCAGTTCGGAAAATGACTCTTCCTTCTTTTCACAAAGAACAGCAAATTCATCTCCGCCAAATCGCATGGCAATAAAGTTGTGTTCATTATACTTGTGCTTGTATGCCAAATCCATCATGGCTTTTGACAACGTCATAAGGCACTGATCCCCGGCACCATGGCCGAACTCATCATTGATTTTTTTCATGTCGTCTACATCAATAAACATAAACTCAAGCAAGCCACCGGCATCCAGCACATACTCTTTCACCGGAAGTGCATGGTCTGTAAATCCGTAACGATTAAACAATCCGGTTAACGGATCTCTGTCAGCTTTTTCTCCCAATGCCTTGTTTAGTTTTTCCAAACAAACCTTTTTTCGCATATTATCCATAGCCATGGCATAATAGCTTAAAGGTCGTCTGATCTGGCGGCGCACCACGGAAGGAGGAAAATCTTTTAATGCCACATAGCCGATGGGCTCCTCCATAAAATGAATGGGATAAAACAACCAAATACGGGCAGAATCATGAATTTCCTGTGGAACAAGTTCCTTTGTATTAAAGGTCTGATAAACATGGTACTTCTCATCCACCATCACACGATTATCATTGCAAACCACCAAATCCACCAAATGCATATCATCATGGTTCATGCTACGATTCCCTTCCAAAAGAGAGGTAAAGTAGGAATGATGAATGAATACATACAGATTCTCTATATTAAATACCGATAAATAATTCTCAACCGACTGAAAAAGATCGTACACGGATTCTGCGCTGAAAAACTCATTATTCATCCGATCCAGTTCCACTTCCACTGCTGATAAATGCATGGACATGGAAGTGTAATTTCGGCGAAATGTCTTAACATTTTCATCTGAATGAGCTTTACAACCACAGGATTCGCGAATCAAAAGCTGATGATCGGAGAACAAAACACTCTGATGAGGCTTATGATCAATCTCCGCAATCACATTTTCCAATGCATCCATAATCATACGGTTGTAATCGCGGGATACCGTGGTAATGGAAGGTGAAAAAATACGAGAATTTTCGCTATCGTCAAATCCGGTAATAATTACATCCTCAGGGACACGCACGCCGCCGGAAACCAATTGTTGGGCAACACCGATGGCCATATCATCATTGGCACAAATAATCGCATCCGGAAGCTGATCCTTGCTGTGGCGAAGTAAACGCTCTGCAATTGATATACCGGACCGCATAGTCCAATCACCTTTTTCATATGACACATAATCAGACAAATCATATCGCCCCGTCACGTCGGTAAAGGCCTGCTTACGAATATCCGCTTCGTACCCTTTTGGTCCATCCACATAAAGAATCTTTTGGGCATGATGCACCGTTACCACGTGTTCCACCATTTGACAAAAAGAATGATAATTGTCGGTACCCACCTGAATCGTGTTTTCCAAAGGAACGTTTATACTGACAACCGGAATGTTGGCATTGCGTGCAAGAGCTATCACACGCTCTCTGGCTGTATCCGCATGAATCTGAGATGCCATAATAACAGCGCCGTCATAACGCTTAAAATCCGGAAGTTTATAGATATCGTATTCGCCAATAACATTTCCCTCTTCCACCAATCCTCCGAAACAGGAAAAGATATCGATGGAAAAGTCCAATAGCTTTTCTGCATCATAGATAGCCGCATAGATTCTTTGGGCGATCTCCGAATTCCAATCTGATGTTAAAAATATTATTTTTTTCACGATTTTCTTCCACCTAAAAACAGATAATCATACACATTCATGTTACCTATTTCCTCGGTAGCATGTCAAGTGATTTTATGGTATCATTAGCCACATGGGAAATGTAGCAAATGACATAAAAAACAACCAAATCAAACACGCATATTTACTATTCGGAAGCGAGAGCTATTTGCGTTCCTTAAATGCCAACCGCCTGATTGAAGCATTGGGTTTAAGTCGCGAAGATATGAACTTTTCTTTCTATAAAGAAAAAACATCTACGCCAGAAGAAATTGCAGAAAGCATTCAGGCACCGCCCTTCTTTGCAGACAAGCGAGTGATTTATATTAAAGACTCAGGTCTTGCGGCCTGCTCCTGCGATGTTTTGGCAAAGTGTTTAAAAAACATTCCGGAAACAAGTTACGTCATTTTCGATGAAAAAAAAGCGGACAAAAAATGCGGCGTATATAAAACCATTGATTCTTTGGGTGGTACCATGGAATGCAACGCCCCCTCCGAACGCGACTTACAGTTTTGGATTGGAGGAATTGTAAAAAAAGAAGGAAAAGTTATGACCAAAGGTGCTTGGGAAGCATTTTACGAATCCACCTGCTCCAATAAAACGGATCCGGATAAAAAAGATATGGAATATATGGAGTTTATGGTTAACGAAATCGAAAAACTCTTAGCCTATTGTCATGACAAAGAAGAAATCACGGAAGCGGATGTTCACGCCATCTGTTCTCCCACCTTCCAAAACCATATTTTTGAATTGATTGATGCAATCGGAAACAAGAATCAGACAGAAGTCCTCCGATTGTACGACGAGCTCTTATCCGGCAAAAAAGTAAGCGCTCCTCAGATTTATGCAATGATTATAAAGCAGTTTCAGATGATGCTTTCTCTCCATGATCTGTTGGACAAGGGATATAATCCCACATCCGCTGCAACCGAACTCAAGCGACCGCCCTTTGTCATTCAAAAACTGATAAAGTCCGGCATGTTGGAAAAATTCCCACCGGAGGTAATTCTAAACCTTTTAAACGATGCAATTTCCACCCAGTTTGACATCCGAACCGGAAGGATTACCGATCGTATCGGGCTGGAGCTTTTAATGTTAAAATACGCTTCTTAAAAACATAGATTTCAATAACAAAAAACCTCCGGTTGACGGTACCGGAGGTTTTATTTATTCGTTCTAATCGTCCGTGCAATTAAGCCATTTTGTTAACGGCTTTCGCAAGGCGGGAAACTTTACGGGATGCATTGTTCTTGTGATATACACCCTTTGTGGTAGCCTTATCGATTTCAACAGTAGCGTTCTTTAATGCTTCTGCTGCAGCTTCCTTGTTTCCTTCAGCAACAGCTGATTCTACCTTCTTGATAGAAGTCTTAACCTTAGACTTGATTGCTTTATTTCTCTCAGTCTTAGCAGCTGTAACTAATACTCTCTTCTTTGCTGATTTAATATTAGCCAATTCCTACACCTCCAATGTAATGTGTAATAATTATTTCTCTATATATTAGATCACATTGAAGCCTGGACACGGACAGTTCAATGCAAACGTACTTTGATATAATATACAAGCGAATGATAAATGTCAAGCCTATTTTGCTATTTTTCACTATTTCCAACGGATAAATAACGGGTGTTTACTTGAAAGCTTCCGTTTGTCTTAGGGATCAAAGTTACCTGTCCCGATTCTATCGTGGAAAGGTAGTTTAGATTGCAATTATTCATTCGTTCCAGCGTTTCTTTGGACGGATGGCCGTAACGATTGTTTTTTCCTGCGGAGAATAAAGTCAGATTTGGTGAAATTTCAGTCAGCCACTGTTCACAGTTGGAATACTTTGAACCGTGATGGGCGGATTTTAAAATCTCCACATCTTCTAATGCTTTCGCTCTTTTGTTTAATATATCCATTTCCTGCTCAGTTCCGATATCCCCGGTAAAAATCATGTCAAAATCGCCATAGGTCATTTTTAATACCATAGAATTCTCATTTGTTCCGTCATATTCACCTTTCTCCGGAGATAAACAAACAAAGGATAACGACTTTGTCCCAAAGGAATCGCCGGTTTGGATGTATCGAATCATTGCGCCGTTTTTCTCGCATAAGTCTTCTATGGTTTTATAATGTTCTCGCGCCGTCTCTTCAGACAACTGCTTTACGCTCTCCGTTAGGACCACCGTATCCACAGGATATCCGTCCTCCAGCAGTTCTATCAGTCCTGAAATATGGTCCGAATCCAAATGACTGATAAGCCAACAGTCCACCTTTGAAATCCCATGATAGGACAAAAACGGTTTTAAAGTATACTTCCCGATGTTCTTCTTGGACGAGGATCCCCCGTCAACCATATAGACCACGCCTTCCTTTGATATTACGCAGATTCCGTCTCCCTGTCCCACAGATAGCATTGAAATGCTTGTACTTCCGGGGCCTTTAAAACGAAGTAAAAACAAAAGCATCAAAGACATGCAAAAAACCCGTACTACCCACTTTCTTATGGTTACATTTGCATATATCTTTTTCCAATAAACAAGTAAAAATAACACTGCATAATACAACAAACTTTTAACCACAGATGGTTTTCCGACGACAATCCGTGCCATTGGAAGTTGCAGACTTTGATCAGATGTATATTCATAAAAATATAAAATCAAGTGACATACATAAAGGATTCCCTTTCCTCTTCCAAAAAGCACCATTCCCATACCGCCAAGGAGTCCACCTCCGATTAATACAGATAAAAGCGGGATCAAAACCAAATTCAACCCCACCACATAAATCGGAATCTCGTAGTAATAAAAAGAAACGATTGGGAGAGTAAAGAGTTGAATTCCAACGGAAAACAAAACTGCAGATACTGTTTTCTCTTTCAAGCTCTTTCGATAATTCTTACCGCGACGATAGCGAAGCGTCTTTTTAAAACGATCTTCACATAAAGCTTCGTATCGTTTTACCAAAGGATTTGCTATCATAAAAATTCCAAGTACCGCTCCGAAAGAAAAGACAAAACCGGAGTTTAAAACCGAAAGAGGCTCCATACACAAGACAATGATAAACGCTACCATCCAAGAAGAAACCATATCATAGGCTTCACCGAGAATCATAGAAAGCATCAGCAAAAAAAACATAAACACGGCACGTAGGGAGGAATTTGTAAAACCAACCATACTGCCATAAAGCAATACCGTAAATGCAGAAAGGATGCCGGAAAGAAAATATCCAAATCCCATTCGTTTCAAAAACCGAAACAATGCCATTCCAACAATGGAAACATGCAGCCCGGATACAGCCAAAATATGGGACAATCCTGCATCTCGAAACAATGATTTTGCTTGTGTATCCAAAAAAGTTTTATCCCCCAAGCACATTGCTCTAAGCAAGCCCGCCTCTTCTCCCGGTAAATACGTATCATAGCAACGCATCATTTCCTTCTTTAACAAATAAAGCTTCTCCCCCAAAAACAAACGTTTATTTTCCTGAAATTCAATGATTTTAGCGTTTTCTCCCCGAAAAACAATACCCATGGAATTGTAGTAAGTTTTTTCATCAAAGCCTCCGTCATTTTCCGAAGGCGAAAAGATTTTTACGGTTGCACAAATATGGACTTTTGCATACATTGGAATATTGTCGGAATCATAAGATATCACCAGTCTTCCCGGTATGGATTCCTTTTGATAATAAAGATTCTTTAAATAGAGATTTACGCTGTCGGATTTTAGTTCTTTTTTATACAGCGTACCATAGATATAAAACTCTTCCCCATCACAAAAAAACTCCGATGCTTTTGTCAAAGTATGCTCTCTGTAAGCAAATAGAAAAGGGAATAATAATAGAAATGGGATAAATAAAAAAAGCATCGGACGATGGGGCATTTTTAAGAAAATGCCCATATATCGCCTTTCTTATTCAACAAAACTATAGTCCGGATCGTAGGTTCCGCTGACCTCGTCTTTACTTACCAAAGAAACATCCTTTTCCGTAGAAACAATCAGCTGAACTTTTGAAACAGTTTCTAATTCACACAATGTGTTTACAATGGAATAAATCGCCACTTCTCTGGACTCCCACTCCGGCAAATTTAAGAAACCTGAATCCAGTGTAACGTAGCAGGTACTGTCATTGATCACGACGGATAACACCTTTGTACCTTCGGGAATGGGACTTTTAATTCCTTCCTGATTCGGTGACTCACTCAAATAATTTAAAACCACCTGCTCCAAAGGAACATTGCTGCTGTAATGCACTATACGTGTAGCCTGAGAAAGATAATTTCCGTCTTCCGTAGCATAATACAGAGTCACTCTGGCGGTTTCCGCCTGGCTTTGAGCTTTTCCGTAGTCAAACAAAAAGTTATCCCCTGTCATAGCTCCTATGATTCGTTCCTCATCGTCCATTAAAGGGTCATCGCCAATGTAAAACTCCACTGCAGAGATACCATCGATTTGAACCAAGGTTTTTACCACAGCAGCACGAAGCAACGCCTGATTGGTTTTGCTGATGTTGTTATATTCTTTATTAAAATACAAAATCAAAGTATCCTCGGAAAACTGATAGTTTTCCACGGCAAGCCCGTCGGAAATGGGGTTTCTGTAATCCACATCAACGGTTGATTTTGAAAGAAGTTCTATTACTTCGTCGGTTTGGGAGGTCTTATTCTTCTCCTTTAATTTGTATGGAACAGCCTGCAGTCCCAAGCCATCATTATTAAAGAAATAAACGACAAAGTCATCTGTAGAATCTGCACTTTCCTTCTTTGTGCATCCGGCAACCCCCAAAAGCGAAGTCATCATCAAAGAAAGCACAAACACGATTGACAATATTTCTTTTTTCATCGGTTATGTTCCTCCTTGATATAATTCAACGGCAAGCGAACATCAAAGGTGGTGCCCTCACCCAACGTGCTGGCGACTTTGATTTCACCATGATGCAACTGGATTGCATTTCTGGTTATAGCAAGGCCCAAGCCTGTTCCGCCGATTTCTCTGCTGTGAGATTTATCCGCACGGTAAAAACGTTCAAAAATATGATCAATGGATTCTTCCGGAATACCAAGTCCGGAATCTTCTATACGGATATAACAATACATATGATCCGCATTTAAGGATACATGAACGTAACCCCCCGGATTGTTGTATTTGATTCCGTTTTCAATAAGATTTGTAATTGCAAGCGTAATCTTTACCTCATCCACCTCAACCGTTACCGGGCGAAAGCTTTCCATAACCATCTCAATCTGCTGTTTTTCCGCAATGGGTTTTAAACGCTTCATGATAAGTTCTATCAGTTCATTCATATTGATTGGTGTAATATCCAATTCCACATCGGTTTTGTCCATTTTAACCAGAGAAAGCAAATCATTTACAATTTTTGTTTCGCGATCCACTTCTCCCACGATGTCTGACATAAACTCCTGATACATTTCCACCGGCGCACCATCCCCCATGGAAATAATGGATTCCGCCAAGACCTTCATGGAAGTAAGAGGTGTTTTTAATTCATGAGACACGTTGGATACAAACTCCTGTCTGGACTCATCCACCAATAGCATCTGTGCATGAAACGCATTAAAAGAGTCGGAAATCTCCATGGTTTCTGTGGTGGTATTCACCCGTAGTTCATTGTCACCAAAGCCCTTCGCCATGTTATCTATAGCATTTTTTAAATTTTTCATTGGTCTTGCGGTTTTCTCCGAAACAAACACTGCAAATGCAAGAATTAGCAGAATCAGAATCAATGAAAATGTAATCGCAATAGAACGATAATAATTTAAATTGTTTTCAATGTATTCCGCAGACTCCGTGATTAAAACAACACCGGCAAACTCATTGTCAGAATCATAAATGGGATAGGTAACCGTAAGGGTATGATTTTTTTCATCATAGTCAGATGCGATATTTCCGTTGGCACTTTCCAAAACCTTTTGCCATACAATGATTCGTCCGGCATACATGTCATAGGTATCATAAATAACCGTAAGAGAATCATCTATAATCATGACTCTTCCGGAAAACACATTACCAACCGTTGACAACTCACGTTCAATTGTTTCCTGATTTTCGCCTTCGAAATAGCCGTTTAAGGCAATCTCATCTGCCACCAAAGAAGCCTGGGTAGACATGGAAGTAACGTCACCGGAAATAGATTTGGAACGAACCGAATAATAAAACAGTCCGGACAAAACGATTCCAGGGACGATTCCAATAAACAGATATGCAAAAAAAGTTTTTACTCTTAAAGAATGAAATACTTGTAACAGTCTATTCATGATAAAAATATCCTACTCCCCAACGAGTCTGAATATATCTGGGTTCACTGGGATTCGGCTCTATTTTTTCTCTCAAGCGACGAATATGAACATCTACCGTTCTTGCATCACCCGGATAGTCTTCTCCCCAAATCTTTTCCAGAAGAAGCTCGCGACTGTAAATTTTGCCCGGGTTTGATACAAACAAATACATCATATCAAACTCCTTTGATGTAAGATTGTAGTCTTTATCCAAAATCTTAAGTCTGCGACTATCAATATCCAAAACTACATCACCGCTTTTTAACACACTTGAATCCTTTGCTTCTCCTGCAGGGGGTGTCATACGACGCATAATGGCCTTGATACGTGCCTTTACCTCCAGGATGTTAAAAGGTTTTGTGATATAGTCATCCGCACCATATTCCAAACCTAATATCTTATCCATGTCATCCCCTTTTGCGGTAAGCATGATAATAGGAACATCCGATGTTTCACGAACCTGCTGGCACACTTCAAAGCCATCCATTTTGGGAAGCATAACATCCAAAAGAATCATGTCATACTGATTGGATTTTGCCATTTCAAATGCTTCCTCCCCATCATAAGCACAATCTACTTCGTATCCGTCCTGTTCCAAACTAAAACGAATACCTTTCACGATTAATTTTTCATCATCAACTACAAGTACTTTTTTTGCCATGGTTTTCTCTTTCAATTTACGTAAATCAAGTCTTTAATCTTGGAATAAACGCCTTCCTTAATTCCGGGAATCTGCATCAAGTCTTCTACCTTTGAAAAAGTCCCTTTTTCACTTCGGTAAGAGATAATCGCCTCTGCCTTGGACTCTCCGATGCCCGGCAAATTCATAAGTTCCGAAACAGATGCAGTATTTAGATTAATCTTTCCTGAATAATCCGCCACATCGATAGGCTCACTCGTCACCACCGACTCGTAACCCTCTTTGGGATAAATATACACATATACATTGGTGGAAGTAGGTTCTTCTGTTTCTGAAACATTTGTATCATCAGCGAATTCTTCCTCCACAACCTGTGTTTTGATTTCTGACTCTTCCTTTGCCTCAAAATAGGATGTTTTACCACATCCGCAAAGCATAATAAGAGATAAACAGAAAACGCTCATTGCAAAATATGTTTTTTTCATTTCGTCCTCCTTTTTTCGGAGTCCGATCGTTCACACGTTTGATTTTATATGAAAAAACAATATATTACAAGAGCGTTTCAAAAATGTTACAAGTATTTTTTAAGCAAATTCGCCAAATACCCGGTCTAAAATCTCAAATCCTTCCATAAGTTCTTCCTTAGTTGTTACAAGAGGAGGAAGCAAACGAAGGACATCACTTCCTGCAGAAAGAACAATCAGTCCTTCTTCTAAGCAGCGTGATACAACATCTTTTACGGGAATGGTAAGCACCAGTCCCTGCATGTATCCCATACCACGATGAGCTTTTACAAAGTCATATTTTTCTACAAAAACATCCAAGGACTTTTCCAAAACATCTGTGTTTTTAACCACCTTACCCGGTAAGTCCATCTCCTCCATCATAGAAATGGATTTTGCCACAGCGGTACATACCAATGGATTGCCGCCGTAGGTGGTACCATGATCTCCCGGGACCAAAGAAGCTTTTGCCACTTTTTCACTTACCACAAAAGCACCTACCGGCACACCGGCACCAAGTGCCTTTGCACAGGTTATAATATCCGGTTTTACGTTGTAATGTTCAAAAGCAAACATTTTACCGGTTCGTCCCATGCCGCATTGAATCTCATCCAAAATCAGAAGGATGTCTTTTTCTTTGCAAAGTTTTTCTACCCCTTCCATAAATTCTTTATTGGCAGGATAGATTCCGCCTTCTCCCTGAAGAGACTCCATAAGAATGGCACAGGTTTTATCGTTTACAAGTTTCTCCACACTATATAAATCATTGAAGGTGGCAAACTTTACTCCATCCATCAAGGGATAAAAGGGTTCGCGGTAGTGGTCCGTTCCGGTAACCGATAACGCTCCCACCGTACGCCCGTGAAAGCTGTGTGCCATGGCAATAATTTCATGCCCCGCAAATCCATCCCGAAGAAACGCGTATTTCTTTGCGGTTTTTATCGCGCCTTCTATCGCTTCCGCACCGGAATTCGTAAAGAATACTTTATCCAATCCGGTAATCTTTGTTAGCTTTTCGGAAGCCTCCGCCAGTGGTGGATGATAATACAAGTTGGAGGTATGTAGCAGTCGATCCACCTGACTTTTTATTGCATCCGTATACTCTTTGTTTCCATAGCCAAAGGCCATGACACCGATTCCGCTACCAAAGTCCAGATATTTTTTTCCATCGGTATCGAAGAGATAAACCCCTTCACCGTGGTCAAATACAACAGGAAATCGATTGTATACGTGAAACAAATGCGCTTCTGCGTTGTTTATATATTCCTCTTTTGTCATACTAAGCCTCCGAATAAAACCGCTGGTCCTCGTCTTTTAAAATCGCTGTACCGATACCTTTGTTGGTAAAAATTTCCAAAAGCAAACAATGGGGAATTCGTCCATCCAAAATATGAACACGGGATACTCCGTTTTCAATGGCATTGATGCAATTATTTAACTTCGGAAGCATGCCGCCTCCAATATACCCATCCGAAATCAAATCATTGGCTTCGGAAACCGTAAGTTCGGAAATTAATGTGGAAGAATCCTTCGGATCTTTGTATACTCCCTCAATATCCGTAAGGAATGCCAACTTCTCTGCTCCCATTGCTTCGGCAATGGCACAGGCAGCATCATCCGCATTGATATTAAAGGTTTCAAACGCATCATTCATTCCCACAGGACAAACAATCGGTAAGAAATCTCTTTCCAATAAATCCCAAAGGATTTGTGGATTCACTTCCGTAACCTCTCCGACAAAACCGATATCCTGTCCATCAGAAAGCTTCTTTTCCACTTTCAAAAGACCTGCATCTTTTCCGGAAATGCCTACCGCATTTACGCCCAAAGACTGAACCATTTGAACCAGGGATTTGTTCACACGGTTTAAAACCATCTCGGCAACTTCCATGGTTGGTTCGTCCGTTTTACGTAGTCCGTTTACAAATTCAGGCTCCATGCCTGCCTTTTCTACCCAACGAGAAATTTCTTTTCCTCCACCGTGCACAATAATGGGTTTAAATCCAACGAGCTTTAAAAGGGTTACATCCTGGATAACCTGTTTTTTTAAATTCTCATCCACCATTGCAGATCCACCGTATTTTACAACGATGACCTTACGGTTAAATCTTTGAATATACGGAAGTGCCTCGATAAGCACTTCTGCTTTTGCCATGACTTCTTCCATCTGATCGAATGCCATATCACATCTTCCTTTCGAGTAATCTTTTCTTTTCCCTAAACCTGTTCCAAAGCCTGTGCAATATCGGCAATTAAATCTTCCTTGTCTTCAAGTCCGCAGCTCATACGCACTAATCCTGCAGGGATTCCAGCTTCCAAAAGCTGCGCATCTGTCATCTGACGATGGGTAGAAGTTGCAGGGTTTAAGCAGCAGGTTCTTGCATCTGCCACGTGGGTTTCAATTGCAGCCAGCTTTAGGCCCTTCATAAATTTTTCAGCTGCGCTTCTTCCGCCTTCCAATTCAAAGGAAACCACACCGCATCCGCCATTTGGCAAATACTTCTGTCCCAATTCATAATACTTATCGCTCTTTAATCCGGAGTACGTAACCTTCTTTACCTTCGGATGTTGTTCCAAAAATTCCGCAACCGCCTGTCCGTTTTCTACATGGCGGGGCATACGAACATGCAAGGATTCCAATCCAAGATTTAAGTAAAATGCATGCTGTGGTGACTGAATGGATCCCAAATCACGCATCAGCTGTGCAGTTGCTTTTGTAATAAACGCACCCTCTTTGCCAAACTTTTCGGCATAGGTAATTCCGTGGTATGACTCATCCGGTGTACAAAGTCCCGGGTATTTCTCTGCATGTGCCATCCAGTCAAACTTTCCGGAATCAATAATTGCGCCACCTACAGCCGCACCATGTCCATCCATATACTTTGTGGTGGAATGAGTCACAATATCCGCCCCCCATTCAATCGGGCGACAGTTTACAGGTGTCGGGAAAGTATTATCTACTACCAGCGGTACACCGTGTGCGTGTGCCACCTTGGCAAAAAGTTCAATATCCAAAACCGTAAGTGCCGGATTGGCGATGGTTTCACCAAACATTGCTTTTGTGTTTTCCTTAAATGCTGCATTTAATTCTTCTTCCGTAGCATCCGGTGATACAAAGGTGGCATCAATCCCCATTTTTTTCATGGTAACGGAGATTAAGTTAAAGGTTCCGCCGTAAATGGAGGAAGATGCTACGATGTGATCTCCGCACTCGCAAAGATTAAATAATGCAAAAAAGTTTGCAGCCTGTCCGGATGAAGTAAGCATTGCTGCGCTACCACCCTCCAATTCTGCAAGTTTTGCAGCTACATAGTCATTGGTCGGATTCTGTAATCTGGTATAAAAATAACCGGAAGCTTCCAAATCAAAAAGTTTTCCCATGTCTTCCGACGTATCATACTTAAACGTGGTTGACTGAACGATTGGAATCTGTCTTGGTTCTCCGTTTTTTGGTGTGTAGCCACCCTGTACACATTTTGTGTTTACTTTGTAGTTTGACATTTCAAGTACTCCTTATTATGTATATATTTTAACTTCTGTAATCCGCATTAATGGATACATATTCATGTGTCAAATCGCATCCCCAGGCCGTCGCAGAAGCATCTTTTTGGTGCATATCGCAAATCGCCGTTACTTTATCAAAGCTTAAAATCTTTGTTGCTTCTTCTTCCGAATATCCGGTTGAAACACCGTTTTTCGCAATCTGAAGTTTTCCGCCTTCGCTTTCAAAATACAAATCCACTTTTTCCGGATCAAAGGATACGCCGGAATATCCAAGGGCGCAAAGAATACGTCCCCAGTTTGCATCATGTCCGTATATTGCCGCCTTTGTTAAAGAAGATGTAACAACAGACTTTGCAAGGATTTTTGCTTCTTCTTTGGAAGCCGCATGCTCCACCTTTACTTCAAAAAGTGCGGTGGCACCTTCCCCGTCTCCCGCCATCTTCATGGCAAGCACTTTATTTGCTTCAAAAAGTGCTTTTGCGAAGATTTCATAGTCTTCGTTTTTTTCTGTAATCTTAGGATTATTTGCCAGTCCGGATGCCAATACCAGACAAGTGTCGTTTGTGGATGTATCTCCATCCACGGAAATCATATTATAGGTATCTTCTACAACCCAACTTAAAGCATCCTGCAAAAGTTCCGGTGTAATGCTTACATCCGTAGTCACAAAAGAAAGCATGGTACACATATTCGGATGAATCATCCCACTTCCCTTGCACATGCCACCGATGGTAACTGTCTTTCCACCGATTTCGACTTCTACTGCAACTTCCTTATTCTTTGTATCCGTCGTCATAATGGCCTTCGAAGCCATCTTTCCAGCCTGTCGATCGGAAGAAAGCGTCTTTGCCATCATTTCAATACCGTTTTCAATACAATCTATGGGAAGCTGCATTCCAATCACTCCCGTGGAAGCCACCAAAACCTGGTTGGGATCCACAGAAAGAACATTTGCACATTTATCCGCGGTTTTTTTGCAATACGATAAGCCTTCCTCTCCGGTACATGCATTTGCAATTCCCGCATTGATTACAACTGCCTGCGCTTTCTTTTCCTTTGTACAAACGGATTTATCCCATAAAACCGGAGCAGCTTTCACCACGTTTTTGGTAAAAGTACCTGCCACATCACAGGGCACCTCGCAAAAAATCATGGCCATATCGTCACGATTCATATATTTTATTTTTGCATTACAATTCGCTGCCGAAAATCCCTTTGCAGAAGTAACGCCGCCATCAATGAAATTCATCTTTCTCTCCTAACTGATAAAGTTTGTAATGTTTTCCTCATTGAGAGTAAAGTCATATGTATTTAAATCATCCCGCATACTCCAGCCCTCTTCGTGCCAGAAAGAATTCCCGATTTGATTTTTCTTAAATGCCACAAGACTCACTTTATTAATCTTTTCCTTTTGTAGGGCCCGCATGCAAAAAATCGCCATTTCTTTGCCGATTCCATGCCTGCGATACGCTTCTTCCACGCATACATGGTAAAAACAGCCACGCCTGCCGTCATGACCGCAAAGAATGGAGCCCACAATTTTGCCATCCGACTCCGCAACCGCAGAGATATTTGGATTTCGGTTTAAGAAGCGAACCACTCCCTCTTTGGAATCATCGATACTTCGTATTCCAAAGCCGTGAATGGTCATCCAAAGTGCATGTACGCCCTCATAATCCGATTCTGTCATCGGACGAATCCTATATTCAAAGTCCATAGCAACCTCTATTTCCTATGGGAACATGGGAACCAAAGAAAGTCCCTCATCCTCATCCAAACCAAACATCAAGTTCATGTTCTGTACCGCCTGACCGGCCGCACCTTTTACTAAGTTATCAATGACCCCCATCATGACAACTCGGTGCGTCCGTTCATCTAAGACAAAACCGATATCCATGTAATTAGAACCTTCTACCCATTTTGTCTCCGGCGTTTTCCCTTCACCCAAAAAGCGAATGAATTTCTCATGGTCGTAGTATTTCTTATATGCATCCGTAATCATGTCTGCTGTAGGATAATCCACATGACCGTCCGAATAGGTAACCTTATTTAAAGATGCATATTCCGTCGCTAAAATTCCCCGATTCATGGGTACTAAATGGGGAGTAAAGGAAACGGTAAGTTTTTCCTTTGCAGCATAGGATAACTGTTCTTCGATTTCCGGTGTGTGCCGATGGGTAGCAACTCCATAGGCTTTGATGCTTTCATTTACTTCGCAAAATAGATTTTGCATCTTCGCCCCGCGTCCGGCTCCGCTGGTTCCGCTCTTTGCATCAATAATTAAAGTATTTCCGTCAATATAGCCTTCCTTTATTAATGGATAAGCGGTAAGAATCGAACATGTTGTAAAGCATCCCGGATTTGCAAGAAGTCTTGTCTTTTTAATCTCTTTTCGATTCACTTCGCAAAGTCCGTAAACGGATTCTTTGATTAAATCAGGACTTCCATGTTTTATTCCATACCATTTCTCATACACATCCACATCCTTAATACGATAATCCGCAGATAAATCAATTACCTTTACTTTGGATAAAATCTCCGGCGTAAGAATCGTCGACAAATAACCCTGAGGTGTGGCGGTAAAAATCACATCCACTTTATCTGCCATCACTTCAATATTGTCATCGAGGCATTCATCTTCCACAAGATCAAACATATTCTGATATACATCTTTGAAACGTTGTCCGACATAGGACTTAGAACCGTACCAAATAATCTTGGCATCTTTATGTTGAAGTAAGATGCGTACCAGCTCTGCTCCCGCATAGCCCGTAGCACCGATAATTCCGACCTTTATCATGTTTTGTAATCTCCTTTTCCTTATGTGTTTCCACACTAAAAAATTATACTTCATTTGCCTTGTAAAATGTGAATGAATATTCATTCATTATTTTATGCATAATTATACATATATATACAAAAATCTCAAGTTTTTAATTTTATCTTGCTATAAATATTCACTTGTTGTATCATAGCCACAGAAAGATTTTACTCACATTTTTAAAATAGGTAAGAAAGGAATGTGTCATGAAGGAAAAAGTTATACTCGCATACTCAGGTGGTTTGGATACCACCGCAATCATCCCATGGTTAAAGGAGAACTATGACTACGAAGTCATCTGCTGCTGTATCGACTGCGGACAGGGAGAAGAACTGGATGGTCTTGAAGAAAGAGCAAAATTATCCGGTGCTTCCAAATTATATATTGAAGACATCGTAGACGAGTTCTGTGACGACTACATCATGCCATGTGTGCAGGCAGGTGCGGTTTATGAAAACAAATATCTCTTGGGAACCTCTATGGCACGTCCCGGTATTGCAAAGAAACTCGTTGAGGTAGCTCGTAAAGAAGGAGCTTCTGCCATCTGTCACGGTGCAACAGGAAAAGGAAACGATCAGATTCGTTTTGAACTTGGAATCAAAGCCCTTGCTCCGGATTTAAAGATTATCGCTGCATGGCGTGATGACAAATGGAATATGGATTCCCGTGAATCCGAAATCGAATATTGTAAGGCTCACGGCATCAATCTTCCATTCTCTGCGGATCAGTCTTACAGCCGTGACAGAAACCTTTGGCACATTTCTCACGAAGGCTTGGAGTTGGAAGATCCTGCAAATGAACCAAACTACGATCACTTATTAGTCCTTGGTGTTTCTCCGGAAAAGGCGCCGGACGAGGGAGAATACGTAACCATGACCTTTGAAAAAGGTATTCCTACTTCCGTAAACGGGAAAAAAATGAAGGTTTCCGATATCATCCGTGAATTAAACCGTTTGGGTGGCAAGCACGGTATCGGAATTGTTGATATTGTAGAAAACCGTGTGGTTGGTATGAAGAGCCGTGGCGTATATGAAACACCGGGCGGAACCATTCTTATGGAAGCGCACCAGCAATTGGAAGAGCTTGTATTAGACCGTGCGACTATGGAAGTAAAAAAAGACATGGGTAACAAGATGGCCCAGATCGTATACGAAGGCAAATGGTTTACGCCTCTTCGAGAAGCGGTTCAGGCATTTGTTACATCCACGCAGGAATATGTCACCGGCGAAGTAAAGTTTAAACTTTACAAAGGAAATATCATTAAAGCCGGAACGACTTCACCATACTCACTTTACTCGGAATCACTTGCAAGCTTTACCACCGGTGATTTGTACGATCACCATGATGCAGAAGGCTTCATTACTCTCTTCGGACTTCCGCTTAAAGTCCGTGCTATGAAATTGGCAGAAAACAATAAATAAAGAATAATTAAGAATTAAATAAAAAATCTCAAATGATTTCCATCGGGCGCCAAAGAAGCGCGCTACATGGAAACATTTGAGATTTTTTTACTGTTTTAAAACTCTATCTTACGGATTAGCTTGGATTTAATTCTTTCATGCGTTCTGCGATTCGTTTATTGAAGCACTTTCTGCAAAGAGAAAAATACTTATCGTTTGCTCCCATTTCAATCTGTGGTCCGTCCACGAAGATTTTTCCGTTTTCATCAAATCTGGCATTCATGGTCGCTTTCTTTCCACAGGAACAAATCGTCTTTACCTCTTCAATCGCATCTGCCCAGGCAAGAAGCCAGGTGGAACCCTCAAATAAGTTGCCCTTAAAATCGGTACGAAGTCCGTAACAGATAACAGGAATGTTATAAACGTCTGCCATCTCGCAGAATTTGTGCACCTGCCCTTTGGTCAAAAACTGTGCCTCGTCTACAATCAAACAATCGATAGACTTCGGATCTTTTTCCGGATCAAATCTATCAAAAAAAGCCTCCACAGTTTCGCATTCGCCGGAAAGCCCGATTCTTGAACGAATGATGGTATCTCCGTCTCTGTTTTCCAGCGCCGGCTTTAATAACAGGGCATTTTGATCCCGTTCCTTGTAATTAAACGCAACCATCATTGCGTTTGCAGTTTTCGATGAGCCCATTGCGCCGTATCGAAAATATACTTTTGCCATAATACTCTACTCCTCATTCCCTCTTTATCATTTTGTAAGCAAGCTCACTTGCGATATTATATCACATTCCCTCTGCGATTTCTCCTGCAAGTAAATAGATTACCGGTGAATTCCAGTAAATGGTTACTTCGTTGGTGGAGTAACTCTGGGAGTTATCCGCATAGCACTTCGCCGGTGGTGTATCCTTTAAAACATTTTGTACATACGGATCATCCAGTCCACTATTCGGGCCACCCACAACCATACCTGGTACGGTCTTTCCGGTGGCCTGAGAAGGTCTGTGATGTGGGCTCTGCGGAGACAGACTTCCAAATCCGGTCATAAAGCAATAACCGGTCGCATTATTTCCAAGGAGATAGTTTAACTGCTTATCTATCGTATTCTTATCAAAAGAACCAATACTATCTTTCATCAGAAGCAGATACTCACCATTATTTGCAATGGTAAGGTTACTTCCCCACGGATAACTGCCATTAATGGAGGAACCGTAACCATATTTATTTGCATTGGATGAAATCGTATTTGCTGTGTTTTCGACAGCTTCTTTTATCTTTGAAACAATGGCAGGAGAAACACCCTCTGTAGTAAGAATTGCGTAGCCGCCATAGCCGCCAACGCCTTGCCAGCCAAGGGAATAATCACTGTCAGGAATATGCAAATTTAAAGCATATTCATAAGATGAATCTCCGGTTGTTTTTAACAGTTCCGCATAAGCCCAGAATCTTTCGTCTTCATCGCAGGTATCCTCATACTCCCCTGTAGAAACATCTCCCGGATTTCGATAGCCGGTAGTATCCACCGGTGTTTCATCCAGATACTCCGCCGCCTTCTTAGCAGCTTTTAGGCATTTATCCGCAAAAGATTTATCAACAGATGCATATACTCTGGAAGCAATCGCCATAACAGCCGCGAAATCACCTGTGGCAGTTGTGGAAACCGGCATCACATAAAGGGTGTCGTTTTCCTCCTGCGGCATTACTTCACCCGGAAAGTTTTTGCAGGTAACTTTGTGATACACACCACCCTCAGACGTCTGCATCTTTAACAACCATTCCAACTCATATCTGGCCTCATCCAACACATCCGGAGTACCGTTTCCACTTTCCGGAATACCGGTATCATCCCCAAATACAGATG
This sequence comes from Lachnospiraceae bacterium, assembly GCA_036723975.1. Taxonomy (GTDB): domain Bacteria; phylum Bacillota; class Clostridia; order Lachnospirales; family Lachnospiraceae; genus JAILEN01. The sequence goes on from DAIMGJ010000012.1 coordinate 34,751, forward strand.
GGTAATTTTCATATGCCAAAAGTAAATCCGCAGCCGCAACCGCACCCGCTACAGTATATCTTCCATAGTCACCGGCATCGTGCCAGCCACCGGACACATCAATACTCTTCGACGTATCTTCATATAAGACCGCACTTTGGATATGACACTCAGGATGTGAAAAATCTCCTGCAAGCTCACCGGTAAGTTCCGTTCCGCAACGCTGATAGTAAAGCATTTTTATTGCAGCATTCAGCGCTTCATTATATACATCTTTTCCGATTTTAAAGGAGAAAGAAGTTACATCACCTGCTTCTACGTGATAGGTTCCCTCATCTGTAACAGAAGAAAAATCAAATACTGCTTCTTTTTCTCCCGTATCCGCATCATCCTGTCCTTCTCCGATTTTTGCTTCCAATACACTCTCATTTGAGTCTTCGCAAATAAGCTTAGCTGTCTGGTTTAATGCATCGCCCTTTAAAGTTGCGCTTTTATATGCGTTTGGCAAATATCCGATCTGGTTTACTGCAATATCCACGGCTTCTCCCCCACTTAAACCACCGACTTTGTTGGAATCATCCTCCAAGTACAAACAGAAATTATCAAAGTAAACATGATGCTCGCCAATGGCCTCATCCATTCCTTCCATAATTCCCATATTAAAGCAAAATCTCGGAGCCGGATCAGAGGTCTCGCCCATGGTAAAACTATACTCGTAGGTTTTTACGTCTTTTCCCACATCCACATTTTCTTCATAATATGCGTGATAATCCCCGCCATTAATTTGAAAACGCATCTGCAGCGGGCGCTCCACATCGGAATACGCATCAAAATATAGTCGATAAACACAGCCTTCATCCAAAGAAAATCCGTCATGATAAAGCTGTACACCGTAATCTACGGAACCAACGCTTTTAATATCCACATCCAATTCTTCTTTGTCATTTACGGAAATGGCACATTCTCCATCATAACAATAGGTGTCCCACAATTCCGTTCCATTGGAAAAATCCCCGTTTTCCAAAAGATTTGGGCCAAATTCCTCCCGTGAAACCTGCTCAGCCACATTTTCTTTTTTTCCTTTGCAGCCTGAAGCACCAAGAACCATAGCTAATGACAGTACCAATGCAAAAGCCCTTTTTAAATACTGTTTTTTCATCCTTAATCCCCCTTCAAGTATGATGAATAAGTATCTCCACGAAAAATAGAATAACACTATCAAATCTCGTATACAAGAAAACACCCAACATAACGTTGGGCGTTTTCTTATTTCTCCGAAATCTTATTCCACTCATAAGGAGTATTCTGGTATACGTAATAATTCAGCCAATTGGAATACAAGATATTTCCGTGACTTCGCCACTGAAGAAGCGGCTTCTCATTTTCATCGTCCCCCGGATAATAATTTACCGGAAGATCAATTGGCAGTCCTTTTTCTTTATCTCTCTTATACTCGGTATCCAATGTATAGCGATCATATTCCGGGTGACCCATCACAAAAATTTGACTTCCGTCATGAGTCATACATAAAAATACTCCGGCCTCCTCGCTTTTTGCACAAACAACCAAGTCCTTACAAGCTTCAATATCCTCGGTCTTTACACCGGTATGACGGCTGTGTGGTGCATAAAATATATCATCAAATCCACGGACCAAAGGAATCTTTCTGTTCTGTACACGATGTGGGAACACGCCGAATTTCTTTTCTGCCAAATCATACTTATCGATGCCGTAATGATAATAAAGTCCGGCCTGACATCCCCAGCATAAATGAAGCGTGGACGTCACATGCGTCTTGGTCCATTCAAAGACCTTGCACAATTCCTGCCAGTAATCCACATCCTCAAATGGCATTTGTTCTACCGGTGCACCGGTTATAATTAAGCCATCCAAGTATCTGTCATACGCATCTTCAATGTGTTCATAGAAATTGTTCAAATGCGTTTTACTCGTATTCTTACTCTTATGACTTCCAACGGTAAAAAACGTTACATCCACCTGTAACGGCGTATTGGATAAGGAACGAAGAAGCTGCAACTCGGTCGCTTCTTTTAATGGCATTAAGTTTAAAATACCGATGCTAATGGGACGAATATCCTGATGAGTAGATCGGTTTTCGTCCATTACAAATATATTCTCATGTTCTAATATAGCCTTTGCAGGCAAATCATTTTGTGTTCTAATCGGCATGGCCTATCATCTCCAATAATTCTTCTTCACTAAGTACGGTAACGCCAAGGGCATTGGCCTTATCCAGCTTACTACCGGCAGCTTCTCCGGCCACCAAGTAATTGGTTTTTTTCGAAACACTTCCGGCGCATTTCCCGCCGTTTAATTCGATAAGCTCCTGCGCCTCTTTTCGTCCAAGGGTCGGAAGCGTTCCTGTTATTACAAAGGTAAGACCCGCCAACTTTTCACTGGAGCCTTCCTTTTCCACGCGTTTTAAGTTTACTCCGGATGCTTTGATTCGATTTATGATATTGATATTTACGTCATCGTGCAAATAATCATAAATAGATTTTGCACTAATCTCTCCAATATCATCCACTTCCTTTAACTCTTCTTCCGAAAGTGTCATAATCCGTTCAATATCTCCAAAGTGATTTAGTAACGACTTTGCTGCAGCTTTTCCCACGTTTGGAATTCCAAAGCCTGTAAAAAGGCGATATGCATCATTTGCCTTTGATTCCTCAATGGCATTTAACAACTTATTCGTATTTTTTTCTTTTCCGATTATTCCTTCTTCAATCAGCACATCTCTATGCTCTTTTAATGTATAGATATCTGCAATATCTTTGATATAACCACGACGTATAAGTTCCACGATATAGACTTCGCCAAAGCCTTTAATATCCATGGCGTCTCGGCTTACAAAATTAATGATGTGCTGTTCCAACTGGGCCGGGCAGGACGGGTTTTGGCACTTCATATCTGCCGTATCCGCATCACGTTTTACCACGCCGCCGCAAACCGGACAAACACTTGGAATCTGATAGGTTACAACACCCTCCGGTCGCTTTGCATGTACGACTTCTTTGACCTTCGGGATGATTTCTCCAGACTTATAAACTACAAGTGTATCTCCGATTCCAATATCAAGCTCATTGATAAAATCCTGGTTATGCAATGTCGCGCGGCTAACAGAAGTACCACATAAGCGAATCGGCTCAAAAATCGCTGTCGGATTTATACGACCGGTACGTCCAACAGATAACTCTATATCTAAAAGTTTTGTTTCTTTTTCCTCCGGCGGATATTTATAGGCGATGTGTCCGTTGGAATACTTGGCACTGGTGGAAAAATCGTTTCGATATGCCACCTGATCAATTTTTACGACAGCACCGTCAATATCAAAGTGAAACTCCCCGCGCTTCTCTCCGATTTCATCGATAACGGAAAGTACCTCTTCCGGAGTTTTACATTTTTTATGAAATACCGTGGCTACACCATGACTGCTTAAAAAATCCATACCTTCGCAGTGGCTCTTTGTAAGTTCTTCCGGGCCCTGCTGAACATTAAATATAAACATCTTAAGCCCACGTTCTTTTGTAATATTGGCATCTAATTGTCGAAGTGTACCTGCTGCTAAGTTTCGTGGATTGGCAGCGAGCTTTCCGCCCTTTTGTTCCTGCAAATCGTTGTAGCGTTCAAAATCTTCATGAGACATGTAGACTTCGCCACGAAGCTGCAAAGACTCGAAATCCAAATCCAAATACTGCTTTACATCCGGAATCACGAGAGCATTGGCAGTAACATCTTCACCCACAAGACCGTCCCCACGGGTCTCTGCAAGAGAAAGTTTTAACTTTCCTCTGGAATCTTTCTCATAACGAAGCGTCATAGAAAGACCGTCAATTTTTGCTTCCACGGAAAACTCTGCGTCCGGATGAAGGGCATGTACTTTTTCAATCCAGGCCGTTACATCCGCTTTATCAAAAACATCTTCAATGGAAAGCATCGGCACGTCATGGGTCACCTTTACGCCTGCTTCTCTTTGAGCAACACCGCCGATTTTCTGTGACGGGGAATCCGATGTCACCCATTCCGGATGCTCTTTCTCCACAGCCTTTAGTTTCTGCATCAACTGATCATATTCAAAATCGGAAATCTCCGGTTCGTTATCGTTGTAATAACGATTCATGTGATAATCGATTTCATCAATTAATGCCTTATATTCTTCAAATATCATACCTTTCCACCCAAATTATAAAAGTTTCTTTTTTAAATCTGCGATTTCTTTTACAGAGAGTTCCCGATACTCTCCCTCTTTGATTCCCTCTAAGGTAAAGTCCATAATACGCACACGTTTTAAGTCACGCACATGATAATCCAGTGCTCTGCACATACGGCGAATCTGACGGTTTAAACCTTGCGTCAAAATAATGGAAAATGTTTTTTCATCTATTTTCTTTACTCTGCATGGCGCCGTGGTTTTCTCCAAATCAGGTAGGTATACACCACGCTGCATATCCATCAAAAACTTTCCGGAAATCGGCTTATTTACCCGTACCACATATTCTTTTTCGTGGTAATTGGAAGCCTTTAAAATCTCATTGGTCAAATCTCCCTGGTTGGTTAAGATTAATAACCCGTGAGACTCTTTATCCAATCTCCCTACAGGATAGATTCTGGTAGGATAGTTTAAGTAATCAATTACGTTATCCTTTTCCCTTTTTTCCGCCGTACAAACGATGCCAATTGGTTTATTAAAGACTAATACTACTTCTTTTTCTTCCAACTTCACTTCATTTCCGTCAACATAGACATGCTGTCCCGGCATCACACGAGAGCCAATCTCTGCCAAGGCCTCGTCAATTTTTACCCGGCCTTTTTCAATATATTGGTCAGCGCTTCGGCGGGAGCACACCCCCGCTTCCGATAAAAATTTGTTAATTCGAATTCCGTTTTCTTCCATACTTTTCACTAAAAAAAGAAGAGTTCTCCATCGGAAAACTCTTCTAAAAAATACTAATCTTATTGAGGTCCTAAATACTCAGACTTAACATAGCCTTCCTTACCATTGTATTTAACTTTTGTCCAACCATCTTCGTACATCATAACCACTTCCACCTTTTCACCGGCATAAGCAACAGCAACTTTCTTTGCTGTGGTGCTCATGCTTTCACGAATATTAATGGTGGTATAAAGCAATACCTTTTCTCCTGCGCTGTAAGTATTGGTTGTAGCGGTGGTTGTTTCGGTAGTCGTCTCCGTCGTAGTTTCAGCAGTCTCGGTAGTGGTGGTACCATCCACACGCTCTAAAAACTCTGTCTTAATATAAGCATCCTGATTGTTAAAGGAAAGAAGTGTCCACTCTCCTTCTTCGGAATATGCCTTAAGCTCACTTCCCTTCTGTGCCTTTCCAAGAGAAGTTGAATCGGTGGATGCAGAAGAACGAACATTTACGTTTGCTGTTACCTTAACTGTATAAGAATTTGCTTCTTTTTGAGCCGCAGCTTCTTCTGCAGCAGCAGCAGCAGCGGCTTCCTCTTCCGCTTTCTTTGCTGCTTCCTCTGCTTCTGCAGCTTCTTTAGCCGCCTGCTCTTCTGCAGCAGCTACCGCTGCCTTATAATCAGAAGCCCATTTTTGAATGGCCTGAGGAATTGTTTCGGAAGTAAATGTATTAAACTCTGCGTCGGATAACTGACGTTCGTTGTATTTTGCCTGAATTTCTGCCTGAAGTGCAAGTAAATCACTCTGCTGCTCAAATTCCGCAATCAAAGAAGAAACGGTAGGATCCATATCATACTCATTGTTCTTCTGATTGTAAGCACAGTAAACATTGTTGATGGTTAACTTTCCGGACTCCTTATCCTTTTCCACATAGAAAAAATCAAGTCCGGGAGCAGCGGAATTCACACCGGTAAAGTGAATCTCCACCTCTGCAGATACCAAATAGGAATTGCTGTCAGCGCCTCGCTTAGAGTAAACATTTAACACATCATAAGAATCAATGTACTGAGATATAAACTCAATATAGTTTAATTCGGAATCGGAAATCGGTGTTGCTATAGACACTAAAGAATCCTTGTCGTTGTTGGCATATGCAGTATAATACGCATTTAAAAGTGCTGTAATATCAGAATCTTCTGTCTCGGTATTATATTCCTGATATGCACCGGACAGCGGATTTGTATCCGCAGCGGAATTATCTGTTCCAAAGGCAAGAAGTAATACCATTATCAAGCATACAACTCCTGCCAAAAAATATCTCTTTTTATCTATAATAAAATCTACACAAGTAAAAAATATATCTTTTATCTTATCCATGATGTTTCCTCTCGATTAAAAAATAAGTCCCCAATATTTTAACATAAATATAAACAAAAATCAGTTTTGAAATAATAAACAAAGAAAATGTAGACGACTGGATTCGAACCAGCGATCTTCAGAGTCGGAGTCTGATGCGTTATCCAGCTACGCTACGCCTACAAACTTCGTAAATATAACATTTTACGTGTTTTTTGTCAACGAACTGGAGGTTGCATTTCTCATCATTGCTTTGATGGGGTTTACACTGGCAGCCATGGATTTTATCATTTCAAGATTTTTCTCCATGTAATCCTCCAGACCCATGATTTCTTCTTTGGAAAAACCGTCACTTGAAGTGATGACACACTTTGGGATTTCTCCCTCTGCATGCTTCTCTCCTTCATCAAAGGTGACGTAAGCAACTTTCTCTTCGCCATGTCTGCAAATCGGAGAAACCAGCATATTCATTTCTTGTTTGTTTTCTTTCTTTTGCTTATTTAAATCCAAAGAAAAATCTTCCATTTTGCTCCCCCAATAATTGAAAAATAATGTTTCTATTTTACCGGTAATACCGCACCGACAGTTGCAATCAAAGATGATAAAACCACAAGTATCTGAAAAACTAAAATTCCAAATACTCCGCAAATCGGAGATGCACCCTCACGTTTCCTTGAACGGTTGTAAGAAATAATAATTCCGATTCCGGTAAGTACCTGAATCACAGAAGCCAACCGGGTAAATCCGACAAAGCTCTGTAATCCAACGAGTGCCAGCACAAGGCACGGGCATGTGGCAACCAAATAAGAAAGTTTAATGCTCCACTTCGTCTGTTCATGGACAATATCTCGAAGGTTAAGCGTATTTGCCCAAAAGGATGTAGACAGCGCCAAAAGAGAAAAAACATATCCCACAATCGCAACCCATCCACCTAAATGATTCGCCAAATCTACAAGGGCACCGTCTTCGGTAATACCTTTTCCTGCACCAAGTAAAGTCATAAACGTAACAATTAGTATAAGTCCTACATTAATCCCCATACCGGCTGCGATGGAGCCGCGAATCCGAGAAGTATTTCCCTTTAATCCTTTTACCACCTGGGGCACGGACATAACGGCAGACAAGGAAAAGGAAACCATACTAAACAATGCCAAAAGATTGGTTCCCGCAACAAAAGTATTTGGTAAAGCAGACGTGTCGGATAAAAGTGTTGCAACAAACAAAATACCGATTACCGCAACCATGGCAATCACGGAAATCTTTTCACAGATTCCAACCAGTTTCATGCCAAAGAATACAATAAGAGCTGCAAAGGCATAATAAAGAAGCATTCCCGCCCAGTCCGGAATGCCAAACCAACTGCGAAGAACCGCAGCTGCTCCAGCAATAAATCCCGCAACATTTACCAGAACAGAAAGTCCCAATAATCCAAAAGCAATCCATGTGGCAACCTTTTTAAACTTTCCGGTGAAAAGCTCATTTTCAAAACACTTTATAAACTGGGCTCCATTGTTGTTATAGGAAAGTTCCGCAATCATATAATGCATAATCAAATTGATGCAGTAGGCAACCGCCACAATCCACAGAATATCCCACCAAGTATTTCTGGATGCTAAAAACGGCACGGATAGAATTCCGCTTCCGACACCGTGTCCCACGATAATGCTTGTTGCCTCCAAAAATGTAAGTTCTGCTTCTCCTTGAATCTTCTTTTCCAAAGTATTTCCCCCTATTATGTAGCGTTTTTATCTGTCAATATGGCAATCTTTTTTAATATTTCATCCGATATTTCTTCCAGCGACTTGTCATCAACTTCAATACGGATATCATAAGCTTTTTCATAAAGCATCATGCGCTCATCCATCATTTTCTTAATATCGGAAATATTCTTATGTCCTTCCAGAAGCGGTCGTCGATTGTTTCTTGAAACCCTGTCCAAAACCGTTTCCGGAGTGGCAGATAAAAAGATAACCTTTCCACCACGTTTTAATTCTTTTCGGTTTTCTTCTGATTTAATCACACCGCCTCCGCAGGAAACAATAGCGTTTTCTATCGGCGTAAGAGAAGCTATTACTTCCCGCTCCACCCTACGAAAATAGTCTTCCCCGTCTTGCGCAAATATTAGGGAAACAGGTTTGCCCTCACGTTCCACAATCATATCGTCCGTATCATAACGCTTACGCAGTGTTTTTTCTTCCAACGTATGTGCCACCGCGGTTTTGCCTGCACCCATAAATCCGATTAAATAAATATTATTCATAATTTTCCTCAATTATTATACGTAGCGATGTATCAATTCAAGCATCGCCTCTAAATCCCCTCTCGGAATCTGGCCCGGTGCGGATGCTTGCCCCTCCGTGCCAAAAGTAATCACAGATCCGATAGTTTCCCCGGCCACACGGCTTAAGAAGCCGGTCTCCCCCATAGATATGGAGATTAACGGGACCGAAGGATTTTTTTCGGAATATACTTTACTAACTTCCATAAGGGTTAATACATCAGAAAAATTCTTTGGATGCACAGCGATTTTAACTAAGTCCGCATCTCCTTCTTTCATTTCATACAACTGCGCCTCTAGGACATCCGCGCGTTTGGTTTCAATGAAATCGTGATGGGATGCAATCACAAGTGCACCGTTATTTTGCAACCGTGAAATAAGACCTTTTGCATCCTCCAAAAAGAAGTACTCCACGTCAATAAAATCCGCCACATGTGCTTTGGAAATTGCTTCCAAAGTGGAAGCAATTTTATCTTTTGAAAACTCACAACATCCGCCCTCTTCCTTTGAACGAATGGTCACAAGAAAAAGTGTGTCCTTTGTTATATTCAAAAGATTTACCAAAAGTGCCTTTACGCGCTCAATATCAGAAAGTTCTTCAAAATAATCTGCTCGCCATTCAATCATGGGAACACCATCATTTACAAGTTTCGTCACTTGGGAAATAATTCCGGCAAAGGATTTTTCTATTATCGGGACGCACACAATCGGTGGCTTTCCATCCAGATATCTTCCTTTTACAATAATGGGCATAATCTTACTCCTATTAATCCACCAAATCAGCCACTTCCAAAATCAAACGCTTCGTATCCTCCCAGCCAAGACAAGCATCCGTAATGGACTGACCGTATACCTGATGGTCGGAAATCGGCTGATTGCCTTCCACCAAATAGCTTTCCACCATAACACCTTTGACAAGAGATTTTATTTCATCGGAATAACGACGGTTATGCATAACTTCACGCACAATTCGAATCTGTTCTTTAAACTGTTTGTTGGAATTGGAATGATTCACATCCACAATGCAAGCCGGATTCACCAAATCCATTTCATCATACATTCGGCATAAACGAATCAAATCTTCGTAATGATAATTTTGCGTATTATTACCATGTTTGGAAACCGCTCCACGTAAAATCGTATGTGCATACGGATTTCCGGAAGTACGTACTTCACTTCCCGCAAAGGAAAAATGATGACCGTGCTGCGCTGCATAAACAGAGTTTAACATTACCGCATAATCTCCGGAGGTTGGATTTTTCATACCGCTTGCCACATCGAATCCGGAAACCACCAACCTGTGATGCTGATCTTCCACGCTTCTTGCCCCAATGGCCACATAGCTTAAAAGATCATCCACATAAGGCCAGTTTTCGGGATACAGCATCTCATCTGCCGAAGTAAGATGGGTTTCTTTCATGGCACGAAGATGCATCCTTCGAACAGCAATGAGTCCCTCCACCATATCCGGCTTGGCCGTAGGATCCGGTTGTGACGCAATGCCTTTATATCCGCTTCCGGTTGTCCGGGGTTTGTTGGTATAGATACGAGGTACAATATAGACCTTTTCTTTCACCTGTTCCGAAACTTCCGCCAATCGATTGATGTATTCGCAAACGCTGTCTTCATTGTCTGCCGAACAAGGTCCTACTATCATAAGGAATCGATTGTCGCGACCTGCAATAATATCATTAATCTCCGCATCTCTTTTTGCTTTGATCTTTGCCAACTCATTTGAAACCGGAAAACGTTCCTTAATCTCCTCCGGTGTCGGCATCTTTGTAATATATGTAAAACTCATGGTAATCTCCCGTTTTAAAAGCAACTGTTTTTAATTTCAAGAATCGGCATCTTTTCACCGGTCCATATTTCAAAGGATTTCGCGCCTTGATACAAAAGCATGTATTTTCCGTTGATATAATCGGCTCCCACGTCCTTTGCATCCTTTAACAATCTGGTCATTTCCGGATGATAAATAATATCGCTAACCAAAAGATTTTCTCTTAAATATTCCTTTGGGACAAGAGATTCGTCACTCTCCATCCCCACATTGGTGGCATTGATTAAAAGATGACTTTCACTAATGCGACGATTTAATGCATCCTTATCTTCCATAGCAAACACCCTAACATGAGTTTGGGTATGCTTTTCAACTTCTTTTGCAAAAGTTTCCGTTTCTTCGTAGGTAGCATTTTTGCGTTTAAAGATAAAAATCTCTTTTGCATGATCAAAAGCCAGTTGTGCAATAATCGGTTTTGCTGCTCCACCGGCTCCTAAAATCGTAATGGTTTTATTATCTACAAAGAAATTCTTATCTCTCAACGATTCCACATAACCGGCACCATCCGTCGTTGTTCCGTAAAGTTTTCCATATTCTTTTTTTACAGTGTTTACGGATCCGGTTAATCGACTGATTTCGGATATCTCATCCAGATAGGGAATCACAGCAGATTTGTGCGGCATGGTCAGATTAAATCCTGCCACATCCATTTTTTTTAGTGAGTAAACGACGTCTTTTAAATCCTCCGGTTCCACATCAAATGCCAGATAAACATAGTCCAACCCTAAAAGTTTACACGCCGTAGTGTGCATTTTCGGTGAAATACTGTGTTTTGCCGGATGGCCCAAAAGACATAACAGTTTGGTTTGTCCGGAAATGTTAAGATTCATATTTTCCTCTTTTCCTTTTTGCATGAAGTATAGTTTTCAAGCCTATTTCATCATATCATTTTACCTATAAAAAAGGAATGACCCGAAGGAATTTCTTCCTCCGGGCCGAATAAAGATGAATGCAAGTCACCTACAAGTTCTACTTATGCTCCTGAACATATTTTGCAATGTTGGACGCGTTAACAAATTTCTCGGAATGATCGCCATCTATTACGACCAAGGTCGGAGCCTGCATAATTCCAAACTTTTCGGTAAGTTCCGGTTGTTCTTCCGCATCAATCACAACATATTCTTCATCAGAAAGCATTTCTTTTGCTTTTGCACAATTCGGACATGTCTTTGTAGTAAATAAATAACGAACGGTTTTGTCCTTATCGATTTCCAGATTTCCCTCATGTAAAACCACTTCTTTTTCTTCAGAAGCCACATCAGCAAGCGTAATCTCCGTCATTTCCTGATGCATCGGTTCCACCTGGAGATCAAGCTTTGAAACTTCTACCTTGGGAAGTTCCTGCTCTTTTGCAGTTACATCAATTTTTTTGTGCTCCACCTCATATAGTTTACGGTTCTTGTATTCCTGAAGTTTTCCTTCGTTCCAGTTCTGTACCGGACGATAATATCCGGTAATACGGGAATATACTTCCGTCTTTGCACCGCAAGTCGGACACGTTGCCACTTCTCCCGCAATATAGCCGTGTTCCTTACATACGGAATAAGTCGGAGATATAGTGTAGTACGGAAGCTTATAGTTTTCTGCAATGGTACGAACCAGTTTTGCAGCGGACTGCCAACTCGGTAATTTTTCTCCTAAAAATGCATGGAAAACAGTACCGGATGTATATAAGGTCTGTAAGTCATCCTGAATATCTAACGCATCAAAAATGTCGGATGTATAATCTACCGGCAAATGAGAAGAATTGGTGTAGTATGGTGTATCTCCCTCATGACCTGCGGTAATGATATCCGGATATTGTTTCTTATCATGTTTTGCCAAACGATAGGTGGTAGATTCTGCCGGAGTTGCCTCAAGGTTATATAAATCACCGTACTTTTCCTGATAATCGGAAAGACGCTCTCTCATGTGATTTAGCACATCCTGCGTAAACTTCTGTGTCTTTTCATGAGTCAAATCCATCTTAAGCCAATTTGCATTTAATCCCACTTCATTCATACCAATAAGGCCAATGGTAGAAAAGTGATTGTTAAAGGTTCCGAGATATCTTCTGGTATACGGATATAATCCTTCATCCAAAAGCTTGGAAATGACATCTCTCTTTATTTTTAAGGAACGAGCTGCCACATCCATCATGTGATCCAATCTCTGATAGAAATCTGCCTCATCCTTTGCAAGGTATGCAATACGTGGCATATTAATCGTTACAACGCCCACGGAGCCGGTACTTTCACCGGAACCGAAGAATCCACCGGACTTCTTACGAAGTTCACGTAAATCCAAACGCAAACGACAGCACATAGAACGTACATCGGATGGCTCCATATCGGAGTTGATGTAATTTGAGAAATAAGGCGTACCATACTTTGCAGTCATCTCAAATAATAGTTTATTGTTCTCAGTCTCTGACCAGTCAAAATCTCTGGTAATGGAGTAAGTAGGAATCGGATACTGGAATCCACGTCCGTTTGCGTCACCCTCAATCATAACCTCAAGGAAGGCACGGTTTACCATGTCCATTTCCTGCTTGCAATCTTTGTACTTAAAGTCCATTTCTTTTCCGCCAACAATAGCCGGAAGTTCCGCCAAATCATTTGGTACTGTCCAGTCCAAAGTAATGTTTGTAAACGGTGCCTGGGAACCCCAACGGCTCGGAGTATTTACACCGTAAATAAAGGACTCAATACATTTCTTAACCTCACGATAGGTAAGATTGTCTACCTTAACAAAAGGTGCCAAATAGGTATCAAAAGAAGAAAAAGCCTGAGCACCTGCCCATTCATTTTGCATGATTCCAAGGAAGTTTACCATCTGATTGCAAAGTACGGACAAATGCGCTGCCGGAGCAGATGTAATCTTACCCGGGATTCCTCCCAAGCCTTCGGTAATCAACTGCTTTAAGGACCATCCTGCACAATATCCGGTAAGCATAGACAAGTCATGAATATGAATGTCCGCATTACGATGTGCATTTGCGATTTCCTCGTCATAAATTTCTGAAAGCCAGTAATTTGCGGTAATCGCACCGGAGTTTGAAAGAATCAAACCTCCCACAGAATAGGTAACGGTGGAGTTTTCTTTTACTCTCCAGTCTTCTACCTTTACGTAACTGTTTACCACGTCCTTATAATCAAGAATTGTGGATTTCATATTACGCATCTTTTCTCTTTGTTTACGATACAGAATATATGCCTTTGCCACATCGGTATAACCGGTCTGCTCTAAGACATGCTCTACACTATCCTGAACATCTTCCACATAGATTTTTTCTTCTTTAATTTTTTTCTGAAAATCCGCAGAAACGCGTAAAGATAACAGATCTAATATATCGCGATTATACTGCATACCGGTGGCTTTAAATGCCTTCTCGATAGCAGATGTAATCTTTTCCAGTTTAAACTCTACAACCTGACCGTCTCGTTTTACTACTTCAAACATTTCCCTACTCTCCTTGATTCTAAATAACTCTCAAAAACCCTTGTAATCAAATAACTAAGCCGCATTTGAGAATATTTTAGCACCAAATATAGGTAAGGTCAAGTTGCAAACCACAATATATAGTGTTAGGATTGTTTTTTTATTGTACTAATAGTTACACACGTGTTTCTAAAAATACAATTTCTCTTAGAACATCCGAGTCTGCCGGATATTCCAAAATATAGGCATTGGCTTTTTCCAAAGCCTCCTGATATCTTCCGGCATATTCCAAAGCACCGATTTCATTCTTTAAAATCTGTTTATGGTAGGCTTCATCATTTAAAGCCAATGCTGACTCATATGTTTCAAATGCTTTCTCGTAGTCCCCGTCTTCCATATACAAATCTCCGAGCACCAAGAGTCCGGAAGCGGAAGATCCGGCGGATTCTGCAAAAGAACCTAAAATTTCTTTGGACTTTTCAACATCTCCGGATTCCTTATAAGCTTGTGCAAGGTAAATATTTGCCTCATGATTTCCCTTTTCCACAGAAGAAGAAAGGACACGGGTCGCAGCCTCATATTGATTTAAAATCATATAGATTCGACCGCGCCACTGTAACTGTTTGGCAGAATTTCCCTCGATTTCAAGCGCCAAGTTTAAAAACTCCAGCCCCTCATCATGATAACCGGAAGCATCTAAATTTTCATAGATTTCGATATATAATTCATAATCATTATCAGAGACCTGCGTTGCTTTTTTGTAGTCAGAAAGTGCCGACTCCAATTCTTTTTCCTTTAGGTAAAGATTTCCCCGCATGTAATAGGCATAAGAGTTGGTATTATCATAATCGATAAGCGCACCGTAGGTTTCAATTGCCCCCGCCGTATCAGAAAGTAAATACAGCACTGCACCCTTGTAATAGCACAAATCGATTTCTCTGTCGGTCACGTATCCGTTGGCGAGTGACAGAGCCTCGTTAATGTTGGTAAGAGCAGATTCATAGTCTCCTGCTCCGATATTGGAAATTGCAGTTTCTTTCAACTGATCCTGTTTTTCAATTTTGGAAGAAGTACAACCGGACAATAAAATGGTTGCACTTGCGATTAAGATGGTTGTTTTTAAAACTGTGTTCAAATGTTTCATGTTTCAGATTATACCATACTTTCCGTAAATAGTATGCTATAATCGACTTTGATGAGGATAAAATCATCTTGGGAGGTATGTTATGGATTATGAAATAAAGGACATCGGTCTTGCGTCTTCGGGTGAGCACAAGATTGACTGGGTAAGAAAGAACTGTCCGCTTCTTCGTTCTTTGGAAGAAGACTTTAAAAAAGAACTTCCTTTTAAAGGAATTCGCATTGCCCTTTCCATTCATTTGGAAGCAAAAACAGCATATCTTTGTAAGGTATTGGCTGCAGGCGGTGCAAAAATGTATATTACCGGTTCCAATCCCCTTTCCACACAAGATGATGTGGCCGCCGCTTTGGCAAAAGACGGATTAAATGTATTTGCATGGTACAACTGCACCGAAGAAGAATACTTTTCTTGCATTGAAAAAGTACTTATGAATCACTGCAACATTATCATTGATGACGGCGGGGATTTGGTAAATATGCTTCACACAAAGCTCACCGATGAATTACAATACGTCATCGGTGGATGTGAAGAGACTACAACCGGCATCATTCGTCTACAAGCCATGGCCAAGGAAGACAAACTTCGTTTTCCAATGGTGATGGTAAACAACGCCGATTGCAAGCATTTATTTGACAACCGCTACGGCACCGGTCAGTCCGTATGGGACGGTATCAATCGTACAACAAACCTTATTGTTGCCGGAAAAAACGTTGTTGTCAGCGGATACGGTTGGTGCGGAAAAGGTGTTTCCATGCGTGCAAAAGGCCTGGGAGCTAAGGTCTATATCACAGAGGTGGATCCCATCAAAGCCATTGAGGCTGTCATGGATGGCTTTACCGTTCTTCCAATGGCAGAAGCAGCAAAAATCGGTGACTTCTTTGTTACCGTAACCGGATGCACCGGTGTCATTACAGAGGAGCATTTTAAAGTAATGAAGGACGGCGCTATTTTATGTAACGCCGGACACTTTGACGTGGAAATCGATATGGCCGGTCTTCGAAAAATGGCTCTATCCACCATCGACCAACGTCACAACATCGTAGGATACGAAGTAACACCGGGTAAATTTGTTTATGTTTTAGGTGAAGGACGACTGGTAAATCTGGCTTGCGGAGACGGACATCCGGCAGAGATTATGGATATGAGTTTTGCCATTCAGGCACTCTCCGCCAAATATCTTGTGGAACACTCCAAGGAGCTTACAGAAAAACTTATCGTTGTTCCCCGTGAAGTAGACCTGCAGGTTGCAAAGCGAAAACTTCGATTTTTAAATATTGAAATTGATCATTTAACAGAAGAACAGAAAGAATACTTAAACAGTTCAGAGGTATAAATATTGGAAGCATCGTCGATTATTGAAGCTATTGTTTTACTCGCACTTTTAGTGCTTTCCGCCTTTTTTTCATCTGCGGAAACCGCACTTACCACCGTATCTGCGATTCGTATTAAAACATTGGCCGAAGAAGGAAACAAAAAAGCAGAAACGGTGGAAAAGGTCATTTCCGACCCACATAAAATGCTTTCCGCCATTTTAATCGGAAACAATATTGTAAACTTATCCGCATCCTCCTTAGCCACTACCCTTGCAGTGCATCTGCTTGGCAGCTACGGAGCAGGAATCGCCACCGGTATCCTTACCTTTTTAATTTTGATTTTTGGTGAGATTACCCCAAAGACCATGGCAAATCTTCATGCGGAAAAAATATCCATGCGTTACGCCGGTGTGATTTGGTATCTGATGTGGATCTTAACCCCTATCATAGTGATTGTTAATTTCCTATCTACTTCTCTCATGCGCCTCTTAGGTGTGAGCAAAGAGGATGCGAAGTTTGGACTTACCGCAAAAGAGATCAAAAACATCGTGGAAGATTCTCACGAAAGCGGTGCTTTGGAAGTGGACGAACGAAATATGATTTATCAGTTTATTGATTTTCAGGAGTCCTATGCAAAAGAGATTATGATTCCTAAAATCGATATGACCACGGTAGATGAGTCATCTTCCTTTGAACAGATTATGGAAGCCTATGAGCAGGACAAATACACCCGTATGCCGGTGCTTGGTACTGATAAAGAAGAAATCATCGGTATTCTTAATATGAAAAATCTCCTTTCCTACAACAGAAAGGACGACTTCCATATAAAAGATTATATGCAGGAAGCCTTCTATACTTACGAGATGAAAAAGACATCTGAGTTGTTCGATCAGATGCGTCGCGGCCACATCTCTCTTGCCATCGTTTTGGATGAGTATGGGTCTGTTGTGGGTATGGTTTCCTTTGAAGATTTGCTTGAGGAACTTGTTGGTGAAATTCGAGACGAATTCGATGATGACGAAGAAGACGATTTAATTCAGATCAACGAAAACACCTTTGAGGCACTGGGCACCACAAATCTAGAAGACTTAATGCATAAGATTCGACTGGATATCTCTTCTGAAGATTATGATACTTTGGGCGGATTCTTAATCGGTGAATTTAATCACTTCCCGGAAGTGGGCGAAATGTATTTAACGCCAAAGGGTGCTCGATTTAAAGTAATCGAAACCGACGGCAATCGTATTACCAAAGTTCAAATCCGCTTAGCCGAAAGCGTACCTATGCAGGACGACCTCGACCTGAACGGCCCCCCCATCGAGCTATACGAAGAAACTTCTGAAGAGTTAGATGTAGATTAAAAAAACGTAGAATATTTTTTTGCGTAGAGCGCTTCTTTGGCGCTCGGCAAAAAATATATTCTACGTTTTTTATGATAGACTTCGCAAAAAAATCTCAAATGCTTTTTCATCGGGCGCCAAGGAAGCGCCCTACATGAAAAACATTTGAGATTTTTTAATAACTCTTATGAAAGTATTGCTTTATCGTTTGAAAATTCCTCTCCGGATACTTCTTCAAACTTGTGAAGCAAATCTTCAATGGTAAGATTCTTTTTCTCTTCTCCCGCGATATTTAAAATCACTTTTCCTTCGTTCATCATAATGAGACGATTTCCGTGTTTGATGGCATCTCTCATATTATGGGTTACCATCATGGTGGTCAAATGATTCTCGTTTACAATGCGATCTGTGGTTTCCAAAACCGTTGCAGCGGTCTTAGGATCAAGAGCAGCTGTATGCTCATCCAAAAGCAATACCTTGGGCTTTTGCAATGTTGCCATAAGAAGGGTAAGCGCCTGTCTCTGACCACCGGACAAAAGGCCTACCTTTGCAGTCATTCTGTCTTCCAAGCCAAGGTCTAACTGTTTTAGGAGTTCTCTGTATTGATCCATCTCCTGTTTGGTAATGGCCCACTTTAATCCACGGCTCTTGCCACGTCGAGCGGCCAAGGCCAAGTTTTCCGCAATCTCCATATCCGCTGCGGTTCCGTTCATTGGATCCTGGAACACACGGCCCAAATACTTGGCACGTTTGTGTTCGTTTAAACCGGTAACGTCATCCCCATCGATTAAAATCTGTCCGCCGTCCACCGGCCAAACACCGGCAATGGCATTTAAGAAGGTAGACTTACCTGCCCCGTTTCCGCCGATGACCGTAACGAATTCGCCTTCCTCTAATTCCAAGGTAGCTCCGTTTAGCGCAGTCTTTTCGTTGATGGTTCCCGGGTTAAAGGTTTTATAAATATTTCTTGCTTGTAACATCATGACTGACTACCTCCTCTTTTTGCTGCTTTTTTAAAAGAAGAGTTGGCCTTTGATTTTAAATACGGCACCGCCAAGAAAATCGCAACAACGATGGCAGTAAAGAGTTTCAAATCATTGGTTGGCATCTTAAGCCAAAGCACGATACCGATAACGATGTAGTAAATTACTCCACCGAATACCACACAAAACATCTTTACCATAAAGTTCATATCTTTTCCGAAAACGGCATGTCCCAAAACTTCTCCGATGATAACGGCTGCAAGTCCGATGACAATAGCACCGCGACCCATATTAATATCCGCAAATCCCTGATACTGAGATAACAGCGCACCGGATAAAGCAACGATTCCGTTGGAGATTCCAAGCGTAAGCACCGTCATGGCATTGATATTGATTCCCTGTGCTTTACTCATGTTCGGATTCGAACCGGTGGCACGAATGGCACTCCCCTGTTCCGTTCCGAAATACCAATATGCAATGAGCACAATGACAACCGTAAAGATAACGGAAATCAAAATAGTTTTTGGAATGAAGCGGAGGGAAACCATAAGCGGGAATCGATCTACGCTAACGGCCACATTTGCCTTTCCGCCCAAAATATTTAAGTTTACGGAATACAAAGAAATCTGTGTCAAAATACTTGCCAGAATTCCCGGAATACCCAGTAAGGTATGTAACAGTCCCGTTACCACACCGGCCAGGACACCGCAAGCCAGTGAAGCAAGCATGGCTACCGGCACCGGTACCCCATTTGTAATTAAGATTACGGCTACTGCACCTCCGGTTGCAAAAGAACCGTCAACGGTCAGGTCCGCAAAATTTAAAATACGAAAGGTATAAAACACGCCAAGTGCCATAATACCCCAAATCACGCCTTGCGCTACGTCTCCCGGAAGAGCCGCAATCAATGATGAAAGTTCCATAGTTTTAAAACCACCTAATCATTAGTCTTCGATTTCTACGTAATCAGCCGGAATGTTTGCATTGTCAATTCCAAGCTGCTCGCAGATGGATGCATTGTATTTCTTTGTTACATCCTTGGAGTACTGAATCTCCATATCACCCGGATTTGCACCGGATGTCAAAAGTTCTGCAGCCATCTTACCTGCATTGTATCCCATGTCATAGTAGCTGATGGAAAGGGTTGCGACACCACATCCCTTGCAAATGCCTTCCTCACCGGTAACGATTGGAATTCCTGCAGGAATTGCTACATTTGCAATGGTCTCTGTTGCTGAAGCTGCTGTATTATCCGTCGGGATGTAAAGTACATCGCAGTTTGCGCATGCATTGGTTACAACACCCTGAATATCGTTGGTATCTGAGAAGGTAAACTCCTCTACCTTGTATCCGTATTCCTCGATATCCTTTGTAATTTCAGTTGCCTGATACAAAGAGTTCGGTTCAGCAGTACAATATAAAATACCAACATTCTTTGCATCCGGGAATAATTCATGAATCATTTCCGCCTGTTTATCCAAAGGAGCCAAATCAGAAGCACCGGTTACGTTTGATCCGGTCTTTCCGTTCCAATCGGAAGCATCGATACCAAGAGCGGTTGCATAATCAGTAATAGAAGTTCCTACAACAGGAATAGAATCGGTTGCCTGAGAAGCTGCCTGCAATGCAGGTGTGGCATTTCCCATAATTAAGCTGTATCCTTCGGAAACAAATGTATTACAAATGGTTGCGCAGGTGGCGGAATCACCGGAAGCATTCTGAACGTCAATATAAACGTCCTCTCCCAACTCATCCCTTAAGGCCTGAATAAACCCGTCGGTTGCAGCATCCAAAGCATCGTGCTGTACCAACTGGCAAACACCAACCTTATATTTTGCATCTTTGTTCTGATTCTCTAACTGAGTATTTCCGCTTCCGCTGTTGGAACATGCTGCAAGAGAAGTAAGTGCCAATGCACCAAGAAGTGCCATTGAGATAATCTTTTTCTTCATAAATCTTTTTTCCTCCCTTATAAAAAAATGTTCGCCTTAATATAGCACTTTAAAGCGCTAAAGTCAACAAAAGGAGCACTGAAAAATCAGTGCTCCCCTCTGCGTTTTAGGCCGTTTTCTTTGTAGTAATTATTTTTCTGGGTATACATATCGGAATCTGCCGCGTGTTCTAAATCATCAATGGATGCCGTCGGGTATTCATGATAGGAGGCGTATCCAACCGATACTGACAGTTCATCCGAATAAACGCCTCTCCATTCATTGGATTTGTTGAGTATGGCGCGTCGTATATCTTCCGGTTCCCTGGTGTGAATCACTGCCATGAATTCATCACCACCGGTTCGATACGCCTTTCCACGGTTTCCAACAATAAAAGACAGGCAATCCGCAGCACCTTTGATTAGTTCATCTCCGGCAGCATGTCCTTTTGTGTCATTTACTGTTTTCAGACCATTTACATCCACTGAAAACAGTACAAAATCGTCCTCAATTCCATTTGCTCGATACTTGGCAAAATCATCTTCATAGCTTCGCCGGTTAAACAATCGAGTCATTTCATCCGTCATGGATATACGTATCAAGTGCTCTTCACGGCGTTTCTCTTCGTCAACATTTCGGGTAGTAAAAATAACTTCATTCGGTATGCCGTCAATACTGGCGTTCACTGTAATATACTGTGCACGAAACCATCCGTTTACCACATCTAAAAAGTCGGCGCTGACAATTTTCTTTTGGGACAGTCTTGCGCGAATGGTTTTTATATTTGTATACTCGAGAAATGCATCCTGCTGGTCTTTAACCACTCTGGTAAATATCTCACTTGACATCTTCGTATTGGTCTGGGTCATCATATTAATCTCATGCTTTACCCTCTGCTCATCACGAAGGGACATCTCTGTGTTATCTGTAAAATCAATCAGATTCACGTTGTCATAAATGCCAACCATAGACTGCAGAATCTCCATCTGCTCTTCCATCTCTTTCTCATGCCGGCGGACAATTTCTTTCTGTTCAAATAAGTCCCTAAAATATCCGATAATCAATCGTCCAATCATGATACTTGAAGCCATAAGTATCAAAGTCTCAATGGTATATCCACCGGTCACATCCCGAAAGAATAAAGCCTTATCATTATAATCGATTCGCAGGGACGTCTGATACGGAGCAGAAATCCATGACGAAATAATCATCAGAAGAAAGTTTAGAATAACCGCATAGTAGTAAATCACTTTATCGCAATAGCAAAGACTAAGCAGCGGAACCAAAAACCATGTCAGATAAATACTTACATGGGAAACCTTCATATACACAAGCAAAATATCAAGTGCTGTTAATGCAAACAGTCCCGTAGCCATAGCCTTCGGCCAGCGTTTGTATAAAAGCCTGTGAACCAAAGACATAAACGCAACAATAAGTGAAATCATAACACAGGTTTGATAGGTAATATCCGGAAATATCCCTGCCTTTATTCCGGACGCAATCGCCGGTCCGGTAAAAATAAACAGCCAAAGGACTATGTTTAAGTTCCCATTTACCCTTATACGATTCTGTAAGATAAACTCATCGTAGTCTTTCTTAATCGCTTCGTTAATCACCATATTCTTTTCTCTCCCCGTTTTAAAATTCTATGAAAGAATCCTTTTTAAAAAGCCTTCACAGCCTTCTTTAACATCTCGCCACGTTGCTTCAAAATCCCTCGTATACCACGGATCCGAAACCTCTCTCGGTCTATCCGTATAATCCATAAGCAATGAAAGCTTCCCTTCGGAATCATCCGGCCACATCTTTTTCATGTAATACATATTTTCTGAATCCATCCCGATTATATAATCGAAATCGTCATAATCAGACTTTACCATTTGTCTGGCAGAATATCCATAGCAATCTATGCCATGTTCCTTTAACTTTGCTCTCGCCGGCGGATAAACCGGGTTCCCAAGTTCTTCCCGGCTGGTCGCCGCGCTTTCAATCACAAAGTCATCTCCAATTCCCTGTCTGTCCACCATATCCCGCAAAACGTACCGCGCCATAGGCGAGCGGCAGATGCTGCCGTGGCAGATGAATAATACTTTTATCGGCATTTCTTACCTCCAAAACTGCATCAATATCATCAATAATACTTGAAGATAATTCTTTATTCAGGTTGTATTTCTTCAATAGATGATAACCGCTCCAAGAGATCCGGAATATCATATTTCAATGTTTCAAATACGATATTCAAATCAACATTCCCGTAATCATGCACTATACGGTTCCTAAGGCCAATCAGTTCATTCCATGGTAATTCGTTTTCGTTTTCTCTGTATTCTGTAGAGAGTTTCTTGACATTCTCCGAAATCTGGATCATCCTAAAGAGCATGGAATCAAGCAGTATCTCGTTGTCGTTTAACTCCTGTGCATCCACGTCTTTCATATGTGCAACAATGAATGCTAAATCCGTTTTGATCTTATCGAGATAATAATGATCGTTTTTGGTATTATCCATATATTCTAATTCCATCCTTTAAAATCTCGCCTGTCAGTTCCAGATTATCTTTAAGCTGATCCAGACTTAGTACATCAACTTTCTTATGTAACGCAGTCCTGAGTTTTTCAACCATGCCGTAAAACTTTAGTCCTTTTACATCTGATGAAATAAGTAAATCGACATCACTGGTTTCCACAGCTTTCCCTTTAGAATAAGAGCCAAACAAAATGCAATAATGAACCGGATACTCCGATAGAACATCCATGCATTTTTCTTTTATATAGTCCAACTCCAGGATTCCGTGTTCTTCGTCTATCGGATTTATAGCACTAAGCCTGTCAATAATATAGTTATATTTTAAAGTTCCGACCTTATCTGTATCATTTTCATAAGATTTATATGATCTCAAGGAAATACCGAGTAATTCAGCCGCCTGCTGCTGGGTCAGTTTCTTTTCTTTTCTCAATTCCTTAATCGCGCTCATATTGCACCTCCTCTATTGTTATAATGCAATATTTGCACTTAGTTGTCAACAGAAAGTGCAATTATTGCACCTTCCTATTTTTCTTTTTTCAATCTTAGTTTTTTGGTAGTAAGAAAATGTTTTTCGAATTTCTTCCTAACTTTCTATCAAAAAAGCACCCTACATCACGCAAAGTGTCTTATTTTCACCATATGTTTTCGGTAGATTTTGTCTAAGCATAATTGCTTCTTCCTGTTGTGCATGTAGTTTGTCCGCAGTAATTGTTATACCTTGGGACGAAGGTTTTAATTTTCCTCTTTTCTATTCAATCTCTGATAATATTCCATACTTTAAACACCGCTCGCGATTCCATTTTGAACTTTCGTCTTCTAAAACAACTGACACAAGATTCATAAAAAATAGCATAAACCTAGGGTCACGAAAATAAAACACCGCTGCGATATTAGCCTTAGTAAACGGATCTAGAATAAAGCCTCCATATTCATTCAAAAATACAAATCCCGGCAATTTCAAACACCATTCTATAAACGTAAACTGTTTTTTATTAAATGCCACTATTTCATCTTCGGGACTTGGTTGATATCCATCTTCATCCGGCGGTCTCAATCGGTTATCTTCCATATTGCTGTTTCTCCATCACTTTTTATGAGATTCGAATCATTTGTTCGTAGATCAAAATCTCCTTATCTAATATGTTTCTGTTATCGTGATGGACCAAAAGTCTTTTAAAAACAAATATGTCACGCCTTAACGCTAATAGAGCTGAAGTAGAGTAATCAGTGATTAGGAGCACAGTCTATACAAAAGCCATTCCCCCCATCGTTTCTATATGAAATCCCACATCCACAGTCCGGACATGTATTATAAATCTCTATACTCTCTATGGTTTTTCTCTCGTCCTCATCAATAACAATCTCTCTTACATTTCGTGTATCTTCACCAAGGAAAATGACCACGTCATTTAATTCATATTTCTTTGTATTTAAATCAAGGCGAAGCCTCACTCCAAATCTTGCAGAATGTTGCTCGATTATATGCTTCGTGTCAACATATACATAGGTTTTCATTTCACTATCCCATGGTGCGTTATCATAATCTTCATAGAAACAATCCATCTCTATATCTGCAGAACACGCCAAAGTAATCAATGCCTCACCTTCATTTATATCATCAACAATATGTAATTTATGTGATACATTCTTAATAGTGCGTAGCATTGTTTCAGAATAATCATACCCCGAAACCACACCTTTCCTGTCATGCGACAAACCATACACCGTAATAAATTCATAATCTATTATATTTTCTTTTATTGCAGCATTGATACTATCTTTTAATTCCTCCAATGCCGTAATTGTAAGATTATAATTCTGATCTTGTTCACTTATTTTATTATACAAATCGCCCAAACAATCCAGAAACGAATAATCACGGCCATGTAAACATGCTCTTTTAAACCCCTTATCTTTAGTAATGATAAAAGAATTATCTTCTGGAAACTCTTCTCTAATTTGATTTGCTATAAATGCGTCGGGAAATTCTTTTCTCCTCCGAGTTTTCAAATGGTGCATTAATACAAAAATAATCGTCAACTATTGCATCTAAATCTATTTTGGAATTATCAAAAACGATCGGATTCAAGGATTTTATATACTCATCAAAACGATTACATACTATACCCTTTAAGGAATCCTTGTTTGGCAAAGCCAAAAACTCATTTAATCCCGCAGAGTTAATTAAGGATTCATCGGCTCTTTTTAATAATTCTGCCCGATTCTTTCTTATCAGAGAGCATAAATCTGATCCTTGCTTTTTTAAATGTACCTCAGCTTCCTTTAGAACAATATTGCTAAGATACACCTTTACCTTTCCGTCCCTTACATAATTAGCCAAAATTTGTAAAGTACTATCCTTTGACAAATCGTACTTACACGCATCAAAAACATTTGTATCAATTGTTACATTAATTGGATACTCCAGCAATGGTCTGTACTCCTTTATTTATTGCAAAGATTATTCATCTTCCTTATTAAACTTCGCATTTGTCATTCCATAGAACCGCTCGAAATAAGCCATCAGTCTGTCGATGACACCTTTCTTCATCTCAGCTCTATTACCACCACCAAACCGTGATACCGGTGGAAGAAGCTTATCAATATCCGTTCCGGTTGTTTTAATCTCACCATCACGGAATGCATTTTCAATAAACTTTCTGGTTTCATCCGGCTTTAGTCTTTCACTCTCGATAAGGACTTCCAAATCATGTTCCCTTTGCTGAACGACATAATCCTGCCATTCAACAAGAACATCATCAACCTCATTGATACCCATAATAAAGTTTTCAATAAGTTGCTTCTTGCTTCGAAGTTCAGGACTTGCATCAATTGCCTTACGGATAGTAATCAGAACTTCTTTATCTTCTCCGTGACTATCATGGTACTTCTTTACAAGCATCAAAATATAATCGATATTGATTTCAATCTGCTTAATCAACTCGATTTCAAAGACAATATCATCAATAATATCGGTGCTTTCACCATTCTCTCTCTTACGTTTCCATTCATCACGCAAATCCTGGTATCTTCCGAGATAGTCCTGTAAATCACGCTCCGAGATTTTTTCTTTACCCTCGAATTCATCAAACGATACCAAAAGATTTCGCATACGAAGCAAAGCACCAAACAATGCTATAAACTCTTTTTGATTCTGTTCGCCTTCTATGCGTGGATCTGTTAACGGAAACTTCTCCGTCAACTCCTCTATCATATCCACGTATCCCGGCATTGGAGTTCCATCTACAGACTCATAACCATAATAGTAATCGTTAAAACTCTGCAATAAAACAATTCCACCGGCATTCTTATCGCCGAACAGCGATATTGCACTATCAACACGTTTTTGAAGATTTCTGAAACATACGATATTTCCAAAAGTCTTAATGCTGTTAAGAATACGATTTGTACGCGAAAAAGCCTGAATCAATCCATGCATCTTCAAGTTCTTATCCACCCAAAGCGTATTTAATGTTGTTGCATCAAAACCGGTAAGAAACATATTTACAACAATCAGCAAATCCAGTTCCTTATTCTTCATTCGAAGCGAGACATCCTTATAGTAATTCTGGAATCGGTCACCATCGGTACTATAATTCGTTTTAAACATCTCGTTATAATCTTTTATGGCATCATCCAAGAAGTCACGAGAACTCTTGTCCAGCGCTGATGTATCTTCCGGATTTTCCTCATCTAAGATTCCATCCGTTTCTTCCTCATTTGCGCCATAACTGTAAATGGTAGCAATTCGAAGTTTCTTTGTCGGATCAGCTTCCATCTGCTTCTTGAATTCCTGATAATACAGTTTTGCCATATCCACAGATGCAACAGCTAAGATTGAATTAAAGCCTGATAATCTTTGCTTACGCTTTTCTTCCTCCACCTTACCATTTGCAGCGGATGCAACCTCGCCGATGTTCATCAAAGCATTGTAGTAATATGATTTATTGCCACGATATGTCTTTTGATCAAAGTGATCTAAGATATACTTTGTAACCAGCTTAATACGTTCCGGTGCCTGATATGTTTTTTCGCGATTAATATCCCATACCATCTCATCCGTAATATCTTCTTCCATATCCATCGTCTTAATATAGTCCACACGGAACGGAAGTACATTCTTGTCATTAATGGCATCGACAATCGTATATGTGTGTAGCTGGTCGCCAAAAGTCTGCGCCGTTGTAAAATACTTAGCATTACTTCTGGAGCCGGAATTCACTGAAAAAATCGGAGTACCTGTGAATCCAAAGATATGATACTTCTTAAAATTCTTTACAATATCCGCATGCATATCTCCGAACTGTGATCTATGACACTCATCAAAAATAATAACAACATGCTTTCCAAAAACTTCATGGCCCGGATATTTTTTAATGAATGTAGAAAGTTTCTGAATGGTGGTAATAATAATATGCGCATTCGAATCCTCTAACTGTCGTTTTAGAATTGTCGTATTACTATTAGAGTTAGCAGCTCCCTTTTCAAATCTGTCGTACTCCTTCATAGTCTGATAATCCAAATCTTTACGATCAACGACAAATAAAACCTTATCAATATAAGGCAACTGAGAAGCTAATCTTGCAGATTTGAACGATGTAAGAGTCTTACCGGAGCCTGTTGTATGCCAAATGTATCCACCACCGGCAATATCTCCATATTTTTTATAGTTATTGGCAATCTCAATACGATTTAAGATTCTTTCCGTCGCCGTAATCTGATATGGTCGCATCACAAGAAGTGTATCCTCAGCTGTGAAGATACAATACTTCGTAAGAATATTTAAAATCGTATGCTTTGCAAAAAAGGTCTTTGTAAAATCAATCAAATCCGGAATCACTCTATTATTAGAATCAGCCCAAAATGATGTGAATTCAAAACTGTTGCTCGTCTTTTCCTTCTTTGTTTTTCCGGAACTTGCATCCTTGATCGCATTAAAACGTGTACTGTTAGAATAATACTTCGTATTTGTTCCGTTACTAATAACAAATATCTGGACATATTCAAACAATCCACAGCCCGCCCAGAATGAATCTCTCTGATAACGGTTGATCTGGTTAAAAGCTTCACGGATTGCTACACCACGACGCTTTAACTCAATATGAACAAGCGGGAGACCATTTACCAAAACGGTCACATCATACCGATTATCATGTCTTGCTCCCTCTTCTGTACCTATCACATATTGATTGATTACCTGAAGCTTATTGTTATGAATATTCTTTCTATCGATGATAGTAATGTTCTTTGATGAACCATCATCACGTTTCAAAACCTGAACATTATCTTCCTGAATCTTCCTTGTTTTCTCAACAATATGCTCATTCGGATTTGCTAAAGCATCAGAAAAGAATCTGCTCCACTCATCATCGGAGAACTTATAGTTATTCAGTTCCTCCATGCAAGAGCGCAGATTTCGAATCAGATCCTCTTCTTTGTGTATTTGTAAATAGGTATACCCCTGCTCAGTCAACAAACGGATAAACTCTTTTTCTAATTCAGCTTCACTTTGATAACTATCTGAGCGAGCCTTTACCGGCTCATATTCCGTAACAACTGTATTTTCATTTGAAGCTGCTACTATATTAAAAAATGGCATTATTTTCCCTCCAATATAATCCATTCACCCTTCTTGTTTGACCCAATTCGTTTGATTGCACCTTTTTCAACCATCGACTGTAAGCACCGCTTAACTGTTGAATCCGAACATTCTAACCGAGCCGCCATTTCTTTACGTGTCAAATCAGACTTTTCTCGTAACAACTCAATAATTTGTAGTTCACGATCATCCAATTTTATTGGGTCATTTATCGGGTCATTTATCGGTTCATCGTGACCCAATAAAAATTTACCACTTACATGCATTTCCCTGTTATGAAGCTCATGCTTCTCATCCAAGAGAAGATTTCTTAAGAACTTTTCCAAAAACTCCGTAGTCTCGTAAATGCCCTTTTTTATATTGTTATAATTAGCTCGAACCAAAGCATTTCTAAAATACCACGAGTTTTCCGCAAACAAATCATTCTCAACTTCAAAGCCAAGCATTCGAAGATATTTTATTAAAAATACAGCCGTCGTTCGGGTATTTCCTTCTTCGAATACATGAATTTGCCATAATCTGGAAATAAAGACTGCTAAATGATGAATCACTTCATCCATCGTTAATCCGTTATATCGAAATTCTCTTTCCTGAGAAAAGTCATAGTCAAGCGTTTCACGTAATTCAGATGCCCCTCCATAAGAAACGGTATCACCTTCAAGAACCCATTCTTTTTTTGTAAAATTATAATCTCTTACCTTTCCTGCATGAGAAAAGATTCCTAAAAACAATGTACGATGGATAGACAAATACTGTGTCGGCGAAAAAGTAAACGCCTTCTCTGATAAGATTTTTGCAATTCTTGCAGACACCTTATCCGCTTCTTCTGTTCGTGCTTCCACCTCAGAACGACCATCTTTGCTCTCATAGTAACTATTGATCAAATCCCCTGCTTCATCCACAGAGATTTCACCATCAATATTCTTCTTTGCTGTCTCATACAGATATTCAGACGGCTTCAATCCGTCCACATCCTGCAATCCAATCGCAGTCTGCCAAGCCTGTCCCAGTTCCTTTCTGGTAGGTGGAAGATTCCTTATATATTCTTCAAAGGGGTCTTTCTTTATATCCTTCAACTTTTCCCTCCTTGTAAACTTAACTGCTTGCTTCCTTCTCCTTAAAGTCTAAAAGCTTATCTCTGTAATATTCATATTGCTTCTGACGTGCGTCGATTTCCGCCGGAAGCCCTTCAGATATGTCATTGCATAATCCATCAAAACGATCCAAAATATCAACTATTTCATTTTGTTTTTCCATTGTAGGGAGCGGAATAATAATATCCAACAGCTTATCCGGCGTAACCTCGATTACTTTGGTTCCATGAGCCAATTTCCTTTTCTGCGTGAAAAAATGAGCTGTATGGAAATAATAGCTTAAATACTTTGCATTCTGATTGTGATGAATAATCGCTGTGTGTCCGCTAACAGCAATATCATCTTCACCAACCCAAGCCGTACATGAGCAGACATCCTCAACGTTTTCACTTGTAACCGCCATAACAATATCATTTTGCACAGCATGTTTTGATTTCTTATATATATCCTCGTTAAGATACTTAATCACTTCCGACGCAGATATTCCGAAATGGGTATACATCTGGCCATAGTGAATACATGGATATCCGCTCTCGACAAAATCCTTCTTTTGGAAATTTCCACCACGAGTTACTGTAGCAATGTCTCGAAGCTGTACATTTGCATATCCAAATACATACTGTAAAAGCTTAATTATGCTCTGTCTGTCTGTCTGTCTGTCTGTCTGTCTGTCTGTCTGTCAAGATGCTGTCGCCTGTTTCAGCAAATGTCAAGAGTAAATCTCTGTAATATTCATACTGCTTTTGACGAGCTTCTATCTCTGCTGGAAGACCAATACTTAAATCATTACAAATGGTTTCAAAATTATCTAAAACATCTGCATATCTCTCTTGCACTTCTAATGATGGCAACGGAATCATAATACTTTCGATAGATGGAACATTTGAATGAACCACCTTACTTTTCACCTTTCCCTTGCTCTTTTGCTGTCTTGCATATGTAGTAGAAAGAACATGTGCGAGATATCGAGGATTCTGCTTATGTTTTAAAACAACAATGTCTCCTCCTGCTAAGCATTTTTCATTTCCAAGATATGCAACTGATTTTGCAATATCCTCTACACTTTCACCAGTAATAGCAAATAAGATATCTCCATGTTCAAAATACTTTGGCGATGAAACATATTCTTCTTTTGTATGAGATACACAATCCTTGAACCATGTATTATATGTCGTATATATTTCACCATATCGAACACATGGAATACCTTCCTCAGTCACCTGATCACGCTTAATACCGGATCCTCTATATATTTCTGTCGCAATATCCTTCAAGGTCACCATTGGAATCTTATTATCAAATTCAAGAAGAGTATCCCTATAGTATTCATACTGCTTTTTGCGAGCTTGAAGCTCCGCTGAAAGCTCCGCTGAAAGCAGTGTGAACTCGTCCAATATATGGACAATTTCACGCTGCACCTCCAACGGAGGTACAGGGACTTTAATTCTTCCCATAACATTGCTCATTAACTTTGGATTTCCCATTCCCGAATTAACATGTTTAGGTGCCTCAATCACCAATGCATAATATAAAAATTTTGCGTTAATAATATCTAATTTTGTCTCAAGCAAACCGCATACATTTGTAACGCTAAATCTTCCATTACGATAAAACACAGACCCCGCATTTGCGCCATCTGTTGTCCATGTTAGAAACTCTCCATCATACGCAAAAATATTAATTCTCCCTAATTCCCCATTATTCTCAGTTTGAGAAGAATAAACTGGATACTCCCCCGGATTATTATTAATAAATTCCTTAGACATTACCTTTCCACGAGAAATATTACATAGTTCTTCGATTCTCATATATCGAACACCACTAGGGCATAATTCTTCCATCAGTTTATATATTCTACTCATAAACTTTATCCCTCTCGATTTCCTCTATAATTCTATCTATTTCATCTCTAAGGTTTTGTTCACGAGAAACTATCTCGGCTATTTCCTTATTTAAACTCGTAATGTCAATTTTTTCTCTAGTATCTTCGGCTTCCACATATGATGAAACCGACAAATTATAATTATTCTCCACAATCTCATCATAATCAGCCAAATATGAAAAATGATTTATCTCATCTCGATTAGTAAATGCATCAACTATTCTATTTATATTACTTTCTGTAAGCTTATTATTATTTGTAACCTTCAAAAATTCATTTGTAGCATCTATAAAAAGCGTTTTATTATCTGTTTTTCCTTTCTTCATGACCAAAATACATGTTGCAATAGATGTCCCAAAGAATAGATTACTTGGCAACTGAATCACACAGTCTACGTAATTATTATCTACCAAATACTTACGTATTTTCTGCTCAGCTCCACTTCGGTACATGATTCCTGGGAAACATACTATTGCTGCCGTTCCATTCGGAGCAAGCCAAGAAAGAGAGTGCATAATAAATGCCATATCAGCTTTACCTTTAGGTGCAAGCACTCCGGCAGGTGAAAATCTAGGGTCGTTAATAAGAAGTGGATTTGCATCTCCTTCCCATTTGATTGAATATGGAGGATTTGAAACAATAAGCTCAAACGGCTCATCATCCCAATGCTGCGGAGATACAAGTGTATCCTCGCAAGCAATATTAAACTTATCAAATCCGATGTCATGTAAGAACATATTGATACGGCAAAGGTTGTACGTCGTAATATTGATTTCCTGTCCATAGAATCCGTTACGAATCGCATCTCTTCCAAGTACCTTCTCAGCCTTTAAAAGAAGCGAACCGGAACCACAAGCAGGATCGTAGACTTTATTTATCTCAGTTTTTCCAACAGTTCCAAGACGAGTCAAAAGTTCAGACACATCAGCCGGAGTAAAGAACTCCCCACCGGACTTACCCGCATTGGATGCATACATTGTCATAAGGTACTCATAAGCATCACCAAAGGCATCAATATCATGATCCTTAACATCGCCGAGGTTCATATCTGCAACACCATGAAGAAGCTTTGCCAATTTATCATTACGCTTTGCGACTGTAGAACCCAATTTATTACTATTTACATCAAAGTCGTCAAACAAGCCTTCAAAGTCACTTTCAGATGCACTTCCTTTGGCAGATTCCTCGATATGACGGAATACCTTTTCCAGAGTCTCATTCAAGTTTTCATCGTCATCGCATCTTTTTAATACATTACAAAAGAGCTCGCTTGGGAGGATGAAGAATCCCTTCTCCTCTACGAGGCCATCTCTTGCTGTTTCTGCTTCGCTATCGCTCATCTTTGCGTAGTCAAAGCTTGTATTTCCTGCATCTATCTCACCCTGATTGATATAAGACGCAATATTCTCAGATATATAGCGATAGAACATTGTACCAAGAACATAGTTCTTAAAGTCCCATCCATCTACTGCTCCACGCAACTCATCCGCAATCGCCCAAATCGCGCGATGTAATTCTTCACGTTCTTGTTCTTTTTTATTATCAATTGCCATTATGGTAATTCCTCCAAGTATGATTAATTCTTCTTCGCTTTACGCGGATCCTCCGGTTTCTTCGCATTGTCCGGGATAAGCCAAATCCCCTTATTAATAGCACCCTCAATGCGACCTTCTTTGCATAGAATCTGTACTCTACGCGCAGTAATTCCCCAAATCTTTGCAATTTCTGAAGTTGTTAAATATTCCATAGATTTCTCCTATTAAATTAAGTTAAAATCCAACAATTCTATTATATTCGTAGCAGCGAACATTTACAAGAAAAAAGAACGCTTTCAAAAACTGAAAACGTTCTTAATGTATCCTTTCTGTTTAGTGTTTATTTCTTTCCAAAGTGATAATTCGTGACAAATAACAACCCCACCAGCTCGTGTCAATCTACAGCACATCTTCCCTGCTTTTGACACGACCCAATGAGGTTGTTTATTGGTAGCCAAGCACACTTAAGATTGCCTTGCATCCTCTCGCATCAATGAATATGCAGCTTTTGAACTTTTCTTAAATTTATAATTTGAACACTCATACTTATTCGGGTATCACAGGTTCTCAATTATAAATGGTAACATGTATATTGGATATAATTTCAGCATTTCACTATTGCCTATATCTTTTTGTGATAACAATATTTCCTTCGAAACATGCTTAGAATACTTTTTCTGAAATTCTGTAATTGATTCATGCTTACCGATTCCGGATGACTTAACTTCAATCGAAACTATCTTTGTTTTCGAAGCAAGCAAAAAGTCAACCTCATAGTAGTGGGAACTGTTTTCTTTCTCCCATGTGTGATAATAAAGGTCTATATCCGATCCGGCAATTATCTGAGCAACTGCATTTTCGTATAAATATCCCAAATCTGCAGGAAGTGAATCGCTCAACAATTTCGTATAAATATTTTCATCCGTCTTTCCTGATGATCTGAAAATCATGGTAGTAAATAACCCTGTATCAGCCAAATAGAGTTTGAACGTATCATCATCTCTCGTTTGAGGTAAAGCAACGCTCGGATTAAGGACATTATGACATGATAATACCGTCTTTGAATCTAGCAAATCATGTAAGCGCTCTAAATCTTTATCAATCTTTTTTTTGCCTGTAGCTGCCGAAATAACATAGCTTCTTTTATCCGTTGCCAACTGCGTCGGAACAGAATCATACATTCTTCCAATCAGTCCAGTATCATCGATCTTGAAGAAATCGTCTTTGTACAAATCTATGATTTCTCTCTTTACTTCATCGATTTCTGTAAAATTTCTGCCTTCCACATAAGCTTCTACAGCCTGAGGCATTCCACCTACCGCCATATAAATTCTGAAATCCCGCATCAGCTTTCTGTTTAAGGAATTTCCAACCGGCTTCCCAAGCTTATATAAATCCCGCAATACGCCATAGGTATCATTTCCGATGGCCCACATAAATTCTTCATAGTCCATCGGATATATCTGTATTTTCATCTCCTCAGATGGAAGCACTATATCCTTGACATTCTTTTTTATACTGATCAGAGAACCGGTCTCAATATAGTCATATCTTCCGTCCGCAACCAGGTACTTTATAGCCTGGCGCACTTTAGGCATAAGCTGAATCTCGTCAAATATAATAACGGATTCTCTTTTATACAACGTTATCCCAGTTGCAGTTTGCAGTCTAAGAAAAAAAATATCCAGATTTGCTATGTCTTCGAACACATCAAGAACATCCTGCGTTATGTTAGCAAAATCCACTTTTATATATGACCTATACTCTTGCTTTGCAAATTCTTCGGCAATTGTCGATTTCCCAACACGCCTAGCCCCTTCCAGAAGCACAGAATACTTTGGTGCCTTTTTTTCTTTCCAATATTTTAGCTTTTCTAAAGCTTTTCTCTTAAACATACTATCTCCTCAAAACAACATAGTTCCATTTCTTCAAACTTATAAATGGATTATAGTACCATTTCTTCAATATTTCAAGGGTATCATTCCGTTTCTTCAAGATTCATTTCTGCTTTTAGTACTGTTTCTTCCAAATCGCTGCAAAAAAGCACCCTGCATAACGCAGAGTGCTCTCATCTCATCGGGTAGTTCACATTCAAAAGGTGTAAACGGGGTGTAAATCAGATACCACTCAGCCCATAAATGGTTTTTTTCCGCCAGTCTTTGCATAGACATTAAATCCTGCCGTGGCAGATGAATAAAATCTTTATATAATATCACAGTTTGTGTAATAAATAGGAATATCTGGGATTGTCGCTTTAGATGATTAAATCATCCGGGCGAAGCCCCTTTTACGTGTGATTTCCATATCACACTGTAAAATTATGAGGAAATCAATTTGTTTTTCTTAAACCACTGCGCGCTAAGAGTCAGACTTTTTACCGGATCATTGTCAATCCAGTTTTTATGGGTCTCCAATACAATTGCCTTTACTTTTCCGGCCTCCTGTACAGTCTCCAAAATACTGCCAAGAGCCATATTCCCTGTCCCGAGTTCTACCGCATCTTCCTTGAGAATAGGCGTAATGAACGGCCCATGTTTTCTGCAGCCTCTGTCATTTATATGCCACAGTACCATTCTGTCTGACAGCTTTTTTACCAGGGCAGTAACATCTGCTCCTCCGTCTGCAAGCCAGTAGGTATCAAG
>DAIMGJ010000013.1:0-65863 GCA_036723975.1 Lachnospiraceae bacterium
TGTAATACATAATCCTTGATGGAAGAATAAACCGGAAGTTAATCGCACAAATTCCTGTTTGTCGATTTAATTGAATATTGATTGTTACATAGACCAGTACCCCTAAGATGTCAGTACTGGTCTATTATCATGCTGAAAGTCCTATAATATTTGCAGATTGATTTGCAAAAGTCATAGGACTTTTGTTATAATAATTGCAAAAATGATAGGACTTTAGGAGGCGCCTATGTATAGAGACATACTTGAAGACTTAAAAAAGTGGAAAGATAAGCCGCGTAGAAAGCCATTATTATTGGCTGGTGTTAGACAGTGTGGTAAGACATATATTGTAGGAGAGTTCGCGAAGGAATGTTTTGATAGTTATGTTTACCTTAACTTTGAAGCATCAGAAAATCTTGCTGCAATATTTGAGTATGATTTTGATGTTAAAAGAATTATTACAGAAATTGAACGCTATACCAAGACGGAAATAATTCCAGGTAAAACCTTAGTATTCTTTGATGAGATTCAAGAGTGTGCAAGGGCGATAACATCGCTTAAGTATTTTTGCGAAAACATGAAGGAACTTCATCTTGTATGTGCCGGCTCATTGCTTGGAGTAGCTATCAAGGAGAAGAAGATTTCGTTTCCGGTAGGAAAGGTTAATCGTCTACAATTATATCCTATGAGTTTCAAGGAATTTGTAATCGCTAATGGTAGAGATGACTTGGTGGAATTATTTAAAGATTGGCCAATAGATAGACCGATTCCTGAACTTTATTCTGTTCCAATGGATAAGCTCCTTAAGGAATACTATATTGTTGGCGGAATGCCTGAAGTTGTAAAGACTTGGATTGAGACACATGATATAGATGAGATTGAAGAAGTTCAGAATGAAATATTAAGCGATTATGCAGATGATTTTTCGAAACATGCACCAGCCAATGAGGTGCCAAAAATCAGGTGGATTTGGGATTCGGTTCCTGTACAGTTGGCAAAGGAAAATAATAAATTTATCTTTTCGCATGTAAAAGAAGGAAAGAGATCTGCTGAGCTTGAAGATGCATTGGAATGGCTTGAATATGCAGGACTTATTACAAAAACGGAGTTGGTTGAACAGCCCGAGATTCCTTTGGCAGGAGGCGCTGACAAAACATATTTCAAAGTATATATGTCTGATATAGGCTTACTTAGAGCAAAATCAAAAGTTTCTGCTGATACGATTTTAGAAGAATCTCCTTTGTATGTGAGATTCAAGGGTGCTTTTGCGGAAAATTATGTTCTGAATGAGCTTAAAGCTTCAGGCAAAGTTCCCTATTTTTGGCGCTCAGGAAATTCTGCAGAAGTGGATTTTCTTTTTGAAGCAAATGGAGATGTAGTACCTGTTGAAGTTAAGGCAGCTGATAATACTCAAGCTAAGAGCTATAAGCAGTTTTGCAAGAAATATAGTCCAAGGATGGGATTTAAGTTGTCCAAAAAGAATATTGCAGAAAACTTGTGCGAAAATACAAAGACCTATAATATACCATTGTATTTGGGATGGAATATTGATAAGTACAATTGATAACTAAATAGAACCTTACATAGGCCAGTACCCTGGAGATGCCCAGTCGGTACTGGTCTATTTGTTTGATTTCTAGGGTGGAGATATTCCATGGATTGTGATACTATAATTGAGGTTTTGTTCCAGTAAAATTGGCATAAGATTATTTTGGGAAACGTTTCATGCCAAATATAATAGGTAAACCTAGGAGGGGTAGTCGCACCCCAGGTTTTTTCATAGAGCAGTTATCTCAAATAGAGATAGCTGATCTTTTTTTTTTAGAACTTTTGAATTGTGTATTCCTTGATGTATGCGGATTCTGTATAATTGAAGACAGTGAAATTAACAAATCGGGATTTGTAGGGGGAAGTATATGCTCTATCATGCATCGAAAATACGAGGAATGAGAACCATTGAACCACATATATCAACACATGGCAAAGCATACGTCTACGCGATTAGGAATCAGGTTACAGCCGTCTGTTTTGGAGCGCCAAAAGATGACTTCGATTTACTGATGGATAATCAGGATGGTAAGACTGTTTTGTATGAATGTTATCCCAATGCAGTGGAGAGAGTATACTCTGGAAGTTCGTGTTCGCTGTATACTATTAAAGAGGATGGGTTCTTACAAGGTCAAACTGGTTGGGATGAAGAATTAGTTTCGGAAAACAGTGTGGATGTCTTGCAAGAACAAATAATTCCAGATATTTATGAGTATCTTTTGCGAGCAACTGCAAATGAAGAGTGTAAAATCAATCTGTTTTCTGAAGATGAAGAATATATCTCAATGCTACGCGATGAACTGTCTGAACGTATAAAAATATATGGTCTTTCAACAGAGCAAATGGATAGCGATTGGCGTTTTCAGATGTTCCTTTCAAAGATACTTAATCGGTAAATTCCAGTTTGTCGTGCTCTTTCTGTAAGAGAAGACATCGATAACTTCAAATTTGTAGGGTAAGAAATATATGTTTTTAAAGAAAAAGAATAAACAAAAGATGTATGATCAAGCGACCCTGAAGCCTGTCTTAAAATCAAGCATATGCAACGGCGAACAAGTGGCGGGATTTCAAATTAAAAACACCGGAGCGATTGAAGAAGTTATGCTGATAAAAACTCCTGCGGATTTAGAAGAGTTTAAAAGACAGTATGGGATTACGGAAGAAGTGGAAAAGGTATATTAGGGTGAGAAAATGATAGATGTTACACTTGAAAAAATCAGAAACTTAGCAAAAAGTGACGCTTCTTTTAAGGATGCGATTATAAAAACTGCAAAGGAGAAACCCTCAATTGTGGATTTTTGCAAGGTGTGTCGCGAAGCAGGCATAGAAATCTATCCAATGGATATTGCGGATTTGGATGAGAGTTTTTATGCTGCCATGAAGAGAAGCACCAACGGCGGAGGAGAGAATTCTCCACATTTAAATTGGGAAGATGAAGTGTTTATGGAGTTTATCAACTCGTTATAATTGGAGATGATGATAGAAACTTATAGTAAACAAGTGGATTTTGTAGATTTGAGTAGTCTAGATCCAATCATTAGGGAATGTATAGAGTGATAAATCGTGATTTTTAGAGGCAAATTATATTTCAGTTTTATTGACGATGGAAGTGGAGAGACGCGAGATATGTTTGGAATGTTTATTAATGAATTCGTTGGCGCATTAGTACAGGTATTGCTATTTTCTTTGATTCCCCTGATTTTTTGGCTGATATTTGTCAGGAGAAAACAGAACTTTTTTAAGTGGATAGGAATTAAAAAGATCAAGCATGAAGGGAAATGGTGGGGAACAGCATGTGCAATCCTTATTGCTACGGGATTATATATAGGTTTAACGTCATTTGCAATTCGTTTTCTTCCTGAAGGGGTGACCACCGCAGGCAGAGACTTTGCCGACAAAGGATTTGCTGCATTTCCTGCTGTATTGGCATATGGCTTTATCCGTACTGGATTATCCGAAGAAATAGTCTTCAGGGGTTTTTTATTAAAACGTTTTGGAGAAAAGTTTGGGTTCATCACCGGCAATATCATACAGGCAATCCTGTTTGGCATGATGCACGGAATTCCTTTTGGTTTAGCAACACACAATATACCTGTGACTATAGTAATAACTATACTTCCCGGTGCTTTTGGGTGGTTCCAGGGATGGATGAACGAAAAAAAATTTGGTGGGAGCATTATTCCAAGCTGGATTTTGCATGGAACGATTAATGTCATAGTGGCTACGATGGCACTATAACTTTGAAGTTAATAGCACAAATTCGAATTTGCAGAGGAAATAATTAATGATTTTACGTTATGCTGGTAAATATGACGGAAATGAAGAGAATCTTCCACATAAAGAACATCACCCAAATGTGGTGCCGTTTAAGGAAGTAAATGATATGAAAAAGTTTTCCTTAATTGTAAATCTAGGAAGCATTGGAGTGATGCTATTGTTGGCCATTCCTTTTTTGATTTTGGGAATGAGATATATTCCAAGTAATGCGATATGGTTGATGATTGGAGGAGTTTTGGGAGGCCTTTCCTTGTTCCCACACGAATTATTGCATGCGATATGTTATAAAAAAGACGTCTATCTTTACCAAGATTTAGAACATGGGTTGATGTTTGTGGTAGGAACGGAAGATATGAGTAAATGGCACTTTATTTTTATGTGTCTTTGCCCAAATATAATTCTTGGGTTCATTCCATATGTAGTATTTTTATTGTTTCCGAAATTTGTAGGATTAGGACTGTTTGGAATTATTTGTATCGGAACCGGTATTGGAGATTGGATTAACGTATATAACGCGATAAAACAGATGCCAAAGGGAGCAAAAACATATTTGTGCGGTATGCATTCTTATTGGTATGTGTAGATTCAAATTTGTAGGGTAAGAAATATATGTTTTTAAAGAAAAAGAATAAACAAAAGACGTATGATCAAGCGACCCTGAAGCCTGTTTTAAAATCAAGCATATGTAACGGAGAGCAAGTTGCAGGATTTCAGAATATAAAAACCGGTGCGATTGAAGAAGTTATGTTGATACAAACGGCTGCGGATTTAGAAGAGTTTAAAAGACAGTACGGCATTACGGAAGAAATAGAAAAGGTGTATTAGGAGATAATTATGAACGCAAGAGAGTACTTGGAAATATTACACGTTGCAGAGAAACTAAAGGATACGCCCAGGCATTGTACAACATCAAATCGTAGGACAGAAAGTGTAGCGGAGCATAGTTGGCGAATTTCTCTTATGGCATTTCTGTTAAAGCATGAGTTTAAAGACGTAGATATAAATAAAGTTGTTGATATGTGTTTGATTCATGATTTGGGGGAGTGCTTTACTGGTGATATCCCTACGTTTATAAAAACGGACGAAGACAGAGATGTGGAAGATTCTTTATTAAATAAGTGGGTGAAGTCTCTTCCAACTGATGTTTCAAATGAATTGATGTCGCTTTATGAGGAGATGGAAGCACAAGAAACAAAGGAAGCTAAACTATATAAATCTTTGGATAAACTTGAAGCACTAATTCAACATAACGAATCGCCTCTTGATACCTGGTCAGAAAATGAGTTTGAACTCAATAAAACATATGCCTTTGACACGGTAGCATATTCAGATTGGCTTACAGAATTGAGAGAGGCTATCCTTGAGGATACTATGAATAAAATTGAGGGAGAGAAAAACACAAATAAAAGTTTATAGGAGAAAAGGATATGGCGGGTACAATTATTTACCTGACAATTTCAATATTGGTATCACTTATTTTTATTGTACTTGGAATATTTCAGTATAAATCAAAAAAACCGGTGAGTTTGAATACGGGAGAAACACCTCCAAGAGAGGATGAACTGATCGATGTGACAGAGTGGAATCATAAACACGGAAGAAATCTGATTATTTACGGATGCCTCCTGTTTATCACTATGGCAGTCTTTGTTTATTTCATAAACAGAACAGATAATGTAGCTATTCAATTGGTTGTATTTTTTGCCGTGATATTTGTAGAAATCGCGTGGCTTGAAGTACAACATAACCGGCTAAAAAAGAGACTTATAAAAAAATAGGGTATTATGAAAAAACTGGTTTTGTATGGAGATTCAAATACATATGGCTATGACCCGCGAGGCACCTTAGGTGGAAGATATCCTGCGGAAGTTCGTTGGGCTACGATAGTAAAAACTGCTCTGTCTGATTTTTATGAAGTGATAGAAGAAGGCATGAACGGTCGGATGCTCCCAGGCGTGGAACATGGCTATTTTGTTGAATTACTCTCCGGTTTGACATCCGAGGATACCGTGGTGATGATGTTGGGAACGAATGATGTTTTGCTTTCTTATCATCCAAACGTAAAACAAATCGCTGATAAAATGGAGCGCATTTTGTCTTATGTAAAGAAGAACTTTGCCGGGAAGTTTATTATGATAGCACCGCCTCTGATTGAGGCTGTGGAACCGGATTTGAAAGAATATCGAGATGCAAGTATTGAGATGAACCAACGTTTTATGGAACTTGCAAAAAGCTATGAGATACCGGCGTTTGATGCTTCGGAATGGAATATCATCATGGGGTATGATGGGGTGCATTTTACGGTAGAAGGCCATCAGCGTTTTGCGGAAAAGATGATTGATGTTTTATAGGAGGAGTGTATACGTGGTAGAGCTTAAAGCAATTACGGAAGATAACTTCATGCAGTATAAGTTATAAGGGATGGAAGAGGTATGACGAAAAAATTATTCTTTCAGGCAATCATTAAATTTTTGTTTGGGTTGATATTATTTGCACTATTATTGTTTGTCCCGGCAGGAACAATTATGTTTTGGAACGGTTGGCTTTTGATCGTAGTTTTATTTGTTCCGATGTTTGTTGCCGGTATCGTAATGATGATAAAGAATCCTAAACTATTGGAAAAGCGTTTAAACGCGAAGGAAAAAGAGCAGGAGCAAAAAGCGGTTGTTTTACTTAGCGGACTTATGTTTTTGGCAGCGTTTATAGTAGCGGGGTTAAATTTTAGATTTTCATGGATAGTGATACAGAATTGGGTTGTTATCCTTGGGACGGTGATTTTTCTTTTGGCATACGTTATGTATGCGGAGGTGCTACGGGAGAATACTTATCTATCAAGAACGGTTGAGGTACAGGAGAATCAAAAAGTAATTGATACCGGATTATATGGTATTGTTCGTCATCCCATGTATTCTGCAACATTGTTATTGTTTATTCCCATGGGTATTATCCTCGGATCGCCGATTTCTTCTGCGATTCTTCTCATTTACATCCCGATTATAGGTAAGCGGATGAAGAATGAGGAAAAGGTGCTGGAAGAGGGATTGGAAGGATATAAAGAATATAAAACGAGAGTAAGATATAAAGTCATTCCGTTTGTGTGGTAAATAGGAGAAAAGTTATGTGGAATATTATCATCATTCCGTTTTTAGGAACGGCGCTGGGAGCGGCCAGTGTATTTTTCTTTAAAAAAGAGATGGGACAAAGAACCCAGCGTGCCCTTACCGGATTTGCTTCGGGGGTCATGGTATCTGCATCTTTCTTTAGCCTTTTACTTCCGGCGCTAGATCAGACTACGGATATGGGAAATCTTGGATTCATCCCTGTGTCCGTGGGATTTGGAATCGGAATGCTGTTTTTACTTGTTATGGATATGGTAACACCACACATGCATTTGGATAAGTGTGAGGAAGGACCGCAAAGCGGTCTTAAGAGGACCACGAAACTAGTGTTGGCAGTGACTCTTCACAATCTTCCGGAAGGTATGGCGGTAGGTATTGTATGTGCAGGCTGGCTGTATGGAAACACTACGATTTCCTTTACCGGAGCACTTGCTTTAGCAATCGGTATCGCAATTCAAAACTTCCCGGAGGGTGCAATCGTTTCTGTTCCGCTTTTGGGAGAGGGCGTTCCAAAGGGTAAGACATTTTTGTATGGCGTGCTGTCCGGAATCGTGGAACCTATTGGTGCGCTTTTAGTGATAGCAGCATCCGGATTATTTATTCCGCTGATGCCGTATCTTTTAAGCTTTGCGGCAGGAGCCATGATATACGTAGTGGTAGAGGAATTGATTCCTGAAATGTCAGAGGGAAATCATTCCAATATCGGAACCATTTCATTTGCACTTGGGTTTATTCTTATGATGGCGCTTGATGTAGGACTGGGATAGGGAGAAACAATGATTATCAACGACATTGACAACGGAAACGCCTTTGAATGGGGAAATACATCAGAGGATTACGCCAAATACAGAGATATCTATCCGAAGGAGTTTTATCAGTCTATTTTGGATTTGGGACTTTGTAAGGATGGGCAGCAGGTTTTGGATATCGGAACGGGAACCGGGGTGTTGCCGCGAAATATGTATTCCTATGGTGCAAAATGGATTGGTACGGATATTAGCGAAAATCAGATTCTTCAGGCAAAGAAACTGGCAGCTAATGCAGGAATGGACATTGATTTTTTTACTTGCTCGGCAGAAAAAGTGGACTATCCGGATGAAACTTTTGATGTGATTACGGCATGCCAGTGCATCTGGTATTTGGATGCGAAAGTAATAGCACCAAAGTTTTCTAAGATGTTGAAATTCAACGGAAAACTATTGATTCTTTATATGGGATGGCTTCCTTATGAGGATGCCCTTGCAGAAAAGAGCGAAGAGGTAATTCTTAAATACAATCCCAATTGGACAGGCTACGGAGATACGGTAAAGCCTGTATATGTTCCGGATGAGTTGTTGTCATATTTTGACATCATAAATCGTATGGAATACCGCGTTGATGTTCCTTTTACAAGAGAAGGCTGGCATGGACGTATGCGTGCATGTCGCGGTGTGGGAGCTGCAATGGATGAGAAGCAACTTGCAGCATGGAACGAAGAACATATGCAGATGTTATGTGATTCTGCTCCGGAAGAATTTATGGTAAAGCATTATGTTTCTTTAGCAGAGTTGCAGGTTAAAAAACAATGATTAACAAAGGGGAAATATGAATAAAGATTTTTACAATAAGGTGTTTGAGATTTGTGAGAGATAAATAATGGTTTATGAAAACGTTACAAAGGCAGTATTTTTAAATCGCCCGAATCGATTCATCGCAGAGGTGGAGATTGAGGGAAAA
Source organism: Lachnospiraceae bacterium (assembly GCA_036723975.1). GTDB lineage: Bacteria > Bacillota > Clostridia > Lachnospirales > Lachnospiraceae > JAILEN01. The sequence continues at coordinate 8,640 of DAIMGJ010000013.1, forward strand.
AGTGAAATAGTGCACGTAAAAAATACCGGCCGATGTAAGGAGTTATTGATTCCCGGATGTGAAGTTTGGTTGACGGCTCCCGGAACACCGAATCGAAAAACAAAATATGATTTGATTGCGGTTAGAAAAGATACCGGGATTCTATTTAATATCGACAGTCAGGCTCCCAATAAGGTAGTAAAAGAGTGGTTAGAATCACAGGACTATGATGTTGTAATTCCGGAATACACCTATGGAGATTCTCGCATTGACTTTTATATGGAGCGTGGAAAAGAAAAGTATTTGATGGAAGTCAAAGGGTGTACTTTGGAAGTCGATGGTATGGGATATTTCCCGGATGCACCTACGGAACGCGGAGTAAAGCATATCCGTGAACTTATCAAGGCAAAGAAAGCCGGTTATCATGCCATGCTTTGCTTTGTAATTCAGATGGATGGAGTATCTGAAGTTAAAGCAAACGTTGATACACATCCGGAGTTTGGGGTGGCACTTGAAGAAGCGAAAAAAGCAGGTGTGGAGATTTTATTTTTAAGATGTCACGTAGAACCGGATACTTTGACGGTGGTGGTAGCGGAATGACATGCGCTGCTTAAGGAACTTATGTTAAACTATAATCAAATAAAGGAGGATTTTAAAAATGGAAAAAGTAGAAAAGTTTTTAAAGGATGCGGAAGTGTATTATTTGGCAACGGTAGAGGGTGACCAACCGAGAGTAAGACCTTTTGGCACGGCTCATATTTTTGACGGAAAACTTTACATTCAGACCGGAAAAGTAAAGGATGTTTCCAAGCAGCTTCATGCAAATCCAAAGGCAGAGATTTGTGCATTTAAGGATGGCACATGGCTTCGCGTGGCAGGAGAGTTAGTTGAGGATGAAAGATTGGAAGCAAAGGAATCCATGCTTGATGCATATCCGAGTTTAAAGGGAATGTATTCCGCAGATGATGGAAATACGGAAGTATTTTACTTTAAAAATGCAACCGCGACCTTTAGCTCATTTACAAGCGCACCGGAGGTTATTACTTTTTAGAAAACCAATATATTGTTGTGCTTTCCCCTTTTTGCAATTATTTATACACAATATATAGTTGTTGTGGTAAAATGAATATGTCAAGTTTATAAGATTAGCTCATGCCATTTGGCATGGGCTTTTCTGGAAAAAGGGGGAACAGGGGAAGCATGAAAAAAATTTACGTACTTGATACCAACATCCTTATGGACACCGCCGGAACCGCCATCAACGGGTTTGATGATAACGACGTGGTGATTACCGGAACCACCATTATGGAGTTGGAGAAGCACAAGAATGATGAAGGGGAGACCGGCTTTAATGTTCGTGAAGCATCCAGAATTATTAAAAGCCTTCGAGAAAGAGGAAATCTATATCAGGGTGTGGCCTTAGATTTTGGAGGAACCTTTCGAATTGAAGAAAACGGTGTAGAACATGAACTTCCCGAATGGATGCTTATTGAGTCAAAGACAGAAAAAGACAATCGAATCTTAGCATCCACACTTTCCTTAATTGAAAAAAATCCGGATATGCGAGTGGTCTTGGTTACAAACGACGGCCTTATGCAGATTCGAGCAGATGCCTTAGGCATCGAGACCCAGGAATACAAAAATGATTCCATTGCTACGGATGATTTGTATGCGGGCCGAAGACTCTTAAGCCTTTCTGTAGAGCACATGAATCAGCTTTACAGAAACGGTTCTTTATTAATTTCCGAATTAACAGAATTTGAATTGGACGGCATGGATCCAAATGGATTCTTGGAAAATGAATTTTTACAGATTATGGCACTTGAGAATAATCAGTCAGCTCTGGCATGGGTGAAAAATGACGAGATTGTTCTTCTTGACGGTGACGTAATAAACGCTGAATATATGGGACTTACCGCACGAAATGCAGGGCAGCGATTTATGATAGCTGCCTTAAATGAACCTGCGGATAAGATACCCCTTGTGATTGTTTACGGTCCTGCGGGAACAGGTAAGACCTTAGTGGCGGAGGCGGTTGGACTTTCCAAAACCTACGGCGGCGAGTTTAAAAGCAGAAATGCGGAATATCAAAATGTGTATATCACCAGATCCAATACACTTCCTGAAAATGAAAATCTCGGTTACTTAAAGGGTGATTTGGAAGAAAAGATGGGACCTCTTTTGGCTCCCTTTTACGATAACTTGGAAACCCTTCTTAAGATGTCCGGAGATGAATCACCGGAGCAGATTGAGATGATGTTTGAAGATTTGGTGCGAGAGGGTGGCCCGGTAAAGATTATTTCTTTGGCTTATATCCGAGGACGCTCCATTCCGGAATCTTATATCATCATTGATGAAGCACAAAACCTTACGGCAAAGCAGGTAAAGACCATCATTACCCGTGCCGGTATGAATACAAAGATTGTACTTTTAGGTGATCCGGAACAAATTGATGCACCGCGTCTGTCAAAGAAGATGAATGGTCTTGTGTATGCCGCAGAAAAGTTAAAAGGACAAAAGCTTACCGCTGTGGTTACCATGACAGAAGAAGAGTGCATGCGCTCCGATTTAGCGAAGGTTGCAGAAAAACTTTTATAAAATAAAAACTTCTCCGGTTTTATCGCCGGAGAAGTTTTTTTCTTTTATAGAGTTTAGTTTTCTTGTTCAAGTTGTTGATCTACCCAGAACTGCAGGTTTGCAATGGAACCGGCCATTTTTTTCAGGCGATCACGAATCTTTTTCATATCCTCATACTCATCTCCTGTGAGATGCTCGTCTTGAGTAATATCCACCAAACGATTCTTTTGATCGTCCAAATAGTTCATGGCAGATAAGATTTCCAAGGTGATGGTAGCAATGTTTTTCTTTGCATCAATCGGAGAAATGTCACGCTTTCCGATGGCACATTCATGAGTACAGTAGTAGTTGCAAAGTTCCGGATGCTTGTATGCTTTTGCCATATCAAGAACTTCTTCCGGACGAGGATTACGGGAACCGTTCTCGATTTTTTCCAAAATATCTTCCGTCATGCCGTTGCCAATGAGGGCTGCAGCCGCTTCACGAGACGGTTTTGGCGTGATATCTTCGCGACACTGACGATAGTAGTTTATTTCTTTTTCCATGATTAGTTCTCCCAAATAAAAATTCTTTTGCCATTATAACAGTTTTGCACCGCACATGACAAAGAATGGTGAGTAAGCATTAAAAAAATCCGAAAAAAATACCCCCTTTTTTATAAAAATCCGTAAAATAGGTGGTGGAAGTATAAGGGATGAAGTCGTATGATAGACGCATAAGAAGCCAAGAGGAGGTACTTATTATGATTACATTATTATTTACTGTTTTATTAATATCCGTTGTTTTTGAATTAATCGGATTTGCAATAAAACTTACATGGGGACTTGGAAAAATCCTTTGTTGGATTATTTTTTTCCCGGTTGTTTTGGTTGTACTTGCTTTTTCCGGATTATTTGCATTGGCAATTCCCGTATTACTCATTGTAGGAATTGGTGCATTGGTAAAGGCATTGATAGTTTAGGAACAAAAAAGAAAAAAAGACAGGGGACGGTTCTCTGTCCCCAAAATGGAGGAAATAGAAATGTCAGAGAAAAGTAATATCGATGATGTAATGGAAAACATCAAAAAGGCTGTGGAAGAGGGAAATGTAAACAAAGTCATTGTTAAAAACAAAGAAGGCAAAGAAGTAGCATCCTTCCCGGTAAATGCTGGAATCGTCGGCGGTGTAATCGGACTTGCAGTTGCACCTTGGGCGGTCATTGCTGCAGCCATCGGAGCATTGGGTTTCGGATTTACCGTATCTGTGGAAAAGAAAGACGGCTCCATCGTGGATGTTTATGAAGATGAAATCAAGGATGTAAAAGACGAATCGGATTGGTAGAAGAATTGTAATTAGGAATGGTGATAATGAGTAAAGACAGACAGATTTCGGAAAGCTTTCGCCTGAGTGCAATCCTTTCATTTTCCGGTGGCCTTCAAGATGCATATACATATAATGTCAGGGGAAATGTATTTGCAAATGCACAAACAGGAAATGTAGTTTTGATGAGTCAGAACTTTATGACCGGGGATGTTAGGACAGGCGCTAAATACCTGATGCCAATTCTGGCATTTATACTCGGAATTATTCTGGCAGAGCAGGTGGAACATAAACTGAAAGAATCAGATAAGATTCACTGGAGACAGATTATCATTTTAATAGAGATCGTTCTGTTAGGTGTTGTTGGTTTGTTGTCGACAGAGCTTAATATGCTAGCCAACATTTTAGTATCACTTTCATGTGCCATGCAGGTGCATTCGTTTCGAAAGGTTCATGGATATGGCTATGCAAGCACAATGTGCATAGGAAATTTGCGAAGCGGGACAGAAAGTCTTTCGCAGTATTTCAGAACTAAAGAAAAGCAGGATATTCATAGAGCAGCTAATTATTATGGAATTATACTCATATTTGCCATAGGTGCCGGTGTGGGAGGATTGTTGTCAGGAATACTTGGCATATATACGATATGGGTTTCTGTTGCGTTGTTATTGATTGATTTTTTGATGATGATGAAAAAAGTGGTTTATTATTAAATAATGGAACAGAGTTTTGAACAGCAGACAAAAAACAGATATCGTGAATTATTGGATCGTGCGAGAAACCAAGGTATTTATACCTATACCGAGTTTCATTCAACTCATGGTGCGTCTCTTGCGTATTCTGTGGCAGGGGAAGATGAGGTAAAACTTTTTGGCGGTATGGAGTATGCGGAGCGCACCGTCATTCGTTTTGGTGATCCAAAGGAACTTTTGTATGAGGAGACTTTTCCCATAAAGCTTTTGCATATTTGCCCAAAGAATTTGAAGTTTGCGGAAGATTTGACCCACAGAGATTATCTGGGAGCGATTATGAATCTTGGAATTGAGCGCAATCAAGTGGGGGATATTCTTATTGTGGAGAAGGATGCCTATGCTTTTGTTTTGGAAGGAATTGCAGAATATATCATAGAAAATCTTACCAAGATTAAGCACACCAACGTGGAAGTTTCCATGATAGATTCCTTGCCGATGGATGTTAAAATAGAAGTGGAGCATGAGGAGTGTTCTGTATCTTCCGTGCGGTTGGATGCGATTTTGGCTAAGTCTTTAAATATGTCCAGGGAGACAGCGAAGAATCTGATTCTTTCGGAAAAGGTGATTGCAAACGGGAAGATTATGAAAAAGCCGGAGTACGAACCAAAGGAGAAGGAAACCATTATCGTTCGCGGTTATGGTCGCATTATTTTTGAAGGTCGATTACGGGAAAATAAAAAAGGAAAAACTGTTATTTTGATCGGTAAGGAGAGAACTCCCCGCATTTGAAAAAATACCAGTGGAAGAGGGAGAAACGGTATGGAGATAGTGCGATATCGGTATCGATTGTATGGAAGAGTACAGGGCGTTGGCTTTCGCTATAAAGCCGGTCATGTGGCGGATATGTATCGATTGACCGGTTACGTAAAAAATGAATATGACGATTCCGTTACAGTGGAGCTCCAGGGACGACAGGAGGAAATCGATATGTTCTTTCAGTTGATGGGGCAGGATCGATACATTGTAATTGACCATATGGAAAAAGAAAAACTTCCGCTCGAAGAAAACGAGGGAAGCTTTCGTATTAAATATTAATAGTTATTGAAACCAATAGTGTATTTTTTCGAATCCGTATTGGTCGGTATCAAAGATTAGTACTTTGCCGGAGGTGTCGATGTATCGAACGCAGATACCGTCGTCTCTTTGGCGAACTTCTTCCGGAATTTCAGTCGCACAAAACTCGATGGAGGTACCGTCATTAAAAACAAATTTTAATACTTCTCCGGACGTGTCGCCGGGGAAGTTTTTTTGTTTCTTTCCAACTTTTAAGGAGCGAACAAAGAAAGAAAATTTATTCCAATCTTGCTCGTTGTAGGGAAGAGTATGGTCGTCTAAGGATATTTCCACACCCAGACCCTTTTTTACGTGAGCCATTTCGCTTTGTAAATCACTTTTGAAATTCTTAAACTCATATATATAGAAGAATCCAAAAGAGAAAAGATATATGACAAAGATGATTAGTGCAGCTGCAAATAAAAGGGCAGCAATTACGGTTTTATCTTTTTCAAGTGGGTTGCGTAGCTTTGTAAGCATGATTCCGGTCCTTTCCTTTTCCTCAATAAATATTTTTCTTATTATACAATACTTGGAATTGTATATGTTAGAATAGAAAAAGATTTTAATGTTTACGATTCCATAATGGGGGAAGCAATGATTAGTGTAATAGGACCGGCGATCGTAGATGTGCTGGTAAAGCCGTTTCGGGCTGAGGTTTTTACAAAAGGAACGACTGCCGTGGATGAGGCAAATTTGTCTTATGGTGGGAACGCGTTAAATGAAGCTGTAGTGTTGGGACGCCTGGGGACTGACGTGGAACTGGTTACCAAATTGGGTCGGGATGAAGCCGGGGAGCAGATTCTTCGATTTGCAAAAGCATCCAATGTGTCAACAGAACGCTTCATTATGGAAGCAGGACTTACCACAGCCATTAATGTGGTGCTTGTGGATGAGGCCGGAGAACGTTATTTCTTAACAAATCCCGACAGTAATCTTCGTAAATTATCCTATGAAGATGTGGAAGGGTATATGGATTCACTTGGGAATCTCGTTTGCTTTCCATGCATGTTTACATCGCCCCTTTTGGATATTCCTGCGATGAAAAAGATGTTTGCAAGGATTAAGGAAAAGTCGAACCGAAAACTTTTTTTGGATATGACTACTCCGAAAAACGGTGAAAGTTTGGAAGATTTAAAGGAACTGTTTCCTTATGTGGATTACTTTATGCCGAATGAAAAAGAATTGGCTTTATTATCCGGTGGTAAAACAATGGAACAGGCCGCACATAGGATTTTGGAACATGGTGCGGAGTGTGTGATTGTAAAGCGTGGTAAAGAAGATACTGCGGTATTTACCCGTGAGAAAGAATTCTTCATCCCGACTTACCCGGATGTAAAACTTGTGGATTCTACCGGGGCGGGAGACAGCTTTGGCGCCGGAGTAATCTACGGTTTAGAAACAGGCATGGAGTTAAAAGATGCGGTTCGTTTTGGTAATGCTGTCGCATCCTGTGCAGTAGAGGCGCTGGGAGCCACCGAAGGAATTGCATCAATTGATGAGCCCATGCACCGCTACTCTATACTCAGACAGATGCTTTGATTTTTGAATCTGTTTGATTGCTTTTTCGCTGCCAGGGAAAAGCTCGCGCCAGAAAACCCAAAGTTCTTTCATGCGGTGGAGCACAGGCTTGTCGCCGCTGAAAAGGGTAGTGTATTCGGCCAATAATTCATTATGAAACGCTTTTAAACGTTCTAAGTCGGGAGCAGATGTCTTTCGACCGTTTTTGTATTGTAAGGCAAGTTCCGGATTAGCAATCAGTCCGCGACCCAGCATCATGCCGGTGATGCCGGGATAGGAATTCTCTATCCGTTCTGCATCGGAAACACTCTTGATATCTCCGTTAAAGACCAATGGAATATTTGTATGAGAAGCCGCATAGGAAAAGTATTTCTCACGAATGGGTTCCTTATAAAAATCCGTCTGGATTCGTGGATGAACCGTAAGTTCCGAAATCGGATATTTGTTAAAAATTTCAAGTACTTCTTCAAATTCTTCCGGGTCGTTTTTTCCAAGCCGGGTTTTTACAGAAATGGACAATGGCTTGCCATCAACGGTGTTTGGAAGATTTGCAAACACTTCATAAAGCAGCTGGTCCAATAAATCAGGATAGAATAAGAGCCCGGAGCCTTTCTTTTTTGCTACAACGGTTCCACTGGGACAACCAAGGTTAAAGTTAATCTCTTTATAGCCCAATTCTGCAATTCTATTTGCTGCCCACAAAAAGCATTCCGCATTGTTCGTAAGAAGCTGTGGAACGGTGGTGGAAGTATCATTGATATCAGGATTTATTTCCCGGTATTCCCGAGTCGTAAATTTCTTGGTAGAATTTGGCGATAAAAAGGGCGTAAACTCCTTTTCACATCCGCCGTAAAATTCCTTAAATATTGTTCGATAAGTATTGTCTGTTATGCCCTCTAAAGGCGCGAGATAGATCATTTTCATAAGGGTATTTTATCTTTTTTTTACGAAATGTAAAACGGAATGTTTTCGTAAAAATTTGATGCAGAATTAAAAAAAATATGGCAAAATATAAATAACGTTACAAAAACGTTTTCGTAAAGGGGAAATGGGACATATGGGACATATGAGACTACATGTGGATGGAACACAATTGAAAAACGCAGCCGGTGATATTGTGCAGTTAAAAGGGGTTAGTTCAAGCGGACTTCAGTGGTATCCGGAATACATTAATAAGGAGTCATTTCGGACGCTGCGCGATGACTGGAAAGCAAATGTTTTCCGTATGGCAATGTATACGGCTGAGGGGGGCTTTTTGGACGGAGCCGATCAGGAAGAACAATACAAACTGATCGATGAGGGGGTACGAATTACCAAAGAACTTGGTATGTATTGCTTGATTGATTGGCATATTTTGTCAGATTATAATCCCAATGATCATATTGAGGAGGCAAAGGTATTTTTTGATCGCATTTCAAAAAAATATGCTTCTGAAGAACATGTGATTTATGAAATATGTAACGAACCGAATCAGGATGTTACCTGGCCCGAGGTAAAAACCTATGCGGACGTTATTATTCCTGTTATTCGTGACAATGATAAAGAAAATGTGATTCTGGTCGGGACACCAAATTGGTCACAGGATGTGGACTTTGTTGCTGAAAATCCGGTAAACGACACAAAAAATGTAATGTATGTCTGTCATTTTTACGCAGCGACGCATAAAGAAAAACTTCGAGCAAAGGTAGAAAAAGCGATTGCTGAAGGAACACCGGTATTTATTTCCGAGTTTAGTATTTGTGATGCATCCGGAAATGGTGAACTTGACTACGATTCTGCAGCAGAGTGGGTCAAACTGATTGAAAAATACCATTTGTCATTTATCGGCTGGAATTTATCCAACAGAGATGAGTCCTCTGCAGTTTTAGTACCGGATTGCAAGAAAGTTTTCGATTGGAAAGAAGAGGACTTAAATGAAAGCGGAATCTGGTTAAGAAATACATTAAGAGCTCATTAGATAAAAGGAGATTATTATGAGAAAATTCGAAGGCTATGAACATGGAATTAACCTGGGTGGATGGCTTTCTCAGTGTGACCACAGTAAAGAGCGTTACGAGAATTTTATTCACGAAGAAGATTTAAAACGTATCGCAGGCTGGGGCTTGGATCATGTTCGCGTACCCATTGATTATGAATTGGTGGAAACAGCTGATGGAAAATATATCGAAGAAGGATTTGAAATCATCGATAAGGTTTATGGTTGGTGCGAAAAGTATAACTTAAATATGATTCTTGATTTGCATAAGACCTTTGGATACAGCTTTGATTTTGGAGAAAACGAATCCGGTTTCTTTGACAATGAAGCTTACCAGGAGCGTTTCTATAAGCTTTGGGAAAAAATCGCTTCCCGTTACGGAAAAAACCATTCCCGTATGGCATTTGAACTTTTAAACGAAGTGACGGACAAGGAATACTGTGATACATGGAATCGCATTATTGTAAACTGTATTCAGCGAGTTCGCGTATTTGCTCCGGATACTTACATTATTATCGGTGGTTATTATAACAACAGCATTGAAGCACTTCCGGATTTGGTTCGCCCTGATGATGAAAAAGTAGTATATACATTCCACTGCTATGAACCTTTGATTTTTACCCATCAGGGAGCGCATTGGGCGCCGGGTATGGATGTAAACTTCCGCATGCCGCTTAGTACCACCTATAAAGAGATGGGAGAGCTTTCAAAGAAGTATCTGTCTCAGGTGACCGTGGGATTTGATGGCTTTGATCAAAACAGTGCTCTGACATCAGAATTCTTTGATAAGTACTTTGCACAGGCGGTTGCTGTAGCAGAAGAACGTAACGTTCCTTTGTATTGCGGAGAGTACGGTGTGATTAATCTTGCAAACGCAAAAGACACATATCAGTGGTATAATCTGATTGCAGATTCTTTTGACCGTTTCCGCATTGGCCGTTCTGCATGGAGCTATAAGGAAATGGATTTTGGAATCATTGACGCTCATATGGATGAGGTTCGAGATGATTTACTAAAGAGACTATAACAAGGAGATTTAAAAATGGCAAAGACTCCGATTGAGAATATGACAGACCACGAAATGCTTGTGGAACTGTTAGAAGGAAAACGAAGAGATGAAAAGATTCGTCTGGTTCTTCTGATTGTACGAGTGGTTATTCTTGTAACACTTGTGATTCTTGCAGTTATTTATGTTCCTCCGATTGTGGACATGATTCGTGATATTCATGATGATTTGGATGGTATTCGAAGCTCACTTGAATCTATGGAACATACCATAACGGATGCGTATCAGAAGGTGTCCGATATTTCCGATTCCATCAATGAACAGCTGGAAAATTTAAAAAGCCTTGAAAACCTGCTCCCGAAGAGCTGGTTTTAAGCGCAAGAACAACGAAACGAACGAATTGTGGTTGCAACCCTGCCATTTTTATGTAGAATGGTAGGGTATACTTTTATTTTAAGAATAAAAACCAGGAGGTTTTTTATATGTTAGAACTAAAAAACATTATCTTTGGTGTGGATGATGAGGGGCAGGACAAAGAAATTATCCGTGGTGTTTCTCTTACCATTCCGGATGATAAGCTTGTTGTTATTACCGGTCCAAACGGTGGTGGTAAATCAACACTTGCAAGACTGATTGCCGGTATTGAAAAGCCAACGGCTGGTCAGATTTTGTTTAACGGCCAGGATATTACCAACGCTTCCATTACAGAGCGTGCCAAAATGGGAATTGGATTTGCGTTTCAGCAGCCTGTAAAGTTCAAGGGTATTCAGGTATTTGATTTGATTAAGCTTGCATCCGGAAAGAATATTTCCATGACAGATGCTTGTGAATACCTTTCAAAGGTAGGTCTTTGTGCCAGAGATTATATCGATCGAGAAGTAAACGGTTCTCTTTCCGGTGGTGAGTTAAAACGAATTGAAATTGCAACCGTACTTGCTAAGGCATCGCAGCTTTCTGTGTTTGATGAGCCGGAAGCCGGTATCGATTTGTGGAGTTTCCAGAACTTAATCGAAGTGTTCCAGGGAATGCGAAACGATATTCACGGTGGTTCCATTCTTATTATTTCCCACCAGGAACGTATTTTAAATATTGCTGATGAGATTATGGTGATTAAAAATGGAGAACTCATTAAGAGTGGCTCTAAGGCAGAGATTCTTCCTGCTTTGATGGGTACAGCAGATGCTGTTCCTGACTGCAGAAAAGCAGGCGTACAAAGGGAGGGAGAATAAGATGATTCAGTTAGATGAAATTCAAAAGAGATTACTTCGTGAGGTGGCTGACCTTCATGACGTTCCGGAAGGTGCGTACAATATTCGTTCCAATTCGAAATCTGCAGGCCGAGCCTCTACAGAAAATATTGAAATTATCCCGCGTGAAGACGGTCAGGGATTAACGGTAAAGATTAAGCCGGGTACGAAAAACGAAAGCGTACATATTCCGGTTGTGTTGACAGAAACCGGAATCAAGGAAGTAGTGTATAACGATTTCTACATCGGCGAGGATGCGGACGTTACCATCGTTGCAGGATGCGGAATCGATAACTGCGGAAATCAGGATTCGGAACATGACGGTATACATCGTTTCTTTGTTGGAAAGAACGCACATATTCGTTATGTGGAAAAACATTACGGCTCCGGTGAAGGTGCAGGAAAGCGAATCTTAAACCCGGGAACGGAAGTGTACCAGGAAGAGGGCAGTTCGGTAGAAATGGAAATGGTACAGATTAAAGGTGTGGATGATACCAATCGTACCACAAAGGCAGAACTTGCAAAGGACGCAAAACTTGTTGTTCGTGAGCGTTTGATGACACATGGAGATCAGAAGGCATACAGTGAGTATGTGGTGAACTTAAATGGGGAAGGTTCCACCGCTGATGTGGTTTCAAGATCTGTTGCAAGAGATTCGTCTTACCAGAAATTCGAAGCAAAGATTGTAGGTAATAAGCCATGTGCGGGACATACCGAGTGTGATGCCATTATCATGGATCAGGCAAAGATTTTGGCAGTTCCGGCATTGGAAGCAAACGATTTGGATGCAGCACTCGTACATGAGGCTGCCATCGGAAAAATTGCCGGAGACCAGATTATTAAACTTATGACATTAGGTCTTACTGAGTCAGAGGCAGAAGAGCAGATTATCAATGGTTTCTTGAAGTAAAAACAAGTAGCCAGACATTGGGGAAAATACTATAATGGTTTTATAGTGTACTATAAGTTCATTTAAAGGGGGTTTTTACAAAATGAGCAAAAAGACGAAAAGAAATGTCATCGTAGGACAGTCAGGAGGTCCTACCGCCGCTATTAACTCTTCTCTTGCAGGTGTTTACAGAACAGCGAAGGACAGAGGATATAAGAAGGTGTATGGCATGCTCCACGGTGTACAGGGGTTGTTGGAGGGGCGCTATATCGACTTGTCCGAGCACATTCGCACAGGTTTGGATGCGGAACTTTTAAAGCGTACACCATCTGCATATTTGGGTACTTGCCGTTACAAGCTTCCAAGCATTGCAGATGACAAATCTGTTTATGAAAAGATTTTCGAAATTCTTGAGGAGTTGGAAATCGATTGCTTTATCTATATCGGTGGAAATGACTCCATGGATACCATCAAAAAGCTTTCCGACTATGCGATTATCAGCGGTTCAGAAATTCGCTTTGTAGGATGCCCGAAGACCATTGATAACGATTTGGCTTTAACAGACCATACACCGGGTTATGGTTCCGCTGCAAAGTATATCGGTACTTCTGTAAAAGAAATCATTCGCGATGGTTGGTCTTTGGAAACAGAAAAAGGACAGGTTTTAATCGTTGAGATTATGGGAAGAAACGCCGGCTGGTTAACCGGAGCAGCAGCACTTTCCAAAGGTGAGGACTGCGACGGACCGGATGCTATTTATTTACCGGAATTACCTTTTGATGTGGATGAATTTGTAAAGAAGTGTAAAAGCATCTTGAAAACCAAACGTTCCGTTGTGATTGCTGTATCTGAAGGTATTCATACTGCTGACGGAACCTATATCAGCGATTTGGGCAGCAATACCGAATACGTAGATGCATTCGGACACAAACAGCTTACCGGTACAGCTCGTTATCTTTGCGAGTTGCTTTCACATGAAATCGGATGCAAGACTCGTGCAATTGAACTTTCTACATTACAGCGTGCAGCAAGCCATTGCGCATCCCGTGTAGATATTTTGGAAGCCTATGAAGTTGGTGGTGCCGCTATGAAGGCAGCTGACGAAGGAGATTCCGGAAAGATGGTTGTTATTAACAGACTTTCCGATGATCCGTATCAGGCAGGAACCGAGGTTAAGGATGTTCACAAGATTGCAAATGATGAGCGTCTTGTTCCGAGAGAGTGGATTACCAAAGACGGTACGTATGTAACTCAGGAATTTATCACCTATGTAAGACCTTTGATCCAGGGTGATGTTGGTCCAATCATGGTAGACGGTATTCCGAGACACTTGTTTGTACCGGGATATCAGGAATTATTATAATTGTAATAGAATATTAACTAAAAAACGCAATCACTATTTACCGGGGCACGCTCGCGCTACGAGTTTTGACGTAGCGGTACTAAACTCACGAAAGTTCGTTAAGTACCGACGTCAAAAACGTACCCCTACGTAAATAGTGATTGCGTTTTTTTATTTAGTAAACAATATAGAATAATAGTAAAATAGTCAGGAAAACTACGTTAAGTGCTGTAAAGACCAGCAGGTAGCGCTTTTTGTCAGCTCCTTCCACGAAACTATACTGCTTAAAGGAAATCAGGCTTGCCATAGAGGCGATTAAGGTCCCGAGGCCGCCAAGGTTGGTTCCGATGATTAGCTTATGATAGTTGTCAGTGAAACCGGAGCAAAGAATGGCAGCCGGGACATTACTGATAAACTGACTCAGTACTATGGAAACAATCACTTCTTTGTCTTTAATCATCTGATAGAGTAAAGCATTTAAAGCATCAATCCGCTTTATATTTCCAATAAATATAAACAGAAAAACAAAGGTAAACAGAAGGGAATAGTCCGGTTTTAAAAGTATCTTTTTATCGTTTATAAAGGTAAACAAAAGAATCAACGCGAGTCCGACGCGATAATCCATAAAACGCATGACAACTAAAATAGAAAGCAAAAAGAACACACAATAGAGTATGATGAGAAGCTTTTCTCTGCGAGTACGTTTGTAGGCATTGTTCTTCGGTGCGTCCAATGAGGCTTTTTTTACGAAGGCAAATGTGGATAGAATTAAAAGCACCAAAGATAAAAGACTGTAGGGTAGCATAAGCTTTACAAAATCCAGAAAACTAATGTTGGCTTTGGAGTACAGAAACAAATTTTGCGGATTTCCAAGAGGTGTCAACATACTTCCCAAGTTGGCGGCAATGGTATCCAAAACGATTACCGGAATAAACAAATCCTTTCGCTTTGCCAGGGATAGTGTAACGATGGAAAAGGGCACGAAGGTGATAAGTGCCACATCGTTTGTAATCCACATGGAGGAAAAGAAACATAAAAACAGCAAAATAAAAACCACACCTCGGATGGAGGACATGAGGTTCACCAGGTATTCTCCAATTTGGCGAAACAGCTGTAAGCGTTGCAATCCGGCCATGGTAATCATCAAACAAAGCAGGATACTTAGGGTTCGATAATCAATGTAGTCAATGTAGGCCGCATCCGGATGCACGAAAAAACAGGAAATAACAGCCAGAACAAAAGCTATCAACAATACAATTTCTTTTTTTACAAAATTCAATAATTTTTCCATAACAGACATATTATACTGTTTTTTCCTTAGAATTCTATAGTAGAAACCCATAAAGACCACGCATCTTCTTCCTATATTCTTGATAATATGTTAAAATGATTTGTGATTTTGAGTTACTTTGGGGGATTTATGGGAATGCAGACAAAGCGTATTACTTGGGTTGACATGGCAAAGGGCTACGGCATGATTGCGGTTTTGATCGGACATTTGGTTCAGGGAGGCATGCTGGGAAACTTTGTATATTCATTTCATTTACCGTTATTCTTCTTTTTGTCGGGATATTTGTTCCACGCTGACATGGATTTTATTTCTTTTTTAAAGAAAAAGGCACGGAGTATCCTGATTCCTTATTTTTCCCTCGGTATATTTATTGTATTTTTTTCGGTATTATATCCTTGTTTGTTCGAACATAAGTATCGTACGGCAAAGATGTTTGGGTATATGCTGTCTCAGCACTTTTTTGCCTTTTTGTTCCAATATCGTTACGGAACCGTGTGGTATTTGTCTGTGCTGTTAGGCATTAATCTTATGATGTACTTTATTGTAAAGATGTCAAAAATCCGGACGCAAGGCCTTTTGGTGCTTTCTGTTTTGGTGCTTGGGTTGTATCGTTATATGGTAATGAATGGAAGGGTATTGTTTTGGAACTTTGATGCTACGCTAACCACTATGGTGTTCTTTTGGGTAGGCTACGCTTTAAAAAGAAACGAAAAATCATTTAAGTGCTTGCTTTCATGGAAGTTTCGAGCTTTTCTTGTACCGGTGTTTTTACTTCTGAACATTGCATGCAATATAGCATCGTTTCGGATGACGGGAAAAGGATTGGAACTTTGGGCAATGTCTTATGGCATGCCGGTATTTACATACCTTTCCGCATTTTTTGGGATTGCCATGATTGTAGTTCTTTCTTCTCTTTTTACGGTTAGACCTATTCGTTATATCGGAGAGTATTCCCTTGTTTATTTTGCCTGGCATCAGGCTTTGATTTATCCTTTGCTGGATGAATTATATAAGAGTTTTGGTCATAATAATCCGTGGGCTTCCGTGCCGGATTATTTCATGATTTTAATTACAAAGATTTTGATTACCTGTGTGGTACTTACATTGGTAAACGAATTGATTCAAAAAACACCGCTTCGTATAATGGTTGGAAAGCCGCTACGAAGTGTAGCATAAGGGAATAGGGAAATATGGGATTATTTATTAACTGCCTTTTATTTATTTTAGGTACCGTGGCACTTGTCATGGGTATCAGTTTCTATTTTAGAAACATTCGATATGAAAAAGAAACCAGTGTCATTATTTTAATGTATGGATTGTCATCCGCGGTATGGTGCATTTGCTACGGGCTTATCGGTATTATTCCAAAAGTGGAATGGTGTCCCTATATTCGTATACTTGGAATATTTGCTGTAGATGCTTTTATCATGACGGAAGTCTTTTTGGGCTGTAAACTAACTTCCATCGATAAAAAGAGAAGTACAATCGTAAAAATCATTATGATGATTTTTACGGTTGTGGATTTCTTTTTGTTCTCACAAAGGGATGTAGATATCTTTGTGCGACAAAACGAATGGACTACCTGGTATTCCAATCCGGAGTATGGATTTGTCCGGACCTATCATTCGTTTTTTGTGGGATTAACCTTTTTTGTGCTTTTGATACTGGCGAGTATTTGGGTGGCAAAAGGAACTTTAAAGCGGGAGTGGCGATTTATAAATCTTTTGTATATTGCAAACTTCTTGTTTTTCGCTTGCAGTATACCGGATACTTTTTTGCCGCTTTTGGGAAAACCGGCATATTCCACATCGGGAATCGGTGCCGCTCTATGTACCATGGTGGTTTGGTACGGAGCAACTCAGCTGAATTATTTTGATATTCGAATGGGAAATATCGCGGATAAGTTTTTAAACTTTATAAACGCCGGTATCGTGATTTTTGATACCAATTGTCGCGTCGCCATTATGAACGATTACTGCCGCGGCCTTTTGAAAAAAAGAAATAAAGAAGCGACCGATGATACCATTCAATTTGTATTTGATAACAACGGACTCAACAAAGAAGAAGCATTCGAAATTGCTAAGGATGATATTTGGACCGCGCGTCTTTGTGATATGGATCATACCCATTTTTATTCTGTTCGGCTAAATGCGTTAAAGGACGATTTTAACGTACCGTTCTGTTTCATGTGTGTGTTTATTGATGTTACGGATGAAATGGAAATGGTAGATAAACTGGAAAATGCATCTAAAGCAAAAACCGATTTCTTAGCACAGATGTCTCACGAAATCCGAACACCGATTAATACTGTGCTTGGTATGAATGAGATGATTCTCAGAAAAACTTCCGATGCAGAAATCCTAGAGTATGCAAACGGCATTGATTCATCCGGAAGAATTCTTCTTTCGTTGATTAACAGTATTTTGGATTTTTCAAAAATTGAAGACGGTCGTATGGAGATCATTCCGGTGGAATATGATTCGGTTACCATGATTTCCAATGCGGTGGATTCTGTTTCTCAGGATGCCATGGAAAAAGGATTGGATCTTTTGGTAGAAGTGGATGACAAACTACCGAAAAAACTATATGGAGATGATGTCAGAGTATCACAGATTATCATGAATCTATTAACCAATGCGGTTAAGTATACAAAAAAAGGAAAAATCAAACTTTGTATCAGACAATTGGAACAGGTTGATAATTGCTCCAAAATTTACGTGGCGGTTTCCGATACGGGAATCGGAATCAAAGAGGAAGACTTACATCGTTTATCCTTATCCTTTGAACGCTTGGATGAAGTAAAGAATCATAATATCGAGGGATCGGGACTTGGAATCTCCATCGTAACAAAGCTTTTGCATATGATGAACAGCGAATTAAAGATTGACACGGAATACGGAAAGGGCTCTTGTTTTTCTTTTGTGCTTGAGCAAAAAATCATTGACGAAACCCCGATAGGGGATTACCAAAGCGTGGTAAATTCCAGAACGGATTCTGTGGAACGCAAAGAAATGATTATTGTCCCTGATGCCAAGATTCTTGTGGTGGATGACAATGATATGAATCTAAAGGTTGCCAGTAAATTGCTTTCCCTGTTCGAAATTGTTCCCGAACTTGTTTCTTCAGGAAAAGCAGCTATAGAGGCTGTGAAAAAACAATCTTTCGACATTATTCTTATGGATCATATGATGCCGGAGATGGATGGAGTGGAAACCCTTCATTATATGAAAGAGCAGAATCTGATTTCGGAGGAGACTGCAGTTGTTGTTATTACGGCAAATGCCATTGCGGGGGCGAGGGAAGGATATTTAAAGGACGGTTTTACGGATTATATCTCCAAGCCTGTGGAATTAGATGAAGTGGAACGGGTTCTTCGTAGCTATATAGAACCTGAACGAATACATAAAAAGGGAGAAAATATTGTCTTAGAAGTAAAGAAAAAAGAAGACTTATTCCCATCAATTGAAGGAATCGATTGGGACAGCGCATACCATCGCATGCCGGATAAGGATATGTTATACGAAGTGATTGATACATTTTGCCAGGCGGGATTCAGTGATTTAGAAGAGCTTCAAAACTACTTCGAAGGTATTTTTAGCGGTGAGGATGAAAAAGCACTTTCCAACTACCGTATTAAGGTTCATGCCATGAAAAACGGAGCGGCCACCGTGGGGGCAAATACTCTTTCCGAAGAGGCAAGGACTTTGGAATTTGCAGCAAGAGACGGAAATACCGATTACATAAAAGCCTACCAAAACAGATTTGCCAGAAATTATCGTGAGATGGTACGTCGCATTCAAAATGCTTTATTTGATGGTGAAAAAGAAGGAAAAACATTGATGGAAGATGATGCATTGTATCGAAATCTTGACCTTATAAAAACAGCAATGGAAGAATTTGATACAATGACCTTAAATCAATTGTCATCCATGTTGATGCAATATACGTTTTCAAGTGAAAAGGTGACAAATGAAGTGGTACATTTACAGGAAGCCATTCGGGATTTTAATCGCGATGCTTTCAAAAGAACCATCGAAAAACTTGAGGATATGCTATCATAGAGGAACGAAGAGGAAATATAAGGAAAGGGGAGCACAATTATGAGATTTATGGATACCCGGGCATTGACTCCGGGAATGATACTTGGAAGAGACATTATTAGTCCCGGTCAATCCTTCATGTTAAAAAAGGGAGTGGAACTGACCGAGGAGTATATTGACTATCTTAATCGCAAGGGATATTTAGGCGCGTATATTACGGATGAGGAAAACCTGGATATCGAGATTGAAGATCCGCTATCGTTGGATACTTTTTCCAATACTGTAAAGGCAGTGGAAGAAGCAAATGTGGGAGAGCTGATTTCATCTGCCAGAAATATCGTAAGAGACATTTCACAAATGAAAAAACTAAGCATCGATTTGTTGGATTTGCGATCCTTTGATGAGTATACCTATCGTCATTCCGTAAATGTAGCGGTTTATGCTGTTGCTATTGCAAAGTATTTAAAACTTTCGGACAGTGAACTGGAAGAAGCGGCGCTTGCCGGTATTTGTCACGACTTAGGCAAGCAAAAGATTTCTGCGGAGATAATTAATAAGCCGGGTTCTTTAACAGACGAAGAATTTGAACAAATTAAGAATCACCCCAAGTATTCTTATGATATGTTACAGTCCAATAGCGAAATTTCTGCAGTAGTTCGTCAAGCTGTGTTATGTCACCATGAGAATGAAAACGGAAGCGGTTATCCCATGGGGAAAAAGGGAAAAGAACTGTCTTTGATTACGAAGATTTTGCATGTGGCTGATGTGTATGATGCATTGATTTCCAGAAGACCGTATAAGAATCCGTATTCTCCTGTGGAAGCTTTTGAATACCTAATGGGTGGTGAAGCTATCCTGTTTTCTGAAAAGGTGGTGGAAGCCATGCGTATGGTTATTCCGACTTACCCGATTGCTACGGATGTGCGTTTGTCTACCGGAGAAAGGGCAGTGGTGGTTGCTCATACCAAAGATCCGCTACGTCCGGTGGTACGTATCCTTGGCTCCAATTACGATATGGATTTATCCAACGAAGCATACAGCAATGTAATTATAGTATTTAGTGGTTTCTCCGATGGTGTAACCTTTGGCGGAGTAGAAGAGCTAAATGAGAAACGCCAGACGATCAAAGAAAAGAAAACAAATATTTTGATAGTAGATGATTCTATTATAAGTCTGCAGTCCACAACGAATGCGCTTTCGGACGAACGTTACAACCTGATTACGTTACAAAGTGGTTTGGCTGCTATGAACTACATTAAAGAAGAAGGTGCTCCGGATTTGGTGATTATGGATATTGAAATGCCCACCATTGACGGAATAGAGACCGTTACCGCTATTCGAGAAATGGGATACACAGATTTGCCGGTGGTATTTCTGACTTCGAACACCAGTAAAGAAACGGTATTGAAATGCTTTTCCGTAAAGGCAAAAGACTATATAGTGAAGCCTGTTTTACCGGTTTATTTAAGAGAACGAGTGGCCATTGCCCTGGATGCATCTCTGGAAAGATATTAATTGTTAATTTTTTGGCAAATTTTACTTGGAGAAATGAATACAATAATGGTATAATAGCTTTTGTAGTCGGACGACGTGTTTAGACTCAAATCTCACGGGAGTGGGGTTTAATATAAAATGAAAAAGGAGAATACATTATGGCAAATGTGGATTTAACCAAGTATGGTATCACAGGGGTTAAGGAAGTGGTTTACAATTCTTCCTACGATGACTTGTATAAGGACGAGCTTGATCCTTCTTTACAGGGATATGAAAAAGGTCAGGAAAGTGAACTCGGTGCTGTTAACGTTATGACAGGTGTTTATACAGGCCGTTCACCAAAAGATAAATTCATCGTTATGGATGAGAATTCTAAGGACACCGTTTGGTGGACAACAGAAGAGTATCCAAACGATAACCATCCGGCTTCTAAAGAAACATGGGAAGCAGTTAAGAAAATTGCTCAGGAAGAGCTTTCCAACAAAAAGCTTTATGTTGTAGATGCATTCTGTGGTGCAAATAAAGATACTCGTATGGCAGTTCGTTTCATCATGGAAGTAGCTTGGCAGGCACATTTCGTAAAGAATATGTTTATTGTACCTACCCCGGAAGAAGAAGCTTCCTTCGAGCCGGACTTTGTTGTTTACAATGCTTCTAAAGCAAAGGTTACAAATTACAAAGAGTTAGGTCTTAATTCTGAAACAGCAGTAGTATTTAACATTACTACCCGCGAACAGGTTATCATCAATACATGGTACGGCGGAGAAATGAAAAAAGGTATGTTCTCTATGATGAACTACTATTTACCGCTTAAGGGCATTGCTTCTATGCATTGTTCCGCAAATACCGATATGGACGGAAAGAATACCGCTATTTTCTTCGGACTTTCAGGAACAGGAAAGACCACATTATCTACCGATCCTAAGCGTTTACTTATCGGTGATGATGAGCATGGTTGGGATGACAACGGCGTGTTCAACTTCGAAGGTGGATGCTATGCTAAGGTTATCAACCTTGATAAAGAATCTGAGCCGGATATCTACAACGCAATCAGACGTGATGCATTGTTAGAGAACGTTACATTGGATGACAAGGGTGTAATCGATTTCGCAGATAAGTCTGTTACAGAAAACACTCGTGTTTCTTATCCAATCAACCATATTGAAAATATCGTTCAGAAGGTAAATAAGATTTCTGCAGGTCCGGAAGCTAAGAACGTTATCTTCCTTTCTGCTGATGCGTTTGGAGTACTTCCTCCGGTATCTATTCTTACACCGGAACAGACCAAGTACTATTTCCTTTCCGGATTTACTGCAAAGCTTGCAGGAACCGAGCGTGGAATTACAGAACCGACACCTACTTTTTCAGCTTGCTTCGGACAGGCTTTCTTGGAATTACATCCGACCAAGTATGCAGAAGAGCTGGTTAAGAAGATGGAGAAATCCGGTGCGAAGGCATATCTTGTTAACACAGGATGGAACGGAACCGGAAAGCGTATCTCTATTAAAGATACCCGTGGTATCATCGATGGCATCTTAAACGGAGATATCTTAAAGAGCGAGACAAAGACAATTCCTTACTTCAATTTCGAAGTTCCTACTTCATTAACCGGAGTAGACACAGGAATTTTAGATCCTCGTGATACATATGCAAATGCTTCTGAATGGGAAGAGAAAGCGAAAGATTTGGCTGCTCGTTTCCAGAAGAACTTCAAAAAATACGAAGGCAATGATGCAGGTAAAGCATTGGTACCTGCAGGTCCTCAGTTATAAGATTCGTTTTCAAACGGAGATAGGATAGGGAGTAGCAATACTCCCTATTTTTATGGTAGAATTTCTCTTTGAAATGGGAGGCATTGATGAGTCTATTAATTAAAGGTGGAAGAGTAATTAATCCCGCAACAAAAACAGATGAAGAATTGGATATCTTGGTGGATGAAACCACAGGTAAGATTACTAGAATTGCGCCGGAAATCTTAGATCATAAGGCAAGGGTGATTGATGCCGCGGAAAAGATTGTCTTTCCCGGGTTTATTGATATGCATGTCCATATGCGAGATCCCGGACAGACCTATAAAGGGGATATCAGAACAGAGTCCAAAGCTGCAGCCAGAGGCGGATATACCACAGTTTGTGCAATGCCGAATACAACTCCTGTGGTGGACAGTGCGGAAGGAATCCGTTATGTCAGAGACAAGGCCAAAAGTGTTGGATTGTGTAATGTGCTTCAGGTTGGTGCAATCACAAAGGGGATGGAAGGCAAGGAGCTGTCCGATATTTACGGAATGGCAAATGAAGGAATGATTTGTATTTCCGAAGACGGAAAAAGCGTGATGGATTCCGGCCTTTTAAGAAAAGCAATGAAGATTGCCAAAGAAAAGAATCTTACGGTTTTATCCCATTGTGAAGACATAAACCTTGTAGAAGGCGGCGTTATGAATGCCGGAGAAAAGTCTAAGGAATTTGGTGTAAACGGTATTACCAACGCAGTGGAGAATGTCATCATTGCAAGAGATATTATGTTGGCAGAAGAAACCGGTGCCAGATTGCACTTGTGTCACTGTTCCACAAAGGAATCCGCAGAGCTGATTCGGGATGCCAAAGCAAAAGGTATTTTTGTGTCAGGAGAGGTTTGTCCCCATCATTTTGCATTATCGGAGGAGGACATCCCCTCCAAAGAGGATGCAAATTATAAAATGAACCCGCCTTTGCGCGCAAAAGAAGACGTGGAAGCGCTAAAACAGGGACTTAAGGATGGAGTTTTTGAGGTAATCTCAACGGATCACGCACCTCATAGTGCTGAGGAAAAAGCAAAGGACTTTGAACATGCCCCTTTTGGAATCGTTGGCATGGAAACTGCAGCATCTCTTACTTACAGCGAACTGGTTTTGGGTGGATATCTTTCCTTGATGCAGATGGCAGAGAAGCTAAGTTACAATCCGGCCAGAATTCTTGGAATCGATGCAGGAGATTTGTCAGCGGGAAAACCTGCGGATATTACGATTTTTGATCCTGATAAGGAATATGAGGTAAATAAAAAAGATTTTGCCGGAAAGAGTACGAACATGCCGTACGAAGGCTGGACATTAACCGGACAAGTGGTAACCACCATAAAGGCCGGAAAAGTAACCTATGAACAAAACCAAAGAGGAAACTCTCAAAACGGTTTGCAAAAAGTGATAAAGACCATTACGGATAAGTTAAAAAAGTAGAGGTAAAACATGATTCAGAAATTAATTACAAACATCAAAAAGACAAATGCACCAATCGTTGTAGGATTAGACCCCATGCTTTCTTACATACCAAAGTGGCTTTTGAATAATTGCTACGGGGAGTTCGGACAGAACTTAACCGGTGCATGTGAAGCGGTTTTTCGTTACAACAAGGCAATTGTTGATGCGACCTATGATTTGATTCCTGCTGTAAAACCGCAGATTGCAATGTATGAGCAGTTCGGTATTGAGGGCTTAGTTGCTTACAAAAAAACGGTGGATTACTGTCATGAAAAAGGACTTGTTGTTATCGGCGATGTAAAGCGTGGTGATATCGGTTCGACTTCCGCAGCTTACGCAACCGCACATCTTGGTTCAGTGGAAATCGGTGAAAAAAAATATGCCGGATTCGATGAGGACTTTGCTACCGTAAACCCATATCTTGGTAGTGACGGTATTCAGCCGTTTGTAGATGTTTGTAAGGAATATGATAAAGGTATTTTTGTGCTCGTAAAAACTTCCAACCCATCCTCCGGAGAAATCCAGGATCAGCTGGTAAACGGAAAGCCTTTGTATGAGATGGTTGGAGCAAAGGTTGAAGAGTGGGGCGCGTCTACAATGGAGGGAGACTATACCAATGTCGGTGCGGTTGTCGGAGCAACCTATCCGGAAATGGGAAAAGTCCTTCGTGAGATTATGCCGCATACCTACATTTTGGTACCGGGATACGGTGCCCAGGGCGGTACCGGAAAAGATTTGGTGCCGTTCTTCAACAAAGACGGACTTGGGGCCATCGTAAATTCTTCCCGTGGAATTATTGCTGCGTACAAAAAAGATGAATACGCTTCCTTCGGCGAGAAGAACTTTGCGGATGCGTCACGCCAGGCTGTCATTGATATGATTCAGGATATTACGCAATATTTAAGAAGAGGAAGAATATGAATAAAGTTTTTGAGTATGCGAAAGTAATCGATCAGTTTCAACTGTCAGACGGAATCTTTGATCTTCGACTGCGGACGAAGGCAGCTCAGAGTGCAGTTCCGGGACAGTTTATTAACGTATATCCGCATGATGAGTCAAAGCGTCTTCCAAGACCGATTTCCATCTGCGGAATTGATAAGGAAAATAGCATTCTTCGTTTGGTGTATCGTGTGACAAAAAAGGGAAGCGGCACCGACGAGTTTTCACATTATAAAACCGGTGAGGAAGTAAAGATTTTAGGCCCTTTGGGAAACGGTTTCCCTGTGGAAGAATTTCGAGATAAAAATGTCTTTCTTATGGGCGGTGGAATCGGAATTCCGCCAATGCTTTCCATTGCATCTGCTTTAAAGGGAAAGTGTACGGCTGTACTTGGCTATCGAGATAAGAATACATTTTTGGTAGATGATTTTATTGATACCGGTTGCAAATTGGTGCTGACCTCCGATGACGGAAGTGTGGGAATGAAAGGAAATGTAATTGACGCCGCTACAGAAGCAGGCTTGCATGGAGATGTTATTTTTGCCTGCGGACCGACTCCGATGCTTCGCGGTATTAAGGCTTTTTCCGAAGGAAGAAAGATTACCTGTTACGTTTCTTTGGAAGAACGTATGGCTTGCGGCGTAGGTGCTTGCCTGGGATGTGTATGCAAATCGTCTGAAGAAGATGAGCACTCCAAAGTGCATAACAAGCGCGTCTGCAAAGATGGACCGGTATTTTTGGCACAGGAGGTAGAAATCTAATGGCTTCTTTAAAAGTAAATTTTGCTGGTGTGGAATTTCAAAACCCGATAACGACTGCTTCCGGAACCTTTGGAAGCGGTATGGAATATGACGAGTTTTTTGATATTTCAAAACTGGGAGCCGTGACCACTAAAGGAGTGGCAGATCATCCGTGGCCCGGGAATCCAACGCCTCGTGTGGCGGAAGTAAAGGGTGGTATGTTAAATGCCATTGGTTTGCAGAATCCCGGAATTGAGACATTTATCGAAAGGGATCTTGCTTTTTTGCATGAGAAAAATGTAAAGATTATCGTCAATGTATGCGGTCACTCTGAGGAAGAATACTTAAACGTAGTCCAAAGACTGGCTAATGAGAACGTTGACCTTTTGGAAATCAATATATCCTGCCCGAATGTAAAAGAGGGAGGTATTTCTTTCGGCACCAATCCGAAGGGAGTTGAGCAGATTACAAAAGCCATCAAAAAAGAGGCGGCACAACCGGTTGTTATGAAACTGAGTCCGAATGTAACAGCCATCACGGAAATTGCAAAAGCGGCAGAAGCCGGTGGTGCTGATGGCGTTTCCTTAATCAATACCATTACAGGTATGAAAATCGATGTGGAGCGTCAGTCCTTTGTGCTTGCAAATAAAACCGGCGGTATGAGTGGCCCTGCAGTACATCCTGTTGCGGTACGCATGGTTTATGAAGTAGCAAATGCCGTATCCATTCCAATCATCGGAATGGGTGGCGTGGAAACAACAGAGGACGCCCTCGAACTTCTTTTGGTGGGAGCAACCATGGTTTCTGTGGGAAGCGCCAATTTTTACAATCCGTTTGCAACTATGGACATTATTGATGGAATCAATGCTTATTTAGACCGAAAACATATTTCGGATGTTCAAAGTATTATAGGTGCGGTGCATTCGTAAATTTCCCTAAAAAATATGAAAAAAAGAATGGCGGCATAAGATAGTATTTTCCAATGTTTTATGGCATAATGGAAAAGCTTTGGAAAAAAGGAAGTAGGAGAACTTATATGGAAAGCTATAAAGAAGAATTTATACACTTTATGATTGATTGCGATGTGCTGAAGTTTGGTGATTTTGTTACCAAAAGCGGACGCAATACACCATTTTTTATCAATACAGGTTTTTACAGAACCGGGTCTCAATTAAAGAAGCTGGGCGAGTATTATGCCCGCGCAATCAAAGACAGTTTTGGTACGGACTTTGATGTTTTGTTTGGACCGGCATACAAAGGGATTCCTCTTTCTGTTACCACATCCGTAGCACTTTCTGATTTATATCAAAAAGATGTACGTTACTGTGCGGATCGAAAAGAGGAAAAAGACCATGGTGAGGGTGGAAAACTTTTGGGTGGCCCTATATCAGACGGCGATAAAGTGGTGATTATAGAGGACGTTACCACAGCAGGAACTTCGATTAAGGAGAATTTCCCGGTGATTAAGGCACAGGGCGATGTGGATGTTGTGGGCCTGGTTGTATCCGTGGATCGTATGGAAAGAGGACAGGGCGAAAAGGCCGCTTTGGATGAAATCAGCGAGACCTATGGTATGAAGACAACGGCCATCGTTACTATGAGCGAAGTGGTAGAGTGCCTTTACAATAAACCATACAATGGCAAGGTTTATATTGATGATGAGTTAAAAAATGCCATTGACCATTATTATGAACTTTATGGTGCAAAATAAATGAAAAAAAAGACAGTCTTAAAAATTGTTTTATTTGTTATATATATCGTGGTGCTTTCCTATTTGTTGTTTTTGTCAGAGTCCATGGGACGAACAAATTGGCATTTTGGAGTAAACCTTGTGCCTTTCGCGGAAATACGTCGTTATATCACGCATATTTCCACCATTGGAATCTTGTATGTCGGCATTAATCTTTTAGGAAATATTGCTGTTATGATTCCCTTCGGTTATGCTTTGCCGTCTCTTTTCGGGCAAGGAAAAAAAAGACCGATTCTTTATATCTTTATTGGAATGTTCTTTAGCATTCTGGTAGAGATCGCTCAATTATTTACCCATACAGGAACCTGTGATGTGGATGATGTGATTCTAAACACAATTGGTGTGATTGTCGGATATTTGATTTATTCGATCTTTCACAGAAAGAAGGTGAATCCATGAGTCAAAGACGTCGCAGAAGTTACACCGCAAAACGACCGGCCTCAAGGGTTTCGATTATAACGACGGTTGTTGGTGCAGTTGGTTTGTTTATTTATTTGGTGTTTTTTTTATCGGCACAGGCAGGATTTAGCATTGCTTCAAAAGCATTGGCGGGAATCGGAGTGATTTTTGCTGTGGTTTGTCTTGTGGCGGGAGTAAAAGGCATAGATCCTTTTCGGGATACGGCATACGATACCTTATCCCGATGGGCAGGTATTATTCTACCCTTTGCTGGGTTTGCTGCATGGATCATCACCTATTTTATAGGAATAATTTTTGGATAGGATTAGAAATATGGAAGAACGCTATTTGTTGGTTACGGAAAGAATTAAAGAAATAACATCGGAGAAGGCGTTACCGGAGAAATATCAGGAATACTTTTCTACGGTAGCAGAGTTTTTGTGCCGTGTTATGGATTACAAGACCCGCTTGGAAAAGGGACCTCTTTCTATGGAAGAGGGCAAAGAAATATTTGCGGTTTTATATAAAGATGAGGCAGAGGATAGATATGAGTCTACCTATCTTTGCCCGAAGTATGCCGTATCAAAACTGGGTGAAGATGGACAGCTGCTGTCTGCATTGTATGCAAAGCTTATGTCTACCATTTTGTGGGTTGCAGAAGGTAAAGATGAGTTTTTAACTATCTATTTTGAAATTTTTGTACAGATTTACGGATGCTATGTAACAGAGGCAGAGGGTGAAGGCCGGTATGAATATGCTTTAAAGGAAGCAAAGGATGCTTATTATTGGTTTGCACATGATTATTTGGAAATTCTTGTGGATGATCAGGTGCGTGGTATCTGCGTCCCGGATGAAAGCAGTTTGTATTATGATGTGGTAATGCACGCGGATTTAAATGATTTATCTTATCTTTATCGTTTTGGACAAAATATCGGTGACAATGAAATTAAGCTTGCAACTTACATTAATTCTCTTCCTGAAGAAGAAATCAAATCTATGGCAAACACCTTTACCGAGGGCTATCGCATCGGATTTATCAACGGACGAAAAGATTTATCCATCAAAAATGCTGCATCGATTTATTATCCAATCGGCATGGAGCGCATGGTTCGCCAGGCGATTCTTAATTTTAAGGAACTGGGATTGAGTTCTGTTCTTCACCGAAACGGAATCAATACAAACGAAGTAAACAAGCAGTATCAGTACGATCATAAAGATGACAGAGCGTTGTATTATGACAAGGGCTATGTAGAACGTTTCTTAGAGGTGTATCGTGCTTCTTTCGATGCAATTAAGGACCAGGCGAAAAAGTATGGTGGTCCGGCTGTTGTAGAGACCTTTGGTGAAAAGAAGGTGGACTTGAAGAACCATCCGGAAAATATTGAGATGACGGAAGAACAAAACCACTTAAATGTATATGAGCGCGGAAAGGCTCATGGAATCTATATGGAATATATTCCGGGAGAAGAGCGAAGCTTTACCATCATTTCTTATCCGCTTCCATCTATCGATGAGGAAAGATTTGAAGAAATCTTTAAGAAAGTGGTAGAGATTAATACCTTAGATTACAAACTCTATCAGGATATGCAACAAAAGATTATCGATGTTTTGGATCAGGGTGAATATGCCATCGTCAAAGGCTGCGGTGACAATGAAACCGATTTGAAAGTCAACTTGTATAAGTTAAAGGATCCGACGAAAGAGACAATTTTTGAAAACTGCGTGGCTGATGTAAATATTCCGGTGGGCGAGGTATTTACGTCTCCGGTGTTGGAAGGAACCGAAGGCTGTCTTCATGTTTCTCATGTTTATTTGAGAGATTATGAATTTAAAGATTTGAAGATGAATTTTAAAGACGGAAAGGTGACAGACTACACCTGCAAGAACTTCGAAACAGAAGAAGAAAACAAAAAGTTCATTTTTGACAACATCATGTTTAAGCATGACACATTGCCGATTGGTGAGTTTGCAATCGGTACAAATACCACTGCATATCGTGCAGGTAAGGACTACAATATTGCGGATAAATATACAATCCTTATTGCAGAAAAGACAGGCCCTCATTTTGCGGTAGGGGATACCTGCTATTCGTATTCCGAGGATTTGGCAGTCTACAATCCGGATGGAAAAGAGATTGTTGCAAGAGATAACTCTGTTTCCATTCTTCGAAAAGAAGATCCGGAAAAGGCATATTTGAACTGTCATACGGATATTACCATTCCGTTTGAAGAACTTGGAGAAATCTCAGTTGTTACAGCATCCGGAGAAAAACTTCCGATTATTTTAAACGGTAAGTTTGTTGTACCGGGTACAGAACCGTTGAACAAACCACTTCAGTAATTCTTAGTAGTTAAATAACCGGCGCATGCAGAAATTCCTGCCAAAGCCGGATAAATAGAGGAGATATAATATGGCAAAAGTAGGAATTGTTATGGGCTCCGATTCGGACATGCCCGTAATGGCAAAAGCGGCTGAAATCTTAGATGAATTCGGAATTGAGTATGAGATGAACATCATCTCCGCACATCGCGAACCGGAGGAATTCTTCAAGTACGCAAAGAGTGCGGAAGAGAGAGGTTATAAAGTGATTATTGCAGGTGCAGGAAAAGCAGCGCATCTTCCGGGAATGTGCGCGGCAATCTTCCCGATGCCGGTCATTGGAATTCCAATGAAGACATCTGATTTGGGAGGTGTGGACTCCTTATATTCTATCGTACAGATGCCAAGCGGAATTCCGGTTGCAACCGTAGCAATTAACGGAGGCGCAAATGCAGGAATCCTTGCGGCAAAAATCCTTGCAACCTCTGACACCGCGTTGCTCGACAAGCTCAAAGCATATTCTGCAAAGCTCAAAGACCAAGTAGTAGCTAAGGATGAAAAACTCCAAGCAGAGGGTTACAAGGCTTTTCTATAAATAGTAAAAAAGGTTGAAGGTGTATATACTGATTCCCGACAGTCATCCGCGAAGCGTTCCGAATACACTTTGTTATTCCGTTGGACTGCACCGTTTACGAGTGCAGGACATTACGGAATATCAAAGGGATGAGGTAGAGCGGAGACGGTGCCGAGGGAATTATGTATATACACCTCAACCGTTGTAATAGATACATAAGAAAGGGAATTGAATATGGGATTGGATTACAAGTCTTCAGGTGTAGACATCGAAGCAGGTTACGAGTCAGTAAAACTCATGAAAAAGTTTGTTGCGGAAACAATGAGAGATGAGGTTTTAGGCGGACTCGGCGGTTTCTCGGGAGCATTTTCTTTGGCAAAGATCAAAGAAATGGAAGAACCGGTACTTTTATCCGGAACAGACGGATGCGGTACAAAAGTAAAACTTGCATTTTTAATGGATAAGCATGACACCATTGGAATTGATGCGGTTGCAATGTGTGTAAACGATGTGGCCTGTGCAGGTGGTGAACCATTATTCTTCTTGGATTATATTGCTTGCGGAAAGAATTATCCTGAGAAGATTGCCACTATTGTTAGCGGTGTTGCAGAGGGCTGTAAACAGTCCGGTTGTGCATTGATCGGTGGTGAGACCGCAGAGCATCCGGGACTTATGCCGGAAGCTGATTACGATTTGGCGGGCTTTGCTGTTGGAGTTGCGGATAAAAAAGAAATCATTACCGGAGAAGAAATCGCAGAGGGTGATGTATTGATCGGTATGGCTTCTACAGGCGTTCATTCCAACGGATTTTCATTGGTTCGTAAAGTATTTGATATGACAAAAGAATCTTTGGATACCTATTATGACGAGTTGGGTGAGACCTTGGGTGAAGCCCTCATTCGTCCTACCAGAATCTATGTGAAAGCAATGAAGGCAATCAAGGATGCCGGTGTAAGAGTTCACGGATGTAGCCATATTACAGGCGGCGGATTCTATGAGAATGTTCCGAGAATGCTTCCGGATGGAAAGAGAGCTGTCATCGAAAAGAACTCTTATGAGAAACCTCCAATCTTTGATTTATTACAAAAGACCGGAGATATTTCCGAAGAAATGATGTTTAATACCTTTAACTGTGGACTTGGTATGGTAATCGCTGTAAATGCATCTGATGTGGATACTACTTTAAAGGCCATTGAAAGTACCGGAGATAAGCCATTTGTTGTCGGTAAAATTGTAAACGGTGAAAAGGGCGTAGACCTGATTTAAGATACGGGAAAGGGTAAGAGCAATGTTTCGAATTGCAGTGATGGTTTCGGGAGGCGGAACCAATCTTCAAGCGATTATAGATGCCATTTCAAGTGGTAAGATTACGGACACGGAAATTGCGGTTGTGATTTCCAATAATGCAGATGCCTATGCGCTGACACGCGCAAAAAATGCGGGTGTTCCTGCAGTGTGTGTTTCAAGAAAAGAGATTCCGGATCGGACAGCATACAATCAGGCATTAATTAAAGCAGTAGATGATGCAAACGTAGATTTGATAGTATTAGCCGGATTTTTGGTTGTGATTCCGGAAGAGATGATTCAAAAGTACAGAAATCGAATCATCAATATTCACCCGTCGTTGATTCCCTCATTTTGCGGTACAGGATATTACGGCCTAAAGGTGCACGAAGGCGCTTTGGAAAGAGGTGTCAAAGTTTCCGGCGCAACGGTGCATTTTGTGGATGAAGGAACCGATACCGGACCGATAATTTTACAAAAGGCGGTAGAGGTGTTGGATGATGACACACCGGAAGTGTTGCAACGAAGAATTATGGAGCAGGCGGAATGGATTCTTTTGCCGCAGGCCATTGATTTGTTGGCACATGGAAAGATTCGTGTAGAAGACGGAAAAGCAAAGCGCATTTAAAAGAGGAGATATATCATGAAAGTTTTGGTAGTAGGTAGCGGCGGAAGAGAACATGCGATTTGTCAGGCATTAAGCAAGAGCTCTCGTGTGACAGAGATTGTTTGTTGCCCGGGAAATGCAGGAATTGCATCCATGCAGGCGGAAGGAAAAAAGATTTCCTGCGAACCCATTGGTGCAATGGAGTTTGATAAACTTGTTTCTTATGCAAAAGATAACGGAGTTGATTTTTCCGTAATCGGAATGGACGATCCTTTGGTTGGAGGAATCGTAGATGAATTCGAAAAGGCCGGACTCAAAGTCTTTGGACCGAGAAAGAATGCTGCAATTTTGGAAGGAAGCAAAGCCTTCTCTAAAGACTTAATGAAAAAATATAATATTCCTACTGCAGGATATGAAACCTTTGATGATGCGGACAAGGCCCTTGCGTATTTAGAGACTGCCAAGATGCCGATTGTTTTAAAAGCAGACGGATTGGCGTTGGGAAAAGGTGTTTTAATTTGCAATACCTTGGAGGAAGCGAAAGCTGGCGTAAAAGAAATTATGCTGGATAAGAAGTTTGGCTCTGCCGGCAATCATATGGTGGTGGAAGAGTTTATGACCGGACGCGAAGTATCTGTTCTTTCTTTCGTTGATGGCAATACCATTCAGATTATGTCCTCCGCACAGGATCATAAGCGTGCAGGGGATGGAGATACAGGCTTAAATACCGGTGGTATGGGAACCTTTTCTCCTTCACCGTTTTATACGAAAGAGGTGGATGAATTCTGTAAGGCAAACATCTACCAGAAGACTGTGGATGCCATGAAAGCGGAAGGCAGAGAGTTTAAGGGCGTTATTTTCTTTGGACTTATGTTAACCGAAGATGGCCCGAAGGTGTTGGAATACAATGCCAGATTCGGCGATCCTGAAGCACAGGTTGTTTTGCCACGCATGAAAAACGATATTTTAGATGTGATGGAAGCTTGCGTGAATGGCACATTGGATCAACTTACCTTGGAGTTTGAAGACAATGCGGCGGTTTGCGTTGTCCTTGCTTCCGAAGGATATCCTGTTTCTTATGAAAAAGGATTCCCGATTACCGGATTTGAGAAATTTGATAACAAGAACTATTTCTGCTTCCATGCAGGAACAGCCTTTGATAAAGATGGAAATATTGTAACCAATGGTGGACGTGTCCTTGGCATTACCGCAAAGGGAAGTGATTTGAAATCAGCTAGAGCTGAAGCATACAAGGCATGCGAATGGATTTCCTTTAAAAACAAATACAAACGTAATGATATTGGAAAGGCAATTGACGAAGCTTAAATGAATGAGAAATTACCAAGAGATCCGGTGATGTTGTTGTCGGTGGTAAACGCGAGATTAAGAGACTATTACGATAGTCTGGAAGATTTTTGTAAAGCAGAAGATGTAGAAAAATCGTGGGTGATTGACACGATTTCTCCCATCAACTACTTTTATAATCCTTCCTCCAATCAGTTTGAATAAAGATTCTTTTTTAAGATTGGATCGAGGATAGGTCGAAGCACGGCGCCTAATATGACACCGAAGCTTCCCTGAACAATATTAAATACGATTCCTGAGGCGGCGGCTACGATTCCTGCAGAAACAGATGCGGAGTTTAGGCCGCCGCTTAGTATGCCTAGCAAAAAGATTTCGTACAGAAAGTATCCGATGACCATAAAAGCTTCTCCGAATACACCGGAGATGATAAAGGAAGCGGTTTTCTTTTTTTCGTTCCAGAATTTTTGAAATTCTTTATATAAAAACGCTGCGATAACTGCGGTAAGCGCCTTTATGACAAAGGTGGCCGGAGCATAGGTAAAATATCCGCCGACCAAGTCCGCAAGCATGGATCCGAAACCGGCAGCAAATCCACCGTACACAGGTCCGAGCAGTGTACCGCAAATCAGAACAACGGCATCTCCGGGATGGATATAGCCCATTGTTGGTGTGGGTAGCTTTATGACAAAGGTTGCTACAAAGGTAAGAGCACTCAACAGTGCGGTAAAGATTAGTTTTTTTGTATGTTTCATATTACGCATCCTTTCTGTGAGCTGTTTTCATGTGGAAGTATAGCACTGATGAAAAAGAAAATACAAGAAATCAAAGGATATGAAAAAACTATGATTTATTATAAAATAACTTTATATTTGAGGACTTGGTGAAGGATTATGAAACAAAACAGAAAACGTAAATCGAGAGCAATTGTTATTAGCTTTGTGATTTTATTTTTATCTTTGCTTTTGGCAGGGGGAGTGTTTTTCCATGCAGATGAATTGATTAAGGACAAATTTGCTGCAAAAGAAAGTACGCCCAAAGAGCCTGTGGCAGAAGAGGTGGTTGAGACAGTAAAGACACATAAAGAGGCACCGGAAGAAGAGATAAAAGATACTACAATCGTTATTACGGGAGATGTGGAGCTGTCCGAATATGTGCAAAGAAATTATGACGCCGGTGGCATAAACGGTGTGGTGGGCGACTCTCTTTTAAAAGAACTTCAGTCTGCAGACATATTGGAGATTAACAATGAATTTTGTTTTTCCGAGCGTGGCGAAAAAGCTCCGGACAAACAGTATACATTTCGCGTGCATCCGTCCTATGTTTCTTTGCTTACGGATATGGGAGTGGATGTTGCCGGTTTGGCAAATAACCATGTGCTTGATTACGGAAAGGATGCCTTATCCGATACATTTACGACGCTTACCGATGCGGGAATCGAATATACCGGTGCAGGGGTAAGCCATGAGGATGCATCCAAGCTCGTAGTAAAAGAAGTAAACGGAAAGAAGTACGGTTTTTTGGCAGCGAGCCGTGTGATTCCGGTAGGTTCCTGGAATATTGATAATTCCCAGCCGGGTGTGTTTACCTGTTATGATACAACCGCACTTTGCAATTCTATTACAGCTGCAAAAGAACAGGTGGATTATTTGTTTGTTTGTGTCCACTGGGGCGTGGAGCATACGACGGAACTGACGGATTATCAGGTGGCAAACGGCCATGCATATATTGATGCCGGGGCGGATGCGGTAATCGGTGCGCATCCTCATGTTTTACAGGGGATGGAGTATTACAACGGAAAACCGATTTTCTACAGTTTGGGCAATTTTATCTTTAATGAAAATATCAGCTCTACCATGGCTGTGAAAATCAAGGTGACACCAAGCGGTGAAATCTCTTATTCCATTCTGCCGGCCTATGCATCCGGTGCAAAAACACAAATGGCCGAGGGAGAGAAATACACATCCATTCTTTCTCATATGCAAAGTCTTTCTCCTACCGTATCTTTGGGAAGCGAAGGGGAAATAGGCGATGCTGGTTATGTTCCGTAAAATGTGCAAACTTTTTTTCCTATACCATTGAAAAAATTTTTTCACGTGTTATTATGTATAGGTGGTTTTACCACATGTGACGAAAAACGTTACTTGAGAGTACTATTATAAAATTATAAGAAAGTTGAGGTTTTTCAAATGTTTGGATTTGGAGACATGATTGCGACTTTGAAAAAAAGTCCAAAAACTATCGTATTTACAGAAGGTTCTGATTCACGTATTTTAGAGGCTTCTTCAAGACTTTTGGCTTCTAATTTCTTAAAGCCGATCTTACTCGGTAACCCGGATGAGATTAAAAATGCTGCAGAAGAAGCAGGTTATAACATTAATGGAGCTACAATTATCGATCCTGAAAACTATGATCGTTTTGATGAAATGGTTGAGTTGTTCTGTGAGCTTCGTAAATCTAAGGGTGTTACTCCGGAAGAGGCAAAGAAGATATTATCCGGAGCAAACTACTTCGGTACTATGCTTGTAAAGATGGGTGTTGCTGATGCATTACTTGGTGGTGCTACATATTCTACAGCAGATACCGTTCGCCCTGCATTACAGTTGATTAAGACAAAGCCGGGTAACTCCGTTGTTTCCTCATGCTTTATCTTGGTTCGTCCTTCTGCTACAGGTGAGAACGAAGTACTTGCTATGGCTGACTGTGCAATCAACATTAAGCCGACAGAGGATGAGCTTGTTGAAATCGCCGGTGAGACAGCAGAGTGTGCTAAGATTTTCGGTGTTGATCCGAAGGTTGCATTCTTAAGCTATTCTACTCTTGGCTCAGGAAAGGGCGAAGATGTTGACAAGATGCGAAATGCAGCTGCAAAGGCAAAGGAAAAATATCCGAACCTTCCAATCGAAGGAGAAATGCAGTTCGATGCTGCTGTATCTCCACGTGTTGCTAAGACAAAATGCCCGGGCTCTGAAGTTGCCGGTCATGCAAATACATTTATCTTCCCGGACATCAACGCAGGAAACATTGGTTACAAGATTGCTCAGCGTCTTGGTAACTTCGAAGCTTACGGACCAATCCTTCTTGGTTTAAATGCTTCCATAAACGATCTTTCCCGTGGATGTAACGCGATTGAAGTTTATTCTATGGCAATCATTACTGCAGCACTTGCATGCAATAACGACTAATACTTTTTACAACTGTTTTGAATGAAATATTAAGCCGCAAAGATACAAAAAACGTGTCTTTGCGGCTTGTTTTATGGGAAAATTTGTTAATTTTTAGACAACTGTGGCGTATTTAACCTTCATTTGTTACAATGAAAAAGTATTGTATGAAATGGATAATACTTCAAGGGTAAAAATGAAGGATTAGAAGGGGGTTTTTATGGCACAGTTGCAAATTGAATCGCCTGGAATGTTACACCAGGCATATCAGCAGTTTGCCGATCACGTAACAAGAAAGGTACAGGCGACTCCGAAGGGAGTTTGTCCCGTAGACCTTACACTAAATGCGCTTCGAATGAGTCATGTGGAATCATGCGGAAAGTGCACACCTTGTCGTATCGGGCTTTCACGTCTTGCTGATATGATTGAAGAAATCTTGGATGGAGAAGGTAATGAGAATTCTGTAAAAGAAATCGAAGAATTGGCAACAGTAATTCGAGATACGGCAGATTGCGCTATCGGATATGAAGCGGCCAATCTGGTATTAAATTCATTAAAGTATTTCCGGGAAGACTACGAACGTCACGTAGTCAAATCTTATTGTCTTTACACTATGGATAATTCCATTCCCTGTGCGGCTATTTGTCCGGCCCATGTGGATGTGCCGGGTTATATTGCGTTAACCGGCGCCGGAAAGTGTGAAGATGCCGTTCGTCTTATTCGAAGAGATAATCCATTCCCATCGGTATGCGGATATGTTTGTGAGCATCCTTGCGAGGATCATTGTCGTCGCTCCATGGTAGATGCAGCAATTAATATTTGCGGAATTAAGCGTTATGCGGTTGATCATGCAAAAGAGATTGCACAGGAAAATCGCGCGGAGTCTACGGGAAAGAAAATTGCTGTGGTTGGCGGCGGTCCCGGTGGTTTGACATCCGCATATTTCCTTCGCTTGATGGGACACGATGTATGCGTCTATGAGCAACGAAAGAAACTTGGCGGTATGCTTCGTTACGGTATTCCTGATTATCGCCTGCCACAGGATGTTTTGGATAAGGATATTCAGTACATTTTGGACGCAGGGGTGGAAGTAAAGCTGAACACCAATATCGGTACCGATGTTACCATTGAGGACTTAAAAAAGAATTATGATGCAGTGTATGTATCCATCGGAGCCCATGATGATAAGAAACTTCGCATCGATGGGGAAGACGGAAAAGGGGTGGTATCTGCTGTTGAGATGCTTCGCTCCGTTGGAGAAGGAGAGAAGAAGGATTTTTCCGGAAAGACGGTACTTGTTATCGGCGGAGGAAATGTTGCTATGGATGCAACCCGTACCTCACTTCGTTTGGGTGCAAAGAGAGTAACTTGTGTATATCGTCGTCGAATAGCGGATATGACTGCTCTCCCTGAGGAAATAGAAGAAGCACAGGCAGAAGGTGCTGAAATCCTAACGCTTCATGCACCGGATCATATCGAGTTAAACGATGCGGGAGAGGTAGTAGCACTTTGGGCGCAGCCGCAAATTATTTCTTCTGTTGGCGATGACGGAAGAACCGGAGTTCGCAAGGCAAATAAAGAGCTGGTTCGTATTCCGTGTGACATCATCGTGGTCGCAATCGGTCAGGCAATTCATGCCGGTGAACTTGAACCGGGCGGAATCGAAACAGAACGTGGAGTAATCAAAGCGGATTTATCTACTTTTGTGCCGGGAAGCGGAAATGTATTTGCCGGAGGTGATGCGGTGTCAGGACCTGCTACGGTGATTCGTGCCATTGCCGCAGGAAAAGTTGCTGCAAAAAATATCGATGATTTCTTGGGATTCGATCATAAAATTACCGTGGATGTTGATATTCCGGCTCCGGATCTTTCCAACAAAGCGGCTTGTGGTCGGGTAACCTTAAAAAGCAGACATATACATGACATTTCAGGAGATTTTGATCTTGTGGGTGTTGGAATGAGCGAAGAAGAATGCCATCAGGAATGTGGACGTTGCTTACGTTGCGATCATTTTGGACTTGGTGTCTTTAAAGGAGGAAGAATCAGAGAATGGTAAATATCAAGATTAACGGTACTCCTTATCAGGTTGAAGACGGAAGTACCATTATGGAAGCTGCAAAGGTAGCAAATGTAGAGATTCCGCACCTTTGCTATTTAAAAGATATTAATGAAATCGGTGCCTGCAGACTTTGTTGTGTTGAAGTTGAGGGAGAAAACAAACTTGTTCCGGCTTGCGATAATGTGGTAGCGGAGGGAATGAGTATTATTACAAATTCACCCCGGGTAAGAAAAGCTTCACGTACGAATTTGGAACTGATTATGAGTAAGCATAACGGAAACTGCACCACTTGCGTACGAAATGGTAATTGTCAGTTGCAGAATTTGTGCATCGACTTTTCCCTTGATACAGAGCTGTATGAAAAGTATCACGAACCGGAGAAGAAATTGCCCTGGAAGGAAGGCTATCCGCTTATTCGTGATAACGACAAATGTATTAAGTGTATGCGCTGTATTCAGATTTGCGATAAGGTGCAGACGATGCATATCTGGGATACTCTGGGAACCGGAAAGCATACCCATATCGGTACCTTTGACGGAAGAAGCATTCATCACACAGACTGTACCCTTTGCGGTCAGTGTATTACACACTGCCCGGTGGGTGCACTTCGTACAAGAGATGATACGGACCGTGTGATTGAAGCGATTTGCGATCCGGAGATAGTTACAGTATTCCAGATTGCGCCGGCGATTCGAACCGCCTGGGGAGAACCCTTTGGACTGGATGCAAAAACGGCTACGGTAAATCGTTTGGCCGGCTGTTTGAAACAGTTGGGAGCAGATTATGTATTTGATACCTCCTTTTCGGCAGATCTTACGATTATGGAAGAGGGAAATGAATTCTTACAGCGTCTTGAAAAGGGCGATATGGAAAAATACCCGATGTTTACAAGCTGTTGTCCGGGATGGATTCGTTTTATTAAAAAGCAATTTCCGGAACTTGTGCCGCAGCTTTCTTCCGCAAAGAGCCCGCAGCAGATGTTCGGTGCTGTGATGAAGACCTATTTTGCGGAAAAAATCGGCGTGAATCCGGAAAAAATCTTTACGGTTTCCATCATGCCCTGTGTTGCGAAAAAAGCAGAGTGCGATATGGATTCTATGAAGACTTCCTTCGGCAAAAATGATGTGGATGTGGTTCTTACCACAAGAGAAATAACACGACTTTTAAAGAAGGAGCATATTCCTGCTGATCGTGTAGCGGATGTGGCGTTTGATAACATTATGGGTGAATACACCGGTGCCGGAGTAATCTTCGGTACTACCGGAGGTGTCATGGAGGCAGCCCTTCGTACCGCATACTTCAAAGTGATGGGTGAAAATCCACCTGCGGATTTGTTTAAAGAAGTAAATGGATTTGAAGGACATGAGAATTATCCATGGACAGAGAAAGAGTTTGACTTAAAAGGTACAAAGGTGCGAATCGCGGTGGTAAGTTCTTTAGGACATGCACGAGCACTTTGTGAGGCGGTGCTTCGTGAAGAAGTATCTTATGACTTTGTGGAAGTCATGGCTTGCCCGGGCGGATGTTCCGGCGGTGGCGGACAGCCAATCAATACGGAGGATGAGGAGCGCGCATTGTCTCGCGGTAAGCACCTTCACGAATTGGATCGTGATATGCCGCTTCGATTCTCCCACGAGAATAAGGATGTGATTACATTGTATAAGGAGTTTTTAGGCGAACCTTTGTCAGAGAAATCCGAAGAATTATTACATGTAAAACATTCCCTTGATTTTAAATTTTAATCCTATTAGGGCTTTGGATATAATCCAAAGCCCTTTTTCTTGTGAAAAAACAAAGGAAAAATACAATATTTTGTGGTATTTTGGTTGGATGAAGCGGGGATAAATGCTATAATTACACTGTATGTGTAGGATTAGAAGGAGTAGCAATATGTCTATATTTGAATATATTCAAAAGAATTTAGTGGATGACGATCATTTGCCGTCGGATTTTTCTCTTCCAAAGCTGGAAGAAAAGGGACTTCCATGGGTAGACGGAGGTAAAGACGGCGTATTTTTGTATCATGTGGGAGAAAAGAACATTGATGAAACTGATGAACTTCAGATTCAGGCGGCCATCAATATGCTTCGCCCGGGTTCTACTAAGGATGTTTTTGAAACGATTGATCTCATATTTTCCAATATGGGTGAAAAGTACGGTGCTTTGGCGTTGATTGATGTGATTCAGCTGTACATTCCGGAACATGCGACAGAATTGGATGCGGAAATGATTTTCCAGTATTCCATTCATGCCATTACAGAATCCGATGACAGAGAAATCGTAAAGATTGGTATAGAACTTCAGGAAGTATTTCAGGTGCAGGAAGATGATATCAAGGACTTGATTCGTCTTATGGCTCTTTCCGATGAGTTTGCGTTGTTTTGCTTTTATGTTATGAAAAGTTGGGACGATGGCGATACCGCAATTATGGAAGCCGGTAAACGACTTCATGGTTGGGGACGCATCCATGCGGTACAGATGGTGGAGCCGAAGACGGCGGCTATCAAAGCTTGGTTGATTAGAGAAGCGGTAGACAATACCGTGGACCTAAACTACTCCGCATTTGAATGCTTTGAAAAGGGCGGTGCTCGAGAAAAATTAAAACGTGAGATTTCCCAGGAAGAGTTTAAGGGAATTGCAACGATTATTCAGTCCATTATGGCAGGTGGCCCAAACGGTGGTATCGAAGGCTTGGCAAACAGCGAGGAAGTGGTACGTGATTTTGTTGCCCAGGCCTTAAAGCACGAGTTGGATGTGGAGACCTATGAACTTATTTGGAGTATGGGAGTTTTGATTTCCGACAATCCAAGAGCCATTGATGTTTCTAAAAATATTGAAAGCATTATTACTGACCCGCATTGCAAAGAAGTGATGGAAAAAGCGGGCAAAGAGTTAAAGGATGAAAAATAAGGAGAGGGAAAATGAGTAAAGCGGATGAGATTTTCGTAGATATGTGTCGCGATATTATTGAAAACGGCACCAGCACCGAAGGAGAAAAAGTTCGCCCACATTGGGAAGATGGTACACCGGCTTATACCGTTAAAAAGTTTGGCGTAGTCAATCGCTATAACTTAGCGGAAGAGTTTCCGGCGATTACCCTTCGAAAGACGGCTGTAAAATCTGCTACCAATGAAATGCTTTGGATTTGGCAAAAGAAATCCAACAACATTCATGATTTAAAATCCACAGTTTGGGATGAGTGGGCGGATGAAGACGGCTCTATCGGAAAAGCTTACGGATATCAGATGTCTGTAAAGCATCACTACAGAGATATTACCGAAGAAGGTTTGGTTCACGCATTCGGTGCAGACAAGATTTTCCGATTCGAAAAAGATGATACCGGTTATTTTATGGACCAGGTGGATCGCGTGATTTAC
The DNA here is from genome assembly GCA_036723975.1 of Lachnospiraceae bacterium. Classification (GTDB taxonomy): domain Bacteria; phylum Bacillota; class Clostridia; order Lachnospirales; family Lachnospiraceae; genus JAILEN01. The sequence continues at coordinate 50,852 of DAIMGJ010000013.1, forward strand.
GACTTAAAGAACAACCCGTTTTCCCGTCGTATCCTGACAAACATTTATGTTCATCAGGATTTGGAAGATATGAATCTTTATCCTTGTGCTTACAGTATGACATTTAATGTGACCCAAAAGCCGGGAAGCGATAAGCTGGTGTTAAACGGTATTTTAAATCAGCGTTCTCAGGATATCCTGGCAGCAAACAATTGGAATGTTTGTCAGTACTCCGTTCTGATTTATATGTTGGCACAGGTGTGCGATATGGAACCCGGCGAGTTTGTTCATGTGATTGCGGATGCGCATATTTACGACCGACATTTGGATATTGTAAAAGAACTTATTACCCGTCCGCAGTTTCCGGCACCAAAGTTTTGGCTGAATCCGGAGATTAAGGATTTCTACGAGTTTACCGAGGATGATATCAAGTTGATTGATTATGAAACCAACCCTCAGGTAAAGAATATTCCAATCGCAGTCTAGTTTTAAAGGGGAAAAAAGATGAAAGCAATTGTAGCAGTTGATCAAAACTGGGGAATCGGATGCAAAGGAAAGCTTTTGGTTTCCATTCCTGCGGATATGAAGTTTTTCCGTTCAACCACCTTGGGAAAGGTTGTTGTAATGGGACGGAAGACCTTGGAGAGTTTTCCGAACGGGGCACCCTTAAAGGATCGAGTCAACATTGTCCTTACTAAGAATACGAATTTTGAAAAGCAGGGAGTTGTGGTGGTTCACTCTGTAGAGGAACTTCACGAGGAACTGAAAAAATACAATTCGGATGATGTATATGTTATCGGTGGAGCAGCTATTTATTCACAGCTTATTGATGAATGTGATACGGCATATGTAACAAAGATTGATTATACATACGAGGCCGATGCTTACTTCCCGAATCTTGATGAAAAAGAAAACTGGGAAGTGGCAGTGGAAGGAGAAGAAGAGACTTACTACGATTTGGAGTATTATTTTGTGACATATCGTCAGAAATAACAGGCCAAAAAGGGGAGGAAAAAGATGGACATTGCAGGTAAAAAGTTAATCATAAAAGCTCTGACGGAAGAAAAAGTAGATACAATATTTGCTTATCCCGGAGGCATGATTGTCGACATTATGGATGAACTGTATAAGCAGGATAACCTTCATGTGGTTCTTGCACGTCATGAGCAGGCGCTTGTTCACGAAGCGGAAGGCTATGCCAGAGCCACCGGAAAGCCGGGAGTATGTTTGGTAACAAGCGGTCCCGGTGCCACCAACACCATTACCGCTATTGCGGATGCACATTATGACAGTGTACCCCTTGTTGTATTAACCGGTCAGGTCTCTCAGGGACTCATCGGAAATGATGCCTTTCAGGAAGTGGATATTGTGGGAATGACCCGTTCCATAACCAAGTATTCCGTTACGGTTCGTGACAGAAAAGAACTTGGACGAATTTTAAAAATGGCATTTGTTATTGCCACTACGGGAAAACCCGGTCCTGTTCTTATTGATATTCCAAAGGATATTCAAACCCAGGAAGGTCCTGCAGAGTATCCGGAGAGTGTTTCCATTCGAGGATACAATCCGAATGAAAGCGTACATATCGGACAGCTAAAGCGTGCCTTTAAACTGTTGGCCTCTGCAAAACAACCCATTATTCTTGCCGGAGGCGGAGTTAAAATTTCCGGCGCCGGTGAGAAACTACAATTATTCGCGGAGGCAATGCAGATTCCGGTGGTAACCACCATTATGGGAAAAGGTACCATGCGGTCGGACCATCCGCTATATGTGGGAAATTCCGGAATGCACGGTCGATATGCTGCCAATATGGCAGTTATGGAGTGTGATGTTTTGTTTTCCATCGGAACCCGATTTAACGATCGTATTACCGGTGATTTAAATGAGTTTGCGCCAAAGGCAAAGATTATTCATGTGGATGTGGAGACTGCATCCATTTCAAGAAATGTTGTGGTAGACATACCTGTGGTTTCGGATGCTTCTTTGGCACTGGAAAAAATGCTGGAATGGGCAAAACCGCTACATACCAAAGAGTGGATAAAAAAGATCAACGACTGGGAAGCAGAGAATCCTCTTACAATGAGAGAGGGCAAAGGAGTATCTCCCCAGAAGGTTATGGAAGGCATCAACGAAGTCTTTCCAAAATCCATTGTGGTTACCGATGTCGGTCAGCATCAGATGTGGGCGACACAGTATATTGAGACCGGAAAAGATTCCAAGTTTATTACGTCCGGTGGTTTGGGCACCATGGGATTTGGGTTCCCGGCTGCGGTGGGCGCCGCTATCGGAGCGCCGAAAAAAGACGTGGTTTGTATCACCGGTGACGGTGGTTTTCAGATGAATATGCAAGAACTTGCGACGGCTGTTTGTCAGGGCGCGGAAGTGGTCGTTTGTGTGATGAACAACCAATATCTTGGAATGGTTCGCCAGATGCAACAGCTTTTCTACGGCAAGCGCTACAGTATGGTTTCCCTTCGCAAGCAGTCAGGTTTTAAAGATGCTTCAAAAGATGTGACTTCCGTACTTGGCGAGTATGTACCGGATTTTGTGAAACTGGCGGAGGTATACGGAATTAAAGGAATTCGTGTGGAATCCAATGAAGAGATTTTACCTGCGCTTAAAGAGGCGAAAAAGGTTAAGGGAAAGCCCACCATCGTTGAGTTTATGATTCCGCCTGAGGAGTTGGTGTTACCAATGGTTAAGGGTGGAAATCCCATGAGCGAAATGATTTTGAAATAGGAGGGAGCCATGGATACAAATATGAAAAATCGTTGGATTGCACTTTATGTGGAAAATCAGGTTGGTGTACTTGCCAAGGTTTCCGGATTGTTTTCCGCAAAGTGTTACAACTTACAAAGCCTTACCGTTGGTACCACAGAACACACCGATATTTCCCGTATGACCATCTGCGTGACTTCCGATGATGTGACCTTTGAGCAAATCAAAAAACAATTAAATACCATGGTGGAAGTTATAAAGGTTGTGGATTTGACAGATTTGCCGATACATATGAAGGAAGTTTTATTTGCGAAGATTAAGAGTGTGACTCCCGAAGAAAAGGCGGAGGCGTATCGTATTGCCCAGACTTTTAAAATTCGTGTTGTAGATACGGATGTGGATTCACTCATTTTGGAAAGCTGTTTGACAGAGCGAAAGAACAACGATCTTTGCCAATTACTTCGAAAGACGTTCAAACGAATTGATATCGTCCGGGGTGGAGCAGTGGCTATGGAGGGATTGTCCACCTCATGTCGATAATGGATTGCAAACAAAAAGAAAGAGGACCTATGAAAAATAAAATACTGAAAACGATGCTTGCGGGCCTCCTTGTTATGACATGCGTCTTTTCTTGTGTAACAAATGTTTATGCAACGGATGACATTGACAAGCAAAAAGAAGAGACCCAAAGAGCGCTTGATGATGCCAATAAGAGAAAGAGCGATGCCGAAAGTGATGTTTCCAATCTTGAAAGGGAAACAGACAAACTGGAAAGTGATTACGATTCCCTTTATAAAAGATTATCTTCCATCAACTCACAGATAGCAAATGCAAACAAAACGATTGCCAGTACGGAATCAGAGATTGCTGAGTTGGAAAGGGAACTGGAAGAAGCGAAAAAGAACGAGGACATCCAGTATGATGCCATGAAAAAACGTATGGTTTACTTTTATGAACATCGGGATGAAAACAATATTTTCGTCGCTCTGTTAACCAGCGGCTCCATTGCGGATTTCCTGTCCAGAGCAAGTATGATTTCAGAAATAGTAAATTACGATAGGCAACTGTTGGAATCATATCAGCAACTTCAGTTGACCATTGCTCAAAAATCAGAGTCTTTAAATGCAAAATACGAGGATTTAAAAACGGCAAAGGGCTTGCTTCATTCCAGTCAGAGTGAGATGGATTCCCTGTTGAACGGAACTTCTGCAGAATTGAATGAAAAAAACGAAGAACTGACAACTGCGAAGATGAGCGTGGAAGAGTACAATGAGATAATTGCGGAAATGGAAGCACAGATGAAAGCTTTGGAAGCTCAGGCTGCGGCAGCACAGGCAGCAAAGGCAAAAGAAATTGCAGATCAGCTTGCCACAGAGTCAGAGGACACCGGAGGTGCGTATTCCGCAAGTGATTATGAAACCCAGTTATTGGCTGCCACCATATGGGCAGAGGCTCGTGGTGAGTCCTATACGGGACAGTTGGCTGTTGGTTCCGTTATTATGAATCGTGTAAAAAGTTCAAAATTTCCCAATACCATTCCAGAGGTTATTATGCAAAACAAGCAGTTTGCTTCCTATCCGGATGCGGTGAATCGTGGAATGGCATTAGGTGCCGATGAATCCTGCTTAAAGGCTGCAAAGGCTGTAATTGCCGGACAACGAAACGGTGACTGGCTTTTCTTTATGACGAAGTATTATGCAGATAAATTCGGAATTACAGGATATACCGTTATCGGAAATCATGTATTCTTTAAGATTTGGGGTGCAAATGAAGACACCGGGGTAGTGGAATCAACTGTGGATCCGTATACACCGACAGAAACCACAGCCCCGACAGAACAGACAACTCCTACAGAAACTCCGGAACCTTCCGTTCCGGAGGAAAATACGGAAAATAATACTGTGGAACCGGATGTTACGGAGCAAAAAACGGAACCGACGGAATCGGATACTTCGGAAGAAGAGTAGTTGAATTGCAAAAAAAGAAGCTATGTGTAGCTTCTTTTTTTTATACGTATTTTATTACAAAGTTAAGAGCAAGTATACGGTACCGAATGGATAAATCACAGGAATTACGAAGGAATTATCCGAAAGCGAAAGCACAGGGCTTGTTTCCTGATGAGGTGGGTCAAGTGTAAGCTCTATGGAGGCTTCATTTGACATATTAACAATAAATAAACCGTTGTGAAGATTTAAGAAGTCTTCCAAAGATGCTTTTACGTATTCGTCAAATTCGGTAAAGTCCATTTTGGCATATCTTGATGCGAATCCGATTGCCACGTTGGGCTCCATATCAATGCTGGATGAAAAATTGACAGAACCGATAATGTTTTGTGTAACACAATAGTTTACTTCGTAATCATTTGTCTGAATCGGAGAGAGTGGTGTAAAGTCATCGCCGATAAAACGAACCAAATTGTTAAATATGAGATTTAAATACATTACCGCATGTTCGTTTATGGGACGCTCAGCTGAAATCAAAAAGTTCTCAATTAACGACTGGGTATCTTCTGTACCGGCACGATCTGTCGGAGTGACAATTTCATAGTCGTTTTGGTAGGCGATAATAAGTTCTTCCAACTCCGCGTTTGAAATAGCACCGGTGTCTACCAGGTTTTGTCCCAACAGCAAAAAGTCGGGATTTTGGGATTTTAATAATTCTTCCAGCTGATCTTCGAAAAGATAATTGCGCTCAATGGCGATTTCTCCAAAACGCTTGTCTTCTCTGGTCTGTAAGAAACATACCTCATCAACTTCGGATGCTGTCATAAAACCTTTATGCATAGCCAAAGTTCCGAGTTTGATATGAGTATTGGAAGAGTTCGCAATGGCTTTTGCCAACTGTTCCGGAGTGACAGCTTTTCTGTTTAAAAGGTAACTTCCAAAAAATTGTGCATACATCGGAAAAAACCTCCTATCCTAGATGAGTCTGTAAAAGAGTTTCCACGTGGGAGGTCTCTATTGGTTTTTGAATAAAATCTTTGGCGCCTGCCTCCAAAGCGGCCTTTAACTGGGTCTGGGTACCTACGGAAGACACAATAATAATCTGTGCCTGGTTGTTGATTTCCATGATACCTTTTACAGCTTCGATGCCGTCTTTTACAGGCATTACAATGTCTAGAAATGTGATATCGGGTGTGAATTCCTTGTATTTATCGATGGCTTCCTGTCCGTTGGTTGCGTCAATAAACTCGGCACCCTCGCCGATAGAACAGATAATGTCTTTTAATTGTTTTCTAGCTAAGATAGAATCATCGCTAATAAGTATTTTTTTATTTGTTAAATCCATGATCCATATCACTCCTTCTTATAATCATTTTCATATTACAACATATTGTTAGAATATTCAAATATTTTTAACAAGAATCTTTCAATTTGTTTATGAAAACAATGGAAAGTGGTATACTTAAAATCGAAGTAAAAATGCGGAATCAAAGGGTATGCCATGAAGAAAATATTGTTTGTAGTGAATACTTTAAATGAAAAAGACGGAGCAAATACATTGCTTACGCTTCTTAGGGCGATTGACAGTCCGGACTATAATGTGGACTTATATATTATGATGAATTGCGGAGACGTTTTTTCACAATTGCCGGAAGGTATTCATCTTTTAAATAAAAGACTTTTTACAAGCTCGTCAAAAAAGGGAGCGGATAGGATGTATCATACATTTGCTGCGATAAAAAACAGCTTCCGAAACGGAGCCTTTCTCACCTCGATTCCCTATATGTTTGCAAATCTATGGAGAATGCTGGAAGCAAATAAGATATATACCGGACAGCTTCATGACAGAATGATTGCAAACGGGGGTAAAAGGTTTAAAACGGAGTATGATATTGCCATTGCATTTTCCGAAGGGGCAGCAACCTATTATGTGGCGGATCATGTGAAAGCTTTAAAGAAAGCTGCTTGGGTTTACAGAAATTGTAATTTAAACGAGTTTAATGAGTATTTGGATGAGGACGCTTATGACAAAATGGACAAAGTGTTTGCAACTTCCGAAAGCGTAAAGGAAGCTTTTTTGGAAGTTCATCCGGAGTGTATGGGAAAGACAGAGATTTACCATGAGATTATAGATCAGGAAACCATTCGCCGACTGGCCAAAGAAGGCACACCGGATGGATTTGAGGACAAAGGATTACGGCTTCTTACCGTTGGCCGTTTAAGCAGTCAAAAAGCCTATGATGTGGCTATTCAGGCTATGGTATATCTTCGCAAATGGCATTATCCCATAAAGTGGTATGTCATTGGAGACGGGCCTTTAAGAAAGCCGCTTCAGGATTTAATCAATCAGAAAAAACTTACGGATTATTTTATTTTGCTTGGAGAAAAAGCAAATCCCTATCCGTATTTTGCAAACTGTGATATTTACGTTCATGCCACAAGATTTGAAGGAAAAAGTATTGCGATTCAAGAGGCGCAGACGTTAGGATGTGCCGTGATTGTGTCCGATGTGAACGGCAATCGGGAGCAAATCGAAAACGGCTACGACGGTGTGGTTTGCGATTTAAACGGAAAAAAACTTGCGGAAGCAATAGCGGATATGGCAGAAGATCCTTATATTCGAAAACGTATGGGAAATCGAAATATGAATAAAAACCTGGATTATTCGGGAAAAAACGTGGACCAGTTATTTCGTCTTATTGAAGCAGGGGAATGTGATGTTATTTGGGAGAAAAAATGAAAAGAATACAAGAGAAAAATACAAAGAATCCAATCTTCTAATCTTAAATCCGGGGATGGGATGGTATCGCCCGTATCTTTTTCAATTGGAAGAAGATGTGGACGAAGAATTCTTGTCTTCCGTAATTGTGGAAGAGGAGCGCTTATGCCTGATAGAAATCAACCTTTATGCATATCGGGATATGAAGATAAATCAAGAAGGCCTTTGTCATCTGGAACAGATTCTGGACTTTTTTCATGAAAATAAAAAGGATATGATGCTTCGGTTTGCATATGATTTTGAAGGTTATGCCATGGAAAAGGAACCGACCTCATTAAAACAGATTTTTACACATATGCATCAGGTAGGAGAAGTGATAAAACCATTTTTAAAAGAGGTGGTTTTATTTCAGGGGCTGTTTGTCGGTAGCTGGGGAGAAATGCATTTTTCCCGTTATGCGACAGATTTAAGTATTCTGCGATTGTATGATGAATTTCGCGCGGTCTTCGGAAAAGAAGTTTATCTGGCACTTCGCACTGCCGCATATATCAATCTTGTGGAAAACTCCAGAGGATATGATTCCTATTTGACATTATTTGATGATGCAATTTATGGTTCCGATACCGATATGAATACGTTTTCTCAGGGAAGAAAAGCAGAGGAGATGGATATGGTTATCGGTCGTTATCGTTGCCCGGTAGGTGGAGAAGTCCTATACGGAAGCAAAGATATTTTGACGGATATGGATACGTACCATCTGACCTATTTAAACTCCCAGTATGACAAGAATGCAATAGGTGATTGGGAAAAAATGGGAATCTTATCTCGGGTCAGTCTACGTTTGGGATATCGGTTTTTAATTACAAATTTGAGAATTTCAAATACCGGAGAACACAATTATCTTCATTTGGAAATCTTAAATATCGGTGCCGGAATCTGTCCTTATGATTTGACACTTGAAATATTGTTTAATGACAAGGTGTATCGGGACCGGTTCGCAGGAAATGAGATACTTCCCACGAAATCACATGAACTTGTGGTGGATTTAGGCAGGGATATTTCCGGATTAAAGGATAGCGAGATGCTGCTTTATCGAAGTTTTGATAAAGAACCGGTGTACTTTGCAAATTGCGGATTGGAACATAAGAAAAATATTATGTTTAAGGAATTGTGGGAAAACTAATGAAAGAGAAACGAATAACTAGAGTACGCCGTGATAAGCTTTCTTGGCTTCATACATAGCAGAGTCAATCTTCTTTAAGAAAGTATCTTCCGTATCATGCTCGTTGTCGTATTTTCCATGTCCTATGGAAACAGACAACTGGAAGGGATAAGAAGACGTAGTGTTGTAGTCTTTTAATTTTTCGTGAATGGTAGTTTCCAAGTCCAATACATCTTCCAAACGATCTGTTTTTATTAGAATAATAAATTCGTCGCCGGCATAACGGAAGGCAAAACTGTCCTCCTTTAATATTGAACGGAAAATCTTTGCAATTTCGACCAAAGCAATATCGCCCATGGAATGTCCGAAGTTATCATTGATTCCTTTAAAATCATTTAAGTCCATCATCAAACCGTAGTAGTGACGATTGGGAAAACGATTCATTTTATATAGGATATGATTTAAATACAAACGATTGTATAAGCCGGTCAATTCGTCTTTGTACACTTTTTGTTGCTGCAGGCTGATGTAGAGAGCGGTAATTCCCAAAGCAGATCCCAACCACGCCAGGGAGACACCGTATATCAGCATCTGGAGAATGCTTCCGATAAAAATCGGTGCAATATACATATAAACCGGAAAAAATGCGGTCTCTCCATGCTTTGCTTTGAAACTGTAATAAATAATCAACGTAAAAACACCGCAGAAGAAAAGGTAAGCGTAGAAAATATACACAGCCGGTTGGCGATGATATACGTTTGCCTCGTCTACATAGAAATAAAATCCGGTAAATATATTTATTATAAGAGAAAGAATCAGTCCACTTACGGGAACAGCAAGCTTATAGTAGATTCTTTTCAGCCTTAAACGGTCATGAAAGAGACTTAAATCCATGTATAACAGCCAAAGAAAAGTTCCGGTGGCGTTGGCATAGTAAAGATAGGTGTTGCCTAACAGATTTATCCAATAACAAAGTAAGCCGGGCTTACCATCTACATAGAAAGTGAGCGGCTCAACAATGCATGCAATCATAACGAAATACATCATTACGTTAAAAGCATTTTCTTCTGTATCCTGTTTTACTTGGCTGAGAATACGACTGATTCTTAAAAATAGAATAAGCGTGAAACCCGTAATGTTTGCGAGTAATATTGCTTGGAAATTCATATTATACCCAATACCTTGCTATTCCCAATAAAAATTGATAATCTAAATATTATCTGAAACATTATAACATATTTCGTAGATTTGTGAAAAAAATATCGAAAATGGGCTAGGAGAAATTATGAGTATTGATGTAATTAAAATATTTGATGTAATTGTGCTGCTTTTGGGTGTTTTTTTACTGTTCGGAGCATTTCAGGTGAAAAAGGGGATTATTCCGACGACGTTTATTCCGGCGGAGACCATGGCGAGATGTTACGATCGGGAAGGCATGAAAAATCGTCTTTTTCCAATTACTGTATTGTTTGCTTTGGTAAGTCTTGGGTACGGAGTATACGGAATCCTGTTTGATTTTCATATTCTAACAGTACAAGGGCAGTTAATTTCTTTTTTAAATGTGTTGTTTATTGTGTTGTTTATTACTTGCTGGGTGGTGTTTTCAAAAACATTAAAAAAAGCGATTGCAGAGTGCTGCTCATAATTAGACGTAGCCTCTAAAATTTGAGATATCCTTGGGATTGTGATAGAATTTTACAGGTGCATTTTGATGCATATATAAGGAAAAAGGAAAGAAAAAGGATGAAATAAGGAGGTGGCACAACATGCCAAAGACGAATTTTCAAAAAATCACCCCCGAAATTAAACGTTTAGCAGAATTAAACAAAAAGGCTTCCGTGATTGACCCTCAGCTTTACACGGATTATGAAGTCAAAAGAGGACTTCGTGATTTAAACGGTAAAGGTGTGCTGGTAGGTATTACCAATATTTCCGAGATTAATTCCATGCGTGAAATTGACGGAAAGCGTGTACCGATTGACGGTGAGCTTTTTTATCGTGGATACAACGTACAGGATATCGTGGCAAACCAGCCCAGAGGTTTTCACTTCGGATTTGAGGAAGTGTCCTACTTGCTTTTGTTTGGACATCTTCCCACCAAAGATGAGTTAAAAGAATTTTGTTCGATTCTGGCGGGATATCGTACCCTTCCGAAGAACTTCGTTCGAGATACTATTATGAAGCGCTCTTCAAAGGATATGATGAATACCTTGGCACGAAGTGTTTTGACCCTGTATTCCTATGATGACAATCCGGATGATACGTCCGAGGAAAACGTACTTCGTCAGTGTTTGCAGTTGATTGCCATGTTTCCGCTTTTGTCTGTGTACGGTTATCAGTCCTATCGTTATTATCATGAGCAGGACTCCCTTATTATTCACAGACCTCGTGCGGATTATTCCACAGCAGAAAATATATTGCACTGCTTACGTGATGATTCCAAGTTTACACCTCTTGAGGCAAAGCTTTTGGATGTTGCTTTGATTCTGCATGCTGAGCACGGTGGTGGTAACAATTCTACCTTTACCACACATCTGGTTTCTTCTTCCGGAACGGATACCTATTCTGCAATTGCCGCAGCTCTTGGCTCTTTAAAGGGTCCTCGCCACGGCGGCGCCAATATCAAAGTGGTAAATATGTTTGCAGACATGAAAAAGCACGTAAAAGATTGGAATTCTGAGGAAGAAGTGGGGGCCTATTTACGCGCATTACTTCATGGAGAGGCTTTTGATAAGGCCGGTCTTATCTATGGTATGGGACATGCGGTTTATTCCATTTCCGATCCCCGTGCGATTACCTTTAAAAAGTTTGTGGAAGATTTGGCTGTTGAAAAAGGTTATGAAAAAGAGTTTAAACTCTATTCCATGGTTGAACGCTTAGCTCCGCGGATTATTGCTGAAGAACGTAAAATGTATAAAGGTGTTTGTGTAAATGTAGACTTTTATTCCGGATTTGTTTATCAGATGCTAAAACTTCCGAAGGAATTATATACACCGATTTTTGCAGTTGCACGTATTTCCGGTTGGGCTGCCCATCGTATGGAAGAGATTTGCGGACATAATAAGATTATGCGTCCTGCTTATATGATGGTGGGAGAGCATTACCAGTATACACGGCTTGAGGATAGAAAATAAAACTTGCTATTTCGGATGTGCTGTGATATATTTGTAAAGTCGCTGAATCTGCGGCAAACTAGGAGGATATTAAAATGGAAAAATTAAAGTTGGTTCTTACAATTTTATTTATAATCGTATGTGTGGCACTTACTGTGATTATTCTTTTACAGGAAGGCAAACAGCAGGGACTTGGTAGCATCGGTGGTCAGAACATCGAAAGCTACTGGGCAAAGAACAAGGGACGTTCTCGTGAGGGAATGTTGGTAAAGGGTACTGCAGCACTCGTTGTTGTATTCTTCATTCTTGCAGCTGTATTGAACTTAAGTGTATTTTAATTAAGTTTTGAAAAGCCACCATATTTGGTGGCTTTATTTTTTTTGAAAGGATTTTATGTCAAAGATAAAAAAGGACAAGAAAGTAACAATTGAGAAAACAGAAAAGGAAAAAAAGTCCAAACAGTATGAAGGTACTTTTATTTCAAACCCCAGAGGCTTCGGATTTGTGGAAGTGGAAGGATTGGAAGAGGACTTTTTTGTACCGGAGGAGTTTGTAGGGAACGCCTTTCATCAGGATGTTGTGCGTATTCAGACAATCAAAGGACGTGAGGGAAAACGTACGGAGGCTATGGTTATGGAGATTCTTTCTCACCAGATTACTACCGTGGTGGGAACTTATCAAAAAACCGGTAACTTTGGGTTTATTATTCCCGATGACAAAAAAATCACAAAAGATATTTTTGTCCCACAGGGGAAGGATTTGCATGCACTTCATAATCAAAAGGTGGTTTGCTATTTGACCGGATACGGTGATATGCGTCACAAGCCGGAAGGTGTTATCGTAGAAATCTTAGGCTTCCCCTCAGAACCGGGGGTAGATGTGACATCCATCGTAAAGACCTTTGGTATTCCGACGGAGTTTTCGACAGAAGTTTTGTTGGAGGCTGAAAATGTGAATCATCCGGTTTCTGCAAAAGATGTAAAAGGCCGTTTGGATTTGAGAAAGGAAGTGATGGTTACCATTGACGGGGATGACTCCAAGGATTTGGATGATGCAGTATCCCTTCATAAAGAGGGTGATTATTATATCCTAGGTGTGCATATTGCAGACGTTTCTCATTATGTAACGGAACGCTCCGCTTTAGATGAAGAAGCAAGACGTCGAGGTACCTCCGTATACTTGGTAGATCGTGTGATTCCAATGCTTCCAACAGAGCTTTCCAATGGGATTTGTTCCTTAAATGAGGATGAAGACCGTTTGGCTATGAGTTGTATTATGACCATTGACGGAAAAGGAAAAGTGGTGGATTCTAAAATTGCCGAATCTGTTATCCATTCCACCCGTCGTATGACTTATACCAAGGTAAATTGTATTTTAGAGGATGAAGATCCGGAATTGATTGCAGAGTACTCTGATTTGGTTCCGATGTTTCGTGAGATGGCAGAACTGGCAAAAATTTTAAATAAGCGCCGTCATAAACGAGGCAGTATTGATTTTGATTTGCCGGAAGCCGTAATCATTTTGGATGAAAAAGGTCGTCCAAAGGAAATCCGTGCCTATGAACGTGGAACATCCAATCGTTTCATTGAGGAGTTTATGCTTCTTGCAAATGAGACAGTGGCACGCTATGCGTTTGAGCATGAACTTCCGTTCTTGTATCGAATTCACGGTACTCCGGACGGAGAAAAGATAGACTCATTGAATCGCTTTATGGGAAACTTTGGACACCGCTTAAAGGGAGATCCAAATGAAATCGAACCAAAAGAGATTCAAAGATTAATGGAAGATATTAAGAATACTCCGGAAGAGGAGATGCTATCTCGTTTGGTACTTCGTTCTATGATGCAGGCAAAGTACGATGTGGAGTGCGAAGGTCACTTTGGTTTGGCCTTAAAATATTACTCTCATTTTACATCTCCGATTCGTCGTTATCCGGATTTACAGGTCCATCGTATTTTAAAACAGCATCTGCACGGAGAGTTAAAAAAGAAAAAACTTTCTTACTATGAAGGTGCCCTTCCGGTGATTGCAACGGAGACCTCCAGACTGGAGCGCCGCGCAGATGAAACGGAACGAGAAGTCGATAAGTTAAAGAAAGTACAGTTTATTGCATCTTACATTGATCAGGAATTTTTGGGCGTGATTTCCGGTATCACGAAGTGGGGCGTGTATGTGGAACTCCCCAATACCGTAGAAGGTATGATTCCAATCGTATCTTTAGAGGATGACTACTATGAGTTTGACGAAGAGCATTATTGTCTTGTCGGTGAACGAACCGGAAATACCTTTACACTTGGGGAACCGATTCGTATTATTGTAAAGAAGGCGGATTTTGAAACCCGTACCATCGACTTTGAATTGGCGGGGAAAAAGAAAGCACGCCCGAAGTCAAAGAAGAAAGAATTAAAGAAAAAGGGCAGAGAAGCCTTAAAGAAAAAGGCAAAATCAGGTAAGAAACATGGCAGAAGGACAAAAACTAATCGCTAATAATAAAAAAGCATATCATGATTACTTCTTGGAAGAGACCTATGAAGCCGGAATTTCTTTGGTAGGTACGGAGGTTAAATCCCTACGTATGGGAAAGTGTTCCATTAAAGAGGCGTTTCTTCGTATTGAAAAAGGAGAGTTGTTTGTGTATCAGATGCACATTTCTCCTTATGAAAAAGGAAACATTTTTAATCGTGATCCACTTCGACCAAGAAAGCTTTTGATGCATCGAAGCGAGATTTTAAAGTTAGAGCAGAAGATTAAGGAAAAAGGGTATGCCTTGATTCCTGTGGAAGTTTACTTTAAGGGGTCTCGTGTAAAAGTAAAGGTGGCTCTTGCAAAAGGTAAAAAGCTTTATGACAAGCGAAATGATATTGCTGCAAAGGATCAAAAGAGAGAAGCGCAGCGCGAATTTAAACAGATGATTCGATAACAACAAGAATTGAACGATAAGTTCATTGCTATTTTTAATAAAAACGTTTATATTTATAAACAGTCATCCGATATGGATGATAACAAATATGTTCCTTATAAAAGGAACATCATATGGGCTAGTAAAGGTTTCGACAGGGATCTTGAAGCTGGTGAAGCGAGTCGCATGGTAATGCGTTAAATGGCCAACTTAAAATTAAACGCTGATAATGAATTAGCATACGCAGCTTAATTAACGCTGCAATCCGCCCGAGATAACCGGTGATCTTGGATACGGGTTTCATCTTTTACCGGAAACGATAATAGCAAAGCTTTGAGCTATTAGGCGTACCATGAAGCTACCAAAGAGACAAAGGTGTTCGTTTCTTAGTCTCGGAGGGAATGAAATGATAACGAACTACACTCGTAGAAGAACAGGGGATTGGTTTTTGGACGCGGGTTCGATTCCCGCCTAGTCCA